>DATBSO010000132.1:0-37398 GCA_036559745.1 Gemmatimonadales bacterium | reverse complement strand
TCACGGTCGACAGGGTGATCACGTTGTTCGCGCTCGGCACGAAGGCCACGTTGGTGGCCGACTGGGCCGCGGCGAGACCGGTCCCATAGGTCTGGTTGTCGCTGAAGAACGCTTCCTGCGCGGTCACGAGGTTACGCAGGTCGGACTTCATGCCGGCCAATACCGCCTTTTCCTTCGTGTTCGCGAACTTCGGAATCGCGATCGCGGCCAGGATGCCGATAATCACGACCACGATCAGAAGCTCGATCAGCGTAAAGCCCTTGCGGTTCTGCATTGCTTTCTTCCTCCGGCACAGGGGGTGGCGGCGGCCGTAGACGGGCAGCCGGAGGGCAACGCATGTGCCATTGGGACCCCATGAAGCGGAAGGCTTTCGCCGGTGGTGACTTGCAGAGATGGACGGTGATCTGCCTCGGTCCGACCCGGACGCGCATGAACGCGTAATGCGAGACGCTGACAGCAGTTGAGCACTGCAGACCCCCTGTTTGAGCGGGTATGACAATCTTTGCACGCTTCTTGCCCCTCGGTCCCTCCGACACCCCGCTACAAGCCTTCCAGTCGGTGACAGGAGCCGGAATGATCCGCGTGCTCTATCTGCTCTTCGTGCTCTCCGGCGCGGCCGGACTGATCTACGAGTCGATCTGGACCCGCTATCTCGGTCTGTTCGTCGGACATGATGCGTACGCCCAGATCACCGTGCTCGTCATCTTCCTCGGCGGGATGTCGGCTGGAGCGCTGGCGGTGAGCCGCCGCTCGGAGCGTCTCAGCCAGCCGCTCTACGGATACGTCGGAATCGAATTCGCGGTCGGGGTCATCGGCCTCTTCTTCCATGACATCTTCCAGGCGGTCACCTCCTGGACCTACGCGTCGGCTTACCCGGCGCTGGCCGGCTCGTGGCTGCTCCCGCTCGCCAAGTGGGGAATCGCGAGCGCCCTGATTCTGCCGCAGTCGATCCTGCTCGGCGCCACCTTTCCATTGATGTCAGCGGGCGTGCTGCGACTCGACCGGAGCGCGCCGGGCCGATCGCTCGCCATGCTCTACTTCTCCAACAGCCTGGGCGCGGCCATCGGCGTGCTCGTCGCCGGCTTCTATCTCGTGTCGCTCGCCGGCTTGCCGGGGACGCTCCTCACGGCGGCGATGCTCAATCTGGTCGTTGCGGCGTGCACGGTCGGCGTGATCGTGGCCGCCCGGAACGCGGAGATCGACGCGCGCGCCGCCGCTGCGGCCGGCGTCGCGTCCGTCCCGGCGGCTCCGAGCACACCGTCGGCGCCGGCACCGGCAGGGCTCGAGCGCCTCCTCCTCTGGACCAGCCTGGGCACCGCGGTCGCTTCATTCATCTATGAGATCGACTGGATCCGGATGCTCGCGCTCGTGCTCGGGAGCGCCACCCACTCCTTCGAGCTCATGCTCTCGGCGTTCATCCTCGGGCTCGCGTTCGGCGCCTGGTGGATCCGCTCGCGCGCCGATCGCCTTCCCGACCCTCTTCGCACGCTGGGAATGGTGCAGTGGATGATGGGGTTCCTGGCGCTCGCGACGCTCCCGCTCTACGTGCAGTCGTTCGGGTGGGTCGCCTCGCTGCTCTCCACCTTTGCCAGGAACGACACGGGATACACCGGCTTCACCATCGCCCGCTACGGGCTCTGCCTCGTGATCATGCTGCCGGCGACGTTCTGCGCCGGCATGACGCTGCCGCTCATCACACGAACGCTGGTCGCCGGTGGCGCCGGCGAGCGGGCGATCGGGGCGGTCTACGCCTGGAATACGCTGGGCTCGATCCTGGGGGTCGTGCTCGGCGGACTCGTGCTCCTGCCGCTGATCGGCCTCAAGGCAATGCTCATCGCGGGGGCGGCGATCGACATGGTGATCGGGGCGGTGCTGCTGGCCCGCTCGTCCACACCGGATGGCGTCGGCCGGCGGCTCGCCCCCGTGGCAGCGCTCGCTACCGCGGTGCTCGCGCTCGCCGTGGGATTCGGTGTCCGCCTCGACCGGAACATGCTGTCGAGCGGAGTCTACCGGACCGGCGGGCTGGTGGCGGCGGGAGATCGCGAGATCACCTACTACCGGGACGGCCGCACCGCGACCGTCACGGCATCACGCACGACCGGGACGAACATCGTGACGCTCGCTACCAACGGAAAGCCCGACGCTTCCCTGACGCCGGTCTGGTATCAGCGCTGCGACTCGGCCGGCCATTCGATGCCGCTCATGGCCGATGCCGCGACCCAGACGCTGCTCCCGCTCGTCACGCTGGCCCACATGCCGCGCGCGACGTCGGCCGCGGTCATCGGCCAGGGATCCGGCATGTCGTCGCATCTGCTCCTCGGCAGCCCGGCGCTCAAGAGTCTGGTCACGATCGAGATCGAGCCCAAGATGATCGAGGGCTCCCGCGTGTTCCTCCCAGCCAACCGGCGAACTTTCGAAGACCCACGCTCCGAGATCGTGATCGACGACGCGAAGTCCTACTTCGCCTCGGCTCAGCGGAGGTTCGACGTGATCATGTCCGAGCCCTCGAACCCGTGGGTAAGCGGGGTCTCCGGCCTCTTCACGACGGAGTTCTACGGCCGGGTCAAACAGTACCTGACCGACGACGGCGTCTTCGGCCAGTGGCTTCACGTCTACGAGCTGGACGACGCGCTGGTCCTGAGCGTGCTCGCCGCCATTCACCAGAATTTCCGTTCCTACGAGGTTTACCTCGTCCCCAGCGGCGACCTCCTCGTGGTCGCGAGCAACCGGGAGCAGCTCCCGGCGCCCGACTGGTCCATCTTCCAGGCCGGCGACCTTCGGAAGGACCTGTGCCGGTTCACCCCACTTACCGCCCCGGTGCTCGACGGGCTTTCGATCGTGTCACGCGCCGAGCTGGCGCCGCTGGTCGAGACGATGGGCCAGCCCAATTCCGACTACTACCCCGTCCTCGATCTCGGCGCCGAGCGCCGCCGCTTCCGCCGCGACCACGCGTCGGGGTTCCCGGCGCTTTCCGAGGAATGGTTCAATCTCCTGGCGTCGCTGAGCGGACGCCGCGTAGCGCCGGGCGGCGAGCCACTCCCGGCGCTGCCCGAGAATCCTCGCGTGCGGGCCCGCGCGCTCGGCGTGCTGGTCCGTTCGCCGGCCGCGCAGGTCCAGATGGACAGCCTGCTGGGCGCGCTCGCTCACCAGGCGATCTACCAGTCGAACATGTGGCAGGCGACGCTCGAGGCCGATCAAGCGCCGAGCAGCTGGGAGCTGTGGCTTGAGCAGGCGAATGCGGTGGATCGGCTGCGGAGCGGCGGGACCGCGGGGACGGCGGATGAGCCCCTCTACGCCGCGCTTGGGCGGTTCATGACCCGGCACAAGGCGCCGGCGCCTGCCCGGGACGTCGTGGCGTTTCGCCACGGCATCGCCTCCTGGAACTTCGCGGAAGCCAACGCCGCCGCGGAGCGCCTGATGCCGGTGGTCCTGAAGGAGCACCGGTGGATCTCACCCGACGAGCTGCGCGACGGCCTGGTGATGGCGCGGTTGCACCTGCACGATGCGTCGGGGGCGCGACAGGCCCTGGCCGCGCTCGAGCAGTACAGCACCCGGCCCGCGGGCGACCTGCGCTCACTCCTGTTGATGGCGTACGTGCGGACGGCGGAAGGCATGCAAACCGAGGTGGCCCAGCCTCTGGGTGCGACGGCTAGGCCTTGACCTCGACCTGCTCTTCGTAGCGGCTGAGCTTGCGGTAGAGCGTCGACGGATCGATGCCCAGCACTTCGGCGGCACGGGTCTTATTGCCGCCTTCGGCCTGGAGCACCCACATGATGTAGGCCCGCTCGATTACCTCGAGCGTGGGATTGCGGTAGGAGCGCTCGGCGACGAGCGGCTCCTTGCGCCGCTTGGTGATCCGCTCGGGCAGCGCCGCGGCATCGATGAGGTTGCCCCGGCTCAGCACCACGGCGTGCTCCAGGGCGTTCTCCAGCTCACGGACGTTGCCCGGCCATTCGTACACCATCACGGCGTCGAGCGCCTCGGAGGCGAGTGCCTTGGTCTCCTCGGAGCCGTTCTCCTGCGCGAGGTTCTGCAGCAGGAACTCGATGAGCAGGAGCAGGTCGTCACGCCGCTCCCGAAGGGGCGGCAGGTTGAGCGCGATCACGTTCAGACGATAGAAGAGGTCCGAGCGGAAGTTGCCTCGACGGATCTCCTCCTCGAGGTCGCGGTTGGTCGCGGCAATGATCCGCACGTCCACCGGAATCGACTCGGTGGCCCCCACCGGAATGGCCTCGCGCTCCTGGAGCACCCGCAGCAGCTTGACCTGCAGCGACGCCGGCATCTCTCCGACTTCGTCGAGGAAGAAGCTTCCGCCCCGCGCGGCGGCGAAGAGGCCCTGCTTGTCCCGCACCGCACCGGTGAACGATCCCTTCACGTGACCGAACAGCTCGCTCTCGAGCAGGTTCTCCGGAAGCGCGCCACAGTTGATGGACATGAACGGCCCGTCGACCCGGTTGGACAGGTTGTGCACGTAGCGGGCGATGACCTCCTTGCCGGTCCCGCTCTCCCCCTGGATCAGCACCGTCGAGTCGGTCGGCGCCACGTGTTCGGCGAGCTTGAGCACGTCGAGGAATCGCTTCGATTTGCCGATCGGCCGGACCACCGTGCTCTTGTCGCGCCGACGGATCTCCTGCTTGAGCTGCTTGTTCTCCACCCGGACCGCGCGGAACTCGCACGCACGGCGGAGGATGGCGATCAGCTCGTCGTTGGAGAAGGGCTTCTGGATATAGTAGAAAGCACCGGAGTTGACGGCGCCGATGGCGCTCTGCAGCGAGGCCTGGGCGGTCATCAGGATGACCGGCGTCATCGGATCCTGCTCTCGCGCAGCCGTGAGAATGTCGAGGCCGGAGACCTGGGGCATCCGGACGTCGGAGAGGATGATGTCGTGGGTGCCCGACCGGATCTGTTCCAGGCCGGCCTTGCCCCCCTGGGCGGTGGTGACCTCGAATCCCTCGTTCCGCAACAGGATGCGGAGGGTATCGAGGATGCCCGACTCGTCGTCCACCACCAGTACCGACGGCTTGTAGGTCATGCCGCATCCTCCGCGATCTTCTTGGACGGCAGAAAGATAGTAAAGGCAGTGCCGTTCCCGGGACCGGAGTCCACCAGCACCAGCCCGCGGTGAGCCTCCACGGCCCTCTGGACGATAGCGAGGCCCAGTCCGCTTCCGCCGGTGCGTCCCGAGACGAAAGGCTGAAAGAGCCGGTCGCGGATCTCTTCGGGAATCCCCGGACCGGTGTCCCGCACCTGTAACCGCACGGCCTGATCCAGGTTGGTGCCGTGGGGAACCTCACTGCCCTGGACCGAGTTCACGCTGACGGTGATGCGGATGGGTCCCCGCGCCGCCTGAACCGCGTTGAGGACCAGATTCGCCACGATCCGGTGCAGGAGATCCTCGTCTCCCTCGACGATCGTGCGATCCCCCTCCACCGATATGGCCGCGTCGGGCCGGCAATCGGGATGGGCCTTGATGAGCCGTACGACTGCCACGACCACCCCATGAAGATCGAGCGGGACGAACTGCGTCGCCCGGACCCGGGCGAAATCCAGGAATTCGCTCAACAGCCGGCTCAACCGGTCGCTCTCGCGGACGATGAGTCCGGCCAGGAAGCGCTCGTCTTCATCGGCATGCTTCGAGCGGGCCAGCTGCTCCACCGAGCTGCGGATAGACGCCAGCGGATTCCGGATCTCGTGCGCCAGCGACGCGCTCAGCGCCGCCACCGCCTCCAGTCGCTCGGCCCGCTGTTGCAGCTCCTGCACTTCCTTGAGGTCCGAGATGTCCGTGAAGATCGCGGTCACCGACGGCGCTTCCTGCGTCTCCTGACGAAAGGTGGTCGTGCTGAGCCCGATCGGGAACATCTTGCCCCCGCCGTGCACCACCATCCCCTCGCCACGGCTAATCTTTCTGCCGTTCCGAATGCCCGCCACGACCGCGGCCCACAACTCCGAGGAACGGCTCTTGAGCTGGTCGAGCACCGGGTGGCCGAGCAGCTCAAAAGCGTCCAGCTCGAGGAGACGCTGCGCGGTGGGATTGATGAATGCGAGACGTCCCATCCCGTCCACCGTAAGGACGCCCGAGCGGATGTTCCGCAGAATGTCGTCTGCTTCGAGCCGGACCCGTTTGAGCTCGATGGCGAGCGTCTGCTGCTCCATCCCCGCCAGGCGCAGCCGATGCCCCAGCACGGCGACGATGGCGAAGACCACATTGAACACCACGATCTGGGCCCAGAAGGCGCCATCGGGCGGCCCGGATCGGCTCCAGAACGTATCGGCCAGAAAGAGTGCCGATGCCAGAACCGCGGTCAGTGCTCCCCAGGTCGGCGGCATCAGGAGGGCATATGCCGCCACCAGCAGGACGTACAGTGCCGGGAAGGCCGATTGGGGCTGCCCGGCGAAGTGGACGATCGTGGTGACGACGCCGAGGTCGATCAGCGCCTGGACGAGGAGGAAGGAATTCCCCGGTGCCCGCCGCCGCATGAACGCGGCCCACGCCCCATACGTGGTGAACACCAGGGCGATGACCACCGCGATGCTGACGAGAAACGACTCCCTGGGCCGCTCCGTCCAGACCAGACCGGCGCCGAGCAGCGCGCCGACGGCAAGGACCAGCCGGCCGATGAACAGCCACGAAAGGAGGGTCCGCTGGTCAGGCAGGGACCCACGGCTCGAGCGACGGCGGTCGATCCCGGATCGAGACTCGGCCCGGGCGGTGAGGGCCTCGGACGACATCAGGGCCTCGCAGAACGCGGTATGGTGACGCTGATTGGCCGAAGATAGAAAGACGAGCCTATCATTACAATCCACATGACATGGTTCGTTTACGTCGCTCGCTGCGGCGATGGGAGCTTGTATACGGGAGTCACGACGGATCCGGACCGCCGTGAGTCGTTGCACAACGCGGGCCGGGGGGCGGCCTATACCCGCTCGCGGCGCCCGGTGCGCTTCATCTACCGCGAGGCGGCCTCGAGCCGAGGGGACGCCCTACGGCGCGAGGCGGCTATCAAGCGGCTGGGCCGGAAGCAGAAGGAAGTGATCGTGCGCCTGGATCGGTCGAAGAAAGAGGCATTGGTGGGGGCGGAGTTTACCGGATTCGGACCGGGTGCGCTCGGCTTCCTGCGGCGACTGGCTCGCAACAACCGGCGGGACTGGTTCGAGCAGCATCGGGCGGAGTACGAGCTGGAGGTTCGGCAGCCCCTCGCCGCGCTGGTGGAGGAGATGGACGTCCGGCTTGCCGGCATCGCGCCGGAGCTGCTCGGGGACCCGCGGCGCTCGATCTTCCGGATCCACCGTGACGTGCGCTTCTCGGCCGACAAGTCTCCCTACAAGACGAACGCCGCGTGCCAGTTCTACCACCGGAACGCCGGCCGCGGCGCGGGGCAGGACGCCGACGGTGCGGGCGCCGGTCTGTATTTCCAGCTCGCCGATCGTGATTGCTTCGTGGCCGGCGGTATCTGGATGCCGGCGAGAGCGACGCTGGACAGGATCAGGGAGGAGATCGCCGCGCGGCACGAGGAGCTCGAGGAGATCGTCCGCCTTCCCTCGTTCCGCCGGCGGTTCAAGCGCCTGAGCGAGGAGGCGATGCTCACGCGCATGCCCCGCGGATACGACGAGAGCCACCCGGCCGCGCGGTGGCTCAAGTACCGGTCGTTCACCGTGTCGCGTCAACTCACCGAGGCCGAGGTGCTCGGCAACCGCCTTCCCGCGACTCTCGCGCGCGACTTTGCGACACTGATTCCGCTGGTCCGGTGGCTCAACGGCGCGATCGGCTACCGCCCGGCGACCTCGAGGGTTTGACCGCCCGGAGCTCGTCCCCGCTCAGCTCTCGGGTCTCCCCGATCTGCGGCTCTTTCCCCGTCACGAGACCCTTGGCAATCTCGAAGAGCACGAGCGGTTGCGGCTTGCCCACCTTCATGTAGGTGACCGATTCGACCTCGACCAAAATCAGCGTCAGCCGAGGATCGTTGGGCCCGCCGTCGCGCTCTCCGCCCTCGTCGGCGAACCAGATCTTCCAATCAGGCTGATACAACTCCCGAATGGCCCGCCGGTCGTGCGACACTTGGGCGGTCCCACTCACCGAAACCCACTCCCGGGTGCGGTCCCGGTAATACGACAGGTTGACGTTGGAATCCTGCTCGAGCTCGTCGAGCTTATGCGATTCCCGGTCGGTCACAAACCAGAGGTCGGCTCCCTCCGCCTGGGTTTGGGTAGCCATCGGACGCGACACCAGGGTCCCGTCGGGACGGCGGGTCGTGAACATCGCGACCTCGATTCCCTCTATGAGCTGATACAGCTCCTTGATCTTTTTCTCCGTGCTCTCGTCAGACATTCGCGCCACCCGGAAAGAGATGAACGGCGCCCGCGGGCGCGCGTCGTTTCGGTGAGGCTCGAACATGGGAGCATTATGGCGTTCGGGCTGTGATGTGGGTCGCAGCTGCGGGTGTATCAGGCCTGGCGATCCAGCGTGCGCCGCACGGAAACAGAGAGACTTTCCGCCGAGAAGGGCTTCTGCAGGAAGGGCTGGGGCAGCTCGCTGATGCCGCGCTGAAGCTTGTCGGCTTCGGAGTAGCCCGACATGTACATGATGCGGGTGTCCGGCAGGATCTTCGAGATGCGCGCGGCCGCCTCGAGCCCGCTCATCTCGGGCATGATCATGTCGGTCAGAACCAGGTCGATCTCGTTGCCTGCCTGTTCGGCGACGTGAAGGCCCTCCTTGCCGTTCGACGCCTCGAGCACGAGGTAGCCCTGCTCCGTCAACACCCGGGACGCGAGCGTGCGCACGGCCTCCTCGTCTTCGATCAACAGGATCGTCTCGGTCCCGGTCGCGGGAATGAACGACGGCTCGATCACCTCCACTATCTCCTGATCGGGCGACACGCGAGGGAAACAGATCTTGAATGTCGTGCCGATCCCCAGCTCGCTCTCCACCCAGATGTATCCGCCGCTCTGTGCGACGATCCCGTACACCGTGGCGAGGCCGAGCCCCGTGTTCTGGGTGATGAGTTTGGTCGAGAAGAACGGCTCGAAGAGATGCGACTTGACCTCGGGTGTCATCCCGTGGCCGGTGTCCGAGACTACCAGCATCACGTAGGAACCGCCCGGGATCGGGATTCCGAGATGCTGGACCGCGTGATCGTCCGGAAACTCCAGGTCGCGAGTCTCGAGCGTGAGCCGTCCCCCGCTCCCCATCGCGTCACGCGCGTTGAGGGTGAGGTTCATGACGATCTGTTCCATCTGCCCGTAGTCGGCCTCGATCCCGCCGAGGGCAGGCGCCAGATCGGTGCTGAGGATCATGTCCTCGCCGAGCAACGGCCGGAGCATCCTCTCCATTCCCGATACCACGGCGTTCAGGTCGACGACCGTCCGCGCGACGACCTGCTGCCGGCCGAAGCCGAGGAGCTGGCGGGTGAGCTGCATCGCTCGCTCGGCCGCCTTCCGGATCTCATCGGCATCGGCCCAGCGAGGATCGCTCCGATCGAGAGTCGCCAGCAGAAAGTCGCTGAACCCCATGATGACCATCACCATGTTGTTCAAATCGTGGGCGACTCCGCCGGCGAACCGGCCTACGGCCTCCATCTTCTGCGCCTGCCGTACCTGTTGCTCGGCCTCGATGCGGGCGGTGATGTCCCGTCCGACGCCCACGATGCCGGTGATGGTCCCGTTCGGGTCCCGAAGCGGTGAAAGGGTATTGAGCACGTGCCGCGGTCCACGGGCGGTGAGCAGCACCCATTCGTAGGTGACGGTCTCGCCGGCGAGCGCACGCTGATTGGCGCGCTCGTGCACGGGCGCCTCAGTCGGCCCCAGAATCTCCCGCGTGGTGCGTCCGATGAATTGCTCCGAGAGAAACCCCTCCCGCTCGAGCCACCGGCCGAAGAGGTTGACGCAGCGTTGCTCGGTGTCGAGCTGAAAGACGACGTCGTCGATCGATTCGACAAGGCTGCGGAAGCGACGATTCTGCTCCTGGGTTTCCACGCTTTCGGGCAGGGGGACGGCATCCGCGGAGCGAGTCATATACCGGGTCGTCACGTCACGCGCGCAGGCGATGATACCACGGTTGGTCGGGGTGAGCCGCACGGAGAACCACCGGTTCATCGGCGCGAAGAACGACTCGAACTCGACCTCGCGCTGCTCGACCACGGCGCGGAACGCCTCGGCCTGGAACCGTGACCCCGAGAGGCCGGGGATGACCTCCCACACCGACTGCCCCAGCAGCTCGTCGCGATTACGCCCCAGGAATCGGAGGTATTCGCCGGCCCGCGCGTTGAGCATCGTCAATCGCCACTCGTCGTCGCAGGCGAGATAGAGATCGCTCAGCGCGTCGAGCAGCGCGCCCTCCGGCTGCCCCGACGGCTGAATCAGCAACACGCTCACGCCGTCGGCAGATGGGAACGCCCGTAGCTCCAGCATGAGCCCGCTCACAGGATCGCGCACCGGGTGAACGACCGGCAGACCATCCTCCACCGCACGGCGCAGCGCGGTGGCGGTGGGCGTCAGCCCGAAGGAGGGCGAGGCGTCCCAGATGACGGTGCCATGCAGGTCGGTGCCGCTGGCCCCGATCAATGCCGGCAGGAGGTGCTGGGCAGTGCGATTGAGGTAGGTGAACCGGCCATCGGCGTCGAGGGCGAAGATGCCTTCACCGATGCGGTCGAGAGCGTGGAGCGAGTGGGAAAATTCGAGCAACCAGACCTTCAGGGACGCGGATGGCCCTGAAACTAAGAGGGACCCTCTCCGACATCCAGCCTCGCGGCTGCCTCGCCCAGGGAGGTCCACGGATACAGCGTCCGGTAGATGGCCTGGTTACGCTGGATGGCCCGGACGTAACCCCTCGTCTCCGCGAAGGGGATGCGCTCGGCGAAGACCTCGGGATCCTCCACGCCCTTTCGCTTCGACCAGCGCTCGACCCGACTCGCTCCCGCGTTGTAGGCGGCCAGGATATGCACCGGCTCGGTGTACGACTCGGCGAGCTCCTGCAGATGATAGGTGCCAAGCTGCAGGCTCACGTCGGGCTGATAGAGGAGCACGGGATCCCACACCGGATAGCCCAGTGACTGCGCGAGCCGGGCACCAAGGTCGGGCATCACCTGCATGAGCCCTCGCGCGCCCACGGCGGACGTCGCGGCGGGATCGAAGCGCGACTCCTGCCGGATGAGCGCAGCGACGAAACTCGCGTCGAGGTGGTGCTCCATGGCCTCACCGGCAAGCGCCTCGGCGAGCCCGACCGGATAGAGCAGCCGATACGTTCGGGCGTCCGCACGCGCGCCGTACACCAGCGCGCGACGGGCGAGCTGGATCGCCTGCGCCGGCATGCCTTGGGCGCGAAATGCGTTGGCTAGTGTGAGGAGTCGTTCCGAGGTCGTGTCCTGCGACCGCGCGAGGCGGTCGTACTCCCACCGTGACTCAGTGGCGAGGCCCAGACTGGCCAGCAGCTCGGCGCGCGCGACCGCGGAATCCATCGCGGGAATCACGGCGAACGAATCGGGCGTGGCCGCGGGGGCCCAGGGTTGTTCGCCAAGACGATCGAGCGCGAGACCAACGTAATACGAGCCCGGATCGCCACCGGCAACGAGCGCCCACCGGGTGCGCGCGGCCGCGGTGTCGCCCGCTGCGGCGCAGGCTCGCCCGGCCCAGTAGACAGCCGCCGAGTATTCATCGCTCTTGGGATACCGCTGCCACAGATCGTCGAACTCTCTCGCGGCCAGCTCGGGCTCCCCCGCGAGGAGAGCGAGCATCGCGGCTCGGAACCGAGCCGTTGGGGCAAAGGTGCTGGTGGGATACCTGATCGCCAGACGACGATTGTACGTCCTTGCCCGGTCATCCGCGCCATCGTCGGCCGCCAGATCACCGAGGAGGAAGAGGGCGCTGGATCCCGCCACGGTGTCCGTTCGGTACCGGCGGAGGACCTCGAAGAGCGCGGCGCGGCCCTGGCTCAGCTGCCCGTCACGCACCAGGGCCCTGGCCCGCTGGTACGCGGCGGACGCGGCAAGCTTCTTCGGCGTCCTGACGAGGTTGAACTGATAGGCGGACTCACCGTAACGGCCGAGCTTGCCGAGCGCCGCCGCATAGGCATAGCGATCCTCGGGCGTGCCCAGTCCCGCCTCGAACGCGAGGGAGTAGCCGGCGACCGCGCGGGCCGGCGGGCCCGCCGAGCCGGCCGCGCGCGCCACGATGAGATCTTCGTCGGGTGTCAGCGGGGCATACGTGCTATCCAGAAACGCGATGGCTTCCCTGAGCTCGCCGACCGAGCGCCGTGCCGCGATCAGGGATACGAGGTCGCGACGGACGCCTTCGCGAAGGTCGGCCTCGGGACTTGCGAGATATCTGAGGCGGAGGGACCCGACGCGATCACCCAGCGCCGCGCGGCGCCGGGCGGCGCTCTGGAGGTCCCCGATGCCCTCGAGAGCCGCCGCTTCACTCCATTGAATCCGGTTCCGCGCCAGCGGATCGCGAAGTCGCTCGTAGATGCGGGCCCGCCCACTGCTGTCGTCGGTGGCGGAAGCGGCTCGAATCAGGAGCCAGTCGGCAATTGTAGGGAGATGAACGGCGGCCCGCTCATAGGTGGAGGCGGAGCTGTCACGCGCGCCCACGCGGCCGAGCGCCGCTGCCAGAATCACGAGTCGCTCGCCTTCGATCGAATCCGTGGTCGCCGCCGGCGCACCGAGCGCCTGCTCGAGCGCGAACGAATCAGTGCGCTGCTCCAGTGCCGCACGGGCCAGGAGCAACCGACCGCGACCCTCGTACAGGGAATCGAGCCAGGGTTCGCCAGTAAGCAGCTTGGCGACCTCGGGCCATCCACCCCACCGGCTCGCCGCGGTTGCGGCCAGGTAGACGGCGGCCGGCGTCCTGCTGGAAGAGTCAGCGACGACGGGCGTAATGAGGCGGCTGGCCCGCCAGGGGCGACCGCGGTTGAGGGCCTGGCGAGCCTCCGCGATGATCGAATCGGCAGCCGGCGTGGCGCCCGACGGGAACGCCGGCGGGGCCTGGAGGGGGCCCTGGGCAAGTGATAGTGCGAGGAGCAGATGCGAGAGGGCCATGGGTGGATTTTGGCTGCAATCTTCGAGCCTGAGGGGACGGAGAGGACGGAGAGGACGGAGAGGACGGAAAGGACGGAAAGGACGGAAAGGTGGTTTCGCCTTAGTTTTCCCGGATGCCCGAGTTTCGCCCCCACACTCGCCTCGACAAATGGCTCTGGGCGGCCCGGTTCTACAAGACCCGGTCGCTCGCCTCCGAGGCCATCGAGGGGGGAAAGGTGGAAGTGAACGGCGATCGGGCCAAGCGGGCCCGGGCGGTTCATCCCGGCGATGAGATCCGGGTGAAACAGCCGCCTTACGAGTTTCACATCGTGGTGCGTGAGCTGTCGGACCGGCGGGGGCCCGCGGTCGAGGCGGCGAAACTGTACGAGGAGCGTCCTGAAAGCCGGTCAGCCCGCGAGGCGATGGCGCTGCAACTCAAGACCCTGCATGCGGCATTCGTCCCCGACAAGGGACGGCCGACGAAAAGGGATCGGAGGGAGATCGACAGGCTGAAGGGGAGGTGAACTACCCCATGTTCTCCACCAGCGCCTTCCCGAATTCCGACGTTTTGAGCAGTGTCGCGCCTTCCATGAGGCGCTCGAAGTCGTAGGTGACACGACGTTGCGCAATGGTCCGCCCGAGGCCGCGGATAATGAGATCGGCCGCCTCATCCCACCCCAGATGCCGGAGCATCATCTCACCCGAGAGAATCAGCGAGCCGGGATTCACCTTGTCCTGCCCCGCGTAGCGGGGCGCGGTGCCGTGGGTCGCCTCGAACACGGCGTGCCCGGTGTAATAGTTGATGTTCGCGCCCGGGGCGATGCCGATGCCACCCACCTGCGCGGCGAGCGCATCCGAGATGTAGTCGCCGTTGAGGTTGAGGGTGGCGATGACCGAGTATTCCCGCGGACGGGTCAGGATCTGTTGAAGGAAGGCGTCGGCGATGACGTCCTTGATGACCGGCCCGCCGGGCAGCTGACACCACGGCCCGCCGTCGATCTCGGTGGCCCCGTACTCCTCGCGCGCCAGCTGGTAGCCCCAGTCGCGAAAGCCGCCCTCGGTGTACTTCATGATGTTTCCCTTGTGGACGAGCGTCACGCTCTCGAGCTTCTGCCGCAGGGCGTAATCGATCGCGGCGCGGATCAGGCGTTTGGACCCCTCCTCGGAAACCGGCTTGATGCCGATCGCGCTGGTATCGGGGAACCGGATGTTCTGCACGCCCATCTGCTGCTGGAGGAACTCGATCACCCGGCGCGCCTCGTCGCTTCGGGCCTTGTACTCGATGCCGGCGTAGATGTCCTCCGTGTTCTCGCGGAAGATCACCATATTGACGTCCTGCGGAGCCTTGACCGGCGACGGCACGCCCTCGAACCACCGCACCGGCCGGACGCAGGCGTAGAGATCGAGTCGCTGCCTGAGCGCGACGTTGAGCGAGCGAAAGCCACCGCCGACCGGCGTGGTCAACGGTCCTTTGATCGCGACGAGGTGGTGGGCGATGGCGGCGAGCGTTTCGTCGGGAAGCCAGCTGTTGAGCCGGTTCTTGGCCTTCTCGCCCGCCAGCACCTCGCGCCAGACGATGCGTCGTCGGCCTCCGTACGCGAGCCGAACGGCGTTGTCGAACACATATTGGGAGGCCGCCCAGATGTCGGGGCCGGTGCCATCGCCCTCGATGAACGGGACGATGGGCTCGTCGGGAACGTGCAGACGGCCTTCTCGGAGGGCGATGGATTCCCCGGCGGCGGGAGACGCGGAACTCCGAGACGCGGCGGGGCTCGACGATGGCGCGGGCATGGACACGGAATCCTTCGGGGGGGGCGGACGTTGGTGCCTGGACGTCAATCGACGCTGAATCTGACGGGGTCGTCGGAGATCGGCAACCGGGTCGAGGGAGACCTCGCGGTCCGAGCCGTCGCGGCCATCCATGCCGCGTACGACGAGTACCACCTCGGCTTCCAGGAAATCACCCGGCGTGCCCGCGACCGGTTCGAACGTCACGACTGGCTGGGCGCCCAGGCCGACGCGACCGAGCGGCTCGCGCTGTATCGCGTCCATCTCGACGCCGCCGTGGCCGACGTGCGTGACATCCTCCAGGATGCGGTCATGGAGCGCACGCTCTGGGGCGCCATGAAGGGGCTGCACGCCGGCGGCACGGCCGGACGCCCCGACGCCGAGGTGGAGCAGACCTTCTTCAACTCGGTCACGCGGCGGGTGTTTGCGACCGTCGGCGTGGACGACGCGATCGAGTACGTCGAGCTCGCTCCACCAGCTCCCGCGCCGGGAGACGCGCCGCCGCTCTTTGATACCTACACCCACCCCGAAGCTGACGCGGCCCTCGTGCGCTCCATTCTCGACGCGATACCCTGGTCGGTGCCGTATGCCGAACCGCAGCGCGATGCCGGCATCGTCGCGGACCTGATCGCCGGGGCGCTTCGGGACATCCCCGCGACGGGGCCGGTGTCCGTCGACGTGGTGCGCTCGGTGTTCTACCGGAACAAGGGCGCCTACCTCGTCGGCCGCGTGCGGCGCGGTGAGGTGACCCTACCGCTGGTGATCCCGCTGCTCCGCGCGGAGCGGGGCATCGTCGTCGATGCCGCGTTGCTCAACCAGGACCAGGTCAGCGTCGTGTTCGGCTTCAGCTGGTCGTATTTCCGGGTGGAGGTGCCGCGACCCCGCGATCTGATCGACTTCCTCCGCACCATCATGCCCTTCAAGCGGGTCGACGAGCTGTACAACGCGATCGGCTTCAACAAGCATGGCAAGACCGAGCTGTTCCGGAGCCTGATGTCGTGTCTGCAGGATCCCAGCGTCCGCTTCGCCCCGGCGGAGGGCGACGAGGGCATGGTGATGGCCGTGTTCACGCTGCCGGCGCTGACCCTCGTCTTCAAGATCATCAAGGACACCTTCAGCGCGCCCAAGAATACGACCCGCCAGACCGTGATGGATAAGTACCACTTCGTCTTCGTCCGGGACCGGGTCGGCCGTCTCGCCGACGCCCAGGAGTTCGAGCATCTCGAGTTTCCCCGGCGCTGCTTTCCCGACGATCTGCTCGAGTATCTCCTCCGGGTCGCGGGCTCCACCGTGCGAGTCGCCGGCGACCGGGTCGTGGTGCGGCACGTGTACACCGAGCGACGCGTCACCCCGCTCAACCTCTACCTGCGCGACGCCGGGGACGATGCGGCGCGCGACGCCGTGCTCGACTACGGTAACGCCATCAAGGATCTGGCGGCCGCAGACATCTTCACCGGCGACATGCTGCTCAAGAATTTCGGGGTGACGCGCAACGGGCGGGTCATCTGTTACGACTACGACGAGCTCTGCCTGCTCTCGGACTGCCGGTTCCGGCGCCTGCCGCTTCCCCGCTCGATCGAAGAGGAATTCTCCGCCGAGCCGTGGTTCCATGTGGGTGAGCAGGACGTCTTCCCCGAAGAGTTCCAGGCCTTTCTCTCTCCCCCGGCCCGGGTGCGCGATACCTTCCTCGAGGCGCACGGCGATCTGCTGCGGGTGGAGTTCTGGACGGGCGTCCAGGAACGGCTCAAGGCAGGCGAGGTGGTGGACGTGTTTCCCTACCCTCGCGACAAGCGGCTCAAGCGGGGAGCGTGATCCGGGCTTACCTGGGGCGCCGGGCCCGTCTCAGAAACCGCTCGGCCAGCTGCTCCGCACGCTCATTACCCTCTTCCCGAGCCTCGGCGAGTAACTGAGACACCTGTGGCTCGAGAGTGGGATCCCCCCAATAGAAGCCGGTGGCGGCCTCGGCTCCGACCGTATCGCCCTCATCGGCGCCACGCAACAACGCCCGCGCGGCGGCCAGGGGAAATCCCGGATCGCCGCGCTCGGGGAGAGGGTATTTGCCGAGGGCGTCGCCGCCACCGGCGTCTTCGTTGACGAAGGCACGGGACATGGTTTGGGAAAATAAGACGGAAAAGACGGAAAGGGCGGAGAAGGCGGAAAGGTCCGCCCCGCTCCGCCCCTTCGTCCCTTTCAGCGCTCCGTCTTCTGCGTCTTCTCCGTCTTATCTGTTGAACGCCCCGTGCAGCGTGAGCTCCACGCGGGAGTTCGCCGGCACGACCACGTCGCGGTCCTGTGTCTCGACCGCCCGCTGAGTGCCGATGGCGCCACCGATGATCCCGCCGATCACGGCGCCCTTGGTGTTGCCGCCGATCACACGACCCACAATGGCGCCAGCCGCGGTGCCCGCGCCGACCTTGGCCACGTCCCCCGCGTTGGTCTTCCGGTCCCGCAGCATCCGATCCAATGCCTCCGCCGATGCGTCGAGCGTGTAGCTCGTTCCGGCGATCTCGACCGACGACGGCGTCAGACTCAGTTTGCCGGTCTTGTCGCCCTTGTTCTCGGACTCGTGGATCTCGGCGATGGTGAGCGTGACCTTGGAGCCGGCCGGAATCACGACCGTGCCCGTCTCATCCCTCACATCGGCCGCTACCGTGGCGGTGAAGGTCTGGCCGGCCTTGTCGGTCTTGGAGCTGATCTCACGATCCGCGGTCGCCGAGACCGTGGCGCCTGCCGCGAGCGCGTGAACCACCGGCGCGGGGGCCGGGGCGGGGGCCGGCTTCGGCTTGGGCTTGGGAGTGGCCTTGGGCTTGGGCTGAGGCTTGGGAGCCGGAACCGGCGCCGCCTCGGCGACGGTGGCCCCGCTGGAGGACGTGTGATCGTTCAGGGTGGCGGAGGAGTCGACCGGGACCCTTTGCAGATCGCGGCTCAGGTCGTTGGCGGCCTCGCTGCCGCTTCGTTCTCCACCGCAGCCGACGAGAACGGCAAGGCTGAGGATTGCCAATCGCTTAGACGCCATCGTGCCTCCTGATCTGGTGGGGGTCGAACCGGACCTGCTTGCGGTACCTCGACTTTGGAGGGCAAGTCCAGGGCCACCGCCCACTCCGGGTCCGACCCCACCCGATCTGGCGCTACGACGTCGCCCGTTGCTCCCGGCGCTCCGACACGAGTCGCTCGGTGAAATCGAGCTTCTCCTCGAGGTCGGCGATTCTGCGCTCGAGCTCCTCGACGTACGACTGCTGGTTCTCCTGTCCTCGATACATCGTGGGCGCTCGATCGAACCGGCCCTGCCCGCCGCAGCCGCCATACCCCATCGCCCAACGCCGTCGACGCATGAACCCGACGAAGAAGAACAGCGCCACCAGCCAGAACAACCACGCGAAACCCCGAATCATCGTTGACTCCCCCGTACGACCGTCAGACTGTGGTGGACTTCCAGACCTGCTCGATGTCGTCGCCTGCTTTCCTGAGGATCTCCGCGACACGCGTGAGCGCCGGGTCGTCGGGACCCTTCCGCCACGCCCGCTTGAACGTCACCGCTGCGAGGTGGGCGAACGCGCCCTGGACCTCGCCCTGGCCACCGCCGGTGAAGTCGCGCACCGTCTCGCGGACCCGGTCGATGATCTCGTCGAGGAGATCGCGGTTCTCTTCGAGGTAGCGCTCCCCTTCAGGCGTGACGTGATAGACCTTCTTGCCGTCGGTATCCACGGCCCGGATGTAGCCCTCGTCCTCCAAGAGCTGCAGGGTCGGATACACCGTGCCCGCCGACGCCGTATATACGCCGCTCATCTTCTCCTCCAGGGCCTTGATCACCTCGTATCCGTGACGAGGCTTTTCCTTGAGCAGACGGAGGATGACGAACTTGACCTCCCCCTGGCCGAACATAGGACCCCGCCGCCGGCTTCCGCTCCAGTGTCCTCCCCAATGACCTCCGCGGCCGAAGGGGAAACCCGGACCGAACCCCCAGTCATTCTTGGCGCTGCACATCTGGCTTCTCCGTAGTTACGTGTGATAGTGCTTGCGATATATCGTACGTAAGGGCGGGAGATATGTCAAGAAGCCCCAGCTTCCGCCAACTGAGAATCTCTCCCCGCCCCCGACGTCTTACACCCTGTCCAGTCCGAAACGTGGCTCACACAGGCGAGGCGAGATGTTCCCGGTATCGTTGGCTCTCGAGAGTGTCCTGCTGGCCGGCCGTCCACCCGCCAGGCGTCCTCGTCCCCATCCGGCCGCCCGGGCTCGGCCGCGTGGCCGCGCGCGCACAATCGCGATCCTGCTCGCCGTCCTGACACCGGCCGCGGTGCACTCCCAGATGGCGGCCAATGTCGGCGTCAGCTTCGCCATCGTGGGTGCCATGGCCGGCGAGGACGTGGGTCTCGCCAATCGGACGACCACGAACGCTCGCCATGAGTTCGCCGGCCGGGACGAGCACGGAGTCCCCCGCTACGCCCGGCGCTTCTTCTCGGCCGAAGAGCGGCAAGCGCTCCGCGAGCAGTTCGGGATCGAGGACCCCCAGCGTCTGTACCTCTCGGACACGCTGCCGACCGCGACTGTCACCTACGACACCGACTGGGATCGGGGCGAGAAGTGGGTCGTCGGCTCCCACAGGGTCGGCGCCATGTCGGTGCGCCGCCCCGGCGAGAGCTGGGAGCAGCTCGAGCGCCGCCTCGCGCAGACGAGCTCGCTCGACTTTCCGGTCTCCACGCACACGGCCGATGCATCCCTCGCCTCGCTCGACTCCGTCGTCCGCCCATTGATGGAATCGATGCTCGCCGCGGCGCGACGGGCCGGATTCAAGATCAAGGTGACCGAGGCGCGGCGTAGCGCCGAGCGGCAGGCGTACCTCATGACCCTGGGTGGCAACCTCACCCATACCGCGACGTCGCGGCACGCCGAGGGCTACGCAGTCGATGTGACCGTGGACGACGGCGACATCCGGCATGTCGCCACCCGGGAGCACTGGGTCGCCTTTCGTCGCTGGGTCGACACTACCCAACGCGGCGTGTTCCGGATCATCGGCACGCCGGACCAGTCGTGGGATTGGCCGCACATCGAATACGTCGGGCGGCTGCCCGGGTTCGGGTCGCTGGAGGAGTTGATCGACGCAGCCCGTTGGTGTGACGCGAAGGGCGTCACGGACTGCACGGCGGCGGCGTACGAGCGCGCGGCGGAATAGCATGCGTCGCGGCTGATCGCAGGTCTGGCTTTGGGGGGAAGCAGGCTCGATACTTCCCGCATGACGCTCCCCGAAGCGGGTCAGCATCTCTCTCTCGCCCTTGAGGCCGTCGTCGGCAAGTTCGGGACGATGGTGCGCCAGGTCGCTCGCCGGTACCGGCTGGACGAATCGGACGTCGACGAGGTCATGCAGGAGGTTCGGATCCGGCTTTGGCGGGCGCGGGAGACGAGTGAGCAGATCGACCAGGTCGGATCGTCGTACATATACAGGACGGCCAGCTCGGCGGCCCTCGACGTGATCCGCCGCCGGCGTTCCCGCCGGGCCGAGCACCACCAGTCCATCGACGACGCGGGCGGCGGTGACATCGCGACAGCCGTGCCGACCCCTCACGGCGATCTCGAGGAATCGGAACTCGGCACCCAGGTGGCTGAGGCGATCGCCACCATTCCCGAATCCAGACGGCCCGCCGTCCGCATGTATCTCGCCGGCTATCCACGTGAGGAGATTGCCCAATTGATGGGATGGACCGAAGGCAAGACACGGAATCTGCTGTACCGCGGGCTCGGGGACGTGCGCGCCCGCCTCACGGACCTCGGGATCGGGTGGCAGGCGGAGGAGGCGACATGAACGAGGACCAATTGCGTGCGGTGTACGGGGCGGCGCTCGAGCGTGGCCGGGCCAGCGCAGGCGGGCAGCACGCGTCTCCCGAAGCCATCGCGGCGCTGGCACGACGCGAAGGTCCGGAATCGGAGCGGCTGGCAACGCTCGATCATGTCATGAGCTGCAAGGACTGCCGGGCAGAGTTCGACCTGTTGCGTGCGGTGGAAGTCGCGGGCGCTCAGGCAGGAGCGACCCGGAGCGTCATGCGTCGAAGCTGGTTCGTGCCTGCCGCCCTGGCCGCGTCCTTGCTGCTCGCTGTCGGGGTAGGCCGCATGGTCGTGAGCTCGCGGCAGGATGATTTGACCCGTGGTGAGGCCAGGGGCGCTCTGACCCTGATCCGTCCGGCGGCCGAAGCGGTGGCCGGCGATTCGCTCACCTTCGGGTGGCACGCAGCGCCGGGCGCACGCAGCTATGCGCTCGAGGTCCTCGATTCCGGGGGCAGCGTCGTGGCCTCGGCCACAACGCCCGATACCCTCGCCACGCCTGGCGCCATCGCCGCGCTGCCTCCCGGCGATTACACCTGGTGGGTCCGGGCCACGACGACCGACGCGCGAACGCTCAGCTCGGCGATCCGCCCCCTCCGGCTGAAGCCGCGGTAGCCCGCTCGCTCCTCTCCCATAGCTCCTGCGCGAGGACCGGATCGTCCGCAAGCGGGTTGCAGGGAGTCTCACGGCATTTGTCGTAGTACCGTCCCGTCACCGTCGCCAGCTCCGAAGCCGTCGCACAGTAGAGCGGCGTCTTCGCCCCCTCCTCGTTCGACAACAGAAAGAGCTTGAGAACCCACTGCACCGGACCAGGAAGCGATCGCCAGATGTTCGAGGCGACCCCGCCGGGATGACACGCGTATGTGGTGAGGCCGGTTCCGGCGAGCCGGCGCGCCAGCTCTTTCGCGTGCAGGACGTTCATCAGCTTCGTGACGCCGTAGTCGTGGAAACCGTTGCGTCCGGGCGCGGAGCGGCGCTCGAGGACAGACCAGTCAATCGCCTTTACCTGCATGTGGGCCACGCTGGCGACATTCACGATGCGACCCTGAGAGGACCGTCTCAGCGCCGGGAGCAGCAGGTTGGTGAGAAGAAAAGGACCGATGTGGTTGACGGCGTAGGTAAGGTCGAACCCGTCCTTGCTGAGTGACCGGATCCCCGCGACTCCCGCGTTGTTCATCAGCACATCCAGGGGACGGCGGCTCGCGAGAAACCGCTCTGCCGCCTGCCGGACCGAGCTCAGATCTGCGAGATCGAGCTGCAGGAACTGGAACTCGCCAAGGGGCCGGCCGGCGCGAATGCCGTCGAGCACAGCCTTCATCCGGTCCTCGGATCGGGCCGCGCACACGACGTTTGCACCTCTCGCCGCCAACGCCTCGACGGCCGCACGGCCGATCCCGGAAGTGGTGCCGGTTACGAGGAAGGTGCGACCCCTGAGATCGCTCATCGAGCGTTCGCCGCCGGCGTGCGCGGACCGCTCCGGCGCCGCCGAAGCACGCCGAGCGCCACGAGCAGCAGCGCGAGTCCCGCGGCTGCCCATACCCAGAGGCGCGTCCGCGGCGCCGGCTCTCTGAGCGGAACTCTCGCGAGCGGATCGCCGACGACGGTAAAGGCCGCCCACTCGCCCGCCGGCGCACCCCGCCGGATCGCGGCGAGCTTGGCGCCGCGCAGGGCCACGGCGACCGGCTGTCCATGTCCGAGGCCGGCGTAGAAGTCGTTCACGAGCCGCACCGTGCTCCGGTCGCCGATGCGCCACTGCGTCGCCACCACGGAGCGCGCGCCGGCCTCGATCAAGGGCGTGGTGAGCCCCTGCATGCCTTCCCCCGCCACCATGACGCCGCCGGCGGTGCGGCACGCGGAAAGAACCACGAGATCGGCGCGGAGCTTCAGGGCCGCGAGGTCCGCCGGTGAGAGGAATCCGTCCTCACCCGAGCCCGGTGCCAGAGCGAGCGCGGTGCGGGCGAGCGAGGCCTCGTCTACCAAGGCGTGGGTCGCGAGGTGAATGACGTCGAAGGGGGCTAGAGATGTCCGCTTGATCCACGCTTCGCTCGCGTCGTTTCTCAATCGCACGACCGCCTCGCCGGGCGAGTAGCGCGCCACCTCTCGGACCTCGTCGCCGCTCGCGGTGAGGCGCGGAAGGCCGCCGGCTTTCTCGAACGCCCCGCGGAACGTCTCTGCCTCGCGGAGAAATCCGCCGGCTGCGTCCTCCCTGGGAAACGCTGGATCGCCGAGGGCGAGAACGCGCACCGGGCCGGCGGGTGCGGGGACAGCACGGTCTCGACCCAGGACGACGGCCACCGCGGCGGAGGGTGCCAGTCCGATGGCCCATCGCTCCACCGCCAGCTCGCCGCCGGGGAGACGCAGGGCGTCGAAAGGCAGCCGGTGCAGTGGGCCATCGGGAACGACGATAATGCGCGAGACGCCGCGTGCCAGCTCGGCCGCCGGTCCCAGAACCGTCTGCCCGAGACGTTTGGCCAGCGCGTCGGCGGACTGGTTTGCCTCCAGGAGCGCCACGAATCGCGCGACGGGCTCCTTAAGTGAATCCGCCGAGGGAAGCAGGTGGGCGCGGACCCCGCCGCGCGTCACGACGAAGAGGGTAGTCGGTGCCCCTTCGGTTCCTGCGACGTATTCGAGTAGCGCCGTGCTGTCGTCAGGTACCGCGGCCACGATCTCGGACGCCGTGGCGGGGCGATCGCGATGAAGGGCGCCTGCTGCTGCTGTCTCCCGCAACGCGTCGGCCTGGGTCAGCCTGTCGGCGAGCGTCCGGGCACGACGTTGTTCCGCGAGCGTGAGGGCGGCCTCCGCTCGCCCACCGGCCGCGAGTGCCGCGAGCACAGTCGCCGCAGGACTCTGAGACTCGTATTCGCCCACCAGATTGGCGGAGAACGCAAAGCGTCGTAGCTCGTCCGCCCCAACCGACGCTCGCCAGCGCTCCAGCTCCGTATTCGCATCCGCCAGCTCACGCTCGGCCCGGCCGAGATCTCCCTTGGCGGCCCAAACCTGGGCAAGACGACTCCTGACCGTGTATCGGATCAAGCGATCGTCGGGAGATGTCTGCGCGAGGAAGGATGAGAAGAGCCGCTCGGCGGCCGGCAGAGCCCCACGCCCCAGAGCGAGGCGTCCGCGGTCGTACAGGAGCGACGATTTGATCTCCTCGAGGCCGTGAGACGTGGCGGTGGAGTCGGCGGCGGCGAGCTGGCGGTCCGCCTCGTCCCAGTCACGCTGCCGGATCGCCACGCGCGCGATGCGCTGCCGGGCGTTCACCGCATCCTCGAGGAATTCGCTACGCTGGGCCTCCGCGAGGGTCCCCTCGAACGCCGTCCGCGCGGCGACCAAGTCACCGGAAGCTGCGAGGACCTCGCCCCGGTTCTGCCGCGCGATCATGCCACCCTCGACTTCGCCGAGGGAATCGTGGAGTGTCGCCGCGCGCTCGAAGTGCTCGGCGGCGGTGGTCAGGTCTCCCACCCGCAGGGCGAGCATGCCCATGCCGGCGATGGCGTTGGCGGTCCGCAGCAGGTTCCGGGAGATGGTCGCCTCCGCCTGCACCCGCTCCAACGCGGCCTGCGCCTCGCCCAGGCGGCCGTACGCCTGGAGGATATCGCTCCGCCGGGACTCGTTGCGGGCGATACCGGCGTGCTCGTGCGTCGCCCGAAGCAGCTCGCCGGCCCGGTCGTCGATGGCGAGAGCCGAATCGTTCTCGCCGAGAAAACTGTAGATCAGCCCGTAGCTCTCGAGGCAATGCCCGACCAGCCGACGCTCCCCGAGGCGGCCGGCCATCGCCATGCCTTGCCGGACGATGTCTCGCGCGTCCGCATCGCCCCGAACTCCATGGTACAGACCGAGGCGACACAGGTACTCCGCGCGGTCGCGACCGTCGCCACGCGGGAGCAGGCGGGCCAGGGTGTCCATCGTCGCGTCGAGGGCGCGGGTGTCGCCCGAGCGGATACTGGTGAATCCCATGAGCGCGTCTATCTCGGCCTCACGATCGCCCGCCTGGCGCGCCTCTAACATCGCGATGCGCTGGAGCGAATCACCCCGCCGCTGGTCGCCGAGACCTCCGGCAACCCTGGCGAGTCCGAGGCGAGCCTGAACCGACCATCGGTCCACGGCGCCGCCGCTTCGGGCAAGCAGCCTCGAGAACAGGCTGTCGGCTGTCTCGAACCGATAGGTGGAGCGTGCGATGACGGCGAGTCCGAGCAACGCTTCGCGGTCGCCCGGATCTCGACGGAGGGAAGCGGTCAGGCGCGCGGACACCGCGTCCGCGCTGTCGTCGTGCACGGCGCGCTCCGCCGCGTGCGCCAGCTGCGCCGGACTGCGGTCCGTCGTCTGCGCGGCGAGGCGGGCCACCGCCGCAAAAGCGGCGATGGCCAGACCTGCGCAACGAGCGAAGTGGGTGGGAAGGGTCAGTGTTGCGACGCCACGCTGAGGGGGGCGACGAGCTTGCCGTCCTTGACCACTTCCCTGCCGTCCACGGTGAGTGTGGCCTTCGGGACTTCGGGCGGCAACCCGAACCCGACCTGGTTGTCTCCGCCGGCCCAGGTGTTGTTGCCGAGACTCAGCGTCACGGCGCCCGCGCGACTCCAGACGTTGACGGGCGAGCCCTCGGGAACGTGAATGTTGGGGTTGATGCCGATATCCACGACTCCGAAGAGATCCTTCCCTTCACCGGACGCGTCATAAAACGTCTTCAAGGATCCCAGGTCGGATTTGGCGGTCATCGAGGTCATCCGGCCGGCCTTGAACTCGAGCCGGAGTCCGTCGATGCGACTACCCTCGTAAAAGAGGTGATCGGCTACGATCACACCCTCGGCCGTGCCCGCGACCGGCGTGACGTACACCTCTCCCGCCGGCAGCCACACGCTGGTCGCCGCGCCACCGCGCTTGCGATCCTCGGCGGAGATGACGCCGTCGCTCACCAGTACGGGACGACCCTTGATGCTCACCTTGAAGTCGGTACCGCCGGGGCTGGTGACGTGAACGAGGCTGCCCTTGGCCAGCGTCTTCTGTATCTCCGCCCCGGTCGCCACGAGCTGCGCGTAGTCGGCGTCGATCCCCTCGTACATGACCTTCGAGAGATCGTCACGCGACATGCCGAACAGCTCGGAACGCTCGGCGTTGGGATAGAGGCCGTTGCCGAGCGAGACGAACCGGATGCCGCGCTTCCGCATCGTGGCCATGATCGGCTGGAACGTCTTGCCGCGGGCGATGATCCGCTCCGCCGGAACGCCCTTCAGGGTCTTTCCTTCACCCCACTCGGTGCTGATCATTACGTCCACGTTCTTCGCGATATTCATCGCGAAGCGGGGCTCCTTCGAGTCGTACTTGGCCGGGACTTCGTCGTACAATCGCCGGCTGAGACTGGCGGTCTCGATCGACACGAGCGATGAGCCGCCGACCTTGGCCACCTCCACCGCGATGTCCTCGAGCAGCGGGAGATCGTCGGCGCTGCCGCTGATGAGCACCAGGTCGCCTTCGGACACGCCTGCGCTTTGGGTGACTACGCGGTGGGCAACCGACTTGTAGTCGGCGGCGGGCGCGGCCGCGCCTTCAGTCGCGGCGGGAGCGGCGGCCGATTCGGTCCCCGTTGCCTGGGGACGCTCCTTCGTGCACGCGCTGGCCAGCGCGGCGACCGCAGCGAGCGAGCCTAGTAGAGATAGCGAGTGATGAGCCATAATCCCCCCCTGCGAGGAAACGCGGGACGAGCCCAGCGGGACGGCAGGCGATGTCAGATGCGGATGGAACGGAAGATACCGCCGGGACCGGGGGGCAACAGGGGGCGTGGGCCTTACTTTTCAGTGTTCGCGGAGTATCGCCGTCCGTACAATGTGGAGACCACGACCATGCCGACCGCCCCCGCCCCGAACACGCTGCCTTATGGCGTTGCGCCGCCGGGATTTCGCCTGCCGTCCGCAACGACCGTCGGACCGGTCACCCTCCAGGTGGCCGACCTCGCACGCTCGGTCGACTACTACGAGCGGGTGCTCGGGCTTCGCGTCATGAGGGGATCCACCGACGGAGTCACGCTGGGCACACGTGACAGCAGTACCGCGCTCGTGATACTGCGAGAGCTCAAAGGTGCCACGCCGATTCCCCGCCGAGGGCGGCTCGGTCTCTATCATTTCGCGATTCTGCTGCCTGACCGCGTCGCGCTGGGGGCGTTCGTCCGCCATCTCTCGGAGCTGAAGATCTACGCAGGGATGTCGGATCACCTGGTGAGCGAGGCGATCTACCTCACCGATCCTGACGGACTCGGCATCGAGGTGTACGCGGACCGGCCACGACGCGAGTGGCGCCATGAAGGGCGCCAGCTCGTCATGGCAACCGAGCCGCTCGACGTCGAGGACCTCACGCGGGCAGCCGGCGCCGCGGGCTGGACCGCGATGCCGGAAGGGACGACGATGGGCCACGTGCACCTCTATGTCGGCGATCTCGACGCGGCGGCGAAGTTCTACCATGCGGGACTCGGACTCGACAAGGTGGTCTGGAGCTACCCCGGCGCGCTCTTCCTTTCCGCCGGTGGCTACCATCACCACCTCGGCACCAACACGTGGGCGGCCGGCGCGCTTCCGGCCGGGGACACTGATGCCCGGCTGCTCGAGTGGGAGATCCGGCTCCCTGCGGAGGATGACGTCGAGGCGGCACTCGAAAGCCTGCGCGCGACAGGAGCGACGGTGGAGGCCACCGGCGGGGGCGGACGTGGGGCACTCGCGAGGGACCCCTGGGGTACGGCGGTGAGGGTGAGGGTGAAATGACGCCTGACGCCATCGTCGTTGGATCGGGCCCCAACGGGCTCGCGGCCGCGATCGTGCTCGCGAAGGCAGGACTCAAGACGGTGCTCCGCGAGGCGCAGCCGACCATCGGCGGCGGACTTCGATCATCCGAGCTGACGTTGCCGGGATTCACCCACGACGTCTGCTCCGCAGTCCACCCGCTCGCCCTCTCCTCCCCCTTCTTCCGCACGCTTCCGCTCAGAAAGTTCGGCCTGGACTGGATTCAGCCCCCTGCGGCACTCGCGCATCCGCTCGACGGCGGCAGCGCCGTGATGCTCGAGCGCTCGATCGAGACCACGGCGGCGGGGCTCGGTGCCGGCGGAAAGGGGTGGCGGAAACTCCTGGGCGCGTTCGTCGAGGACTGGGAAGAATTGTCGGTGGACGTGCTCGCGCCGCCGGTGAGGATCCCGAAGAACCCGATCATGATGGCGCGCTTCGGGCTGCGCGCATTGCAAACGGCCACGGGCATGGCGCGGCGCGCCCTCACGGGCGTTGAGGCACGGGCGCTCTTCGCCGGCAACGCAGCGCACTCCTTTCTTCCGCTCGATGCGGCGGGCACCGCGGCGTTCGGCATGCTCCTCTCGGTCTCGGGACACGCCGTCGGCTGGCCGATCCCGCGGGGAGGCTCACAGCGCCTGGCCGATGCCCTGGCAGGCTACTTCCGATTGGTCGGTGGTACGATCGAGACCGACGCGCCGGTCGAGCGTCTCGAGGAGGTGCGCGGCGCGAAGGTGGTGATGCTCGACCTCACGCCACGCCAGGTGGTGCGGATTGCGGGAAAGAGTTTGCCCGAGGGATACCGCAGGGCGCTGGAGCGCTACCGGTATGGCGCGGCGGCATTCAAAGTGGACTGGGCGCTCGACGGGCCGGTGCCATGGACCGCTCCCGAGTGCGCCCGCTCGGCCACCGTGCATCTCGGCGGCACGCTCGAGGAGATCGTCGCATCGGAGGCGGCACCGGCTCGGGGAAAGGTGCACGACCGGCCGTTCGTGCTCTTTGCGCAGCCGACGCTCTTCGATTCCTCACGCGCACCAGAGGGCAAGCACACCGCATGGGCCTACTGTCACGTTCCCAACGGCTGTCCCCTCAACCTCACCGCTCACATCGAGGGACAGGTTGAGCGCTTCGCGCCGGGCTTCCGCGATCGCATCCTCGCGCGCAACGTGTTCACCCCCGCGGACCTCGAGCGCCGCAACCCCAATCTCGTCGGCGGGGACATCAGTGGAGGGATGATGGATCTGCGACAGGTGTTCGCCCGGCCGGTGCCGAGTCTCACGCCCTACCGGACGCCGCTTCGGGGCGTCTACCTGTGCTCCTCATCCACCCCGCCCGGAGGCGGGGTGCATGGGATGAGCGGCTATCACGCCGCGACCGCCGCGCTGGCGCGGCTCTAGCCTCTACTGGTTGAACGTCACCTTGATGATCTGACCCTCGGTGCCGACCAGCCATCCCGCGTTCGGGCTGGCGAAAGCCACCGCCCAGCAGTTGGCGACGCCCTTCAACTCCTTCCACGTCTCACCCTCGTCTTCCGTCCACGACGCGCCCTGGGGGCCTGTCGCAACCACCGTCCTGCCCAGTCCGGTGACGTAGGACAGTCCGTAGATCGAGCCGGTAAAGGTCGGATGATTCACCAGGAACCAGTTCTTCCCGCCGTTCAGGGTGCGGGCGACGTTCCTGGTGAACTTGTCCGTCACCGCCAGCTCGCCGGCGCCGAGGATGCCATGGAGCGCATCGCGGAAGGCGACCGAGATGCCGCCGGAGCTTGGTGTGCCCTGCACCACCGGCGTGTCGTACGCGTTCCACGTCTGGCCGCCGTCGGCCGTGGCGAGAATGCGAGCCTTGGCTGCGCCGCCCGTCGCGATCCAGGCGTTCTGGTCCCCCTGCGTCGCGACGCAGGTGCCGCTCGCCGCGAAGGCCGCTTCTCCCGCCTGGGCAGCCGGCAGCCGGCTGCCGATGTTCTGCCAGGTCTTGCCATTGGAGGTCGTGATGACAGGGAAGACGCCGTTCACCGCGTCGCTCATCGTCACGCCCCGCCGCCTGTCCCAGAACGCGAAGCAGTCGTAGAACGCGCTCGGATCCTGGTTCTTGAACTGCAGGGTCCAGGTGGCGCCGCCGTCCTCGGTCTTGTAGATCCGGGACGCCCGTCCCGGTCCTGCCGCCATGAGAAAGGCCACATTGGCGCTGAACGCCTGGACATCGCGGAACTCGAGGTCCTTGGTACCGGGGACCTTGGCCGCCTTCCAGTGCTTGCCCCCGTCCGTCGTGACCGCATAGGTGCCACCGACGCCGCTGGCCCAGGCCACCTGGTCGTTGACCGGGCTGATGGCCTGAAGCCGGTTGGTCGTACCGCTCACCTGCGGTGTCAGCGTGACGCGGGACTGGGCGGCGGCCGCGGCGGCGCTGGGCGCGGTCGGCGCCTCGGTGGTGCCGGAACAATTCAGAACGGCGACGGCCAACGCGCCGGCGGCCGTGAGCGGGAACAAGAGGGAGCGGGGGGTCATGAAGACGACTCCGTCGAAGGTGGGAAGGCAGGACGGAGAGAGTATGGCGCGCGGCGGCGAGGGCCCGCAAGGAGGGATCCGGGACGGGCTAGGCCGGCAACCGGATCGGACGATCGCCCACCAGCGCCGGATCCAGCCAGAAGCACGCTCCGTCGAACCAGAACGTGGCCGACTGGCCGAACTCCGCAGCAAGCGCGATGGATCCCTCCCGGGCGAGTGCGATGGCGACACCGACTTCGCGGTCGGTCCCGTCGGGGTTGACCCCGTCGGCGCGGAGGAACGCGGCTCCGGACGACTCGGCCCGCCGCCACAGGTCGCGCTCCCGACGCTCGTTCTCGGACTCGGAAAGCATGCGACCTGGATTGTGGGCGGTGATGACCGACCAGGCATCGCCCAGCCCGAGGCCGCGCAGACGCGTCGCCAGGTCCGTTGGGAGGGGATGCCGGAGATCGACCCGGAGAAGTGGCGAGGTGAAGATCTCGACGATCGTGTCGGGATAGGTGGCCCAGCGGGGGTCGGCCGATTCAGGAGCCCTGGTCACGTTCCGTCCTCTCCGTCTCTGCGTCCTCTGCGGCCTCTGCGGCCTCTGCGGCCTCTGCGTCCTCTGCGTCCCCCACAATAGTGCGACCAATTCATCGACCGGTGCATCTGACGGCGGGCACCTGTGAAGCGCCACGGGCCGTGATCGGCACGTCGCCCGTCAGCATAACCATAACCACTGCACACCTATGTCCTTGCTAGCTCTCGACAGGGTTTCGAAGCGGTTCGGCGGCATCACCGCCGTGGAGCAGGCGTCATTCGAGGTGGACCGGGGCCAGGTCGTGGGATTCCTGGGGCCCAACGGGGCAGGGAAATCCACCACCATGCGCATGATCACCCAGTTCATCGAGCCGGATACCGGCTCCATCCGGCTGGACGGCGTTCCACTGGCGGAAGCCGGGCTCGAGGCCAAGCGGCGGGTCGGCTATCTGCCGGAGAACAATCCACTGTACTCCGAGATGCTGGTCTCGGAGTATCTCGACTTCGTGGGACGCTTGCGTGGATTTCCCGGCCAGGAGCGCCGGAGCGCGATGGACGAAGCGGTCGCCGCCACTGGGCTCGAGTCCGTCTATCACCGGCCGATCGGTGAGTTGTCCAAAGGGTTTCGCCAGCGGGTCGGCCTCGCGGCTGCCATCCTGCACCGCCCCGATCTCCTCATCCTCGACGAGCCGACCGAAGGGCTGGATCCCAATCAGCGGGTCGAGATCCGGCACCTCATCGGCCACCTCGGGCGCGAGCGAACCGTGCTCCTCTCGACGCACGTGCTGCCCGAAGTGCAGTACACCTGCTCCCGCCTGCTCATCATCAATCGCGGCCGCATCGTGGCCGACGGGCCGGTCGACGAGCTCGTCGCCCGCGCCAGGGGGGCCGCCCGCATCCTGGTCGAGGCGGCAGGAGCGCAGGTCGCCGACCGGCTGGCCTCGCTCGCCGGGGTGGGAGCGGTGGAGGCGCACGAACCCATCGACGGCCGGTCGCGGGTGACCGTGACTGCGGCTTCACCCGAGGACATCCGGCCCCAGATCTTCGAGCTGGCGAAGGCCGAACGCTGGACACTCTTCGAGCTCCACCAGGAGGCCGGAAGTCTCGAAGACCTCTTCCGCGAGCTCACGATTCAGCAGGAGCCCTGACCGATGCGCATCTGGACCGTGGCGCGCCGAGAGCTGAAAGCGCTATTCGACCTTCCCACCGGCTACGTGCTGCTGGTCGCGTTCCTCGCGATCAACGCGTTCCTCTTCTTCCGGCAAGCCTACCTCTCGCAGGTGGCGAGCCTCCGCCCAATGCTCGACCTCCTGCCCTGGGAGTTCCTCTTCTTCGTGCCAGCAGTGACGATGCGGTCCCTCGCCGAGGACATCCGCGGTGGGCAGCTCGAAATCGTGCTCGCCCAACCGCTGAGCGAGCTCGAGCTGCTACTGGGCAAGTACCTCTCGGCGGTCCTCTTCCTCTGGATCGCCCTCGGGCTTACCGGCGCCATCCCCGCCGGCCTCGCGCTGGGCGCGGCGTTGCCTTGGTCCAGCATCGCGGCGCAGTACGTCGGCGCGGGTCTTCTCGCCGCCGGCTTCGCCGGCATCGGCATCTGGGCCTCGAGCCTGAGCCGGAGCCAGATGATCGCCTTCATCCTCGCGGCGGCGCTGATGTTCGGGCTGATCCTGGTGGGGCTCAATCCGCTGCTGGTCGGATTGCCTCCCGGGCTGGCGACGGTCGCCGCCAGGATCGGCGTGCTCTCGCACTTCGAGAGCATGGGCCGGGGCGTGATCGACCTGCGCGACGTGGTCTACTTCCTTTCGCTCGCGGGCATCTTCCTCGCGCTGGCGTATGGCGCGCTGCTGGGGCGCAAGCTCGCGCCCGCCGGCGGCGCGCTCCGGCGGCTTCGCCTCGGCGTCGGGCTGCTCGCGGCGTCGCTCGTCGTGGTGAATCTCCTCGGCGGGTACATCGGCGGACGTCTCGACCTGTCGCCCGGCCGGGCCTACACGCTGTCACCCGGCACCCGGCAGGTGCTCGGCAACCTGGACGACCTGGTCACGATCAAGGTGTTCGCGTCGGGCGAGCTGCCGACCGAGGTGGCGCTTCTCAAGCGCGACGTGGACGATCTGCTCCGCGACGTCCGCGCCGCGGGTCACGACCGCATCAGGATCGTCGAGCGCGATCCGTCGAAAGACGACAAGGCCAAGCAGGACGCGCAGTCGCTCGGCATCCAGCCGGTGCAGTTCAACGTCATCGGAGAATCGGAGCTGCAGGTGAAGCAGGGGTACCTGGGCCTCGCGATTCAGCATGGCTCGGAAACCGAAACGGTGCCGTTCGTCCAGCAGACCGACGACCTCGAATACCGCCTGCTCTCGTCCATCAGGAACCTCACGCGGTCCCACAAGCGGGAAGTCGTGATCGCCGCCGCTCCGCCGACGGCCGAAGGCGCGGGCTATCGCGCGCTGGAAGAGCAGCTCGGCAAGTCCTACGATGTGCGGGCCATTGATCCCACCGACTCGACCCAACCCGATACCGCCGCCGCGGTCCTGGTGCTCGCCGGTGCGCCGGACTCTGTACCGGCCGCCCAGTTGGCCCGGTTTCAGCGGTACGTAGACCGCGGCGGCAGCCTCCTCGTGCTCGCCGGCGGCATGGCGATCTCGCCCGAGGCGCCGATGGCCCAGCCCCGGACGCTCCCCTATAACGCGCTCCTCAAACGATTTGGCGTGTCGATCCGCGGCGACATGGCCTACGATCTCGTCGCCAACGAAGCGGTCCCCGTGCCGAGCGACTTCGGTCGCGTGCTCCAGGTCTATCCGTTCTTCATGCGCGCGCAGAGTACGCGACTCTCCGCGATCAATCAGGATCTGGGCGCCGCGGTCCTGACCTGGGCGAGTACCATCGACACGACCAAGGCGGCCCGCGGGTCGGTCACACCGCTCTTCCTCACGAGCGAGGCTGCCGGCACGGTCAGCGGGCCGACGTCGATCGAACCCCAGCGCGACTTCCCGCGCACCGGACTCGGACGCCAGCTCCTGGCGGTGATGGCGACGGCCGGCGACAGTGCCCGGGGGCGGGCGCGCGCGGTAGTCATCGGCAGCACGGACTTCGCCACCGACCGCTTCGTGCAGAACGCGCCGGAAAACCTCGCGCTCGCGCTCAACGCCATCGATTGGCTGGCGCAGGACGAGGAGCTGATCGCCATCCGCTCGAAGGACCGCCGGCCCGTGCCTCTCGTCTTCAAGACCTCCATGGAGCGAGAGGGCGCCAAGTATGCCAACCTGATCGGGCTGCCGGTGATCGTCGCCCTGGCGGGCGTGAGCCATCTCATCCGGCGCCGCCGCCGAACCCGCGATCACTATCGCCCGATGGTCCCGGCGGGGGAGGCCGCGTGAGCGCGAGGCAATTGCTCCGGCTTGCCCTGCTCCTCGCGGTGCTGCTGCTCGTGTGGGGGGCCGCCGCCCTCGCGACCCGGCGTGCCGACACCTCCGCAAAGGCCGATGTGTTCCGGTTGCCCACGATGCAGCCCACCGCCATCGACACGGTGGTGCTCACGCGACCTGGCGACACGGTCGTGTTGGCGAGGAAGGACACGACCGCATGGACCGCGAACGGTCATCCCGCCGCGGCGCAGGCGATCACCGACCTCCTGGCGGCGCTGGCGGACAGCACGCCGGGCGCCGAACTGGTGGCTGAGCGCCGGTCGTCGCACGCCGCTCTCGGTGTGGACAGCGCGGCCGGAACGAGAGTGCAGGCGCGCGGCCGCGGCGGGAGAGTGGCCGATCTGGTCGTGGGGAAGCACTCTCCTCAATTCTCCGGCGGATACCTGCGCCGCGCCGATGAGGAGTCGACCTACCTGGTTCACGGTAACCTGGTCGACGTGCTGAGCCGGCGGGGTGACGAGTGGCGCGATCACCGCATCGCAGCGGTGCGTGCCGACAGCGTGGCCGCAGTCGAGATCTCGCGTGGCGCCCGTCGCTACGCGATTCGCCGCGGCGGAACCGGATGGACTCTGGCGCCGGGCGGACCGGCCGATTCCGCTCGCGCGGCGGATCTCGTCGGGGCGTACGCCGCGGTCGAGGCGGCGGGCTTCGCTTCCGACGCACAAGCTGATTCAGCGCGCTTTTCACCAGCCGATCGGAAGATCCGACTCCTCCGGAAAGACGGGACCCCGATCCTCACGCTGCTCTTCGATTCCACCAGGACAGGCTTCTGGGTCAAACCCGATACCGGGCGAACCGTCTACATGGTCGAGACCTGGGTCGCCGATCGGCTGGCGCCGGCCGACACGAGTCTTCGTACACGACCCCAGCCGGCCAGACGTCCCTCGCCCAAGTGACCGCCTGCGGCCGGAAACGCCGGTGTCGGGGACGCACGCGCTACGGCGTGAAGACAAGAAGGGCCCGGATTCCCGGGCCCTTCTCGTTCTTGCGGACGGCCGCCCTGCCGTCGTTGCTATCCGCCCTTACTGCACCGCGTTCATCATGTCGAAGATCGGCAGGTACATCGCCACCACCATGCCGCCGACGATCACACCCAGGACGACGATCATCGCGGGCTCCATGAGGCTCAGGAGCGCGCTGACCGCGACGTCCACCTCTTCATCGTAGAAGTCGGCGATCTTGGACAGCATTTCGTCCAGTCCGCCGGTCTGCTCACCGACCGCGATCATCGAGATGACCATCGGCGGGAACACCTTCGACTTCTCGAGCGGCGCCGCGATCGTCTCACCGCCCGCGATCGACTGCCGCGACTCCATGACCGCGTCATGCACCACCTGGTTGCCGGCCGTCTTGGCCGTGATCTCGAGACCCTCGAGAATCGAGACGCCCGAGCTCACCAGCGTGCCCAGGGTCCGGGTAAAGCGCGAAACCGCCGACTTCCGTATCACGTCGCCGAGCACCGGCGCCTTGAGCAGCAGACCGTCGAGCTGCTTCTTGCCGGCCGGCGTCTTGTAGTACTGCCGGATGGCGAACACGATGCCGGCGATGACGCCGAGCATGGCCCACCAGTAGTGGATCAGGAAGTTCGACATCCCGATCACGATACGCGTGGGCAGCGGGAGCTCGAGGTTGGCCGACGCGAACATGTTCTGGAACGTCGGGATGACGAAGATCAGAAGCACCGCGATGGCAACGAACGCCACCGTGATGATGACGCCCGGGTAGACCATGGCGCCCTTCACCTTGCGGACGAGGGCGTCGTTCTTTTCGAGGAAGGTGGCGAGCCGGACGAGAATCGTATCGAGAATACCGCCCGCCTCACCCGCGGCCACCATGTTGACGTACAGCTGGGTGAACGCCTTGGGGTGCTTCGAGAAGGCGTCCGCCAGCGTGTTGCCGCTCTCGACGTCGTAGACCACCGCCCGGGTGACCGACTGGAGCGTTTTATTCTCGGTCTGCGCCGCGAGGATGTTCAACGACTGCACCAGCGGCAGGCCGGCGTTGATCATCGTGGCGAACTGGCGGGTGAAGATGACGATGTCGCGCGTCTTCACGCGCTGGGCGCCAAGATTCAGCTTGATCTGCTTGGGCGCCTCGCGCACGTTGACGAGCATGAGGCGGTTCTTCCGCAGATACGCGCCGACTTCGTCCTTGTTCGGCACGTCGAGCTGGCCCTTCTGGATCTGCCCCGTCGCAGCATTGCGGGCGGTGTACTCGAACATCGGCATTGCGAAGGCCTCCGGTTAGCGGCGGGCGCCCGCGGCGCGCCCCTGGGTCTTGTCGGCCTGAGCGATCTCCTGATCCTCCAGCGGCGTGATGCCGATCATCCGGAGGAATTCCTTCGGATCGTGGGAGACCCGCTCGCACTCTTCCTGGCTGACTTCGCGGTTCGTGTACAGCTGGTACAGTGCATCGTTCATCGTCTGCATGCCGTGTTTCTTGCCCGACTGCAGCGCGCTGTAGATCTGGTGAATCTTGTCGTCGCGGATGAGCGCGCGGATGGCCGGCGTGGCCACCATGATCTCGCACGCCATGACCCGGCCGCGGCCCCGCGCCTTGGGCAACAGGGTCTGGGTGACGACGCCCTCCAGCACGAAGGCGAGCTGGGCCCGCACCTGCGACTGCTGGTTGGACGGGAAGACGTCGATGATACGGTTGATCGACTCGGCGGCCGAATTGGTATGGAGCGTGGCCAGCGCGAGGTGGCCGGTCTCCGCGATGGTGAGCGCCGCGGCGATGGTCTCCAGGTCGCGCATTTCGCCGACCAGGATGACGTCGGGGTCTTCACGCAGCGCGTACTTGAGCGCGGTGTGGAAGCTCTTGGTGTCGGTGCCGATCTCGCGCTGATTGACCAGACACGACTGGTGGCGGTGGATGAACTCGATCGGATCTTCCACCGTGATGATGTGGCCCTTCCGCTCCTTGTTGATCTTGTCGATGATCGCGGCCAGTGTCGTGCTCTTGCCCGACCCCGTCGGTCCCGTGACCAGGATCAGACCGCGAGGCCGTTCGGCCAGCTTCGCCATGATCGGGGGAAGGCCTAACTCCTGAAATGTCCGCACATTGAAGGGAATCATGCGGATTGCCATGGACACGCAGCCGCGCTGTTTGAAGCAGTTGCCGCGGAAGCGGGCCAAGTTCTGGATTCCGAAGGAGAAGTCGAGCTCGTCCTCGGTCTCAAACCGCTTTTTCTGGTTCTCGGTCAGAACCGAGTACGCCAGCTGGAGGGTGTCCTTGGGGCTGAGAATCTCGGCCACCGACGAATCGACTATGTCTCCGTCGATACGTAACTTGGGCCGCTCGCCAGAGCTGATGTGAAGGTCGGAAGCTTCCTTCTCGATCATCTCTTCCAGCAGCGCTCGCAGGTTAAAGCTCATCCGGCAGTCTCCTTGACCACTTCTTCGAGGGTCGTGACACCGCGATCGATCTTCTTCATCCCATCCATTCGGAGCGTGAGCGTTCCTTCCGAGACCGCCTGATCACGTATGTCGGTGACGGAAGCACCGCGGAGGATCATGCGACGGAGCTCGGGACTGAGGGCCATGATCTCGTAGAGGCCCGCCCGCCCCTTATACCC
>DATBSO010000131.1:0-11985 GCA_036559745.1 Gemmatimonadales bacterium | reverse complement strand
CACAGAGAAGAAGCATCGTAGTGTCGCTCTCTGTGGCCCTCTGTGCCCTCTATGTCTTTGTGGTCCTACAGCAGCTCAGGCTGCGACGACTTCCCGTCCCGCGAGCGCGCGGACCCGGGGAAGTTCGCTCCGGGCCGAGTCGTCCCGGACGTGCCAGGGCATCCCCTCGCGCGCCAGGCGTTCCATGAACGGATCGGGGTCGAACTCCTCGGGAGAGCGAACTCCGGACCCGGTCCAGCGGCCGTCGTGGATCAGGCGGGCGGCGATGACCGGCGGAATCCCCGTCTGATACGACGTCGCCTGCACGCCCAGCTCGGCGTACACGGTCTCGTGGTCGGCCACGTTGTAGACATAGAAGGCGCGCGGCTGGCCGTTCTTGGTCCCCTTGGCGAGCGTGCCTACGCACGTCTTGCCCCTCATCCGTCCCGCCAGGTCCTTGGGGTCCGGCAGCAGCGATACGACGACGTCCCGCGGGGCGACGAGCGCGTCCCCGACCCGGACCCGGGTTTTGCCGGAGAGGCCGAGGTTCTTCATGACGCGCAGAGTCTCGACCGTCACGTCGTCCATGCAAAGCTTGAAGTCGACCACACGTGCGTCCGGGAAGAACCGTGGCAGCGTCTTCGATTCCTCGTGGTCCACGTAGTAGCAGTTGAGGACGCCAAGCTCCGGGAAGTCGAACGGCTCGAACCCGCTCAGCGGGTCCTCGAGCTGGTAGCGTCCCTCGCGGAACGACACCGCCTTGCACAGACACTCGTCGATGAAGACCCAGGGACTGAAGGCGGCGACGAAGCCGCTGTGTCCCTGGCAGACGGAGTTGTCGCCATCGCGCACCCTCAGCTCCGTCACCGTGTCGAGGAGGTGCTTTCGCGCATACGCCGCGTAGACGTTCGTGGTACCCGGATCGGCTCCCATTCCAAGGAGCGCGATGCGGCCCGCCGCCTTGAACTCGGCGTCGAGCGCGAACTGGTCTTCTAACTTGGGGATGCCGTCGTCCTCGGAGCCGCCGCTGGCCAGATCGATGTAGTGGCAGCCGGCCTCGAGGCAGGCGCGCATCACTTCGACGTTGGTGGCGGGCAATGCCGCGTTGAGGACGATGGTGGCGCCGGTTTCCCGGATGGTTCGGGTCACCTGGGTTCGGTCGCCGGCGTTGAGCTGCAACGCGGAGACGCGAGGATCGTTCAGCCGGTCCGCGAGGTGGGATGCGCGGGCGGACACCGCGTCGGCGATGACGAGTTTCTCGAGCACCGCCTCCCGCACGAATTTGAGGGCGGACACGGTCCCCACCGCGCCGGCACCCAACATCAGGACTCTCACACACTCCTCTTTTCATTGTTGGCGCGGCACTCGGTCCGGAGGCTGGGCCTCCTCGCCCCCGCCGCTGATGGGGGCTCGCAGCTCAAGGAGAAAGTCAGCTGCGAGAGTGGACCCTCCGCTTGGTCGGAGGATGCAAACACGCCGTCCCGCATGCGGGGGGCGTAAAGCCAACCTAGCCTTCGCCCCCCACCCCCTGTCCAGCCCCCTTGACGCCTTCGGGACCGTAAGGGGCCATCAATGCCCCACTTATGCGCAGCCGAACCCGCTGAGGCCCATGCATTTATGCATCGTTATGCATTTAACCCGGATAATTATCAACCGATCCAAACCTGTGACCAAACCTCGGCGCTCCGTAGTCGGCTACGTCTGGACTTCCTCTCGCAGAAACCTCGCCCACACCACGATCACCAGGACCGACACGAGAAAGATGATCGTGGACGCGGCGTTCACCTCGGGCGTGATCCCGCGCCGGAGGAGTCCCCAGATATGGAGCGGCAGCGTGTTCTGCCGCCCGATGAGGAAGAACGTCACCGCGATCTCGTCGAGGCTGAGCGTGAACACGAGCAGGCCGGCGCCCAGCACCGCGGTCCGGATGTTGGGGAGCGTCACGTGGAGGAAGGTCCTCCAGCCGTTGGCGTAGAGATCCTGGCTCGCCTCCTCCTGCGCCCGGTCCAGCCGCTGGAGCCGGGCGTAGACCTGCGTAATCACGACCGACGTGAGCGCCGCGGCGTGGCCCAGCACGACCGGCCACCCGGGCACGAGAGGAAAGCCGCTCGAGAGCCGGAGTCCCACGAAGCTGAAAAACGTGAGCAGGGCGACGCCGGTGATGATGCCGGGAAGGATGAGCGGGAGCAGCACGAGCCGGCGGAACGCCGTCTTCCCAGGAAAGTCGAGCCGGTCGAGCACGAAGGCGCCGGGCACGCCCACCAGTAGCGAGATCACCACCGCCAGCAACGCCAGCTTCACACTCGCCAGGGCCGCGCTCAGCATGGCCCGGTCGTGGGTCAGCGCGGTGTACCACCGGAGTGTGCCGAGCTTGAGCGGCCAGGCGATGATCGGCGAGTCGTGGAACGAGTAGATGATCACGACCATGAGCGGCAGATAGATGAACGCGAACACCGCGGTTCCCACAACCCAGAGCGTCGTGGTGATGCGGTCCCTCGGGGCGCGCCCCTGGCTCATACCGCCGCACCGCCCCTGACCGAGCCTATCATCCGGTCGCTTTGGCCGCCGTAATTCATGGCGATCTCGACCCGGTTCGCCAGCCAGAGCAGGAAGAGCGTGAGCAGCAGCACTACCACCGACACGGCCGCGCCGAGCGGCCAGTTGTACGCCACGCCGAAGAGACTCCACACCAGATTCGAGACCATGAGCGCGCTGTCGTTCCCGCCCAGGAGCTGTGGCGCGAGGAAGTCGCCCATGCTGAGCACGAAGGCGAAGGTCGACCCGGCGAGCACGCCGGGCAGTGACAACGGCAGGATGACCCGGAGGAAGGTCTGCCACCGGTTCGCGTAGAGGTCCTGGCTCGCCTCCTTGAGGGCGGGCGGGATCGCCTCCAGCACGGCATAGATCGGCATCAGCGTGAACGGGGTATAGATGTGGGTGAGCGCGAGGATCACCGCCCACCGGCTGTACAGAAGAAACGTCAGCGGCTGGTCGATCAGCCCCGCCGACTGCAGCAGCCCGTTCAGGATTCCTTCCTGGCCCAGGATGATCTTCCAGGCGTACGCGCGGACCAGATAGCTCACCCACAGCGGAATGATCACCGCCATGTACATGAGCTGCTTGTGCCGCCGCACCTTGAATGCGAGGAGATAGGCCAGCGGGAAGGCGAGGATCAGCGAGAAGACCGTCACCCGGAGCGCGATGCCCGCGGAGAAGAAGATCGTATCGGGATAGAGGTCGGTGCCGAAGAGCCGGCGGTAGTTCTCCAGCGTCAGCTCGTGGGTGATCGCGCCGCCCTTGAGCCGCCAGAACGAATGGACCAGGAGCAGGACGTACGGAATGAACAGCAGGGCGGTGACGAACCCCACCGGGACCGCGGCGCCGAGGAAGGTCCTCACCTTACTCCGGGACAAACCGCCCCCGGTCCGTCGGCCAGGCGAGCCTCACCATCTTGCCGACCGGCACGCTGGTGCCCGCCGGCACGTGGGCGACGATCCGCTGGCCCGACGTGAGCGCCGCGTGCACCCGGATCGCGGATCCCGCGTAGACCGCTTCCTTGACGGTCGCGGACACGACGTTGCCCCCGCTCCCTCCGCCTTCCGGCGGCCGGACCGCGATGGCCTCGGGACGGACCGCCAGCCACGCCTCGGCGCCGGGCATGAGCGGCCCGTCGCTCATGCCACGCAGCACGTCCACCCCGATCCGCAACGCCGCTTCCCCGTTTTTGCTCTCCACTACGGTGCCCGTGAGGAGGTTGGTCTCCCCGATGAAGTCCGCGACGTAGCGCGAGGCTGGGCGGTCGTACAGGTCGCGCGGGCTCCCTATCTGTATGATCCGGCCCTGGCGCATGAGCACGATCCGGTCGCTCATGGTGAGGGCCTCCTCCTGGTCGTGGGTGACGTAGACGAAGGTGATGCCGAGGCTGGTCTGCAGGTGCTTGAGCTCGAGCTGCATCTCCTTCCGGAGCTTGAGGTCCAGCGCGCCGAGCGGCTCGTCGAGCAGCAGCACCCGGGGCCGGTTGACGAGTGCCCGGGCCAGCGCCACCCGCTGCTGCTGGCCGCCGGAGAGCTGCCGCGGCGATCTGGCGCCGAGTTGATCCAGTTGGACCATCTCCAGCGCCTGTTTCACCCGCATCGTGCGCTCCGCCCTCGGCACGCGCTTCATGCGCAGGCCGTATTCGACGTTGCCGCGGACGCTCATGTGGGGGAACAGCGCGTACTGTTGGAAGACGGTGTTGATGTCGCGCTGAAACGGGGGAAGGGGCGAGATGTCCGCCCCATCCATGAGGATCTCGCCGCTCGTGGGCAGCTCGAAGCCGGCGATCATCCGGAGGGTCGTGGTCTTCCCCGACCCCGAGGCGCCGAGAAGCGTCAGAAACTCACCGGACGCGATGGTGAGCGAGACGTCGTCCACCGCCGCGAAGGCGCCGAACTGCTTGGTGAGGTGGCGCAGTTCGAGGAGAGGAGCCATAAGACGAGAGAACGGAGAAAGGAGAAGGGAGAAGAGGGGACAGGGAAGGGAGAAGGGCCACCTTTTTCTCCCTTCTCCTTTCTCCCTGCTCCTACTTGCCCGCCTTCACCTCGTTCCAGATCTCCTGGTACTTCTCGCGCCGCGGGCTCCACTGCCAGAAGTTGACCTTGGTGCCGTAGTCGCTGATGTCCCGCTGGCTCGCCGCCTGGTCGGCGTTCATGTACGTCTTGGCCGACGGGTTGGCCACGATGTAGGCGGTGACGTCGTACAGCAGCTTCTGGGTGAAGGCCTGTGATGTGTACTCGAGCCAGGCGTACGCCGCATCCAGATTCTTGGCGCCCTTGGTCATCACCCAGTGGTCGGCCCACGCCGTGGTGCCTTCCTTCGGGATCGTCTCGCCGGCGGGGTACTTGGCCTGCCGGAGCTGATTGGTCATGAGGGGCCAGCCCTCGCCCGCCAGGATCTCGCCGCTCTGGAAGAGTTGTGTCATGTCGCCCGCGGTCACCCAGTACTTCCGGACGTTGGGCTTGAGCTCGAGCATCTTCGCCTTGACCTTGGCGAGATCCTCGTCCGAGAGGTTGTAGAGCTTGCTCGGATCGTTCGGGTCGTCCATTCCGAGGTACTGGGCCACCATGTAGAGCGTCGCGATGTCGTCCTGCAGCGAGAGCTTGCCCCGGTACTTCTTGTCCCAGAGCGCGCCCCACGACTCGGGGGCCGGCTTGATCTTGGTGCTGTCGTAGATGAGCGGGTTGGGACCGAAGGCCCAGGGCACACCATATACCGACGAGTCCTTCTTGACCAGCTTGAGGTTCCGGAACCCCTCGCTCAGGTCGCCGTAGCTCGGGACGCGCTTGAGGTCGAGCGGGGCGGCCAGCCCGGCGTCGATGATCGCGGTGGCCGCGTCGCTCGAGGGGGAGATGAGGTCGATCGTCTCGGCGCCGCCGGCGCGAAGCTTGGCCACCAGGTCGTCGCTCGATCCCATGTACGTCGCGTTCACCTTGACGCCGCAGGCATCCTCGAACGGCTTGGCGAACAGCGTGTCGGTGTACCCCTCCCAGACCATGAAATTGAGCTCGCCGCCCAGCGGCTTGGCGCAGAGCTTCGCCAGGTACGTCTTCGCGTCGGCCAGGGCGTCCTTGGTAGGCGTGATCGTGATCTTGGTCGCTTCCGCCGCCGGGGCGGCCCCCGACTTCTCACCGCCGCCACAGGCGGCGAGCGTCAGCAGGGCGAGCGCGGCAAAACCCGAACGTCGCACGAACATGATGAAGCTCCTGGGGTCTGATCGACTGGGAATGGAGCGGAACCCTCCGGTTGCTCAATGCTACATCGCCTCGCGAGGAGTCCGCTAGAGGACATCACGGGGGTGGCGCAACGCGTCGCCGCTCCTTACTTCTACGGACTGACTCCCGCTCACAGAGGCCCTCATGTCCGCCGTGATTCACCTCCAGACCGAGATCCCCGGTCCCAACAGCCGCGCCCTGCTCGCCCGGCGCGCCAAGGCGGTCCCCAAGGGGGTGCCCGCCGTCACCCCAATCGGCGTGGCCTACGCCGAGGGCTCGGTCATCACCGACGTCGACGGCAACCGGCTGATCGACTTCGGCGGCGGGATCGGTGTCGTGAACACCGGGCACCGCCATCCCCACGTCGTCGAGGCGGTGCGGGCCCAGCTCGATCGCTTCGCCCACGTCTGCTTTCCCGTCTCGACCTACGAGCCGTACGTCGAGCTGGCGGAGCGACTCAACCGCATCACGCCCGGTGCCCATGACAAGCGTACGTTCTTCGTGAACAGCGGCGCCGAGGCGGTGGAGAACGCGGTCAAGGTGGCCCGGTGCTTCACCGGCCGGCAGGCAATCCTCTGCTTCGAGCACGGGTTCCACGGCCGCACCAACCTCGCGATGGGGCTCACCGCCAAGGTGATGCCGTACAAGAAGGGCTTCGGGCCGTTTGCCCCCGAGCTCTACCGTATCCCGTATCCCTACTGCTATCGCTGCGGCGAAGGGCCGGCCGCGGGTCGCTGCTGCCTGGCCGACCCGGCCCGTCTCGAGGCCACGCTGGCCGGCCTCGTGGACCCCGGCACCGTCGCGGCCGTGATCATGGAGCTGGAGCTTGGCGAGGGGGGCTTCGTTCCCGCGCCGCCCGAGTACGTCCGCATGCTGACGGAGTTCACCGCGAAGCACGGCATCCTCTTCATCGCCGACGAGATCCAGACGGGCTTCGGCCGCACCGGGAAGCTCTTCGCCTCCGAGCACTACGATCTCGTCCCCGACGTCATTATCACCGCCAAGTCGCTGGCCGGGGGACTCCCGCTCGCGGCGGTGACCGGGCGCGCCGACGTCATGGAGGCCGCACAGGTCGGCGGGCTCGGCGGCACCTACGGCGGCAATCCGCTCGCGTGCGCCGCCGCGATCGCGGTGATCGACGCGATGGAATCCGAGCGCATCCCGGCGCGCGCGGCCCGTGCGGGCGTCCGGATCACCGCGCGCTTCAAGGAATGGGCGGCGCAGTATTCCTGCATCGGCGACATCCGGGGACTCGGAGCCATGATCGCGATGGAGCTGGTGACCGACCGCGAGACGAAGAACCCCGACAAGGCGCTGGTCGGCCGGCTCATCGCCGCAGCGCTCGCGCGCGGGTTGATCCTGCTGTCGTCGGGCACCTTCGGAAACACCATCCGGGTCCTGGCGCCGCTCACGAGCGACGACGCGGTGCTGGACGAGGGCCTGGACGTCCTCGGTGCCGCGCTCGAGGCGGTCGCGGGCCGCGCGCCGGCCATGGCATGATCGTGGACCGCGGGCGCCTCCGCGATCTGCTCGCGGAGGAGGAGCGCCGCTTCGCGTCATGCCATCCGCGCTCCCTCGAGCTCTACGAGCGTGCGCGCACGTCGCTCCTGTGCGGCGTACCCATGCACTGGATGTCGCGTTGGGCGGGCGGGTTCCCTGTGTTCGCGGAGCGGGCGTCCGGCGCCTATCTGACCGACGTCGACGGCCACCGGTACCTCGACCTCTGTCTCGGCGATACCGGCGCCATGACCGGGCACGGACCCGTGGCCGTGCGCGCCGCGATCGAGGCGCAAGCCGAGCGCGGCCTCACCTACATGCTCCCGACTGAAGACTCTGTCTGGGTCGGCGAGGAGCTGGCCCGGCGCTTCGGCCTTCCCTTCTGGCAGCTCGCCCTCACCGCGACCGACGCCAACCGCTTCGCCATCCGGCTGGCCCGCCACATCACCCGGCGGCCCATGATCGTGGTCTTCAACTGGTGCTATCACGGCACCGTGGACGAGACCTTCGCGACACTGAAGGATGGGCGGACCGTCGCGCGGGCCGGCAACATCGGGCCACCGGTGGATCCCGCGGTCACGACGAGGGTGGTGGAGTTCAACGACGTCGCCGCGCTCGAGGCGGCGCTCTCGCCGGGCGACGTCGCCTGCGTGCTTGCCGAGCCCGCGCTCACGAACATCGGGATCGTGCTGCCCGATCCGGATTTTCACCGGGCGCTCCGAGAGCTGACCCGGCGGACCGGCACCCTCCTCATCATCGACGAGACGCACACGATCTCCGCGGGTCCGGGCGGCTACACCAGGGCGCACCGGCTCGAGCCCGACATGCTGACCATCGGCAAGGCGGTGGCCGGCGGCGTGCCAGGAGCGGCCTATGGCTTCACCGCTGAGCTGGCCGACCGGATCGCCGCGGTGACCGAGAGGGACACGATCGACACCGGCGGCATCGGTGGCACGCTCGCGGCCAACCCGCTCACGGCCGCGGCGATGCGCGCGACACTCGGTTCCGTGCTCACCGAGGACGCGTTCGCCCGGACGATCCCGCTGGCCGAGCGCTTCACCGCCGGCGTCGCCGGTGTGATCGCCGAGCGGGCGCTGCCCTGGACGGTGCAGCGGCTCGGCTGCCGCGCGGAGTACTGGTTCCGGTCGGTCCCGCCGCGCACGGGCGCGGAGGCGGCCGCGTCCACCGATCCCGACCTCGAGCGGTACATGCATCTCGCGGCTCTCAATCGGGGGATTCTCCTCACGCCGTTCCACAACATGGCGCTGATCGCGCCGGCCGTGACCGAGGACGACGTGGACCGGCACACCGAGGTCTTCCGGGAGTGCGTCGCGGCGCTGTGATCGAGCATTGCCTCTGGGCGGACGATCCATCGCCGGAGCGCGAGATGGTCCCGGTGCCGGAGGCGTGCGATGTCGTGGTGGTTGGCGCCGGGTACACCGGGCTCGCTGCCGCCCGCGCGCTGGCGCGTCACGGCGCGTCGGTCGTCGTGCTCGAGCGCCATTCGGTCGGCTGGGGCGCGAGCGGGCGGAACGGCGGATTCGTCCTCCCGGGGTACAAGCCCGAAGTGGACGCGCTCGCCCGGAAGCTCGGACTCGACGAGGCCGGGCGCCTCTTCCGGCTCTCGCTCGAGTCGATCGACTCGCTCGAACGCCTGATCCGGGACGAAGGGATTGCCTGCGACTACACCCGTTGCGGCGCGATCACCCTCGCGGCCCGTCCCGGGCACGTCCGCTCGCTCGAGGCCAGCGCGAAGTTCCTTCGCGACTCGGTGCGGTACGCGACGATGGTGCTGGGCCCGAAGGAACTCGCCACCGAGATCGGATCGACACGGTATCACGGTGGGCTGCTCGATCCGGGCGCCGGCAGCCTGCACCCCGGACAGTATGTGCGTGGGCTCGCGCGGGCGGCCGAGCGGGCCGGGGCGATCATCGCCGAGCGCGCCGCGGTCCGCGCGGTCCGGCACGACGGCAAGGGCATGATCGTGAGCACGGAGTGGGGACGCATCCGCGCGCGCGAGGTCCTGGTGGCGACCAACGGCTACACCGGCTCCGCCTTTCCCGACCTGCGCCGGCGTGTGGTGCCGGTGGGGAGCTACATCATCGCGACGGTGCCGCTCGAGCCGGAGCTCGCGGCGCGGCTGATTCCGCGGGCGCGGGTCTTCAGCGACACGAAGAACCTGCTCTACTACTTCCGGCTCTCGCCGGACCGGCGCATGGTGTTCGGCGGCCGCGCGGCGTTCACCCCGGCGCCGGTGGCGAAGGCCGCCGCGGTGCTCAAGCGCGGCATGGTCGAGGTGTTTCCCGAGCTTGAGGGGACGACGGTCCAGTACGCCTGGGGCGGCAACGTCGCCTTGGCGCTCGATCACATGCCTCACGCCGGCAAGCTGGGCGACCTGCACTACTCGCTCGCCTATGCCGGGCACGGCGTCGCGATGTCCACCTGGCTCGGCACGAGGATGGGTGACGCGCTCGCGGGGACCGGACCGCTGCCGTCGATCTCGAGCGGATTCAAGGCCATCCCGCTGTATCACGGGCGGCCGTGGTTTCTCCCGTTCGTGGGGGCGTACTATAGAATGAGAGATCTTTTTTGAGGACGGAAAGGACGGAAAAGACGGAAAGGACGGAGAGGACGGAGAGGACGGAGAGGACGGAAAGGACGGAAAGGTGCTGGTTCTCAGCCTCTCAAGCTCCGAGCGAGCCTCCATGTGAGTCCGCCCGCCCGGCCACGAAGCTGCTCGAGCGCCTCATAGGTGTGGAGGTCGAGAAGGTTCAGATCCTTCGCCAGCACTAGCAGATATGCAACCTCGGCGAGGGACCCGAGGGACATGTCAACGAAGCGGCCAAACTCTCGCTGGCCTCGCTTGGCGGCGCCTTCGGCAAGATTGGCGGCAGCTGAAACTGCGGCCCGGCGGATCTGGGAGGTCAATCCGTAAAGCTCGCAATTGGGCCACGTAGCGGTAGAATGGTAGACCGCGAGAACAAGTTCGTGACACAGCTCCCACGCCTTGAGCTTCTGGTGAGCCAGCATGCCGCATACTAGTGTCGTCCCCGCCTTCACTCGTATCACGATCCCGTCCGGCGGATCCTTTCTGACCTTTCCGAGCTTTCCGACATTTCCGTCCTCTCCGTCCTTTCCGTCCTTTCCGTCCTTTCCGTCCTTTAAAGGAGCGCCGATTAATTGAGATTGCCGAATGACGAGGTCCTGGAGCATACCAGCCGCTACCTGGAGCTCATCTCCGGGCGGGAAATGTCGCAGAAGGAGAAGGAATCGTTCATCGCCGAGACAGTCGAGAGCTATGAGCGGTACTACAACCGCGGCTTCATCACCTACCGCAAGTCGGTAACCCAGGCGGGACAGTTCGCCGCGCTCGAGTGGTCCGGCCAGGGCGCCATCCTCCACGACCTCCTCGGCCGGGAGTACATAGACTGCCTTGGCGGCTACGGCATCTTCAGCGCGGGCGTCAATCATCCCAAAATCGTCAAGGCCGTCACCGACCAGCTCGGCCGGATGGCGCTCAACAGCCAGGAGCTGCTCGAGCCGTGGCGCGCGGCGCTCTCGCGGGTGCTGGCCGAGGTCACGCCTGGCGATCTCCAGAACTCCTTCTTCATCAATAACGGCACCGACGCCATCGAAGGCGCTATCAAATTGGCTCGTCTTTACACCAAGGGTGACACCTTCATCTCCACCCTCGGCGGATTCCACGGCAAGTCCATGGGCTCGCTCTCGCTCATGGGAAAGGCGTCGTTCCGCGAGCCGTTCCAGAGCGGCCTCCAGGACGTGCGCTTCATACCCTATGGCGATGCCGACGCGCTCGAGGAGGAGCTCGCTCGGTGCGATGCGGTCGGCGTGCACGTGGCGGGCGTGGTGCTCGAGCCGGTGCAGGGAGAGGCGGGCGGCGTCGTGCCTCCCGACGATTTCCTCCCCCGTGCGCGTGAGCTGTGCACCCACCACAAGACGCTCCTCATCGCCGATGAGATCCAGACCGGAATGGGCCGCACCGGCAAGCTCTGGGGTGTGGACCACTGGAACGTCGTGCCCGACATCATGTGTCTCGGCAAGTCCATCGGCGGCGGCGTCATGCCACTCTCGGCGTTCATCGCCAATCCCACGGTGTGGGAGGTGATGATCCCGAATCCGATCATCCACTCCACCACCTTCGGCGGCAATCCGCTCGCCTGCGCCGCGGGCATCGCCGCGATCCAGGTGACCCTGGAGGAGGATCTGCCCGGTCAGGCCGCGACCAAGGGCGAATTTCTCCTGCGCGAGCTCGCCGGGCTGCAGCGGAAGTATCCCCAGGTGCTGGCCGAGGCCCATGGCAAGGGACTACTGATCGGGATGGAGTTTCATACGCAGGAGATCGGGTGGAAGGTGGCCGCCGGACTCTTCAAGCGCGGGGTCCTCGTAGCGGGCACGTATTCCAAGGCGCAGGTGATCCGGATCGAACCCGCGCTCGGCATCCCGATGACGTTGTTGCAGGAAATGCTCAATCGGCTGGAGGACACGTTCAAGGAGGTAGCTTAGCCGTGACCCCGGTCACCGAAAAGCAGGGGCCCATTTTGGGACATTGAGAGCGAATGAGAGAGGCCCGCCGTGGCGGCGTGGAGTGGCGGACCTTTCCGTCCTCTCCGTCTTCTCCGTCCTCTCCGTCCTCTCCGTCTTCTTAAGGGAGGTTCCATGGACCCCGTCACAGACCCGGTTTGCGGCATGACCGTCGATCCCGATAGCTCCATCAAGCTGACGTACAATGCGCAGGACT
>DATBSO010000130.1:0-2062 GCA_036559745.1 Gemmatimonadales bacterium | reverse complement strand
AATGGGCCAGGTGCCCTCGGGCATGCCGTCGAACCGGATCTCCGCGATGGGCAGCATCCGGCGGCCGACGAATCCGACGTTGAACTCCCGCCCGGCGACGTACTCCTGGACCAGCACCTCCTCGAACTGCTCCAGCATGAGTGCGACGCGCTTCTTGAGCGCCCGCTTGGAGGTGCAGACCGCGCCGTTGTCGATTCCGACGCTGGCGTCCTCCGCCGCTGGCTTCACGATGGCGGGGAGCGGGAAGTCGGCCGGGGTCTTATTGGCCTGGGCGAGCGTGAAGGCCGGAACGGGCACTCCGGCGGCGGAGAGCAGCGTGTTGGCGACGTGCTTCCGATGGGAGATGGTGGTGGCCCAATGCCGGCAGCCGGTGAAGGGCACTCCGGTCAGCTCGAGCGTGCCGACGATGTAGTCCTCGAAGCGCGCGTGGCCGTTGATCCCCTCGCAGAGGTTGAAGACCAGGTCGGCGCGGCGAGCCCGGGAGAGCCAGCGGAAGTCGCCGAAGCGCACGGGGAGGAGCTCCACCTCGTGGCCCCGGCGCCGGAGGACGTCCCGCACCTCGTGGACGTTGCCCAGGACCGCGGCGACATCCTGCGGGCTCCAGTCCTCGCTGCCGGCATCGTACAGGATCGCAACTCGCATCAGGCTACCTCCGCCAGGAGTGAACGGCCGCTGATCCGTCGCCAGGCGATGTCGGCGACGGTGCGGATCAGGTCGTCGTAGCTCATCCCGGCGGCCCGAGCGGCCTTGGGGAAGCACGAGTTGTCTCTCGGGTCGGGCAAAATGCCCGGCAACGGATTCAACTCGACGACCATGGGGCGGTTGTCGGCGTCACAGCGGATGTCGACGCGACACCAGTCACGGCATTCCAGGGCGTGGTAGGCCGCCAGTGCGACCTCCCGAATCCGCTCGGCCAGTTCCTCGGGGATGTGGGCCGGGCAGTCGAAAATCTCCAATGGGTGGCTCGGCGAGTCCCACAGCCACTTCGCTTCGTAGCCGTAGATCGGCGGCGCACCCTTTGGCAGTGTATCAAATCGCATGCCGACGATCGGCAGACAGCGGGCCTGATCGCCGTTGCCGAGCACCGCGACGGTGAACTCGGGGCCGGGCAGGTAGGTCTCGATCAGCACGGGCTCGGCGTAGGTGGCGAGCAGCTTGGAGACCTGACGGACGAGCTGCGAGCGGTTCTTGCAGACGCTCCGAACGCTCACGCCCTTGCCGGAACCCTCGAAGCAGGGCTTCACGAAAAGCGGGAACGGCAGGTCCGCCCTCCGCGCGTCGGCCGGGCCGTGGGCCAGGACGAAGGGCGCGGTGGGGACGCCGCGGTAGCTCAGGACCTCTTTGGCGCGCCGCTTGTCCAGCGAGAGGCCGAGCGTCAACGGGTCCGAGGCGTGATAAGGGACGCCGAGGAACTCGCAGATCGCAGGGACGTGGCCCTCGCGGTTGGGGCCATAGAGCCCCTCCGCGATGTTGAAGACGAAGTCGGGGCGGACCAGCGCGAGGCGGGCGGGGAACATCTCGTCGGCCTCGAGGCGGTAGACCTGCCCCACGCTGCTGAGCGCGCGCTCTACCGCATCGATGGTGGCGGGCTCGTCCCACTCGGCGTAGAGATCCGGCTGCGACAGATCGGCGCGGAGCGCGCGACTGTTGGGTTCGTCTGAGGAGGGGGAGGAGGGGTCCGCCCCGGCTGGAGTAGCCGGCGCCTCGGGTTTGAGATTGAAGGCGAGTCCTATCCGAACTGCCAAAGGCACCCTCTACAAAAAAGGCCGTCCGCGAGAGACGAGCCAGGACGAGTTGGGGGCGTCGACGACAATAACTTACAGAAAAGTTTTCGGTCGCACAATAGTTTTTCAAAGAAAAGGGGAAGGAAGAACGTGAGCGGGGAGGAAACGGCGTGAGCGGGAAAGGAAAACATGAGCGGGGTCCATGAGCGAGCCGATGTCCCCACCGCCATCTCCCGCTCACGTTCTTCCTTCCCCGGTATCAGACCTTATGAAATCCCACCCGGCCCGCCTCGCTGCCGTCGCTCGCCAGATAGATCTCGAAGTCCGCGAAGAGCGCG
>DATBSO010000129.1:0-7967 GCA_036559745.1 Gemmatimonadales bacterium | reverse complement strand
TTCCTCGATCAGGCCGGCTTCGTCGTCCACTTCGCCGAGAACGGCGCCCACGCCCTGGAGCTGGCCCGATCGCTCAAGCCCGCCATCATCATCACCGAGATCCTGGTGCCCGGGCTCGATGGCCTCGCGCTCTGCCACCAGCTCAAGTCGACGCCGGAGACGAGGGACATACCGGTCGTCGTCTTCAGCGTCCTGGCGGCCGAAGCGCGGGCGCGCGAGGCCGGGGCGGAGACGTTTCTCAGAAAGCCGCTCGCCGAGCACCGCCTGGTTCAGGCCGCGCGTGATCTGTTGGCTCGATCGAAAGCGTCCTCGGCCTCGGAGTCGGCATGAGCGACGGACTGCGCCGGGTGACGACCGGCAACGTCGGAGCCGACGCGATTCTGGGAGGAGGATTCCCGGCCAACTCGATCAACATCGTGATGGGCGCGCCGGGTACGGGGAAGACGATGTTCGCCCAGCAGCTTGCCGTGCACAACGCGGACCCCGAGCGTCCAGTACTGTATCTCACCACCCTTTCGGAGCCATTGGCGAAGGTCGTGACCTACCTTCAACAGCTCACCTTCTACGATGAGAACAAGATCGGATCAGCGATCCGGTACGAGGACTTGAGCGACGCGCTGATGGAGCATGGGGTCGGGGTGCTGGTCTCGCGCCTTCGTGATGCCATCATGCAGATCTCTCCGAGCATCATCATCATCGACTCGTTCAAGGCGGTGCACGATCTCTCGACGTCGGTCGCCGAGATGCGACGGTTCGTGGCCGATCTCGCCGGGCTCCTGACCGCCTACGACACGACCACTTTCCTCGTGGGGGAATACGAGGAGGAAGAGATCGGCCGGTATCCCGAGTTCGCCGTCGCCGACGCGATCATCGAGTTCGCCCGCCACAAGCGCAGCAACAGCGACGAACGCTATGCCCGGGTCTCGAAGCTCCGCGGGGCGAGCTATCGAGAGGGCCTCCACGCATTCCGCGTCACCAGCGGTGGTCTCGAGTTCTTCCCCCGTCTGGTCTCACCGGAATTTCCCCGCGACTACCGGCCATCACCGGAGAAGATCTCTACCGGAATCGCCGGGCTCGACGCGATGCTCGGCGGCGGCCTCTGGCGGGGAACCACAACGCTCGTAGCCGGGCCGACCGGCGCAGGGAAGACCACGACCGCGATCCAGTTCTGCCTCGAGGGGATTCGGAAGGGTGAGCCGATCCTGTACATGAACTTTCAGGAGAACCCGGTTCAGCTCGGGCGCCTGGTCCAGTCGCTGGGCGGCGAGCTCGATGATTCGATGGACGAGCGCTGGCACGCGATCTACACGTCTCCCGTCGAGCTTCAGATCGACAGCCTGATCGGCGGGGCATTCGCGATGATCAAGGAAAAAGGCATTCGGCGAGTGGCCGTCGATGGCGTCGGCGATCTCCTGCTCGCCGCCGGCGATCCGCAGCGGGTGCACGACTATCTCTACGCTCTCACCCAGCATTTCGCGCGCAACGGGGTCTCGTCGCTGCTCACCTTCGAGACTGGTCTGGGAATCCGGACCCAGCCGGGCAACATCACGGACCAGCTCCATTTCAGCGCGCTCACCGATTGCATCATACTCCTCGACCTCGAGCGCGTCGATCGTCTTCGCCGGAGTGCCTGCGTGATCAAGGCGCGAAACAGCGCCCACGACCTGGCCATCCGTGAGATAGAGATCACCGCGAAGGGCCTGGAGATCGGCTAGGTTCACCCCATGTCCATCCCTCTCCTGGATCGAGACCCCGGCGACCTGCTGCGGGCGCTCACTCAGGTCAGCCATGCGGTCAGCAACGCGGACTCCCTCGACTCGATCATGAGTCTGGCGGCCGAGCAGGCCGCATTTCTGCTCGGCGCCGAGCGCTCGGTGCTGCTGCTGACCGACGACGCCGGAGGACTGCGGATCAGGGCCTGGCATGGCCTCACGAATCCCGCGACTGATGTATTTCCGGGCTCGTTCGACGAGAGCCTGATCGCTCGGCTTGCGCCGGTGCTGGGGGAGGAGTCCGCCGAAATGGTGGCGGCGGTGCCGCTGATCGTCCGGGGGCGGGTGACCGGGCTCATCGCCACGACCCTCCTGCCCGGGGTCGAACATTCTCGTCGGGCCGAGCTCGTGCTGACGGCCCTGGCCGACCAGATGGCCGCGCCGCTGGAAAACGCCCGCATGGCGGAAGAGGTGCGCCAGGCCCAGCTCCTGGTCGAGAACGCCCGCCTGCACGTGGCGGAGCGGGAGGCAAGGCAGGCGGCCGAGGGAGGACGGGACGTTCTCCAGGCGGTGCTGGAATACATCCCCGAAGGCATCACCATCGCCGACGCCGACGCGAGAATCCAGCTCGTGAGCCGCTTCGGCCTGGAGCTGCTGGAGCGGCCGTGGCAGGAGGTCTACGGTCTCACGGCGGAGGAGCAGGCGGCCCTGTTGCCGATGTGGCGTGTCGGCGAGGAGACGCCGGCTCCCCCTGACGAGCTTCCGCTTACCCGCGCGATCCGCGACGGCACGGTGGTTCAGGGAGAGGAGTGGCTCCTCCGCCGGGCCAATGGCTCCCGGGTTCCGCTGCTGTGCGAAGCGGGGCCGATCCGGGACAAGGATGGCAAGATCACGGGCGGCATCATGGCCTGGCGCGAGATCAGCACACACAAGCGCATGCAGGAGCAGCTGGCGCAGGCCCAGCGGCTGCAGGCGGTGGGGAAGCTGACTGGCGGCGTGGCCCACGAAGTGAACAACATGATGACCGTGGTGATAGGGTTCGGTGAGCTCGTGCTGCAGGCACTGGCGCCCGGTCAGACCCACCGCCATGAGCTGGATCAGATGGTGCGAGCGGCCCGGCGAGCCGCGGGTGTGACCCAGCAGCTCCTCGCCTTCAGCCGGCAGCAGGTCCTCCGTCCCTCCGTCATCGGGCTCGAGCCCCTGGTAGAGAATCTCACGCCGCTGCTGCGGCAACTGCTCGGCGCCGACAAGACGCTCGAGCTACGGCTCTCGCCCACACAGCTCGATGTGTTCGCCGACCCGGGCCAGCTGGAGCAGGTCCTCGTCAATCTCGTGGCGAATGCTCGCGACGCCGTGAAAGCGGGAGGGCGAGTCACGATCGAGACCGCCGAGCGGGTCCTCGACCGAAATTACGCCGTGGCCCATCCGGCGGTGAGCGTCATTACCGGCCGCTATGCGGCGATCATGGTCACCGACACCGGGACCGGCATGGGCCAGAGCACGCTGGCACGTGTCTTCGAGCCGTTCTATACCACCAAGGCTGTGGGTCAGGGCACCGGGCTCGGTCTGGCGACGGTGTTCGGGATCGTCAAGCAATCCGATGGCTACATCTGGCTGTATAGCGAAGAAGGGCTTGGTACCACGGTCAAGGTCTACCTTCCACTCACCGCCGCCGATGGGAGTGTACCGCCTGCACCGATGTCGGGACTGGTCGAGGGAGGCAACGAGACGGTGCTCGTCGTGGAAGACGAGATGATGGTCCGGCAGCTTGCGCGTCGGAGTCTCGAGGAGCTGGGGTACGTGGTCGTCGAAGCCGCCTCCGGCGATTTAGCCCTCGAGATCATGAAACGGAACGCAGCCTCGGTGGACCTGATCCTCTCCGACGTGGTCATGCCGGGCCTCAGCGCCAAGGCGATGTCGGATGCCGTGAGTCGCCTCCGTCCCGACCTTCCCATCCTCTTCATGTCCGGCTATCCCGGTGACGACGTCGTGCACCAGGGCCTGCTCAACCCGGACGCTCCGTTCATCCAGAAACCGTTCGCGCTCGACAACCTCGGACGGAGCGTCCGCGCGCTGCTGGATGCGGCCCGCCACCGGCCGTGAGACGCTCGGAGACCGGTCTGCGTATTCCCTCGTGAAGCGACACCGCGCGACCCCACGAATGAGGGCCGGCGGAAGACCCTCACGAGGAGGCAGCGATGCGGTGGCTTGGCACGACTCGGCAATGGCAGTGGATCCTCCCGTCACTCGTGGTTCTCGCCGCGGCCTGCGGCGGTAGCGACGGCGGCACCGGACCGGGTGGCGGTGGCAACGATAACCTCGCGGGCACCTATCAGCTGGTCGGCGCCAACGATGAGCCAGTTCCGGCGGTGATCACGTCGCCCATTTGTTCTCCGACCCAGATCACGAACGGGACGTTGACCCTCGGAGCTGATGGCCGCTGGGAGATGCAGTTCAACTGGCAGGGCGAGAACGGCCAGGACTGGAGCGGCGACCACGGAAGCTATCAGGCGAGGAACGGCGATCTGCTCTTTACATCAGAGGCATGGGGCGACCAGTTCGAGGGAGAGGTCGACGGCGGTCTGGTGTGGCTTACGTGGGATTTCTGTAACGACAACCTGGGCGCGGACCTCGATCTGGCATTCTCGCGATAGTCACCATCGCACCGACAGGCAGCTGAGCCCGCCGTCCATCTTCTGGTACTCGGACATCCCGACCTCGACCACCTCGTAACCCAGCCTGCCGATCAATCGCGTGGTGGCCCGGAACCCCCGGGCCACCAGCACCGCGTCGTTCACTCTGACGCAGTTGGCGGCATATGCCTCACCGTCCGGCACCTGCACCATGTCCCACCTGGTAAATGCGCTGTCGCCGATGACCTCGCGGTCGGCGAGCAATTGTCGTCCCCCCAGCCACGAGAGCCCGGTCTTGAGGTGAAGAAGGCCGGGCATCTCCCGGATGTCGATCACGCTCGACTCGAAGCCTCTCGCCGCAAGCCACCCCGCGAGCTGGCCCGCGCCTTCGGCATTGGTCCGTTCCGAGCGGCCGATGAAAAAGTGGGTGCCGGCCTCGCACACGTCGCCGCCATCCACTGTGCCCGGCGAAGCGATCGCATCCATCGCAGGAAACCATCGGGTCAGCGCCGCGCCGAGCGAGGTCACTTCTCCCGCGCGGCTGGGGGCGCCGGGGCGGGTGAGGATGGCCCCCTCGCTCGTGACGATCGCCGCATCCTCGACGAACGTGCTGTCGGGGAACGCAGGATCGGCCGGGAGTCTCGTCAACGCCAGGCCGAGGCCCTCCAGGGCGGCGCAGTACGCCTCGTGTTGCGCCAGCGCGAGCGCAAGGTCCGGCCGCCCGAGGTTGGACGACGTGATTCCGGCGGCGAAGGTGGCTCCGGGCGGTCGCACGATGGCGCGGGTGAATCGCATCAGCTAATCTCTCGTCCATGACAACATCGATATGGGCCGTTCTGGCCGGATGCCTCGCCGGCGCCCTGCTGCTCGTCATCATCGCCAACATGTGGACAGGCGACAAACAGATCGAGCATGAGATCGAGCACCTGTACGCCGTGGGCGACCCCTCGTTTCTCCGGTCCATGGGGACGCTGCTCGGTCCAGCGATTCTTCCGGGAAACCACATCACCGCCCTGTGTAACGGTGACGAGATCTTTCCCGCCATGCTCGCGGCGATCCGTGAGGCCGAACGCACGATCACCTTCGAGACCTATATCTACTGGTCCGGCTCGATCGGCAAGGAGTTCGCCGATGCCCTCTCCGAGCGAGCCCGCGCGGGGGTGAGAGTCCACGTCCTCCTCGACTGGGTCGGGTCGAACAAGATCGAGCAGGAGCGATTGGAGGAGATGAAACGGGCGGGCGTGGAGGTGGAACGCTATCACCCGCTTCGGTGGTACGACATCCATCGGTTCAACAACCGGACCCACCGGAAGCTGCTCGTCGTGGACGGCAAGATCGGTTTCACCGGCGGCGTCGGCATCGCCGACAACTGGCTGGGCAACGCCCAGGACCCCGATCACTGGCGGGACACACATTTCAGGTTCGAGGGCCCGGCCGTCGCGCAGATGCAGGCGGCGTTCATGGATAACTGGGTCGAGACCAGGGGATGCGTGCTGCACGGCGAGGACTACTTCCCCGAGCTGAAGCCGGTGGGAGCGCACCTCGCGCAGGTATTCAAGAGCTCGGCCAACGAAGGATCGGAAAGCACCCGGCTCATGTACCTGCTGTCGATCGCCTCGGCGGCGAAGAGCGTGCTCCTCGCCAACGCCTACTTCGTGCCGGACAAGCTGGCTATCGCCACGCTGGTCGCAGCCAAGCGCCGGGGCGTACGCGTCGAGATCATCGTACCCGGACGGCACGTCGATTCGAAGGTGGTGCGGATGGCGTCGCGTGCGTCCTGGGGCGACCTGCTCGAAGCCGGGATCGTGATGTACGAGTACCAGCCCACCATGTACCACACGAAAGTCATGGTGGTGGACGACCTCTGGACCTCGGTGGGGTCCACCAACTTCGACAACCGCTCGTTCCGCATCAACGACGAGGCCAACCTCAACATTCTCGACCCCGATGTGGCAGCGGGGCAGGCGCGCCAGTTCGAGGCCGACAAGGCCCGCTCGAAGGAGATGACGCTCGAGTGGTGGCGGAACCGGCCCGTGAGCGAGCGCATTGCCGAGCGGCTCGCGTCGGTGCTGCAGTCCCAGCTCTGAGCCTCCCGCCTATTTCGCCGTCTGCATTCGCGTCACCGCCACGGGCAGCTCGATGAAGCTCGCCTGGCCCGGCGCGTGCCAGATCCGCTGCGTCGCCTTCCGGTAGTCACTCGGCTTGGCCCAGAAGATGTTCGGCACGAAGGTCTGCGGGTTCCGGTCGTAGAGCGGGAACCAGCTCGACTGTACCTGGACCATGATCCGGTGCCCCGGCAGGAACACGTGGTTGGCGGTGGGAAGCGGAAACCTGTACGTGAGCGGCTTGTTCGGCGCGATCGCCTTGGGCGTCTCGAAGCTCTCGCGATACCGGCCGCGAAGAACGTCGGCGGACACCATGAGCTGGTAGCCGCCCATCTCCGGTTGGCCCGCCACTTCGTTGGGATAGACGTCGATCAGCTTCACGACCCAGTCGGCGTCCGTGCCGCTCGTCGAGGCGACGAGGTTGACGAGCGGCTGGCCGCTGATCTTGACTGGCTCCTTGAGCACCTCGGAGGTGAAGGTCGCGACGTCGGGCCGGCCCGATTGCTCCCGCTGGTCGTCCACCAGCCAGTACTCCCAGGTGAACAGCCCGCCGTAGCCCGTCGGCTGAATCGGACGCTTCCGGAACGGCACCGGCTTGGCGGGATCGGAGACATACTCGTCGTGCAGCGCGTCACCCTTGGCGGGCGCGCTCCAACCGAGCTTCGAGCCCGCGAGGAGGTTGAGCGGGGTCGGTTTGACGACGCATCCCGTGTCGCAACCCGACGGCCACGCCTTGAGACGCCGCCAGGTATTGGTACCGGTCTCGAACGCGGTGACCGGGGAGACGTCCATCGCCGGGGCGCCGTCCTTCAGATAGTGATCGAGAAACGGCCGGAGCACGTGCTGGCGGAACCAGAGCGCGGTGTTGCTCTCGAACCGGATCGCGCCCAGACTGCTGCCCTCGTCGATCTCCTGGCCGTGATACCAGGGGCCCATGACCAGGAACAGTTTGTCGTTGTTCGAATCCTTGGATTCGAGCGCCCGGTAGACGGCGGGGGCGCCGTAGATGTCTTCCTGATCCCAGAGGCTGTGCACCAGCATCACCGGGACCGCGAGCGGCAGCTTGGCCAGGATCTTGTCCATGGCCTGGTCCTGCCAGAACGCGTCGTAATTCGGGTGCTCCAGGATCTTCCGCCAGAAGCCGACCTGCTCGAGTCCCCGCCGCTTGCCCAGCTCGCCCGCTGACCCCGCCTCCATATACGTGTCGTAGTCGTCGAAGTCGGACGTATACCATTTTGCCGAATTGTCGCGGGTGGCTTCCTGCTCGTAGATGTACGGCATGTTCTGCTGGCGGAAGGCGCCGTTGTGGAACCAGTCGTCGCCCATCCAGCCGTCGACCATCGGGTTCATGGGCACGGACACCTTGAGCGCCGGATGGGGATTCACCAGTGCCATCAGGGGAGTGAATCCGTCGTAGCTGATGCCGAGGATGCCGACCTTGCCGTTGCTCTCCGGGGTGTTCTTTACCAGCCAGTCGATCGTATCGTAGGTGTCGGTCGAATGGTCCACGGGCGTCG
>DATBSO010000128.1:0-42378 GCA_036559745.1 Gemmatimonadales bacterium | reverse complement strand
CTGGGCTTGCACAGCCGACCCGGACACGAGGACGAGTGTGGCCGAGAGCACCATCGATCTCGAGTATCGCCTGGCGGGCTGGTGTGTTCGCTTCACTGGCATCTCTCCTCCACCGAAACTCGATCTTTGCCCGGGTCGTAGGGACGAAAAACTCGCGAGAATCGTAATGCGACGCTTCCTGGCTCAATGGCTGGTCATCGTGCCGGTCCTTACCGGCGTGCTGCAGGCACAGGTTGCCACTACTCCAACCTGCAGCGATTCGCTCGCCAAGACCATGGCGTTCCTCGAGGGCGACTGGGAGGGTCGCAGCTACAGCGTCTCAGGCCGCGACACCGTTCTTGACGCCAGAATGACCGTGCACAGTCAACGGCTATTCGGCGGGTGCGCCCTGGAGGAGCGCTGGGAAGCGGCGAACGGCGGGCAGATCCTCTTCACCGCGCGAGTCGTGCGGGCATACGACGCCTCGGCTCAACGGTGGTCGGTGTACTACGTCGACAATCAGCTGAACTCGCAGATCTACGAAGGCCGGCGAGAGGGCGCTGAATGGCGATTCCTGAGAACCCGACTGGATAAGGGCGTCCCCATTCATGTTCGGTTGACCTGGCGCCCGACCCCGAGCGGGTACGACCAGCTGATCGAGCGCTCGCGGGATGGCGGCACGACCTGGGTTCCAGGAGGGTTCGTCACCTTTCGTTCCGCGCGCAGTCGCTGAAGCCGCCATCTCCGCTGGTAGCTTGTCCGATCGTCAGGGCTTCGGGTGCGGCACCAGCTCCGGCGCATCCTCAGCCAGCCGATAGGGGTGACCCGTGCACTTCACGTCGGGGTTGGTCGGCGCGAAAGTCCCCAGGGGATTCGTGAGGCGTTGCGATCATCACATCGGCGCGGAGAGCAGGCCTACTGGCGCCAGGGCAGCTTCGCCAGCCACGCGTCGTATCGCGGATCGCCTCGCAGAAAGTCATAGGTCGGGTCCACCTGTATCGCCGGAAGTCCAGGGTCATGCGACGCCAACATGGAGTCCAACCACAGGATGGTCTCGTCCTTCTTCTCGAGCTTGGCGTATACCTCAACGAACCCTCCGGCCGAATAGGGCTCGCCGTTTCTTTGGCGCCGGAGTTCATCACGAAGCTCGCTCCTGGCCCATTCGGTAAAGACTTTCGTCGCCTCAGTATCGCTGGACGTCACCGGAATCGCGGCCGCTCCCGCAGAATCACCGGTCGCGTACTGACCCGTACGAAAGATGTCCAGCGCGTCGCGGGTCCGCCCCATCGCTCGGTAGACATCGGACAGTTGACCGTATGGCTGGCCCGAGGTCGGATACTCCCGAATGAGCTGGCGGTAGATCTGCTCGGCCTCGGAATACTGTCGGGCGAGATAGAGCTGGCGGGCGAGCCGGAACGCCCACATGGGGTTCACCGGATCGAGCGCACGGGACTTGCGTGCCTCTGCGACGTCGCTGTCCATCAGGGCCTGCCACCGGAACCATGTGCCGCGCACCGCATGGGCCTCGGGATCGGCAGGCTCCAGCCCGAGCCCCTTATCGATCAGCCGGCCCGCGAGCGGCATGTTCCAGTGCCAGAACATCTCCATCGAGCCAAGTGCGATGTAGGCCGACGCCGAGGCGCTGTCCATGGCGATGGCTTTCCTGGCAGTCGCCTCGACCTTGGGCCAGCCTTCGGCCGGCGGGATCTCGCCGAAGATGGTCGAGAGCGCATACGCATGGGCCAGCCCGGAGAGTCCGGGGGCATACAAAGGCTTCCGCGCGACGAGCGCGGCGAAGGTATCACGCGACACATTTGGCGGGGCGAGGAATCGAAGAGCCAGACCGCGAAGATAGGACGCGTAGGCGGACGTGTCCTGGCGATATCGTGCCGGAAGCCGAAACGCGGAGTCCCGCTCCACGGACATTGAGTTCTCACCTGGCCCGGGTGAGGCAAGCCGCGCGGGCCGGAGCGCGAATACCGACGCCACTGCGGCGACAATGAGCATTCCCGCGATTGCCGCCACGCCACGGAACCCTCGCCGCCCCGGCGGAGTCGCCTCGAGAGGCGACGTTACCGCCTCCTGAGTCGGAGGCAGTGGCCGCGGCGCCGGTGGCGCTTCGACCCGCGCCTTGAGCGCTTCGGCCAGCGCGCGCGTTTCCCGCGATGGCTCCGCACCAATCTCGCGCGCGAAGTAGTCGGCGACATCGCCATACGCCCGCAGCGCGGCATCACGACCCACTGATGCGTCGAGGACCCGCATGAGGCGCCGGGCTCCGGTCTCATCGGCGGGATCCAGCGACCACGCACGCTGCGCGGCGGCGGCCAGCTCTCCGTCACCGCTCTTTTCGAGCTCGTCCACCCTCCGCCATGCCGCCTCGGTCACCGCGCGTCTGAGGCCGGTCCGCTGCTCTTCCAGCCACTGATCGAATTCCGGCGCCGCGGACACATGGAAGCCCGGCAGGAGATCGCCTCCCCACGCCGCCAGCGCCTCCTGCCAACGCCGCGCCGTCAGCAGCCGCCGTACCTCCAGCGCATCACATCGGACTTCACTCGAATCGAGGCCGATGTACAGGTCGCCGCGCGAGATCAATGCGTCTTCGCCGAGAGTTTGTCGGAGGCCGTAAAGCGCGTTCCTCAGTGAATGCCGGGCGGACTCCTCATCGGCCTCCGGCCACAGCAGCGCCATCACCCGGTCACGCGACTTGGGGCCAGCCGGTTCTGCCAGCGCCAGATAAACCAAGAGCGCGATTCGCTTTGGCTGAGTGAGGGCAGCGGCCGGCACGGCGCCGTTTGGCTGGCGGATCTCGAGGGTTCCGAGCACCCGAATGTCGATCATGTCACTCGAGGGGACGGGGTGACCCCGGTGAATGGACGGTGATGGACGATGACGGGACGCCCCAAAGCTATCATGGCGTCTCCCAGTCCACAGGACCCACGTCGCTGCCGGGAGAAGAAGTATGCGGACCACCCTCGAAGTCCGAGCCGTAGCGTTGGTCGTGGCAGTGAGCGCCGCCCTTTCCGGATGCTCCGAGCCGGTGGTTCCGGCTCCGGTGGTGACGTTGACCGCGGTCGCGGCCACCAACGGTCAAACGGCGATCGTCGGATCCAGTTTGGCACGACCCCTCACGGTACTGGTCGAAACGGACGGGGCACCCACCGCTGGCGTCGTCGTGTCGTGGCAGGCGGCGGTGGGCACGCTGGGGCGAACGAGCAGCGTGACCGGCGCCGATGGCACGACGACCTCGGCGTGGACGCTTGGCGCCGATACCGGGACACAGCGTGCGACTGCCAGGGTTGCCGCGGTCGAGGGAGCATCGGTGGGCTTCACCGCGAGAGCACTACCGAGGGTGCCCTACCCCATCGATTCCCCCCGGTTTCCGGCTTTGCTCGTGGTGACTCCTTCCGAACTCCAGGTTCGCCCCGGCCAGAGCATCCAGTTTTCCGCGACGCTCGAATCTGAGGACGGGACCCCGATCGACGGACAACCGGCCACCTGGGAGAGCCTCGACTCGGCGATCGCCACGGTGACATCGCTGGGACTGGTGACGGGAGTGGGACCGGGGGCGACCACCATCATCGCGCGGTGGAGTACGCTGGAGGGATCGGCCCGGATCTCAGTAGTGGGACCGGTTGCATCCGTCACGGTGATTCCGTCGCCCGCCGCGATCGCCGCCGGCGATGTGACGTTCTGGTATGCCGAGGCACGTGACGCTTTTGGCAGCCTGATCCCGCCAGGGACCACGATCTGGTCGAGCGGCAATCCGCGTGTGGCCTTCGTCGACCTGCAGGGACAGATCATCGGACTCAGGCCGGGCACCGCCGAGATCATCGCCACCATGGACGGCATCGCGGGCAGGGCCCTGCTGACCGTTGTTCCGCCGCCCGAGATCGCCGGCAGTTGGTCGATGGATGAGAAGCTCAGCATGGACGGCTACTTCCCCTGCGAGGCCAGCGGACCCGTCAATTTCGTGCGGGCCGAGTCAGGCCCCGAGTTCAGCGGCACCTATTTTCGCGCCGGCAGCTGCGCGCAATACCAGAGCGAGCCGCTCGATATCGGCGGCGTGGTGGCGCTCACCGGAACCACACAGGGGAGCAGTATCAGGTTCGAGACCGCCACGATCTACCACTGCTTTTACGAGGGAACGGTGATCGGGGAGCCGGCTGACACGATCAGAGGCCACGTTGGCTGCCACGGATTGCTGGGAACTCCGCAGTATGGCCAGGAGTACTTCGGCCAATTCACGCTGACGAAGTAAAGGAGAATGTGAAACCATGTCGACTCACGTCGAGCACCGATCGGCGGTCCTGCTGGCGCACCTGACCGCGATCGTCCTGCTCGTTTCCTGCTCCGGTGACGGACCCACGGGGACGAGCGAATACCTGCGTTCGCTGGCGACAGCATCCACTGACAGATACTCCGTGTGCCACCGTTCGGGAGCAACGGGCACGATCATCCAGGTCCCGGGGCCGGACCTCGCCGAGCACGAGCGTCACGGCGACTACCTCACGACTCTGATCGTCACCCACAAAGACGAGCAGCCGGATGATGGCGCGCACTTCCACCGCATCGGAGACGCGCTTGCTGCCGCCCGAGCCGGCCGACTGAGTCGTGGCGAATCGCGGTCGTCCGCGTGTCGTATCACCATTTCCGTTGGCGACGGCGTCTTCCCGGGCACGGCCACGCGCCCGGCGACCGGCGGGCTCGAGCACTTCCCGCTCGTCGTAGATGTCCCGGACATCACGCTCCACGGGGCGCTGAGGATGCAGCTGGATGGGAGTAAGCGAGCGACCGGAGACGGAGTGGGACCGCAGAAGACCACGCTCATCGCGGCCGACGCGCAGCCGTTCATCGACGGCATCTCGGAACCGATCATCATCGCCAATGGACACCCGGGTGGGTCCGCCGGGAATGGTCTTACTATCGAAGGGTTCATCTTCAAGTCCGGCCACCGCAATTACCTGATCGATTTCGGCGGACAGGCGGTGTTCTCATCGCGGGTCCAGCATCTCGTGATCCGCGGCAATCGGATCGAGCAGGGATTCAGCGAATCGTTCGACCTGCGCGAGAGCAGCGCGACCATCGAGCAGAACCACCTGAGTGGCACCGGCGGCACTTGTGACGTATGTCTTTCAGGGCCGGGCCGGTACCGCGCGAGCGGGAATCGTCTCCTTGCCGGTGGGATCCCCGGCTTTCTCCTGGTGTCAGCGATCGGCACCCCACCCCCCACGGGGATCGAGCCTACCGTGCTTCCCTTCGCCTCGACAGTCTATGCCGAGATCACGAACAACGAAGTTCGTGACCACCGGCGCTTGCCCGTAGGCGTGGGTATTCGAGTAGGCGCACTCGGTGTCGCCGCATGGGACGTCCACGGCACCGTTCACGCGGTCATTCGCAACAATGTGCTGGTGAACAACACCTTCGCGATGCTCGTCGAGGCTGCGTTTCCACTGGCGGGGACGGATCGCAAAGGCGATGTCGACGTCACGCTCGGCGGCAATGTCATGGAGCAGAGCTGCCAGAACGATCTCCTGGTGGCGCTTACCCGGCACGTCAGAGCACTGGGGCTCTCTGATGATGTCTACCTGGAACACTCGACGTACCGATTGAGGCTGAACGGAAACATTCCATGGTCGGATGTCTGGTATGGCAACGAGGGCGGCCATGACAATAAGCTCGTGGTCGACGGTCAGCGGATTCCGAGCGGGACGCGGGCGTTCTACGATGAGGCCACCTGTCCGGGCCTGGAGGCCTCATCCACACACTGAAGAGCGTCATACCCTTCTGCCTCGTCATCACCGTCCCTGCCTCCGCCCAGGGTGTGACCACCGCTGCGGTCTACGGAAGGGTACAGGGCCCGGATTCTAGCCGTATTGCCGAAGCAGTCGTCACGGTGACGAACTCGGCCGATGGCGAGCGATGGCGTATAACCACCGGTTCGGACGGGAGCTACGTCTTTGAGTATCTCTCCGTCGGCGGCCCCTACGTGATCGACGTGGGGGCCATCGGCTATACGCCGGCGAGCCGCTCCGGCATCGTTTTGTCGCTCGGTGAGCGGCACCGAGCCGACTTCACCCTCACTACCATTGCTCTGCAGCTCGCCGAAGTCACGGTAACGGCCGTTCCGGACCAGCGGCTCAATGCGGGACGGACCGGGCCGGCGCAAACCATCTCCGGGGAGACGGCAACCCGTCTTCCGCTCGCCCAGGATGTCTCCCGCCTCGTACTGCTCTCACCCCAGGCCGCCCTGACGCAGGAAGGGGGTGTGTCGATTGCCGGCCAGTCCGACCGCCTGAATGGCTTTCAGATCGATGGCGCCACCAACATCGACATGGGCGGCATCAGCGGACCGTCCGGCTTCGGCACTCCGGGGGGCACCGTTGGAGTGCGCACGCTCTCACCTGAGGCAATTCGCGAGCTGCAGATCCTGGTCGCGCCGTTCGATGTGCGTTTCGGCAATTTTGCCGGCGGGCTGGTGAATACCGTCACCCGCTCGGGGGCGAACCGCTGGGAAGGCTCGGCCTCGAGCTATTTCCAGAACCAGAGCCTCACCGGGAGCGACTCCTCGGGCAGTCGCGCGACCACGTTCTCCACGAAGGAGCTGGCTGTGAACCTGGCGGGACCAATCGTCCGAGATCGCGCCGCGTTCCTGGTTGACGCGGGTCTCCAGCGATTCGTCGGCCCGCCGGAGCCCTCGATCGGTCCCGACACCACCGGAGGCGCCGACTCGGTTGGCATCGGCATTCGCCGCGAAAGCGCCCAGCGCTTCCAGGACATTCTCCGGAACACCTACCACGTCGATCCCGGCTCGATCGAGAAGAGCCCGTTCCGAAACCGCACCGGCAACCTCTTCGCCAAGATTTCGCTCTGGCCGGCGTTGAACGCGCGCATCGAGCTGTCGCACACCTACGCGCGGGGGGATGCCCACGATCCCGGATTCACCGCCACGAATGAGAGCATTGCGTACTCTCTGTCCTCGCTTTCCCTGGACCGGCCTTCGACGATCAATGCCACCCGGCTCTCCTGGGCGATGAGCGGGGGCCGACTCTCCAACGAGCTGACCGCCGCGAGGCTGCATTCACGAGAACGGTGCATCCCGGCCGTCGCGTATCCGGAGATCCAGGCGACGGTGAGCGTCGACCCCGAGCCTAGCGTGCTTGGCGCGGGCGCCTTCAACAGCTGCTCGGGGCGATTCGCCAGCCAGACGGTCTGGGAGCTCACCGACAACGCATCCTGGTCGGTTGGAAGCCACTATCTGACGCTCGGCACGCACGATGAGCTGATCGATCTCGACGGATCGCGACGGGCGAGGATTGCGGCGGGTCGCTGGGTCTTCAGCAGCCTCGACTCGCTGGAGCAAGGGGTGCCGCGGCGGTACACACGTGACAGCCCGGGACCCTCCCGGCCGGAGGGCTCGGTCGATGCCTTCGGCGTGCGGCAGATCGGACTCTATCTGCAGGACCAGTGGACGCCGGTCGAGGGGCTGACCCTTACGGCTGGGTTACGGTTCGACGTACCGTTTCTTCCGACAACGCCGGCCCAGGACACGGCCCTGTTCGCGTCGCCGCTCAGGGTCAACACGGCGATTACGCCGAGCGGCAATCTGCTCTGGTCGCCGAGGTTCGGCTTCAACTACGACGTGGGCCGCCGGGGGACGACCTTCATCAGAGGAGGGGTGGGACTCTTCTCCGGGCGGCCGATCTATCTCTACTTCAGCAACATCTTCGAGACCAATGGCATCAACCTGCTCCGCATCGAGTGCAGCGGCGCCGGGGACGTGCCCGCGTTCGTCGTCGACCCGGCGCTCCAGCCGACCGCCTGCCTGTCGAGCCCTTCGTCGATCCTCGAGGTCAACTACTTCGATCCCACTTTCCGATTCCCCCGCAATCTCCGACTGTCGCTCGGAACTGACGTGGCGCTGCCCGGAGGAGTGATAGGCACGGTAGACCTGCTGTTCATTCGGGGAGTTGATCAGTTCGACGTGATCGACGCCAACCTCCAGCCACCGACCGCCGCCGCGACCGGTGAGGATGGGCGGCTGCTCTACGGCTCCTTCAATGCCGAAAGCGGAACGCTCGTGCCCAACCGGCTGGACTCGCGATACAGCGTGGTGGCCGAGATGCGAAACTCGAGCGGCGACCGGACGTTCAGCGCAACGGCGCAGGTGCAGAGGCGGTTCGACCATGGGGCAGAGCTGAGTCTCGCCTATACCTACACCGACGCGCGGGACAAATTGTCGGCCAACTGCTTCACCGTGAACTGCAACCTCGATTTCACCCCGCTCGACGGCACACTCGACGACCGCCGCGTTACGACATCGAATTTCGAGGCGAGGCACAAGATTACCGTTGGGGCCACAGCGAATCTTCCTCTCAAATTCCGACTGGGTCTTTTTTTCAACGGGTATTCCGGACAGCCCTATACCTATATGGTAGCGGGAGACGCGAACGGGGACGGCCTCGACTTCTTCTTCGGAAACGATCCTGTGTACCTGCCGAAGAATGCCGCCGACATCACCCTGGACGACCCAACCGAGTGGCCCACCCTCGACAGCCTCATTCGGAGCCAGCCGTGCCTGGAAGCACAGCGTGGCCACGTCATGCGCCGCAACAGTTGCCGGCGACAATGGCTGACGTTGGCGAACGCACGCGTATCGAAGCTTCTCGGATTGGGAGGCGGCAGGTCGGTGGAGCTGATCGCCGATCTCTTCAACGCCCTCAACTTTTTCGATCGCGATTGGGGGGTGCAGCGGACGGTGGCGATTGGCCAGACCCAGGGGCAGCCGCAACTGCTCCTGCTCACTGGATACGACCCGAGGAACGGGAGAGGCACCTATGCTGTGCTACCCCCCGATCGACACTTGCGGGACGACGAGGCTACCCGGTGGCGCCTGCAGCTCGGAGCGCGCTGCGCATTCTGACGTCGCGTGCCATCAGTCAGCCGGCCGGCAATCGAACAGAACCGGCACCTCGTTGCGGAACCCCAGGTCCTGACTCCCCTGCCCCACGTCGAACGCCAGACTGGCCTCGCGCCGTCCGACATCATGGCTGTAGAGTCGCACGATCCTATACTCGAGCGGCAAGCCGCTCAACGCGCGGAGCAGGGGTGGATCATCGAACATCAGGAGATCGAGCCAGCCCTGCGCCTTCGCCCGGGTCGCGCGCAGCACCGCCGTGGTCCCGGCTTCGTTGCGCACCTTCACCAGAAATGGGCGCCACGCCTGCCCAGTCAGCACTGCGCGCGCGGGGCCGCGAGCGACCTTCACCCGCATCTCCGGATTGATGTGCACCTCGACGAGACAGTATTGGTCGAGTCCGCGCTGAATCGCTTCACTCGTTTCCGGACCATGAGCGTCTCCGGTAGATAGCGGCGCACCGAGAGAGTCCATGACCGCGGCCACGCGCCGAGCCTGGACCATCAGGGCACGCGGGTCGATGTCCCGCACCAGCGGCAGCTCCATCCCCACCTCAGTCAACGTCGCACTCGGCCAGGAGCCGCCGATACGTCTGTCGTGCGTGCTCGTAGTCGGCCCTGGCCTGGTCGAGCTCGTCGGCAGCGATGAACTGCTCCTTCTGGCTCCAGCATTGGTCCACGCCCTCGAGGCACCACTCCGCGCTCCGGCGCGACGCTCGCACCGGCCGCCCGCCCACCCGGACCCAGATCGGATTCGTGTGGGAAGAAGGCAGGATCCGCAGCGCGACCCAGCTGCTCCGCGCGATCGGCGCCTCGAAGGTCAGGCTTCGCATCACCCCATCGGCCACGAGCGTCTGTTTCGCGACCGGGACACCATTGACGATCAGCTCCACCGGCACGGTGCGCGTCTCGCCGATACGGGCGCGCTCCAGGTCCCAGAAGAACTCTGGGCGAAGCCCGCGATCGCGATTGGGCTGGGCCGGGAGGAGTGCGGCGGCCTTTACTTTCGCCCGAACGGCCCCGCCCTTGGCCAGCCGGAGCTCGCTGCCGCGCTCACCAACCGCGACGTCGTTCACGCGGAACTCAAGCAGGTGACTCATCCCTTCGCTCACGTACGCGCGCCCACGACGAAGCCCCTCGCACCAGTCGGCGTATTCGAGAGCCCCGTCCAGCTTGACATAGGATCGCCCCATGCCGACCCGGTCGCCCGACACGCAGGGGAAATCGGTCTCGCCTCCCACGCGCGTCCGGTACCCGATGTTGAGCGTGTGATACCAGATGTTGAGCTCGCTGGCATACGGTGTATCGACCAGGGACATGAAATCCACGGCGGGCACGAGGGTGCCATCGGGTCCCGGCACCTCATGCGTCACATCCATGATGTATTCGTTGGCGCCGATGCTGTCGAACGGTGGCACGATGTAGTTCGGCAGGTCGGTCGAGTCGACACCGAGGCCCCAGCCCGAGTGGGCGGGGCCGCAGACCGCGCCCTGTCGCTTGGCCCAGCGCAGCGTGTTGAGACCGAGCGTCGGCCAGTGGTGATCGGAATCTCCGCCGGGCGGGATCTGCTCCTTGAGACGCAGCAGGACCAGATGTCCGGAACGGTCGGAGCCGAACCCCGAGACCTCCACGTCGTAGTGCAGCAGGTGGGTCGGCTGCGACACCCGATCGTCCTGCCCGGTGAAGAACCGCTTCTGATAGTCGAAGCCCGGTCCCCACGTCAGGTTCGCTCCCACCTTCAGGTCTTCCCCCAGCGTGTGGCGGAACATGTCCTCGGGCCGCACGCCCTCGGTCGGCTCCATGTAGTGGGCGCATCCCGCCGCATGGATGTGATGGTCGCCGGACCACCAGCCGAGCCTGGCCGGGTCGATCCAGCGTTCCATCTGGAAAGCCGCGTCCTGCGCAGATGCGCCCGGGCCGGTATCGGCCACGGAGAGCGCCTGGGTCTTCGTGCGCGACTCGGGACCGTGCCAGTACTCCACGGTATAGTCGCCGGCGGGCAGCGCGAGCACCTCGCCATCACTCCGGTAGACCTGTGGGTGGAAGGCGAAATCGGGTGCGAGACGCTTGGCTTGCGAGGGGTGGATCCGACCCTGCGCGTCGCGAATCACGAAGGCCGCCACCGTCGGCTGGCCGGTCTCATCCCGCACCTGCCATCGCACCGACTGCGCGGGGAGACAGTGGAACTGGACCGGCAACTCGGCGCCGAGCGTGCCGGAGGCCGGCGACCCTTCGGGCGACACCAGCTCGAACGCCAGCCTCGCAGCGCGCCAGCCGGCGTCACGGCTATAGAGCTGTAGGATGCGGTACTCGAGGGCCAGGCCGCTCAGGGTCTCGGCGAGCGGCTGGCGGTCGAACATCATCAGGTCGAGCCACCGGGGCGCGAGCTCGTCTATCTCCGCGCCCGCCAGCGGGCGGGCCTGGTCGCTGGTTGCCCGCACCGCGGTAGTGACACCGGCCGCGTTGTGTACTTTCACGAGAAACTGCCGCCAGCCACTCTGCACCAGTTCCGGCTTGGCGGGCCCGAGCGTCGCGACGGGTGCCGATCCTTGATCGATCGTCACGCCGATGAGACAGTGACGATCGAGCACCTCCTGGATCGTCTGCACGGGGTCATTGTGTTGGCTTGCCGAGACCAGCTTCTGCTTGTCGGAAGGCGGGAGCGGCGAGCCGAGATAGTCGGTGGCGGAGACGAGGCGGTGGACCTGGGCGAGCAAGGGCTGCAGCTCGACATTCCGAACGAGCGGTAGATCGGGTCCGCTGAGGAGGAGAGATGGAACCGTGCTCGATGGCGCGCGCAGCAGCTTGGGCCAGGCGAGCGCGCCCGCGGCGAGCCCGGAGCGGAGAAGAAAGGTCCGGCGGCTCGTCATGTGTCACACCCTGGCACCATCAAGGATGCATCCACGAACGCTCCGGGCGTGGGCCTGCGTCGAGGTCAGTTCAGCCTGGCCACCCGCAAGACCTGGCCCGGAAAGTCGTTCAGATACAACTGGTCGTACCCGCCACTGCGGATTGCGAAGGGAGCGCCTGTGCCGATCGGGCGGGCATCGCTCCAGCCGGGGTTGCAGGCGCCGCCTCTCTCCTTCACCATGGCGTCAATGCTCGTGATCCCATTCGCCCAGGGGTTGTACCCCGTGGAGTAGGTCGCCTTCCCGAAGAGCACGCGGGTGGTCGTGCCATCGTCGGTAAAGCCGAGCATCTTCGTGAGATGGGCGTCGGTGCCGGCCCAAAGAGCGTTGGCATCGACAACGGTTTCTTCGATCCAGCGACCAGCGTAACGGAAACGCTTGAGATTGATCCTCTGGTTCAGCGCCTCCCGGCGACGAAGCAGAATCTGGACCTCTCCACCATTGACCCGTCCCCTGCCTCCCATCGTTCCCGGATACAAGGCGACCTGCTCCGAGATCTGCGCCAAGGTCTCGCCCGCATTCAGGTCTTCGAACACGTCGGAGCTGGCGACGGTGATCGGCACACCGATGGCAGCGCCATTGGCTTTGTAGAACTTGGCCGTCGAAGGAGAATATTTCACGTACGACGCCTTGTGGCGAACCCCGCCGGCCGGTCCATCCATCCATTCATAGGCCAGGTGCAGATTCTTCCCGTCCGACCAGATGTCGGTGGGATACACCGTGTACCCGGTCTGCGCCGCGACGACCGCCACGACCGACCATTTGTTCGTGACGTTGTTCCAGCGCCAGAGCGGCATCGCGCGGCTGTCGGTATCCTGGCTCTTGATCGTCCGCATGACCAGATAGACGTCTCCTCCGAGTCCGGCCATGATGGGATACGTGTGCATGGTGCTGTAGCCGACGGGCGAGGGGATGTTGGCCGAGCCCCATTTCGGCGCGAACCCCTTGCGCACGAAGCTCTGGCTCGTCCTGAACGTCGAGCGCCAGTAGTAGGGGCTGGTGCTCTGGTTGTGAAAACCGCCGATGACGTGGATGTATCTGTCGCCATCGATGGCGATGGACAGGAGATTGTGACCCTCGTTATCGGGGTCGTCGGCCGCGTACTGCAGGTATGAGCCGTCCGGCTTCCTGAGATAGTCGGACTGAACGGTGGACCCGTTGTGCTTGATGACGACGAAACGCATGGACGAGCCGACCGTGACGTTCGCGACCATGTACAGCTCGCCGTTCGAGGCAACCGCAAGCGGCCGGTTCCAGCTCGCCGCGCCGGTCGCCTTGTTGAGCGGGTCGGTCGATACCTGCGTGAGGGTCGGTGTGGTCGAGGTCCCGCCGCAGTGCGTGAGACTGCCGTTGATGCGCGAGAGCTCCTCGTCGCTCTCGCGGGTGGGGTCGAGACAGGCGCCAAGCGCCAGTCCCGCGCCTACGAGTAGGGCGACGTGTCGTCGGATGGTCCGCGCCTGGTCTCAGTTGTGGATGTCGGAATGGATGACGAAAGTAAGCGGCGGGACCGCCACCGCGCCAGCAGGTGAGGCGTCAGCGCTTCTCGGACTTCGCTTCCGCCGCGCGCTTGGTCCATTGCCAGAGGCCGCTGGTGACCGCCGATGGGAGCCGACAGCCCAATGCCCGGGCGACCAGCACAATCTGCCCGCGATGATGCCCCTCGTGAGCCACGAAATATCCCAGCACGTGACCGACGTCGAGAGGGAGGTTGCGCCAGACGTAGGTGGACGCCCGCGGAATCATGCCACCGCGCTCGCAGCCAAGGGTGAGGAGCCTGAGGATGCCCCGGCTACTACGTCCGAGCGCCGGTACCAGCTCCTTCCGCCCGACCCGCCGCCGGTCGACGCTCTTGGGGACCGTGACTCCCAGCTCCATGCCGAGGGTCTTGATCCACATGCAGCGCGAGTTATGGAGGTGGCCCGCGATCATGCGGATCGTCCGGCGGGGCGCTCCCGGAACCACGGCGTCCCACAATTCAGGCGGCAGTTGCTCGACGAGGAAGACCGTCACCCGATTGCTGGTCCGCCAGGTATCGAGAATCGTATCCCATGGCATAGAATTCCTCATGCGATCCAACTCACGACTGCTCGCGCGCATCGTATCTCTGCTGATTGTTCTCCTAGTGATCGGCCTGCAAGTATGGCATAAGTCTCCGTCGCCGACCACCACCAACGCCGCGTTGCGCGCAGCCGCCCAGGCTCATGCGAGTCAGGTCGAGGTCGAGGCTCGCGGCCGAGTGACGCGGCTTCTGCCCGACGATGCACAGGGCGCGCGCCATCAGCGGTTCCTGGTGCGCATCGCGGACGGTCTGACGATTCTCGTGGCGCACAATCGCGATCTCGCCCCGCGGGTCCCCCTGCACCCGGGCGATTCCGTGGCGCTCCGAGGCGAATATGTCTGGAACGAGCGCGGCGGCATGATCCACTGGACGCACCATGACCCGGCGCGGCGGCACGAGCCCGGGTGGATCGAGTATCAGGGTCGGCGCTACGATTGACGCCCCGGCTCGTCATCACGATAGGTGGACACGCGTGCGGAACAGCACGTGCGGCAGGCCGTCGTGCACGATCTCCCGCTCGTACACGAGCCCCGCCTTCAGCATCACCCGCTGCGAGGCGCCGTGCTCCGGTCGCGTGACGGCGACGACTGACGGCAGGCCGAGCCGGGTGAGACCGATCCGTACGCAGGCGCGGGCCACCTCGGTCGCCAGACCGCGACCCCAGAACTCCGGGTAGAACCCGTAGCCGATCTCGACCTCGTCTGTTCCTTCCACTTCCAGGTGGCGCACGACCGCGCGGCCGATGGGCGCAGGATGCGCCGGGTCACGCAGCATCCAGAGTCCGAAGCCGTGGGTCGCCCAATGGGCCAGATTGCGCTCCATATAGGCCATCGTCGCCCCTTCGTCCCGGACGCCACCCAGGTGGGCCATGAACCCTTCGCTCTGGTCCATCCGCCGCACCTCGGGAAGGTGAGCCCGCGTCAGCCGCTCCGCCGATAGTCGCGGCGTCGAGAACGTGTCGAGCGTCATCCTGTCTCCGGGATTCGTTGTTGCCGAACAGCGAATCCAAAGACGAGCAGGGCGACGGCCGGCGCTGCCATGCCCCCGACCGCCGCGTAGCCCGGGACGGCTGCGAAACCCCGGCTCGCGCCTCGAAGCCCGTTGAGGCACGCCCCGGCTGCGCCGACCCCGAGAAGGATCGCGACGGTCCGAGCCGCCCGGTGAGCCTCGCCACTGCGGTAGGCACGCGCGGCCGCTGGTTGCCGACGGATCCAGCGCCATCCCCACACGGTGACCGCTGCGAAGCCTATCACCGTGCTTGCATGCTGCATGAGCCGGCTCAAGGGCCATGCGGCGGCTGCATGAGCCGGAGTCAGCGGCATGCACAGAGATCCGTCGGAAGTGGCTTCACGAAAGCGGCCATGGGCTGCAGGCTGTAAAATAGAGTCGCGGCCAGGGGTTTAGAATGTAGACCGATCTACGCGGCGCTTTGGGGGAGGACCGGATGGACAAACCTCGCATCTTTCTTGGCTCGTCGGGACAGCAGCAGAAGCTGCTGCAGGCACTGACGCGCGGTCTCGAGGACGTCGCGCACGTCGACCCCTGGACGACATCGTTCAATCCCGGAACTAACACCCTGGACCGCCTCGTCGAGCTGGCGCATCAAGTCGATTTCGCCGCGTTCGTGTTCGCCAGGGACGATTGGACGACCACCAGCCCGGCCGGCTCCCCCGCGGGAGGCGGTCAGGATTCGCCGCGAGACAATGTCGTCTTCGAAGCCGGTCTGTTCGGCGGTGTCCTGGGCATGCGCCGCACCTTCATCCTTCATGCACACGGCGCGAAGCTGCCGAGCGATCTCCTCGGCCTCACGTGTATCCGGTATGGGGCCGAGACGCCTGCCGAGATACGAGCGATGAACCAGAAGATTCGGAATGCGATCGAGAACGAGGGGCACCCCGCCGTCATCGAGGGGCTATGGTGGCAGTTCTCGCTAACCGAACGCGGCCCACAGGAGCCGTCCGCGGTGAGTCTCCTGCAAATCTCCCGCGACCGCGACGGTGGGCTCGAGGTCGTGGGCCGCTCCTGGCAGGAGGACGGCAGCTTGTCAGCGAGATACTGGTGCGAGGCATCGAGGGAGCGGAAGGATCCTTCGGGCGTCTTCTACTATTGGAAGGGAGAACGGCCCCGGGACCTGAACGCGCCGCAGCTGGACGGGACGGGAGAAATCCGGATCGAGTCGGCCGACCGGGCTACGGGATACTTCACGACTCGGGCGGACGGGCGCCCGAAAGTGAACGTCCGGACGGCGGGCGTCTATTGGAGGGCAGACCCCGAGGACATGCGCATCCTGGATGGCACGGACGATCAGCAACGCGGTCAGTTGATCTCGGAGCGGCTCAAGCATTGGAAGGCGATCGCGAGCACCTGAGAGAGGCGGCGAGATGTGGGCGCGCGCCCGGCACGGCATCGTCCATGTGCAGCCGGTCTCGTTATCGCCGTCTAAGTAGCCATGCACCCGTTCGTCCGCCACCGCCCGCGAGCAAGCATGAGACCAGTCTGGGTGCTCGCCTTCGCGGCGCTCATCTCCCTCGAGCCCGCCTGCTCCCAGGTCACCTCGCCGGATGGGGTCACCAACCATTCGGTTCTATTCATAGGGAACAGCCTGACCTATACCAACGATCTGCCCGCGATGGTCGCGAGGATCGCTGAAGTGGTGGGCGACTCCGTTCGGGTGGGGATGGTAGCCGGACCGAACATGGCCGTCATCGACCATACCGGCGGAACCTCGGATGCCTTCGCGAAGATCCATGAGCGTGATTGGGCGTTCGTAGTGCTGCAGCAAGGGCCTACCCCGGCCGGCATCTGCCGGGACACGCTCATCATCGCGGCGATGCGTCTCGCGCCGAGTATCCGCGCCGCCGGGGGACGGCCGGCGCTGTTCCTGCCATGGGCCCGCCAGGCGTTTCCCCAATCTCTCGATTTCGCCGGCGAGTCGGCGACCGCGGCGGCGCGGGCGGTCGGTGGTGTCGTGATACCGATTGGCCTCGCGTGGAAAGCCGCACTGGACGCCGATCCAGCGCTTCCACTCTACGGCGCCGACGGCTACCATCCCGCTCCTGCCGGTACCCTGCTCACCGCACTGACCGTGTACGACCGGCTGTTCGGCCGGGATGCTCGGGACATTCCCGCAGCCGCGCTCGCGACCATCCCCGGCATATCGCTCTCACCGCCACGGCTCAACGCGATGACGGCCCATGCTCATGCCGCAAGCAGCGATCTGCCTGCGGACCCTGCCACGCCCGCGCCGACCGACACAACGAAAATTTCGCCCGGTGGCGGCCCCTGCTAGAGCGGCGACCTCCGACCGCCTCAGAAAGTCGCGGGGTACAACTCGGCGCTCCCATCGAGACTCCCGGTTTCGCCATACGTCATTGGCGCCGCCCCGGAGTCGAGCACCCGTCCCCCGACGACCTGTGCCACGACAAGATCGTGATCCCCTTCGGCATGGCGGCTGGTGACACGGCATTCGAGATACGCGGCGGCATCGAGAAGGACCGGTGCTCCCCCGAGCGCCGCCTGCCATCGCTGACCGGCCAGCTTGTCCACCGTCCGTCCGGTCTGAGTCCCGAAATGGCGGGCGATCTCCAGCTGCCCCCGCCGGAGAACGCTCACGGCGAAGACCCCCGCAGAGCACAAAAGAGGGTAGGAGGCATGAGCGGGGCTGATGCTGAGCGCGAGCAATAGAGGATCGAAACTGACTTGGGTGATCCAGGCCGCCGTGAAGGCATTCCGTCGATCGGCGTGAGCCACGCCGACGACGTAGACGCCATTGGTAAGGCGGCGCAGGAGTTCGAGAGGAGCCTCAGTCATGGACTTAGTCGGGCAGGACCTCGATGTCGCCGGGGCTCACGCCGATCTCACCATGGCCAGGCACGTCGACCGTGACCCGATCGACCAGTGGTCCGGTCGTGGGACGACGAATCCGCGACACCTCGACGATGATCCCCGTCTTACCCATCACGCGCGCGACACCCGTCCGCACCACTCGGGCTCGACGTCCGGGCACGCAATCATTGATCTCGGCCATAGAAGATTTCCTTCTAGTCGGAAAACAGGAGACGGCTCAAGAGAGAGGCCCAGATGTACAGGCCGACCCCAAACACGGTGTGAGTCATCAGGCTTTTCAGTCTGGCCTGAGTGGGATTCGGTGTCTTCGATGCGGCAATACCGAGGCCGAACGATGGCTGCATGACAAGAAAGGGCACCAGCGTCGTCGCAAGACCGAAACTCACGGCAGGCAGCAGAGTGGGGCGTTCGAGCCAGGCGCCGGAGGTCAGCAGGACGAACATGAGCGCGAACCCGGTACCGATGAGGTAATGAGCTATCCAGCCCAGTGGGCATTCATGCCGCTTCCGCTGAGCGGCGGCGATACTCTCATGCACGATCCTTCCGTCCGGCATGTGAAGCAGCCAGCGCCCGAGTAGACAGTAGTTGAGCGACGAAATGTTGAAGCCGCGCCTCAGGAGCAACGCCCAGAGGTCGAGGACGAGGGTCGCGCCGAGGCCGACAAGGGTTGCGCCGAAGATGTGCCGTGCTTCGAGTATCATGACCTCAACGGCTCGTCGCCGCGGCTCCGGCCTCCGGCATCACCTGGAGCAGCATGGTCGGAGGCACGGAGATCTCCCCGGTGAACGGGCGGCTGTGCGCTGCAATCAGCACGACCGCAACGCCGACGCCTGTCGCGAAGATCATCATGATGATGCGGTTGGCGGCGCGATTGTCGCTGTGGACCATGGCAATGGTGAGCAACGTCAGGCCCGCCTGCAGAAGCAGTACGGTCCACTTGACCCAGTTGATGGACGAGCGACTGAGAATGATCCGCTGCCGGCGCGCGTCCAACGCATTCTCCAGGGATGTGACGATCTCGCGTTGGGCGGCCACCTGGCCCGGGCCGCCAGGGTTGAGAGAGAGCGCCAGCCGCAGTGTTTCGACCAGCAGCGCGGGGGCAATCGTCAGCGTGGCGTTTCGCCGCGCCATGGCCGGCCACTCCTGGGTGACCGCCTCCTGGATGTAGCGTCGGATGAGGTCGCGCAGGTGCGACTCGGGCTCACCCGGAAACTCGCCGGCGAGGAGAACGACGGCGCGCAGCGAGCTCGCTTCCCGGTTGACGGAGGCGCCCGCCCGATCGGCGTCGCTCCAGACTTGCGCCGCGAGGAATCCGACAAGGAGGGCAAAGATGATGGAGAGCGGAGGGAGGACGCCGGGCGAGATCGCCTTGAATGCGCGTGCCCGCTCGCCGACCGCGAGCGCGGTGACGAGCCAGCAGAGCCCTGCCGTGGCGATGTAGATGGCCCCGAGGATCGCGACACCCATCCACAGGACCGGAAGATTGAGAAGCCAGTCGCTCACGACCTACTCCTCTCCGGCAGCGGCCCGACGCGCCTGAGCCAGGTAGGCCGGCTCGAGCTGCATCAGACTCGCAAGTTTGCGCACCAGATGTGTCTCGTGATCACTGAGATGGCCATCCGCGAGAATGACTCCCCACATCACCTCCGCAAGCACCATCTTCTGCCCGAGGTCGTACTGCTCAGCGATGAGACGAGTGAACTGGAAGTGATCCAACGACTGGGCCCGTTCCGCCTCGGCGAGCCGCAGCAGCTCGACGCTCGTCGCCTCGTCGAGGCCGAAGTGCCGCACCAGGGTGCGTTCTATGTGTTCCCGCTCAGGCGCGGTGAACTCGCCATCGGCGTGGGCCAATTCGAGAAGGAGGGCGCACGCAGCCAGCTGAACCTGGGCAGGCCCACTCGACGCGTGTGGTCGCCCGGTCGAAGGCGCGCCTCCGACGAGGTGGTCACTGACGAAGCGGCGAATGGCGTCGAGCACCGGACCTCTCCGGCTATTGCACCACGATGGGCGCCGTCCATCGAAACGTTCCCCACGCCATCGCGAGTGTGCCGTGCCTGGCGTCGGTCGGCTCGATCGAGATAGTGAATTTCTCCACCGGTGGGCCGGCACTGTCCGATGTCATCGGTCCGGTCCCCAGATCCCGGGCTCGGCTGTATTCCGTTCCCCACTGCCCGGTTTGTCGATTCACGATGAGGTCGACACGTCCGACGCGTGGGACGGTCCACAACGTGTACGTGCCCGCCGGCAGCGACAACCCCGCGAGGGTGATCGGCGCCGAGGTGGCGAACTGTGTCGCGGCATTCGCTCCCGTGCGCCAGACCCTGTCATAGCCGATCACGTTGCCCAGCAGGGTCCGCCCGCGCGCCAGGGGACGACCGTAGTCCACCGAGAAGGTAACGTCGCCGATGGAGGCGCGCGCGGTATCCCGCACGCTGAGCTGCGAGGGGCCGGTGCGTCGTTCCGCGGCCGCGAGACGATCCCCGATCGCCTCGACGTCCGGCAGGGTCGTCGTCCGCTCGACGGCAACCTTGTAGGTGGTCCGCATCCCCGAATAGGTCAACAGCCGCCCGCTGCTGTCGACCGTCACGTCACCGGTCCCAGCCAACCAGTCGTGCCGTAGCTCCACCTTGCCGCCAGCCCGCGGGATCACGAACCCCCGGTGCAGGGTGAAGCTCGGTCCGACGTCCCGATCCGGATAGAACTGGCGAAACAGGACGCTGTCCCCCGGCGGGAGTCCGCTGGCGGCAGCGCTGCGGAGCGCGGCCGCGATCTCCAGTTCGATGACGCTGTACATCATGGACACGTGCGGGACCGTGATCGCTCCACCGGTGCGGAACGAGGTGTCCCGCACGCCGCTGCTGTCGCGAACCGAGATGGTCACCCGATCGCCCGAGAAGTCAGCCGTGATCCGGCGTCCGCGTTCTCTGGGCGACCGGCCGTTCGGGGTTCGAACGTCCATGACCATGCGCCGGATCCTGCCGTCGGCGGCCAGCTCGAACTCGGTGTGACGCCGTCGCACGAACGGCCAGCGATCCACGCCGTCGGTAACAAGGCGCGTGGGAGAACGCGACACCCGTTCGACCGAGACCGTGTCGTTGCCGAGCAGGGTCACAAAACCGTAGCGCTCGGGTGGCGTTGCAGCGTTGCAAGCAAGGAAGAATAGAACGAGGAGCGGTGACCGCCTCATCTACATGTCCTTTAGAGGTGTGAGCAGCTGGGGCAGGAGTCGCGATCGAGCAAGGTAGTCTCTGAGACTGCCTACGGCGGGGGTGCGTCCAGGGTTTCCGAGACTAGTTCCGAAGCCGGCTCACAGCAGTGTCACGCCGTCGGTTCACGTCCACGAGAAACTGGGGAGCGATCCCCGTGAGCCTTGTGGCAGCGGACACGGGCCCTTTCGTCATGCGATTGGGCCTCCTCACTACGGCTGGCGCCGTAGCACGATCGTGTTCGCCGGCGGCGGCTCATCCTCGGTCAGGGTGAGATCATTTCCACTTTCGACCATCGTCCAGCGGCCGCTCTGGGTACCGATCGTCAGCGTCACGCTGCTTCCACTCTGGACATAGGTACCATCCGCAATCAGCGCCTCGGTCGGCTCGCCTGGAAACGTGATTGTTCCGTCGACGCTCAGCGTGCCATCGCTTCGAAAGATCCAGGTCCCGGTCGTGGCCGCGGCTATTCCCATGTCGGTAAACCCGACGAGATCCCATGTGCCGACAAGCGACGGCGTGGGCCCTGTGTTGTCCGTTCCGCACGCAGCCAGCAACGTCCCTCCGACCACAATGGACCGGCTGGCAATGCGCAAGGCACTCGAAATCAGGCGTGAAAGCCTCACGGCCGTCTCCGTCAGTCTGCTCCGCCGCGTGGTTGCACCGCTTCCTGCAAGAAGAGCGAGGCGCTCCCGTAGTCGATCACGGCGGCTTGAGCTTCGTAGACGTCCACGCCCAGGATCGCCTCCACAGGCCCCGCGCCCTGTTGCGCCAGCGCCGCATCTGCGTGGCTCAGGTCCATGGCCACGAGCATTTCGGGGCGAGGCACGACTTCCCCCAGACGGAGCTCGGCGCCACGCACCTCGAAGACCTCCAGATTTGCCCCGCCTGCCCCACCACCTGTTGGCCCGAGAGGCACCAGCTCCAGCCCGAGGCGCCGGACCAGGTTCAGGCTGAGGACCGTGCTTGCCGCCCCGGTGTCGATCAGGACGCGGATGGGGGTTCCATTCAGCGTTCCTGCTGCCTCGAAATGGCCCACACCCGTGCGGACGAGTGGCACCCGCTGGAAGCGGGCCGCCGCCAACAGTGAAGCAAGCGCCGTTAACGACTCCGTTCTGCTCACGAGATTCTCCTCGCTTGGCACTTGATCACCCCGGCATGGAATGGCGAATGGCGCTCAGACCCAGCGCCGGACGCGCGACTTGTAGGCGCGATACGGCTCCCCGAACTTCGCCTCCAAATACTTCTCCTCTCGAGCAACGATGCCCCACTGAAGCACGGCCAACACCGGAACGAGCAGGAGGAGAGGCCAGAGGGCATCAACGAGCAGCGTAACGCTCAGATAGAGTCCGGTGATTGCGATATAGAGTGGGTTCCGAGTGTAGCGGAACGGCCCATCGGAGACGATGGCCAGGGTCGGCTGATCGGGGCGGATGTTGGTACCGGCGCGTTTCATGACTGCCTCCGCCGACCGAGCCAGCAGGCCGCTTACGACAAGGAGCGCGACGCCGACCAGGCGAGCAGGCAGCAGTGGTAGCGGATGAACCGGCCGCATCCAGTGGAGCAGCAGCCCAAGACCAAGCGCGCCGCCAAAGAGAAGCGGCGGGAATACTACCACGCCCGGCGAATCTGGGGCTCGCTGAATGTGTCCTCCGAGGGCGATGCCGGCTAACGACCTGCCTCGCCAAGGTGCTTCCCCAGCAGGAGATTCTGGTGACCACGTGGGTAGTCGTCGATCGTAGCCAGAGTCTCGAACCCGCGCTTCGAGTAAAAGGCTGGAGCCTGGAAGGTGAACGTTGCGAGAAAGATCTGCGTGCAGCCGCGTCGGCGAGCCTCCTGCTCGGCTGCGCCGAGTAGTTTCGTCCCCAGGCCCCGTCCCCGTCGCGACGTTTCGACCCAGAACTGCCGGATCTCGCAGCAACCGCCCCAGGTATTCCCGCAAATCCCGGCGACGATCCGGTCTTCGTCGTCTCTCACAAAGATCGCCAGGCCCTCGCCGTCCGTTATCCGCGTCACGCTGGAGTTGAACTCGTAGAGACGGTCCTCCAGGTACTGGACCTGCTCGGGCGCAGGATCGGTCTCGATCAGTAACTCTGGTTCAGGCATGCTTCTTCTCGATACCTAGACCTTTGGTTTCCAGAGCGCAGCGTCCAGGATCGACCAGAGATGGATGATCCAGCCCATCCAGATCAGCCACAGGAGGGCCGCCAGGACGAACTGGACGAATGCCATTCCCAATCGTCCCTGCAGCAATTGTCCAAGACCGGGGATGAAGAAGCTCGCGAGTGCGGCGATCACATTGCCGGTTGAACCGGGACCTGTCATCGAGTCTCCGAAGCCAGGGTTTCTGGCACAGTTGGCCTCGCTGCTGGAGGCGATCTCTCAGTCACCCATCGGGTTCCCAGAGGCGTTTCCGGAAGTATTCACGCCATGATGCGGGAAGCGAAGGATGGTCGCTCGCACGCTCCAGCAGAGGTTGATTCCCGGCATCCGTCGAGTACAAGGCGACCACATCCGCGATCGTTAGTCGCCTCTCGTCGCGCGTGAGGCGCTCGATGGCATCCCCAGGGCCCACCTCGCCCTCCTTGTCGACAGCCAGATAGAACCCGCTACGCCCGCTTTGAAGAAACCGCTTCACCATGTCGGGGCGCCCAAAACGGACTGCCAGTTTGTAGCAGGGCATGCGCGGCTGCGTGACCACGAGCTCCGCAGTCCCGACACGGTACCGGTCGCCGATCCAGACCTCATCTTCGAGCAGGCCCTCGGTCGTGAAATTCTCCCCGAACGCACCCCAGGGCCACTCCGCATCGGGCAGTTCGCGCTGCCAAAAGGGATAGTGCTCTGACGGGTACGCGTACACGGCCTTCTCCGGGCCGCCATGGACGGCCAGATCCGACTGCTCGTCGCCTTCGATATTGATACGGGCGACGTGGACCCGGCGTGATACCGGCGTCTTGAAGATGGACGTTCGGATGCTACGTCCCCGCCACACCACCTCCTGAGGCCTCCCCACACTGATCGCGACGAGTCTCAAGAGGACCTACTGGCCCGCCGGCGCGTTCAGGTTCCAGATGTCGTAGATCAGCTTCCACGACCCATCGGGTTGCTTCTTGAGAACCTCCACGTACTTCCCCTTCTCGGTAGGCAGCGGCTTGGCGCCCGCCTTCTTCTCGGTCATGGTCATGCTGTACGTCCCCACCGCGACGGCCAGGTCACCTCGCGCCTCGACGGCCGAGGTCGAGAGCTCGGTCGGCCCGGCGTAGGCGTTGAAGTAATCGGCCCAGTATTTCTTGGCCGCCTCACCCTGTTTGGTCGGCTCACCCGGTGGCAGCAGCGTCGCGTCATCCGCATACAAGGCAGCGACGGCCTTTCCGTCCCCGGCCGTAGCCCCCTTGGACCATTCCGCGTCGACCGCTCGGATGGCAGCCTCGTCCTCGGGCGACAAGGCAGAGGGAGCAGCCGCGGACTCGCCGCCCATCGCAGAGGTCTCGGTCTTCGGTGGGGACTGGCAGGCGACGACGCCGACCAGCAGGGTCGCGAGACCCAATCGGACAGAGCAAAGCATGTGAGTCTCCTTGCAGGGGAGGATAGCCAGCCACTCCGGCGAATGTGTGCCGCGCCGAAGGGTCTTGCAAGGTGAGAAACGACTAGTCGGTGGGCTGTGAGAGGACCGTCACCGTGCCGGACATCCCGACCCCGCCAGGGCCGCCATGCACCGCACAGTGATAATGAAAGACACCAGAAGTCATGAACCGGAAGCTGAGAAACTTGGGGAAGCCTTTAGGCGCGCCGGAAGTCGGAGGCGAGTTGCCGTCGTCCGGCACGATATTGTGCGCGGGGCTGCCGACCGGCCAGACCCAGTTGACCGTGTCGCCGACCCGCACGGTGATGCTCGCGGGCTCGAACCGGTTCCCGCCGTCGCTCAGGACGTGCACCGTGTTCGGGCCGGCCGGATCGGGCGCGCCGATGGCCGTGAACATGATCATGCCGGGAAGAACTGAGCCCGGGACTCTGGGACCGGTCACCGGTTGCAGACTGGCGAAGGCCTCCTGCTCGCCATAGAAGAACGTGGTGGTCCAGCGTGATGCCGTGATCCCATTGGCGTCGGTGACGTCGCTGACGGGGTTCATCGAGCCTTGCATGGTGGTCCAGTACACGGTCACCCCAGATACGGGAGTCCCGTCACGAGTCACCCGCGCGCGGAAATCCTGCTCGAGAGGCCTGCCCGCGATCCCCACCTGCTTGTCCCCGCTGTTGTCGGGCGCCTTTTCGATGACGAGGTCATCGGTGGTCGGCGCCTGGCGCTCGCCGCCACCACATGCGGAGAGCATGAGGACGGCTCCAAACCTCAGAAAAGTGATTCGTGCGACATGGCTCATGGACATGCGACAACTCCCTAGCCGTGGGTCCGGCTGCGCCCGAGCCGGGTCTCGAACCGCTCGCGATAGCTCCGACTCACACGCAACCGCTCGCCGGAGCGCAGCACCACCATTCCGTCGCCCGAGAACCACGGCAGGATCTCCGTCACCCGCTCGAGATTGACGACGGTGGACCGATGAATGCGGGCGAAACGCGCGGGATCGAGCCGGCCCTCGAGCGTCGACAGGGGCTCCCGGAGGACATGCACGTCCGCACCCAAATGCAGCCGCACCGTGTTGCGGGCCGCCTCGATCCAGTCCACTTCCGACGCCGCGACGACCCGCACCCGTCCGTCTTCCCGCACCAGCAACCGGTCGGCCGGCGGTGACTCCGCCGACGATACCGCCGCGCGGAGATCGCGCTGCTCCAGCCAGATCTGCTCCAGCAGCGACAGGAGACGAGCACGCTCGCCGGGCCCGGGGCCGAGCACGGCGCTCCGGGCCCGCTCGAACGCCGCCCGGAACCGCGCCTCCGTATACGGCTTGAGGAGATAGTCCAGCGCCTGCGCCTCGAACGCGCGGAGCGCGTACTGGTCGTAAGCCGTCACGAAGATCGTCACCGGGAGATAATCGGCGGGAATTCTCTGAAGAACCGCGAACCCGTCGAGCTCCGGCATCTGCACATCGAGGAAGAGCAGGTCCGGTGCGTGGGCCATGAGACCGGACACCGTCGCGAGGCCGTCTGCGCACTCCGCCACGACCTCGACCTCCGGCTCGCGGCGGAGCAGGCGCCGCAACCGCTGACGCGCGAGCGTTTCATCATCGGCGATCAGCACGCGCAGACCCGCACTCATGCCGGGGCACCCGCCAGCATCACCCGAAGCTCTTCACCCAGCCGGCCCGTGAGCTCATCGGCCCGGCCCGGCTCGGCGGCGGCCAGCACCGCGATGGTCTCCAGCGTGTCCCCGACGAAGACGGGATCGAGCCGCCAGCGAAGCGTGTCGAGCTGCGCCGCGCTGAGGTCTCGCTCCAGCCGAGCGGCCTCGAGCGCACGCTCGGCGACCAGGCGTCCCACCGTCCACGCGTGCGCGCCGCCCGCGAGCGCGACGTACGCGCACAGGTCGTAGATCAGACAACCCGCCGCGTAGTTTCCATCCATCGCCGGGGTGACCCAGAGCCGGACCGCGAGCAGATGAAGCCCGAGCGCGACGAGAGCGCCGGCCATGTGAGCGGCGACCAGCCGGGCACCCGACACCTCTCGCCGAGCAAGGCCTGCGGCATACCGCAGGACGAGCGCCGTAAGCGGAATCCAGAGCAGCGCCTCGCCGATCCGGGGGCGGAGCAGCTCGAGAAACGGCGTGGAGTCCCGCGTGATCCACCCGGCGATGAGGTCCTCGTGCGTCCCCACCAGCGCCGCCGCGATCCATCCGGCCGAGACGGCCACGGCCAGCGTTCCCCACCGAAGTGGCCCCGGCGTTTTCACGGCCGCGTCATCCATCTCACCTGTCGAGCCCTCGGGCTCGTTGTGGGAGAAAGCCGCTACATGGCGAAGCGGCAGCTCGATTCGTGCGAGTGTTCCCGAAGAGACGCCGCGCAGCTCGAGTCTCGCACCGGTTCCATGGAGCTCGCGGAGCCTCGCCCGGGTGTTGCCGAGGCCGAGGCCCTCGCGCAGGGCGCCCGCCGGCAGCGCTCGGCCATCGTCCTCCACCTCCAGCACGAGCGTGTCCTCCGTGCATCGCGCGCGCACGGCGACTCGGCCCGGCGCGGCCCGTCGAGAGGTGCCGTGGCGGATGGCGTTCTCGACCAGCGGCTGGAGCATGAGACGAGGGACGGCCGCATCCATCGCCTCCGGGTCTACCGCGATCGTCACCGTGAGCGAGCCCTGGAAGCGAAGGCGCTGGATGTCGGCGTAGGCCTCGAGGAGCCCCAACTCCTCGTGGAGCGGAACCTCCTGCGCGGTGCTCTCCGCCAGGCTCCGGTCGAGCAGACTTCGGAGACGTCGTGCCAGCCCCGCCGCGGCGTTTGCGTCGCGGTGCACCAGCTCGCTCACGGCGTTCAGTGTGTTGAACAGGAAGTGGGGATGGAGCTGCAGCGACAGCACGTGCAGGCGCGCATCCAGCAGGCGAGTCTCGAGATGGGCGCCCCGGAGCGTGACGGCATCGAGATCACGCAGCCGCCGGCGCGCGACGCTCACTGCCGCGACGAACGTATAAAGGAAGAGCGTCTGATCGACGCGCCCCAGATACCAGAGAAGCTGAGACGCCGGGCGCGGCTGTCCGATCAACCCCGTCGCGAACCAGCTCCAGGCGCCATCGATGAGCGAGATGAGGAGGGCGAGGCCCAGATGACCCGCGAGGGTGCGGGCGCGACGCCCTGGCGTCCACGTCATGCGCCCGACCAACTCGAGGACCGGAGGTGTGAACAGGATCCAAGGCACGGCGAGCAGTACGGCTTGGGCGAGCGCGAACGCCATCGCGACGGGCGGCCGGGGAAGAGCGGTGACACGGAGCGCGGTCCGCAGAACCGCCAATAGAACAAACACGAGGGCGGCAAAACCGTACGCTCGCGCCAATTCTCTCTTCCGTAGGGCCATCATGCCCAAGTATGCGAGACGGCCGCTTCCGGCCGCAATGCGAGCGGGACGAGCCGCACAGGGGGCGGGACGAACCGCATGGAGAAGATCAGCAAACGCCTCGTCCTGATGACATCGCGGCTCGTCCTCGACGGGTGAGAAGGCTGCTGCTAGGGGAGTCTCCGGAATGCCGCGACGTCAGCGGCTTCCATTTTTCATCGCCGCATCGCGGCGAGGAGGCTCCATGCAGGGTCTTTCATTGGCCGGCGCGCTCCTGCCCGCCGTCACGCTCACCATGCTCGCGGCCTGTCAGGGTGACGCCCCGCAGCCGGCCGACACCACAGGGCCGACCGTGGAGACCGATGCCATGGCCAACTTGGCGGTCGCGCCCTTCAACCTCGGACGCTCGTCGCCCGCGCCAGGCCACGCGTGCAAGGAACAGGGGTACCGCCGCTTCGACTTCTGGCTCGGCAAGTGGGAGATCGTGGATTTCGCCTCGGGTCAGGCGGCGGATGGCGGTGACGACATCATCACCAGCGAGCTCGGCGGCTGCGCCGTGTTCGAGAACTACGCCGGCGGCGGCTTCGTCGGACGCAGCATGAACACGTTCGATCAGTCTACCGGCAAGTGGTACCAGCATTGGTCTGATCATACGTCGCTTGTGCTCGATCTCGCCGGTAAACCGACCACGACCGGCATGCTCCTCGAAGGCGACCGGCCGTCGGCGACGGGCGGCACGGTGCACGATCACATCGAGTGGACCCCGACGTCATCGGGTGGAGTCCATCAGTTCTGGCAGTTCTCGACCGACGGCGCTCCGTACGCCGTGCAATTCGACGGGCGCTATCACAAGCGAGCCCAGGTCACGTTCGATTCGGAGATCCCGACGACCCTCTGTCAGGACCCGGCGTTCCCGGCGCCGCGTCAGTTCGACTTCACGCTTGGCAAGTGGAAGGTCGATCTCGACGGGCCGCTGGCCGGCGGAAGCGACGATCTGCGTAGCAGCATCGCGACCGACCTGAGCGGGTGTCTCGTTGAAGAGAAGATCACGGGGGCGCACGGCTACGAGGCGCGGGTCTTCAGCAACGCGCGGCGGCGGTCGGGTCAGTGGTACAGGACCTTCGTGGACAATCGTGGGGTGCGGGTATTTCTCACGGGACTTCAAGAGAACGGACAGATGGTGCTCAAGGGGAAGATTCCGGCGGGCGGCGCAGAAGCCAAGGACGTGCGGGTGACGTGGCAACAGCTCAGCGGCGGACGGTTCCGCCAGCGGTGGGAGGTGACCCGCGACGGCGGAACGACGTGGCATAAGCTGCTCGACGCGACCTATCGCCCGCGGTAACGCTTCCAGGACATCCGGCCGCTCGTGAGGGCGGCCGGATCGCCTGCCCTGGGCCCGCTCCCGCCGAGGGTCACTTCGTCTTGTACTCGCCCTCCATCTCGAAGGAGGACCCGCCGTCGGGCGTGAACGTGCCCTTGCAGGTCCCCTTCCCGTCGATGCCCTTCGCCTTGCCGGTGCCACCGGTGAACTTCCACTTGCACTCGCCGCTGACCGGCTTCTGATCCTTGAGCGCGGTCGTGCCCTTGAACTCGACGAAGTACTTGTCGCCGCTGGCCAGCGTCCCCACGCCATAGCCCCGGTCATGCGACTCGTTGCCCGACGCGTCCGAGGTGAACGTGTCGGACTCGTCCTTGAGCTTGTCGCCGTTGATGTCGCCCTGGCTCCAGGTGCATTTCTGGGTAATCAACATGATCACGTGATCGGGACTGTCGCCGACCGGGGCGACGTGGTTCTGATCCGGCTTCGCGCAGGTCATCTTGCCGACGAACTTACCCTGCGCCTCGGCTCGACCGCCCGGTACGAGTGCCAGCAGCCCCAGGGCAATCCAGAGTCTCGTTCTCATCATTACCTCCATGTCGAATCGGATTCAGGGCAATGCGAAAGCCACCACGTAGTCTCCTTGTTTGCTGCCGAGCTTTCCGTGCCCGCCCGCCGCGATGATCACGTACTGCTTCCCCTTCATTGTATACGTCATCGGCGTCGCCTGCCCCCCGGCCGGCAGATCATGGCGCCAGAGCTCCTTCCCGGTCTCCGAGTCGAAGGCCCTGAGCACGGGATCGATCGTCGCCGACGTGAAGACCAGGCCGCCCGCTGTCACCATGGGACCACCCAGATTGATGGAGCCCGTCTCCTGGCCCGGCACCATCGTCCCCAGCGTCGCCTCCCACACCTTCCTGCCGCTGAACAGGTCCACGGCGACGGTCGCTCCCCAGGGCGGCCGGTTGCATGGCGTCTTACCCGGCGAGATGAGAAAGGTTCGATACATGCCGTAGGGCGCGGGCTCCTGATCCCCGAACTCTCCATAGATCCGGTTCTCCTGATCCTTCTTCGTCTCGGCCGGATAGCTGTCTCGCGGAATCAGCTTCACCCATGCCACCAGCCGGTTGGTGTTCGCGAACATGAGATGCCGCTTCGGATCGTACGCCGCGCTGCCCCAGTTTACTCCCCCGACGTTTCCCGGTGCCACGACCGATCCCTTGAGGCTCGGCGGCGTGAAGATCCCCTCGGAGCGTGAGCCGCTGATCTTGTCCACGCACCACTTCACGTCCTCCGGTGAAAGTCCCCACACGTCACGCGGCCCGAGAGACTCCGGTACGAGCGATATGGTCGAGAACGGTTGGGTCGGCCAGCTCTCCTCGCCCGGGACGTCGGACCTGGGAACCGGGCGCTCTTCCACGGGCAACAGCGGCCTTCCACTGATCCGGTCGAGAACGAAGACGCGCCCCATCTTGGTGTTCACGACGACCGCTGGTGTGCCGTCCTTCCAGTCGATGAGCGTTGGCTGCGCCGCCACGTCGTAGTCCCACAGGTCGTGGTGCACCACCTGGAATCCCCAGACGAACGCGCCCGTCGAGGCCCTCAGCGCAACGACCGAGTTAGCCCACCTATCGTCGCCCTTCCGGATGCCGCCGTAGTAGTCGGGTGCGGGACTGCTGGTCGGGATGAACACAAGACCATGCGCCGAATCCACGGAGAATGCGGACCAGGCGTTTCCCGCCCCGGTCCTCGGTTTCGTGTGCTCGGCCCACGGAACCGGGTCCCAGGTCCACCGCAGCTTGCCGGTTCGCGCGTCGAAGGCCCGCACGATCCCCCGGCCCGTGTCCACCCTCCAGTTGTCGGCGATCGACGAGCCGGTGATCACCAGATCGCCCGCGATAGCCGGGGCCGACGTCACCTGATAGCCGCCGGTCCACTCCGTCCGGGTCGCGGCACCGCAGTTGAGATCGACGGCGCCGCCCGCGCCGAAGCCGGCGCAGGGCGTTCCGTTCTCGCCGTCGAGCGCGATCAGGCGCCCATCCAGCGTGCCGATGAAGATCCGGAGCCGACATCGCTGTCCCGCCCTCGCCTTCGCATCCACCCACGCCGAGACGCCGCGCGAGGTGACTTCGGAGTAGTCGCGGGTGAGGTCCAGACCGGGATCGTATTCCCAGAGCTTGCTGCCGCTCGCCGGATCGAGCGCGATCACGTGGTCGTATGGCGTGCTGAGGACGAGCCGCCCCTCGACCAGGATCGGCGTCGCCTCGAAGGCCGCCTTGCGAACGAGCTCCGTCTTCGGGTCGAGCGCGCCGGTGCGGTATGTCCACGCCACCTGGAGGCGAGTGACGTTAGTGCGGTCGATCTGCGCGGCAGCGGAATACCGCATGCCGCCCGCGTCTCCCCCGTAGTGTCCCCAGGCGGCGTCGCTGGACTGGGTGACGGCAGTCGAGGGGAGAGCGAGGCATGCCGCCGTCAGGACGAGAACGAGACGGAGGACTCTCATGGAGTTTTTTCGCAGCATCATGCGTACTGCGCGATCCCGTTGCCGAAGGACCAGTTCTCCTTCGGCACCTCCACCAGCGAGATCATGACGTCTTCCTTCCGGAAACCGGCCTCCTGGGCCAGCAGGTCGGCGATACGCGCGTAGAGGGCGCGCTTCTGATCGACTGACCGGCCGGCATTCAAGGTGATCTGAATCGCCAGGAAGTCCTTGCTCCGCTCGATGCCGAGATAGGATGGATCGTAGATCAGCTCGGTGGGAGGGTGTTCCGTGACGACCTGAAAGCGATCCTGAGCCGGAACGGCGATGGCCTCCACCATGGCTCGGTGGACGCAATCGCCGACGGTGGCGGATTGTTGAGCGCGGTGTCGAGGCAGGGCGATGCGTACCAGTGGCATGTCGGAGCTCGAGGAGAGGAGTTATCCGCGGTCGTGACCCTCAGTCACCACCGAGTCGGTGGACGAGAGCAATGAATCGCGGCTGGTCCCGAAGCGGGGCGAGCCGCGGATCGATCTGGAGATACGCCAGGACGGTCGAGCGTTCCTCATAGGCGCGCTCGAGATAACGCAGCGCCTGGTCGCGCTCGCCGAGGCCGGCGTGCACCAGCGCAAACCAATAGGAGGGGACATAGCGGTGCTCTGCCTCGGCGCCGAGCGTCGCCAGGATCTTCCGCGCCGCAGCCGGTTTCCCGGCAACGGCATAGGCATGACCGAGCGACGACTGCCGCATGAGGCTGCTGCCGCTGACCGCGGTCAGAATCGCGATCGTCTGATCGAGCTTCCCCTGCTGTTCGGCCACCAGCGCACGTCCCCACTGCGCCAGCACGTCCGTGGAATCACGCTCCAGCACATTGCGGAGCTGCGTGTCGGCCTCTTCGTACCGCCCTGCGAAATAATAGAGCAGGGCCCGGTTCGCCTGGAGCGGGAGCGACAACGGATCCAGCTCGACGGCCCGTCCCACCTGGGCGATGGCCTCGTCGAGCCGGCGGCGCGAGGCCAGAAAGCGGCCGTAGGAGAAGTAGGCGTCGGCGTAGTTGGGCCGCAGCTCGAGAGCGCGGCGAAACTCCTGCTCGGCGGCGCGCCAGTCCCATTCGTAGTAGGCCCGGATGTAGGCGTTGGCGGCATGGGCTTCCGCCAGCGTCTCGTCGAGCTCGAGTGCCTGGGCCAGGGCCGCCCGCGCCTTGGGCAAGACGTCCGCCGGAGCGATGTCGCTGAAGAACGGCAGCGACGTGTAATAGTTGGCCAGGCCGACATACGGCGGCGCCCAATCCGGCGCGATGCGGCTGGCTTCCTCGTAATAGGTCTTCGCCTGCTCCAGCTCACCCCGATCCAGGGAAAAGCGTCCGCGAAGGTAGGCATCGTAGGCGCGTTGATCGACCTCCCGACGCGTATCGAGACGGGTGCGCTCGGTTCCCTCGAGTTTCGCGCTGATCGAGCCCGCGATGGCGAGCGTGATCCTCCGCTGCAGATCCGGCAGCTCGCCGAGACGACCCTGATAGTCCTGCGTCAGGATCACGGTGCTGTCCGGCGCATGCAGAAATCGCACGTTCACGCGCACCGTGTCGCCCGTCCTCCGAATCGAGCCCGTCACGACCGCGGCGACGCCGAGGTCGCTCGCCAGCTTCGCGAGCGGCCGGGCCATGCCCTGCGCGACGGCGCCGGAGGAGCGCGAGATGACCTTCAACGAGCCGATATCGGCCAGATCGGCGACGAGGCCTTCGGTCATCCCTTCGCCGAGATACGAGGTGTCCGGAGCGCCGGCCGCATCGCGGAACGGGAGCACGGCGATGGCGGTGACCCGGTGCGTGTCGGGGGCGACTCGCCTCGCGCGCCAGGCGGCAAAGCTCCACGCGCCCGCCAGTATCAGCACGGCAGCGCCGGCCACCACCATCGCGCGACCGCGGGTGCGAGATCCGCGAGACATGACTGGAGCAGCTGGGGTCGCGACGGTCTCCGGAGATTCCAGCGCGTCCAGGAACTGCTGGATCGAGGCGAAGCGATCGGCCGGAAGCTTCGCCATGGCGCGCGCGATCGCGCCCTCCACTTGCCGCGGCACGGTCTGGCGAACCGTGCGCAGACCGGGAATGGGATCGAGGGAGTGCCGGGCGATGACGACCTGGGCCGATGTCCCGGTATATGGCGGACTGCCGATCAGCATCTCGTACAGCATGCACGCCAGGCTGTACTGATCGTTTCGGCCGTCCACGACTCCGCCGGTGGCCTGCTCCGGGCTCATGTACTGAGGCGTGCCGACGACCATCCCGCTCGAGGTGAGCTGCACGGCGCTCGCTGCGTGCAGGGCCCGGGCAATGCCGAAGTCGGCGACGACGGCCTGTCCACCGGAGAGCATGATGTTCTCCGGCTTGATGTCCCGATGGATGACACCGTGCTCGTGCGCGTACTGAAGGGCGCCGCCGACTTCGCGGGTGATCCGGAGGGCGTCGTCGATCGGAAGCTGGCCATCCCGCGCGAGCCGCTGCCTCAGGGACTCACCCTCGGCGAACGGCATCACGTAGTAGAGAAAGCCGCCGGCCTCGCCCGAGTCGAACAGCGGGAGGATATGGGGGTGCTGAAGAGTCGCGGCGATTTCGATTTCGCGAAGGAAGCGTTCGCTGCCGAGGGCGGCCGACAGCTCCGGCTTGAGCAGCTTGATGGCGACCGGACGGTGATGCTTCAGATCTTCCGCGAGAAAGACGACGGCCATCCCTCCGTGGCCAAGCTCCCGGTCGATCCGGTATCGATCGCCCAGCGCCGCCGCGAGCTGCTCGAGGAGTCCCATGGCCGCCCCTTCCAACGTGGGACGGAATGTGTCGCTCACGCCTCTGGCGGGCAAGGAAACCTGGATTCGGCCCGCTACTCCTGACAAGACACGACGCTGGGGAGAGAACAGGTCGGCCCCGGTTTCTGCGGCGAGGGCTCCGGCGGCGTGGTCGTGTCCGGGTGACAGTCCGACGCGCTCGAGATGCCGTACAGCATGAGACCGATCACCGCCAGGACCGCGCGCTCGGCCGCGTGGGTCGGCGACGGGGACTTCCACTGTCGTATACCTTGGGCCGCGTCCTTGAGCCCGATGCCCGCGCCCACGACTGTTGCGATTCCCGCGGCCGCGCTCATGGTCGGAGGAGAGCCCGCGGGATGGGTGTATGAGCCGTAGACCAGAGCCGCAACGCCCTCAACATTGGCGCCGATGCACGCGACCTTCGCCGGGACGCTCTCGACCTGATCGGAAATCGTGCACAGCGTCGAGATCAGCAGGGCCGCGAAGTCGAGTAACGCGATCAGCTGAAAAGGGGTCTCGCAGCGGAGAGCTGCCCCCCGAGCCTCCATCACCGCGCCACCCCGGCCGGCGTCATCGATCGCGATCGCGGACCCGGTGGCGGGATCGACGATCCAGAGCGCGGCCACCGAGACATCGGTCGCCACGAAGCGGTGCATGTCGGCGTAGCGCGCGAGCAGCGTCCGGCGTCTGGCGCTCACCAGTACGTCGCCGGGCGCCCGCTCGTCATACGTCGCGAACGGCGCGAGGTAGGTGAGTGGCTTCCTCGCGAGGCGGGACGCCGCGCTCGCCGACGAGAGCTTGGTCTCGCGATAGCTCGCCGTCAACGAGGCTGTCATCGCGGCCCGGAAGGCGTCCGCCGGATCGCCCACGCCGAGCACGCGATTGTGCGCGGGCACCACATCGAGCGCCGTAATCACTGTGCGCGTACCCTCGTTGGGGGACGGGCCTGGCGACTCGATCAGGATGGCCGTCCGAAGCCCGGTCGCGACGGCATCGCTGTCTCCGCCGACCGGCTCGAACAGCGCCGAGAACAGGGCCGGCACGCGCCGGATGTGCGACGCCTGAGCGCTGAGCGCCGCATCGCCATTGGGGAGCGCCTGGAGCACCGGCTCGAGCCCGATCACCGCCGTGATCATGTCGTCCAGCATCTCACCGGCGGAAGGGTTCGGGGGCTCGAAAGCGATGGTCGTGATCCCTCGCACGACGTCGGCCGCTTCTTCAATGGCGCGTGCGTCGATCGCGTTGCGATCCGGCGTCCCGCGATAAGACACGTCCACACCGCCCAGGCGGCGGACCTCGGTGACGCCGTTGACCGTGATCGAGACGTAGATCCCGGCGATCCCGGGCGGCACGAGCCGATCCTCGGCGGGCGGTAGCGTATAGGACGTCGCGGCGGTGACGGCGCGCTTTGCCGCCAGCGTCACGCTCACCTTGCGAGGCTTCGCGTCGGACGCCGGACGATCGGAGCGATAGCGCATCCGGTAATTCTGCGGGGGGGTGCCCGTGAGGCGCGCATGGAGCGCCTTGGCGAGGCTGCGAGCCAACGCAGGGTCGCGGGGATCGACGGCCTCCCCCCCGCTCGCGGCGACGATGTCGTCCGTGTGTTCCTTCCCCTTCGCGCCGACGGGCACGCTGATGATGGGAATGCCGGACGCCTTGAGCCGGGCCCGCAGGGTCGGGATGGCGCGCGGATCGTCGGTCGCCTCGTTGTCGCTCACCAGAATCGCCACGCCGGCGCCGGATGCCGGCACTGCCTCGCCGAGCGTCTGCCAGATGTCGGAGGTCGTTATCACCTGCAGTCCCCCGGCGATTCGGTCGGCCTCGGGCGGAAGCCACCCGGACTCCGTCGCGGCGCCGCCGATGGCGATCACCTGGGTGACGAAGGGCGACGAGGACGACGCATCGACGAGCGCCGTCGCGATGCGGTGGTCGAAGTCTCGCTTGATCTGTGGAGTGCGAAAGATCTCCGTCGCGCTCATGCTGCCATCATACACGACGAGCACACGGGGCAGCGACGGCGCGGTGTCGGAGAGAACAAACGCGGATTGCGGCCGCCCGTCCTCGGTGACCACGAAGTCGGTCGCGGCGAGACCGTTGACCGGTTTGTTGCCGGCATCCCGAACCGACACACGCAGATCGATGTCCGGGAATGTGGCCGCCGTAACGGATGCCGTCAGCGATGCCACCGACGCGGCGAGGTCGTCCCGGCGCGGAGCCAGCGTGAGCGGACCGAATGCCCCGATGGTCGTCTTCGAATCGGACGGGTCGGCGCGAAACACACCACCGCTCAGCGAAATCATATCTCCGGTGACGACCTGCTTCACCGAGTCCGGGATGGGCTTCCCATCGCTCACGCGCAGCAGCGGCACGCGGCAGGGGCCGGGCTCCCGGCCATCCGGCGCGTGGATCTTCTCGCCGGGCACCGGGAATGTGAGCGTCAGCCGTCGCCCCGCGAGATGGTCAGCGGGCCACGACGCGCGGAGTACTTCGTAGGTGCGCGACGGGTCGAGCGTCGAGCCGACCGGGGGATTGAGCGCCACGGATACCACGACGTCCACCGCGGGCACCTGCATCACCCCGGGATCGCGCGGTTCGGAGGAGACGGTACCCAGCACATCGAGATCGCCGGCGGCCACGGCGATCACGCGCCGGCCTCCGGCGGAGTATTCGACGACGGGAATCCGGTCGGGGAGATCGCGCGGCGCGGTCCTGGACGCGCGGCGCGCCGCGGACGGCATGCGCGAGAGCAGCGCATCGGCCATTTCCTTGATGGCGCGCTCCGCGTCGTGATCCACGCCGAAGGCGGCCGGACGCGGAGGAGTGATTCCCGCCTTGCTGAAGAGCGGGCGCAACTTCGCGGGATCCGGCTCGAACGCGTGCGGCCGCGGGCGCCAGAGCTTCATCGCGGTCATCGCGGAGGGGCGGTCTATCTCGCGGACGCGCGCGTCGATCCCCATGACGGCGAGCATCCCCGCGAGCACTTCGGAACGTTCACGCAGCGTCCCCGCCCCCGCGCGGAGTGTCGCGCGCGGCCCCCAGCTCGCGGCGGTCGTCGGAAATCCCGAGGGCAGCACCGCGATCTCGTCGCGCACGAACCGAACGGCCTCGAGCGGATCCCGCCGCGCCACGATCGCCTCGGCCCGCGCCGAGAGATGATCGGGGCTCGTCCGGATGGCGTCACGCAGCTCTCGGAGGAACCCGTTGAGCTGGCTGAGGTCCGGCGCGCCGGCAAGACCGCCGCCGGATGTCGAACCGGGAATCCTCGACGACGTGTCACTCGAGGAGCATCCCACGAGAATCGCCGCTGTGCCGCTCCCGGCGATCCAGATGAATCCTCGCCGGCTGAGCAGCGCCATCCCCTCCCCCGCCGTCCGTGTCATCGAGCTCTCCGCTGGGAAGTGATCGCCGAGCAAGATGACGGAGGCCGGCGCGAGCGGCAAGCAGGATCTTCGATCTTGACGACCCCGGGACGGACCACGAACATGGGGATGCACCCATCCATCCGAGCGAGCCATGCCGCGCACCATCTCCGCGCCCGTCGGCGCCAAGGGTTCGAACCTCAAGTCCGACGTCAAGGTCGTACAGGAACTCCTCAACACCGCGCGCACGAGCAATCCGAAGTTCAAGGCAGCCGGCATCGATGCCCTCGCCGAGACGGGAGACATGGAGCCAAAGACCATCGCGGCGATCACGGCCTACCAGCAGAAGGTGCTGGGGTGGCGCGGGAACGCGGTGGACGGCACGGTGCATCCCAACCGGACGACGTGGAAGTCTCTCAACGGCAACGTGGGCAGCGCGCGGGGTGAGCAGTCCACGATGGATGCGACCCCGACGACGATGGTGGCGGGCTTCATCATGTTCAAGCAGGGGGACTACAAGACCACCACCCTCGGGAGCGGAAGCCTGAACGTCTCGGGCCACGGCTGCGCACTGTGCACTCTCACCATGGCGGCGACGGCCATCGGCACGGCCACCACGCACTGGCCGAAGGACCTCCAGCCGCGCGACCTCACCCCGCCCAAGGCGAACGACATCATCAAGGCCGCCGGCGGATTTAATGGCTCGCTACTCAAGATGGGCGTGGCCGCCGAAGCACTCGGCATGACCTATGATGAGCTGGGAAAGACGAGTGATCTCAAGCAATCGGATGTGACGTGGATCGAATCGCATCTCGCCGCGGGCTTTCCCGTCGCGGGGCATGTGGACTACAAGTCGTCCAATGTCGGGGACCATTGGATCCTGATCGCGGGGCGGCGGCCCAACGGGACGTTCGACGCCATCGACCCGGCCACCGGCCGCGTCGTGACGCTCACGAGGTCACCGATGTCGTCCATGTCCGATCCGAAAGGCGGGCCGCGCACGGACGCCATCGCGAAGGGTGTGCTGTTCGGCTGGGGTCAGGGCGGATCGAGCAGCCAGCTCAAGTACGTCGTGGTGCGTTTTGGCCTGCTCGCGCCGCTGAGCGGCGGGTACTGCGCCTCCCTCTGAGCTCGCGCACATCGTGGCAGCTAGGACTCCGGTTCCCCGACCAGCTGCGCCAGCTCCGATCGCACGGCCTCGACTTCTGGCCGGACTGAGGGCTCGGGGTCGTAGCGCAGAGCCAGGTAGTGCTGCAACGCCCGGATGGCCGCCCCGCGATGACCGGCCCGCGCGGCCGCCCGGCCTTCCTCGAGCAGGTGAGTCGAAAGAAACGTCGGATTCAATCCCCGGTACCGCCGGCAGGCGGCCGCCTCGGCCCGCGCCCAGTCGCCTTGCGCTTTCCAGAGGCGCGCGACGATGAGGTTCGACGCCTGGATCGGAGACCCGGTGATGCCGACCGGATGTGCGATCTGGAGCGAGTCCACCCGCAAGAGCCGGCGGTTCGCATCCGGCAGCCGCGCGATGGTGGCGTACCAGGCATCGAGCAAGTCGGCGCACCGTGCGTGCTCCTCCGGCCACTGGATCCCGCGGATCACAGCCGCCGCACGGAGCCGGGTGACCGAGGCGGGCGCCGACCGCAGATCCTCGTGGGCGAGCCGCCATTGCTCCAGCGTACAGACATCGTAGTAGTAGGCGTGAAGTTGCGGATCGGATTCCGGCGGCCGGGGACCGGTGAGGGTCTGCTCGATCTTGCGCGCCGCCGCCGCGGCGGCGACGGTGTCGCCTCCCCAGTAGAGAGCGTCGTAGATCAGGGAGCGGGGGCCGCCCCGAGGGTGGAAATCACCGATCTCCCCGCCGGCCAATGCCTCGCGCGGCCGGCCGCGGTTGAGCGCGAGGTCGTGGGCCAGCATGCGCACGAACTCGTGCTGCCGCTGGGCTGGTGGACCGTCTTCCGTGGGTGCGCTCCAGGCGGCGTCCAACGCGCGTTTCGCATCCTCGACCCGCACCCCGCGTCCCTGGTTTTCCCAGATGACCCGCAGCAGCGCCTGGAAACTCATCCGGTCGAAGCCGGCACGTAGTCGGGCCAGTCCAGCGCTGTCCCCCGACGCTTCGGCCAGAGCGATGCGCTGCTCGGAGGCGAATTTGCCGGTCGAATCGCGCGCAATGGCGAGCGTGAGGAGCCGGCGAACCAGCCCCGTGTCCCCTGCGTTCAGTCCCAGCTCGCTGAAGTGCATCAGCGGTTCCGCATTGGGATTCGTGGCGGTCAGGGAGTCCAGGGTCAGGGCCCGGAGAAAGGCATTCAACGCTCGCTTGTCGGCGTCGGCGATGCCATGCAGCCTGCCGTCGTGGTAATACGAGTCGCCGAGTCGAATCCACGCCTCGGGACTGTCGGGCATTTTCTTCACGACCTCCTCGAGGCCCTGGAGACCGTCGGCTTCGAGGAGGGTCCGGTCGCGCCAGCTCAGGCGTTCCTTGGCCCGCCAGGCCACGTTCATTCCCCTCTCGTACTGAGATCCATCCTGCCAATTCGATGCGACGGCGAGCGCGAGCCCCGCCAGTGCGAACGCCGAGTCGTGCTCCAGCGCCCGATCGAAGTCCTCGACGGCAGCGCGCCATTCTCCGGCGCGGCCCGCGGCGCGGCCGGCAAGGAAGGCCCGGATGGCCGGAAGCGACGCGCTGGTGAGGCTGGCCAGCCGCTGTGACTGGAGTCCCGCGTCGAGCGCAAGCAGCTGGCCTGCGAGGCGGTCCACCAGATACGGCAGGCTATCGTGCCGGCCATCCACCGTCGCCTGTTGCCGGGCGCGCCCGGTCGCGACATCCAGCACGGAGGCGCTCACCACCACGCGCTCGGAGTCTCCGAGGATACTGCCGGTCAGCAGCCGCCCCGCCCCGAGGCCCTTCGCCAACTGCAGCGCCTCACCTTCGGGCAGGTCCGCCCTGCCCTCGGCCGCCGCCCGCCAGCGCTGCATGACCCTCTGCGGGTCCACCGATCTCGGCCCGGTCTCGCTGTTGAGCTTTGCGGCGAAGAGGTCCATCATGCCCTCGCTCAGGTATGCCAGTCCGCTATCGCGGCTCACGACCCGGAAGGGAACGACCGCTACCACACTCGTGTCGGCAGTCACGGACTTCGGCCACCAGTACAGAGTGGCGCCCGCAGCGATCAGGAGCACGGCGACCACCAGCGGGACAACGACCGCGCGCTTGGTGCGGATCGGTGCACGGTGGGAAATCATCTCGACCGTTGCGTCGGATCCGGTCAGGGCCGCCGCGAACTCTCCCGCCGAACCGAAGCGGTCAGCCGGTACCTTCTGCAGGGCCCGATAAATGGCCGACTCTATGGCGGGAGAAACTCCCGGGCGCGCAGTTCGAATTGAGGGGACCGGATCCACCGCATGGCGAGCCATGACTGCCCGGGGCGTCGTGCCGTGGAACGGCGGATCTCCGGCGAGCATCTCATAGAGGAGGCAGCCCAGGCTGTAGATGTCTGCCCGAGCGTCCACCGCGCTAGCGGTGGCTTGCTCCGGGCTCATGTAGGCCGGTGTGCCGAGCGAGAGTCCGGTTTGAGTGAGCTTTTCCCCCCCGGCCGCATCGAGGGCCTTGGCGATGCCGAAGTCGGCGACCAGGGCCTGCCCCGTGCCGAGCAGGACGTTTTCGGGCTTGATATCCCGGTGGACCACTCCCTGCTCATGAGCATAGTCAAGTGCCGCGGCCACCTCGCTGGTGATCCGGAGCGCGTCCTCCATCCCGAGCTGTTTCTCGCGGTTCAGTCGGTCGCGCAGCGATTCGCCCGGGACGTACGGCATGGCGTAGAAGGGTCTTGCCCCGTCAGGGTCCTCGGTCGTACCGGAATCGAAGAGTGTGAGAATGTTGGGATGCTGGAGCCGGGCCGCGATGCCGATCTCGCGAAGGAAGCGGTCGGGTCCGAGACTGCCGGCCAGCTCTGGATGGAGCACCTTGAGGGCGACCAGGCGATCATGTCGCAGGTCGCGCGCGAGGTACACCGTCGCCATCCCGCCGCGGCCCAGCTCCCGCTCGACCCGGTAATGGGGGCCGAATGCGGGGTGGCTTGCGAGGATCCCGGGGACCGCGTCGGGCGACGGCACGGGGGAGTCGTGCCGGGTCATGGCTCCAACGGCCTCCCGTTCAGAAGGTGTAGCGCGCGCCGAGCTGCACTCGATACCGAGTAGCCTCGTCGTCGCGGCGAGACGGATCCCGCGGGTCAAATTCGTAGATGCCGCGCCCCTTCGCCTCGTCATACCCCACGAGGTTGAGAATGGCGGTGCCAGCGATGGACCGCCTCGCTCCCCAGTCGGCGTCGAAAAAGTTCAGGACGTTGAAGACATCCGCAATCAGCTCGATGGACTGTCCCCGAGCGGTGGGGAGGACCTTCGAGAGCCGCGCGTTCATGAGCGTCACCCAGGGGTTCCGACAACTGTTCCGGCGCATCAGTTGCCCCCGCTGGCTCTGGAGGCAGCTTCTGCTCCGGATGTACGCGTCCAGCGAGTCCCATTGCGCCGGGTTGGCGAGCGTGATGTCGGCCGCGTCCCGGGGCACGTACACGGGGTCGTTGAGCTGATCCA
>DATBSO010000127.1:0-52590 GCA_036559745.1 Gemmatimonadales bacterium | reverse complement strand
AGGCGACTGAGACCGTCTACACGTCCACGGCGGATTTGATGAGCGCGCTCTGGCGGGCGGCGCTTGCCCACGGCGAGCACGAGAAGCGCACCGGGGGGGTGCACGACGACAAATGGCCCGAGTGGTACGCGGCGTACATGGTGGCGGAGCAGGCGGGGACGGAGCTGCCGACGTGAACGGATACGTCTTCGTGGCAAGGTCGTCCTGATCGACGTCTGGACCTGCACCTGCATCAACTGGCGGCGCTCACTTCCGTACGTCTGCGGTGGGCCGAGAAGTATGGAGACAAGGGATTGGTCGTGACCGGCGTGCACTCGCCGGAGTTCGAGTTCGAGAAGGACATCGAGAACGTGCGCTGGGCCGTGAAGGACATACGGACTGGCGCAGCCTCGAGTCACCGGAGAACTACACCGGCTACAGGCGCACCGAGAACTTCGACTCGCCCGGCGGCGCGGTGCCCGACGCGCGCGACCACGTCTTCGAGATCGAGTTTCAGGAGGGTGGCGTGGAAATCCTTGCGTTCACCTTGGGCTGAGCAGTGGAGGCCGGCGGCAAACGGCCCCGTTACCTTCCTTAATATGGAAAACATTCCCGAAGTCTGGCTCCGCGGACCGATCCAGGGGATCGAGCCGTATCTCCAGCCAGCCGCGCACACGCTCCAGCAGGTCCGAGAGGACATCGATGCCGCCACCCGCGGCCTCAGCGACGAGCAGGTGTGGCGTCGTCCCGGCGGCGCGGCCGCGATCGGATACCACCTGCACCATCTGCCGGGGAGCCTCGAGCGTCTCCTCACCTACTCGCGCGGGGAGAGCCTCTCTGCCGAGCAGCAGGCTCGACTGGCGTCGGAGAAGACGGTGTACGACGATCGGCCCGGTCTGGATCCGCTGCTCACCCGTCTCAGGAACGGAATCGAGGAGGCCGTGAGGTACCTGCGAACGGTGCCCGCGGAAACTGTGCTGCTCATTCGAGAAGTCGGCCGCAAGCGGCTGCCGTCGACCACCCTCGGCCTCATCTTCCACGCCGCCGAGCACTCGGCCAGGCACGCCGGCCAGATCGTGACGCTGTCGTCGGTCGTCCGGGGCTGACCGGCTGCGCGCCATCGTCGTTCACGCGCTCGGCGATCCCGACGTCCTGATCCTCGGCACCCACCCCGTCCCCGAGCCTGGGCCGGGTGAGGTGCTCGTGCGACTCCACGCGATCGGGGTCAATTTCTCGGATACCGAGCGACGCCGCGGAGTGTACGATCCGCCGGCGCTTCCCTGGATTCCCGGCAACGAGGCGGCGGGTACGGTCGAGAAGACGGGCATCGGCGTCGATCTCGATTGGATCGGCCGCCGAGTCGCCTTCTGGGCGCCGCGTACCAGCGGGACGTACGCGGAGCTCGCCGTCGCCCCTGCGGCGACGCTCTTCCGGCTGCGTGACGACATCGACTATCCCACCGGTGCCGCGCTTCCAGCGCAGGGTCTCACCGCGTACGGTCTAGCCCATTTCGCGACGAATCTGTCCCCGGGACAGACGGCGTTGGTGCACGCCGCGGCCGGCGGCGTCGGCGCGTTGCTCGTCCAGCTTCTGTGCCGGCGCGGCGTCCGGGTTCTGGGCACCGCCTCCACGCCGGACAAGCAGGCGCTGGTTCGAGTGGCCGGCGCCATCCCGCTGACGTACGGTCCCGGCTTGCCCGACCTCGTGCGGGCGGCCAACGGTGGTCGGGGTGTCGATGCGGTGTTCGATTCCGTCGGGCGCAGCACGCAGGCCGATAGCCTCGCCGTCCTGTCGCTCTACGGTCACCTCGTCTATTTCGGAGAGGCGAGCGGCCCACCCGCGCCGATCTCGCCCGACTCGCTCTACGAGCGAAACCTCCGGGTCAGCAGCTTCTGGTTGGCGGCCGATCCGCCCGAGCGCTGGAACGACGCGCGTCGTGAGCTTCAGGAATGGGTCGCCGCCGGTTTGCTCCGCGTGACAATCGGCAACACGTTTCCGTTAAGTCAGGCGGCGGACGCTCACCGTCAGCTCGAACAGCGCCGGACGCACGGCAAGCTGATCCTGCTCCCCGCGGCCTGACCGAAAGGCGGATGCATCGATGGGTGAGAGCTACATGGTCATTTGCTCGGCGTGCCAGCATCGCTTTCGCGTGACGTCCGGGCCGGGGATGAGGTTTCTGGTCTTTCACTGCGACACGTGTGGCCGCGACAAGGGAATCGGCTTCGACGACTTTGGCGCGGAGTTTACCCGACTCCCCGAAGGCATCGGTCCGTATAGCCTGGAACGCGAACGAGATCAGGAATCGCCGGTGGAGCTCCGGCCCGAGCGCGCCCGAATCCGGCAGCATGTCGAGGACACTGCCGGCGGCTGCCCCTGCGGGGGCGCGTTCCGTCTGGATGCGATCGCCCGCTGTCCCGATTGCGGGTCCGACCGATACGTCAATGATCCGAACGCGGAGCAGATCCTGTACGATTAGGACCCGGTTCACGAATTCTCCGAGATCCCTCACCCTTGTGTGGAGGCGTCATGCTGCTCCCGGTCGCCCTGTCTCTTGTGATGCTCTCGTCGGCCCCATCCCTGGCCGGCCCCTGCGACCTGCTGGATAGGGCTGCCGCCGGTACACTCGCCGGGGCGCCGGTATCACCTGGCATATCCCAACCTCCGGAGCCCGATGACGAGACCAACGGCATCCTCAGCTACTGCATGTATCGAGCGCCGAAAGGAGCGGTCATCGTGTCGCTGGTGGCCTTTGCCAACGCGGGTGATGCCAAGAAGGCGACCACCAAGGAGCTCGTGGCCGGCCGGCTCGAAGGGGACCAGAAAGAGCTGAAGGAGGAGACCGGGCTCGGCGACAAGGCCTTCTGGGCCTACACCGAGGAGGGAGCGCAATACGTCGTCCTGAAGGGGGCCAACGTCGTCGCGGTGTCGATCGGGGGAGGATTGCCGAAGCCGCCGGCGTCCTACCATGACGCGTTGCGCACGGCGGCCGCGAGCGCCAGCGGGAAGTTGTGAGACCGTAAGTGCGTCTCGACGACATCCCCTTCGGCATCACCGATTGGCAACGTATCGCTCCCACCGAACACGCCGGAGAGACCGGTGTCGCACGATGGCGCACGCGACAGTTCGGGGCTGTCCGGGTGCGCCTCGTCGAGTATTCGGCGGGCTACCGCGCGGATCATTGGTGCCGGAAGGGTCACATCCTGCTGTGTCTTGCCGGCGAGTTGGAGACCGAGCTCGCCGATGGCCGGGTCTTCCGTCTCGAGCCGGGCATGAGCTACCAGGTCGCGGACGACGCCGAGCCGCATCGGTCGCGCACGAGCGGTGGGGCGACGCTGTTCATCGTGGACTAATCTTGAGCTCTTGCAGCTTTTCCTTCAGGAGGCGGGAGAGCTGGGAGGCAGAGTCACCCGATGTTGGGAGACTCTTGAGGAGGTCGTCGATCTCGGTCTGGTCGAGCCCAGGCTCCGGGTCCTTGCCGGCGGCGACGGCCTCCAGGTCAGCCGTTGCCTGGGCGAGTGACCGGGTGATGAACTCGGCCAGTGCCTCGCTGGACTGGCCTCCGTTCGTGATGCCCTGCATCATCTCCTTCAGGTCGCCGGCATCCATGTCGACGCCGGCCTTTGCCAGCTCCGCGGCCAGCGAATTCGCCAGCGCGGAATCCGAGCTCGCTTGACCGAACGCAGGCCGGCATACGCCCACGGCCAACAGAGCAGCCGTCAACCCGATCACCCGGATTCGATACCGGTGCGTACTCCGCGCGAGGTTCTGCGTCCGCTCACCCATTCGGGTGCTCCGGGCCGGTGAATTGTCGGGAATGGTGTGAGATGAAGTAAGCGGGTCATTCCGGACTTGACGAGGGGAGACCGAAGCGATGATCTGCCGCATCTGGCACGGCTGGACTACGCCGGCCAACGCCGACAGCTACGAGCGCCTCCTGCGCGAGGAGATCTTTCAGGGAATCGCTGGACGGCGACTTCCGGGCTACCAAGGCATCGAGCTGCTCCGGCGGCCGGTCGCGGATCTGGTGGAATTCGTCACCATGATGTGGTTCGACTCGATCGAGGCCGTGCGCGCCTTCGCCGGGACGGACTATGAGGTCGCGGTGGTCCCTCCCGCCGCCAGGGTACTCCTCCAGCGCTTCGACGCGCGTTCGCAGCATTACGAGGTACGCCAACCGCGGGGCGCGGCCGGGTCGTCTAGCGCTTCCGCTTGAGCTCCATCGCCCAGAGCGGCTTCCACGCGTCGCCCGCCTGCTGGCTCTGCTGCACGCGATAACTGTCCGGCCCCGTGTGGGTCCAGACAGCGCGCAGCAAGACGGTGCCCTTCTCGGTCTCGAGCCTGGTGGGGAACACGATCGAATCGGGACGGTACTCCACCGAGCCGGTTAACACTTCGCCTTCGCTGTTCCAGTACCAGAACGTCGGGTGTCCGGCCTTCTGGTCCCAGCCGTACAGCGTCTCACCCGCGTAGGGCTTCTCTCCGTTCCGCACCACGTGACGGTCGCGTATGAACTTCCGGTCGAACACCCACTCGAAGCAGTGCTCGTCCGTCGCCTTGCCGTCGGGAAAAGGTCCGACCCAGCAGCTTCCGACGAGGAACTCGAGCGGCCGGAAGTCCGGGGTCGGGGGTTGCTGGTTGTGGAGCAGGGAGAGTGACGAGAGAGCCGCGGCGGCGGTCAGTCCGGTGAAGAGTCGCATGGACACAATATGGGACCGGCGAATGCCGTGTCTTGAAGATTTGTTACCCCACCTCGTCCAGGAGCGCGGTCGTATCGGGCGATCGCGACCGCAGGAACTCGGTGGGGCTCGCGGAGGCGACGCGGCGGAAATCGCGCACGAGATGCGCCTGATCGGAGTAGCCGGCGGCGGCCGCAAGTCGCGGCCAGTCCACCTCGGTGCTCTCCCGCAGGCGCGCCAGCGTCCACACGAAACGCTGAAGCTGGGCGTATGACTTGGGGGACACGCCCAGCTCCCGGCCGAAGCGGAGCCAGAGCTGCTTCCGGCTGACGCCCAGGTCGACGGGAATCGAGGTGACGCGCAGGTTGCCGTGCGCCTCCTCGATGAGCCGCGCGGCCCTGGCGACGAGCTCCGAGGGGCCCGGGTGCAGCACGAGGCGCCCGCGGAGGAACTGCTCGAGGTGCGTGAACCGCTTCTCCGGCGATCCGGCGGCGAGCAGCGTATCCCGAAGCTCCCGCGCCGGCGGGCCGAGCATCGTCTCCAGATCCGTGACTGCGTTGACCTTTTGGGGGACGCCGGCGCCGAACAGCCGCAAGGCGCCGAGCGGGTGGAGCCTCGCCGACACCAGATGAGTGCCCTGATGGGACTCGATGACAATGGCGCGGTCGTGCAGGCCGGAGAACCAGGCGCGCTCCCAGACGCTCGTTCCCTCGTGCGTGATCATCTGATGCGGGGGACCGAGGTTGACCATGATCTCCGTGCAGCCGTTCGGCAGGACGCGTTCCCTGAACGGGCTCAGGTGTCCCTCGACCTCCCAGTATTCCTGGACCATGCCTGACAGCTCGCCGTCAGGCGCCGCGCTGGAGAACCGCCATCGCCCCGGCGATGACTCATATTCGAGTGTCTGGACGGGTCCGGGCATACCTCAACATACAGACGCTATTTTCCCGCGCAGAGTGCATGACGTGACCCCCTCCCGCGAAAGACTCCATCGAGCCTCGCTGCTGTCGGGCGTGCGCGTTCTTGCGAGGCGCGATCGCAGGCTGGCCTGGAGCAGCAGGTCTCGCTGGCCTCGGGTCAGGCGATGTACCTTCGCATTGCCGGCGCGGTGGGTCCGGTCGAGCCGGCCGGTATCCTGGCTCTGGGAGTGACAGGATTGCAGCGGCTCGGCGTGACGCGGCAGAAGGCCGCCTACATCGCCGATCTCGCGGAGAGGGTCCGCTCCGGGCAATTGCCGTTGCATCGTCTCGGGACCTGCACCGACGCCGAAGCGGGCGAGCGACTGATGCAGGTCCGCGGGATCGGGCCGTGGACGGCCGGGATCTATCTGCTGATGGCGCTGCGGCGCCCCGACATCTGGCCGCCGGGCGACCTGGCGCTCCACAAGGCGCTCGGCCGTCTGCACGGGACCACGTCCATGCTCTCCGTGGCCGAGGTCGAGCGTCTCACGGCACGGTGGCGGCCGCTACGGGCCGTGGCGGCCCGGATTCTCTGGCATGGCTATCTCGAGGAGCTGCGGGTGAGGGCGCATGCGTGACACTGGCCTGGGCCGGCTCACCGGTCTTTCCGCGTTGATGGTCGTCGCGATCGCGGGGGCTGCCCACGCCCAGGAGTCGAGGGCCATGGCCGACGAGTGCCGCAATGCCGCCGCCAATACCGTGGCCAACATGCGGAAAGCCGACCAGTGGGTGAACGACAAACTGAAGGCCTTTCTGCCGACGTCCGAGCGGGCGCTCCGGATGAGATCGCTGGAGGCGCAGGCGGAGCAAGCCAAGCTCGCGTTCTACGGCATCAGCTCGACCTGCGCGCAGTATCGCAACGGCACGCTCGCAAAGGAGGACGCCGACCGCTCGCTGAGCGGCTTCGAGCAGACGATCGCGAACTTCATCCACGATCTCGGCAACGACGCGATGTCCCTGGCCGGCAGGGGACAGGTCTCGGACATGGAGGGCATCCGCAGCACGCTGACCGACATCGGCGGCGTGGGACGGCAAGCCGCGTTGCTCGGCGAGGATGCCCTGGCCGAGACCTCGCGGCAGCAAATGGTGCGGGCGCTCGTCTCGTTCAGCCAGACGTTCGTCGAAAAGAGCTGTTGGGACCAGGAGTTCGACGACGACCTCCCGTTCGGCCTCCACCATCAGAACGAGATCCTGGGCACCGGCATCGACGTCACGCCGTGTGCCCAACGGCGTTTCACGGCCGTGGCGCAGACGCTCACGTTCAAGAGCTGCACCGTGCGTGGCGTGGGCGATTGGGTAGTGCTCTGGATCGCCGCGCCCGGGACCAACGGCGGTGTCGGCTCGGGGAAGCTCGAGGCGGAGAAGGGCAGCGCGAAGGGAGACTATAAGGTGGTGTGGGGCGCCAACGGCGTGGAATACACGGCCCACGGCAAGATGGAGCTCACCCGCCACGACCATGGCGAGGGGGCGAAGGCGACCTACGCGCTGTCTGGCGACACCGATATCAGGCTCACGAAGGGGAAGGAATTGATCGAGATGTTCGAGAAGCTCATGAAGAAGGAGACCAAACCGGCCAAGGGATCGTTCAACGTCGACGCACAGGTGAGCGCCAAGCCGTGTAAGTCGCTGGACGAGTAAGACTTGGCGGTGCTCGGTGGCCTCCGGAAACCGTTCGGGGGGTGAAGACGTTATCAGGCAGTCCGGACCTCAAGGAGAAGAAGATGAACGAGCAGGGCAAGACCACTCCCGGTGCCGTCGCCGCGAGCCCGAAGACGGAGGTGGCGGTGCTGGCCGGCGGCTGCTTCTGGGGCGTCGAGGAGATCCTGCGCGCCGTACCCGGCGTGATCGAGACCGACGTCGGCTATACCGGAGGGTGGCTGGAGAATCCGACGTACCATGACACCCACGACAGCAAGTCGGGCCACGCCGAGGCGATCCGGGTGACGTTCGACCCGTCGGTGCTGAGCTACGAGGACCTGCTGGAGCAGTGGTTCTTCAAGCTGCATGACCCGACCACGCTCAACCGCCAGGGCAACGACGTGGGAACCCAGTACCGTTCGGCGATCTTTCCCCAGACGCCCGAGCAGAAGGCCACCGCGGAGCGGGTGAAGGCGCGGGTGGACGGGTCCGGCAAGTGGAGGCGGCCGATCACGACCACGATCGAGCCCGCATCCACGTGGTACAGTGCCGAGGCGTACCACCAGGACTACCTGCGGAAGCACCCCGGGGGGTACTCCTGCCACTATTTGCGCGATTGATCTGGGCCGGCTGAGAAAAACCGGGGTATCCCGGCGTCCAATGGGCAACGTTTCAACGACCCTGGACCCGACCCCGGAGCAGCCATGCCGTCCCACACCTCGATTGCCACCCGTTCCGCCATCGTCCTGCTCGCCGCCGGCATTGCCGGCCTGACGACCGCGGCCATTCGCGCCCCCCGTCCGGCCGATGCCGGCGGTCTCCACACCCGGTACGGCTCGGCCGTCCCCATGGCCAACGGAAAGGCCCGGACCTACGTGCTGGTGGACGGGAAGTCCGGCAAGCCGGTCGAGGTCGGCGTGGCGCTGAGCGCGGACGCCCTCGAGGGCGCGCACCAGCTGAAGCAGGGCGCGCACGGCCCCTTCAGCGAATACCTGCTCGAGCTGCCGGCCGACAACCCGACGCCGTACCGGTTCGTCGAGGTGGACTGGAACCCGCACGGCCACGGCGGCCCGTACACGTCGCCCCACTTCGATTTCCATTTCTACCGCGTGCCGCTGGCGACCCGGAACGAGATCGACCCCACGGACACGGCTTTCGCGACCAAGGCGGCCCGGCTTCCCGCGGCCGAAGAGATGCGCGCGGGCTACGCGTCTTCGCACTTCCTGCTCAAGACCACGCCGGCCGGCATGACCGTGCCGCGGATGGGGCTGCACTGGCTCGACCTCAAGTCGCCCGAGCTGCCGCCGTCGAACAAGCCCTTCACCACCACGTTCATCATGGGGTCGTGGGACGGGCAGGTGATCTTCGACGAGCCGATGATCACGCGGGACTTCATTCTGGCCCAGCGCTCGGACTCCGCGTCGGCCGACTCGATCGCGCTCCCGCCCGCCCAGCGCTACGCCACGGCCGGCTACTATCCCGGCAGCTACGGCATCACCTGGGACTCGGCCGCGCGTGAGTACCGGATCGCCCTCAAAGGGCTGACCTGGAAGGACTGACGAAACCGCTGCCCCGGCCGATCCGTCGGGGCAGCATGTTCCTCTACGCGATCCGCCATGCTGCCCGGCGTCTCATCCGAGAGCCGGGCTTCACGCTCGCCGTCGTCCTCACGCTCGCCCTCGGCGTCGGCGCCAACGTCACGGTGTTTGCGCTCGTCGAAGCGGTGCTGCTGCGGCCGCTGCCCTATCGGGACACCGGCCGCCTCGTCACCCTCAACCACCGCGACGAGCGAACTGGCATCACCAAACCGTACAACGCGCTCGGCGACGTCATCGACTTCGCCGGGCGCCGCGGGATCTTCGATGCGTTCGGCGCCTACGGCACCGGTGAGGCGACGGTCTTCGGCCAGGGCGATCCCTTCCGGGTGTCGGCGCTCGTTGGGACGGCGGGCGCCTTCGCGGCGCTCGGCGTCCGTCCGATCCTGGGCCGGGCGATCCGGCCGGAAGACTGCGTGCCCGGCGCGGGCCCGGTCATGCTGCTCGGCTACGATCTGTGGCGTGAACGCTTCGGCGGCGACAGCGCGGTGGTGGGCCGGACGGTGAAGATCGACGATCAGCAGCGACTCGTCGTAGGCGTGGCGGAGCCGGGCTTCCGCTTTCCTCCCGGCCCGCGCACCGACGTCCTGGCTGCCATGACGCTGCCGGTTCAGCCGCCGGAACAGCGCCGCTCCGGATGGCTGATGGCCGTCGGCCGACTCGCGCCCGGAAGGACCGTCGCCGACGCGGGCAGCGAGATCGCCACTCTCTCCAAGCAGTTCGAGCGGGCATTCCCCCAGAGCAACCAGGCCAGCGGATACTTCCTGCTTCCGCTGCGCGACGCGCTGGTCGGCAATACCAAGCAGGCGCTGGTCCTGCTCCTGTCCGCCGTGTCCGTCGTCCTGCTCATCGCGTGCGTCAACGTCGCCAATCTGCTCGTGGCACGCTCCCTCAGCCGTCGCAGGGAAATGGCGGTGCGGATGGCGTTGGGCGCCGGCCGCCGCCAGCTCGGCTGGCAGCTTCTGGCCGAGAGCCTGGTGCTGGCGCTGGTGGCGGGGGCGGTGGGCCTCGGGCTCGCGCACTGGGGATCGAAGGCGCTGGTGGCGCTGGTGCCGCAGTCGGTGGACGTGCCGGTGGAAGGCGGTGTGCGGCTCGACGGCATCGTGCTGGGATTCACGCTGTTTCTCTGCGTCGCGACCGCGCTCGTCTTTGCGTTCGTGGCGGCGCTCACCTTCCGGCTGGAAACCAGCCTCGGAACGCTGGTGGTCGCCGGGCGGGCGTCCATGAGCGCCCGCGCGCGGCGCGCGATGGGCGGCCTCGTAATGGGGGAGATCGCCTTCGCCGTCGTCCTGCTGATCGGGGCCGGACTCATCCTCCGGACGTTCACCACGTTGCTGGCGGTGGATCCCGGATTCCGCTACGACCACGTGATGACTCTCGATCTTGTCCTGCCGGCGGACCGGTACGCGGCGGACGATGCGCGCCGCGGTTTCTACGACCATGCCTTCGCGGCGGTACGGGCAGTCCCCGGGGTTCGCGACATCGGCGCCGGGGTGGTCGTCCCGCTTACGGGCAACAACTGGACCCTACCGTTCGAGCGGACCGACCAGCCGGTCGCGCCAGGCGAGCGAGCCCCGGACGTTGGATGGCAGGTGGCGTCGTCGGGGTTTTTCCGGGCGCTCGAGATTCCGCTCGTGTCCGGACGGCTCTTCGAGGCTGGCGACAAGCCCGGCTCGCCGCCCGTAGCCATCGTCAGCCAGGCGGTCGAGCGGCGATTCTTCGGCGGCGGGAGCGCGGTCGGCGGCCGGTTCAAGCTGGGCGACCAGACGGTGGAGATCGTCGGCGTGGTGGGAGACATTCGGCGGGCCGGGTTCTCCGACGAGCCGCGTGCGGACCTCTACCTCCCGTTCGAGCAGGCGCTCAACGCCGAGATCACGCTCTTCGTGCGCACGAGCGGCGTGCCGGAGCAGTCGCTAGCGGGAATCAAGACCGCCATTCGGGGAATCGAGCCCGAAGCAGTGGTGGCGTCGACTCGAACGATGGCCGAGGTGGCGCACGAGTCGGTCCAGATCACCCGGCTCGTGTTGTGGCTTCTCGCCGCGTTCGCGGCGACGGCGCTGGTGCTCGCCGCGGTCGGGATCTACGGCGTCATGTCCTACGTCGTCGGCCAGCGAAGCAGGGAGATCGGCACCCGCATCGCGCTCGGCGCCGCCCCGCGCGACATCCTCTGGATGGTTCTTCGGCAGGGCGCGATCATCGCCGCGACGGGTACCGCGGCGGGCGTCGCAATCGGACTGCTGGCAGCCCGCTCCCTGCGTTCGATCCTCTACGGCGTCTCCTCGGCCGACCCGCTCATTCTGATTGGAGCGGCGGCGACGCTCGTGGCGACGGCGCTCGTCGCCTGCTGGCTGCCGGCTCGCCGAGCGGTGGCGGTGGACCCGGCGCGGACGCTGAGCGACGATTAGAGCGCGCCCTATCAAAGGAGAACAGTATGACTGGGTCATGTCTCTGGACCGCCCCGGCCCTCGTCCTGATGGCCGGCCTGACCGGAATTCCAACCTCCCCCCTCCGGGCACAGACGGCCGCCGTGGCTGACTCGGCCGAATTCGACGCCTAGCGTCAGGTCCAGAAGGAAGACATTGCTGGCGTCGGGAAAAAGTTCATGGCGCTCGCCAAGGCGGTGCCCTCCGCCAAGCTCGGCTGGCGTCCAATGGAGGGGACCCGCTCGTTCCGGGAGGTCTTTGCCCATGTCGCGGCGGAGGGGAACACGGAGACCGCGATGTTCGGCCGTCCGTTGCCGGCAGGCGCGCTGGCCGATTTCGACGCCGAAGAGGCGCGGCTCAAGAAGCTCCCCGATGATCAGTTGATCGCCACAATGAACCGGGCAATGCAGAGTCTGAGCGCCACGTTGGGAGGCCTCTCGCGGGCGAAGATCAACACCCCGATCACGTACTACGGACAGAGCACGCTGCCCCGTGTGGCGGCGACCTACACCCTCAACGATCTGCACGAACATCTGGGCCAGTTGGTGGCGTATGCCCGGATGAACTCGATCGTGCCGCCGTGGACCAGGAAGGGGTGAGACGACCTTGGCGCCCCGCCTAATACCTATTCCCCGTCAGGTCTCTCGACCACAGTAATACTGAGCGTCTCCCGTTCCCCGCCCTCCGCCAGCTCGAACCGCTTGGTCGACCCCGAGTCCGACGGCATCAGGAACGGCTCCGCCGTGCCGAGCATGCTCGTCGGCGTGCCGGGAGACAAATGGGTGATCCTCATCGTTCCGGTGCCGTGCCGGCACTGGATCCCACCCTCTGGGTCCTCGTCGAACAGAAAACGCCATACCGTGATCGAATCGGACCCCGGGGGGAACAGGGCATAGAACTGCCAGCGTTCCCTGCGGCTGCCGCTGGCGCTGCAATCCTGCGGCACGGTGAGGCGAATGTTTCGGGTCAGGGTCAGCTCGCCCTGGTACCCGCCCGGCTTTTCGTCGCCCATCGGCAGCAGGTTCACCTCGAACTCGACTTCCGACGCCACGTTGGAGGGGAGCCCGTTGGGCAGGCTGTCCATAGTAGTGTGCTTCAGCTTGAGCTTCATCTTGGGCACGACGCAGCCGCACTCGGGCGAGTCGGCGTAGTGGCCCTCCAGCGCGTCCACCCACTTCTGGGCCTTCTGTGTCATCTCGGCCTGCGTGCCCGGCGGCTTCTCGACAACGAGGCCGTAGTCTCTGAGCCCCTCGCCGAGGGCACGATCGCCGGCGAATCCAGCGGCGATGAACTGGATGCCGTGGTGATCGTTCTCGATGTGCTCGACGAAATCCGGCCCGCTGTGCTCGAACTGCTTCATCTGTCTGCAAATATCCTCGTCGCTCTTACCGGTGAAGAACAGCGCCGCTGTCGGCGGCACCATCCATCCTGGCAAGCCGTCGTGGCACTCCTGACACTGCGCGAGGAAGGCTTCGCGGTTCGCGAAGAGGGTCAATTCGGGATCGAGCTGGTCCTTGCCCGGATGCTGGTCCGACGTCGGGTCAAGTCCCCCATGGCAGTTCATGCACCGCGCATGGCGGAACACCGGCAGCATCTCGGCGAACACCTTGACCGCCTTCACCTGTTTGCCGACCGACAGGCCGTTGCAGGCGCCCACCACCGCGCGGGGCGCGCGCGACGGCTGGTGCCGGGACGGGGGCGGGCTCACGAAGGCCGCGGCGACGCCGGCGAGCGCGAGACTATAGATGATTGGGCCGGCCAGCTGCGCCAGCCTGACGACATGCGGGGCGTGCATCGAGGCTCCGTGCGAACGAGGTTCTACACTCTAAACTACGGCCGCAAGAGTCGCGTCAAGCATTGCGTCAAGTCACTATTGCACTGAGAGTTACGGAGCAGGCTGCTATTGAGGGGCTTGTCCCGCGATCGCGAGACCGAGACCGATCCGCCGCGCGCGAGCCCTGGTCGGCGTGAACCAAGTCGCACACATTGCTACCGATATGACATACCTCATCGCCGCGGCCCTCCTGCTTTCCCTGCCTGCACTCCCGCTCCTCGCCCAGACCGATTCCTCCACGCTCACGCTCGAGCGGATCTTCGATTCCGACGAGTTCGCTCCCGAGGCCCTGGGTGGCGCGCGCTGGCTCCAGTCCGAGCCGGCCTACGTCAAGCTCGAGCCGGATAGCGGTGGGCACGCGCTGGTCCGCTACGACGCCGCCACTGGCCGGCGAACGGTGTGGGTGCCGGCCTCGCGTCTCGTGCCGCCGGGTGATTCCACGCCGCTCGCGGTCGAGAACTACGACGTCTCGGCCGACGGCAAGCGAGTCATGCTCTTCACCAACTCGCAGAAGGTCTGGCGGCAGAACACCCGGGGCGACTATTGGGCACTCGACCTCACGACCTGGAAGCTTCAGAAGCTGGGTGGCGCGGCGGCGGCGCCGTCCACGCTCATGTTCGCCAAGTTCTCGCCCGACGGCGGACGGGTGGCCTACGTCCGGGAGCACGACCTCTACGTCGAGCGTATGTCGGACGGCTCCATCACCCGGCTCACGAACGACGGCTCGCGCACGATCATCAACGGCACCTTCGATTGGGTGTACGAGGAGGAGCTCAACCTGCGCGACGGATTCCGCTGGAGTCCCGACGGGCGCCGGATCGCGTTCTGGCAGCTCGACGCATCGGGTGTGGGCGACTTCGACCTGATCAACGACACCGACTCGCTCTACTCGTTCGTGGTCCCCGTTCAGTACCCCAAGGCCGGCACCACCAACTCCGCCGGCAAGGTAGGCGTCGTAAGCGCGGAGGGCGGCGCGCCGGTCTGGCTCGACGTGCCCGGCGATCCGCGCAACAACTACATCGCGCGGCTCGAGTGGGCGGCGAGCTCGAACGAGGTGGTGATCGAGCACCTCAACCGGGCGCAGAACACGCTCGACGTGATGCTGGGTGACGCCGCCACCGGGAAGACCCGCGTGGTACACACCGAGCGCGACAGCGCCTGGGTGGACGTGGACGACGACCTGCGCTTTGTCGACGGGGGGAAGAGCTTCCTCTCGATCAGTGAGCGCGACGGGTGGCGCCATCTCTACGTGATCTCGCGTGACGGGACCAAGAGCCGTCTGGTGACCCCGGGCGCCTTCGATCTGCACAATCCCCAGAGCTCGTTCGGCGCGGGTTACGTCGTTGGAGTGGACTCGGCCGCCGGGTACATCTACTACACGGCCTCACCCGACAACGCCACGCAGCTCTACCTCTTCCGCACCCGGCTTGATGGGAAGGGCAAGCAGGAGCGGATCACGCCGAAGGACCAGCCCGGTTACCACCTCTACTCGATCTCGAAGAACGGGCGCTGGGCCCTGCACATCTCGTCGCGCTTCGACACGCCCACGACAATCGACATCGTCCAGCTGCCGAGCCACAAGCGTGTGCGCGTGCTGGTGGAGAACCGGAAGCTCAAGGATGCCGTCGCCCGTCTCGCGCACGGCCCGGTGGAGTTCACGAAGGTGGACGCGGGCGACGGACTTCAGCTCGACGCATGGATCATGAAGCCGCCGGGTTTCGACTCGACGAAGCGCTACCCGGTGCTCTTTCACGTGTACGGCGAGCCGGCGGGACAGACGGTGCTCGACCAGTGGGAAGGCGCCGAGCACCTGTGGCACCTGATGCTCACCCAGCGGGGTTACGTGGTGGCGAGCGTGGATAACCGGGGAACGCCGTCGCCCCGAGGGCGGGCGTTCCGGAAGGCGATCTACAAGAAGATCGGGCTCGTGAATTCAGCCGATCAGGCGGCCGCGGCGCGCACGATCCGCACGTGGCGCTGGGTGGACTCGACTCGCATCGGCGTGTGGGGCTGGAGTGGCGGCGGGTCCTCCACGCTCAACCTGATGTTCCGCTATCCGGAGATCTATCAGACAGGGATGTCGGTGGCGCCGGTGCCCGATGAGCGACTCTACGATACGATCTATCAGGAGCGCTATATGGGGCTGCCGCAGGAGAACGAGGCGGCCTATCACGACGGCTCGCCGCTCTTCGTGGCCGACCGGCTCCGCGGCAATCTCCTCGTGGTGCACGGCTCGGGCGACGACAACGTGCACTTCCAGGGGACCGAGCGGCTGGTGAACGCGCTGGTAGCCGCCAACCGGCCGTTCAGCCTCATGGTCTACCCCAACCGCACGCACTGCATCTGCGAGCGGGAGGGGACGACGATCCACCTCTATTCGCTGCTCACCCGGTACCTGGAGCAGAACCTGCCGGCGGGGCCGAAGAGCTGAGCTCGTCGTGGTGCGCCGGCGTGTTCTCATGCTGGCTTTCATGGCCGCCAGACGGCAAACAGGACGTCACGCGCTCCCCCCACGTCGATTGCGTCGCTGCCATCGACGTTCATCACCACGACCTTTCGGGGACAGCATGCGGTCACCACCGCCAGCTTGTTTCCTGACGGCGACCACGCCGCGCTCCAGGCAAAATCCCCGTTGGGTGTCGGGTACACCACGTGGTCGTCAGTGCCGTCCGAATTTACGACTCGCACGCCATCATACGCGACGACGACCAATCGCGATCCGTCCGGGGACCAGTCGAAATCGGGGTCGTTCGTCGATCGCACCGTCGCCACATCGGTGCCATCAGGACGAATCGTGTGAAGTTCTGCGCCGTCCTGGTATGCGATCCTGCCACCGGCGGGGGACCATAGCACTCTAGAGGCCGATATACCGAGATCCAGCTCATCGAAACCATCGGGTCTGAACAGGTGGATGTGCTGGGTGCTGAGGTTATTGAGAGAATCCAGCAATCCAACCGCCACGGCGAGTCGATCACCTGTGGGTGACCAGTCGATCGACCCATAAGAAGGAGACAGGTCAAAAATGTGAGGAAGCTCCACGTCCTGCGTACCGTCGGCACTCACGATGTGCATATGGTACGCCCGGGTGGACGAGTTACGCCGGAGGAGCGTCTTGATGGCCAGATGAGCCCCATCGGGAGCCCAGCGAATCTCGGCCGGTGGCGTCGTGTCGATGGCCGGGAACAACGTGACCAGTTCGGTGCCGTCGACGTTGATGGTCCAAACCCCGAGCGGCTCCTGAGGAGTCGGCGCGTAGTCGAACGCGAGACGCTGGCCATCGGGCGACCAGGCGTGGGCGGTCAAGACTGGGATGCCCGGAAACTCCCGGACTTCGGTACCGTCCGCGTTCACAAGCTCGTAATTGCCCGCCTGAGACATGACGAGGAGCTGATCGCTGCCGGGGCACCGGATGGCGAATGTCGCGTCGACAGTGGCCCCGACTACGACTGTGACGGTGTCCTGGGTTGCGCCGACCACCCGGCAGCCGGTGGCGACGTCGCTCGGCTCGACGATATACGTGGTTGGGGTGAGACTGGAGAAGAGAAACACGTTGCCGCTGGCCGTCGGCGTCTGACTGCCGCCGACGAGGGCCACTGTGGTGGTTCGTTGGTCGCCCGAGCCCTGGTAGGCCAGGGTGACGCGGATAGCGCCCGTGGTACCGGTATCCGTCGGGCCGTCGGCGCTGCATCCTGGCACTGTCACGGCCAGTAGCAGCGCCCATCGTTTCGAGATTGGTTGAAGCATCGGGAGTCCGGCTGCAGGACTCTCCAATATTGCCGTCCTGTATCCGGCCGGCCAGCAGTTACAAGTTGCACCAGGCCCGGTGAGACAGTGTCGTCTTACGCCTTGTTCCGCTCGTAGATCAGGTTTCTCGGCGCAAACCACCACTGCATCTGCTTCGTCACCGGCAGGCCGCCGTTCACCCGGGGATCGGTGCGGTCGCCCTGGATCGTCGCCTGCACCCGTAGCGCCGCGATGTCGTCGTAGTCGTTGAGGGTGCTCCCGTCGGAGCCGCTATCGGCCTGGGCCACCAGGTTATTGTCGGTGAACACGAGGCGCGCGTTCCAGGTCTGGATGCCCGTGGCGATCACCTCGCCCTGCGGCACGAAGGCCGCGCTGAGCCGAGTGGCCCGCATGAGCTGGGTCCCGTTTCGGTAGTACACCACGACGCCGAGCCGCTGGACGAACGTGCCCGCCGCGGCGATCGCCACGCCCTGGATCCCGCCCGCATTGTGCAGGAGCCTCGGCGCGTTGACGAAGTTGATCCGGTACGCTCCGCCTGCCGCGACGGCGACCGCCGTCACATAAATCAGGCGTCGGGTATTGCTGATCTGCACGCGGGCGATGTCGCCCACCGCCAACTGCGGCGCAACTCCGCCGGTCTGAATGTCGAGGCAGGCGACGCCGCACACCCCGTTCGCGAAGTTGGCAGTGCTGAGCGCGTACTGCGGCGCGGCGGTGGGCGCGTAGGGCACCCGCAGGATCGCGATCGTGTCACCGAAGGTGACGAGGCTGCCGAAATTCGGCGCCGACGAGAGGTCGACGCCTGTCTCCTGCACGTCACGCTGGAGCGTGACACCGATGTAACGGGAGTTCCGGGTGACTCCGTCGCGGATCGTCACGCCACGGACACTCCGCCAGGTCCCGGCCGTCACCGCCATCGCGGACGCCAATACCACCAGGCCGATGGTGAGCGCGATCATCAGCTCGAGGAGGGTGAAGCCTCCCCGGTTGCGTGGGCTCATGGGGGTGCTCACGGTGTCCTCCGGTAGATCAGGGCTTCGAGCTTGACCGGCGCTGTCATCCGGGGATAGGTCACCGTGACCGTGAGCCGGAGCAGATTGGCCTGGTCGAGGGTGACGGTCACCGAGCGCTGGTAGGGGCCGCTCGCCGACGGATTACCGCTGGCATCGACGCTCGCCGCCGGCTCACTGGCGAGCGTCGTCGGGTCGCTGCCGCGGAGCTGCTCCAGCCGGTCGGTTGCGATGGCCAGGGCCACGGCCTTGTTAGACACGCCGTTCTCCGAGTACTGCAGGACCGCCTGGGTCCGCGCGAGCGCCAGCAGACCAATCGTCAGCATGCCCACGGCGAGGAGCACGGAGATGAGGGTGAACCCCCGTTCGTTCTTCATTGCCACACCCCTCCTTTAAAGAACCACGACTGGATGCCGCCGGCGCCGCTGATCGAGATCGCGTTAACCGCGGTCGTATCGGTCGTCGAGCTGATGTAGAGCACGCCCTTGGTGCCGAGCGGGGTAGTGAGCCCGCGCGCATCGAAGTCGATCCGGGGGCCTGCGAGCGTCGTCGCGCCGGCGCCGGCGTAACCCGGCAAGTCGGCCACGCCCGGCCGTCCGATCCTGATCGTGGCGTCGAGCGTGCGGGTGCGGAACACGCTCAGCGCCGCGGTCTCCGCTGCCGTCTGGCCGAACACGCCGTCGCGGTTGGAGTCGAGATATCCGGTGTACGACCGCGTCGCCACGTTGAACACGATCCGGACGGTGCTGCGGGTCGCGAGCGCCCGGGAACGTGCGGTCTCGAGATCACGAACCAGTTGGTCCGCGGCCTGCCGCGACTTGGTCGAATTCGAGATCCGGAACTTCGGCACCACGATCTTGAGCATCAGGCCGATCATGACGACGACGACCAGGATCTCGACCATGCTGAACCCGCGCCGGGACTTCACCGAGAGTGAGTTTCGCATGGTCGCCTCAGTACACCGGCCGGTAGGCGATCTGACTCACGGTCGCCACGGTCGGCGTACCGGGGGGGAGCTGAGTCGGATCACGGAACCGGGTATCGAACTGCCAGTCACGCGACGGCGGATCGTAGTAGTGGCGCCAGGCCCACTCGTGGAAATCGGCGACTTCGCTCGTGAACAGCGATACCAGCGATCCGCGGTAGTGCATCTGGATGCCGCTCCAGTTCTCGAGGAAGCGGGGGAAGTTCTCCAGACCACCGCCGTAGCGGTTGCCGGGACAGCCGGGGTCCTGATAGTCGCACGGCGTGGCCGAGTGACCCGCGGCGATCGCGGCGTACACCCACATCTCGGCGGCCGGTACCGTGGGCGCGCCAGGGAGGACCAGATGGGCCGCGTCGTTCCATCCGCCAGAGAGGAACGTGACCGCGTCGCCCATGATGGCGGCGGGCTTCCAGCCGACGGAGTTGTAGTCGCCCTGTACGTAGACCGGACGATCGGTGGCCACGGTCAGCGGATACTGGAGCGCCGCGCCGTTGATCAGACGTACCGCCGGGTAGTCCTTGTTGGCGTTGCCCGCGTTGAAGTTGGAGAACGTGATGTAGAGGATGTCTACACGGCGCCCCGCGGCATTCGCCGCCATCCAGTTCTCGAGCGCGCCGACGTCCACGTCGAGCATGTCCACGCCGATGTCTTCACGGCCCTCGAGGAACGTATTGGCCTTGCCCTTGAAGATGAGCGGGCACGCGACGTTGTCGGGCGTCTGCTTGCCGCCCGGCCGTGGCAGATAGGTCAGCCCGCCGCACACGGCCGCGAGCTGGTTCAGGTCTACGGTGATGTACATATCGGCCAGCCAGGCCTCCTTCACCTTGCGCACGTCCGGCGCGTCGGCCACCGACTGCGGACGCACCAGCTCGATCGCGGCCATGCCGGCCGGGAGCGGGAGCTTGAGCGGGGTCACGCCGTGCGCCGAGGTCATGAGCCGGCCGTCGAAGCTGGCCTGACTCGCGGCCTTGAAGTCGTTCGGCACCGGCTTGCTGCGGCTGTCGAAGTCGAGGTTGACCGCCACCGCGGCGGCGTCGTTCACCCAGACGCCGTTCAGCCGATCCGCGTACGCCTTCCGGTCCCAGAACATGCTCTTGGGCGTGGTGATCAGGTCCTGGAAGAACGTGTTGGCGGAGGACAGGTAGAGGTTGCCGTTGGTATGGACCCATCCCGCGAAGGTCATCGGGGGGCCGTTATGGATCTCGAGGTCGCCCTCGTAGAAGACGCCGAACTGGAACAGCGGAATCGACTGGGCGTTGACGGAGACGACCGCGTCGGACCGGTTGGTCTGCGGGTCATCCGCATGCACCGTGATGTCGATCTGCTGGTTGAGGCCGAACAGGCCGGTGTACGGCCCAGAGGCGATCGTCTTGGGTACCGGAGCGCCGACGCGGGCGCCCGAGACCGTCACGTTGAAACCGGTGATCGCGGGAGCGGTAAGCGCCGCGAGCTCGGGGTCGGTGATCGCGCCATCCTGGATGTCGGCTTCGAGCTGCGACATCACATGGTCGGCGCCTGACTCGGCCGCGTAGGTCACGCGTGCGCCGCGATAGTCCACTCCGGCGCTCCGCTGTACCATCATCGTTGCCGCGACTCCGGCGCCGATGAGCATCGTCAGGAGGATGAGCAGGATCAGCGTCGCCTCGAGGGCGAAGCCACTGCGGTTGGCGGGTACTCTTCCGTTCACGGATACCATGGTCACCTCCAGGCGGCTGGGCTGTCTCAGAGAGACCCCTGGCTCTGCGTGCCGCCGTCGCCGGCGGTTTGCTCTGGGCTGGAGTGAAGGCCGGCGACCTTTCGCCGACCGATATGTTTTCCCGCGGTGTTCAGAAACGAGGCAGCGAACTCGCCCTCGTTCTGGGACACCCCGGCGGGGACAGGACTGGGCAAGATACCGGCCAACTCCCGGCAAGTGCCCGATCTTCTTAAGACATCAGGCTATCCTATGGGTCCTGCGACGCTTGCATTGCAGCCGGCAACGGAAAGGGGCGTGTTGCGAAGCTGGTGGGTGGGGCAATTCCTTGCAGTTGGGGTGCAGGGGACGGCAGACGGAAGGCGAGGTTCGGCATTGTCGCGGTTCCGGCCTCACCAGTCGGTGGGGATCTCCGCGGGTGGGTTTCTCTCGAGCATCTCGAGGTAGAACGCCTCGACCCGGCGCGCGTGGCATCGAATGTCGAACTTCTGTCGCGCCTGATCGAGCCCGGCTGTCCGCAGGGCCGCGAGGCGCTCGGGTGTCGCGGCCATCAGATCCGAGACGGCACGGGCGATCGCATCGGGACATCGTTCGGGGACGATGACCCCGGTTTCGGGCGAGATCGCCTCGCGATTGCCGTGGATATCGGTCGCGATCGGTACGGTCCCGCACGCCATCGCCTCGAACAACACACGCGATAGCCCCTCGGTGTCCTGGTGCGATCCGCTCACCAGCACGTCTGCGGCCTGGAGCCACCGCTCGATCTCGGTTTGCTGGGGGAGGACCCGCACGTCCTCGGTGATGCTCAACGCGCGCGCACGGCGCCAGATCTCCTCGATAATCGCGGGCGAATCGGGAGTGCCGATGAAAAGCAGGAGCGGACGAGGGGGCTGTGGGTGCGTGGCGACGAGCGATCCCATTGCGTCCACGATGTCGAGCACGCCTTTGGCCACCTTGATTTGTCCGACGAACAGCAGGACGAACCGATCGGGCGGGAGGCCAAGCGCGCGGCGGACCTCCGCGCGCTCCGCCGGGGGGTGGAAACGCCCCAGGTCCGCCCCGTCCACGATCATCCGGTAGCGCGCCGAGACCCGTGGCGCGGCGGAGAATCGTCGCCGCGTCGCGTCGGATACGCCGATCATCCCATCCGACAGACGCTCCAGAATCGGATCGAGGGTATGGCGTCCCGTGACCCGGACGAACCAGACCATCTTGGTCGGGGTCCCGAGCTTCGCCAGTCCGCAGGTCAGGGCGTCGCGAGGCGCGTCGGGCGCGATGATGTCGACGCCGCGCTCACGCAACAGGGCGCGGATACGCCGGCTCGACTGCCATGCCGCACGCAACGTCCGGGGCTTGATGTGGTACAACGGGACGTATTCGACGGGGCACGCGAGCGAGGTGAGATGCTCGCTTAGCTCGCCGGGACGGGGACAGATCGCGATGGGCTCGACCACCGTGCGGTCCAGGTGCTCGATCAACAGCGCCATGCTGCGCTGTCCGCCCATCCGCATGTGCGGATGATGGCTCACGAACGCCACGCGAATGCGGGCCCCTTGGGGTCCTGTCAGTGGCACTGTCGAAGGGCCGTCTGACGTCGAGCGGGGATCAACGACGGGAGGCGAGAAGCAGGAGGACCGCGCCGGCCAGCTCGAGCGTCAGGCCGAAGTAGAGCATTGGGATCACGTCGCCTCCATCCATTGTAATGCCGGTCAGGCGGACTGCGGCGATTCCCGCCAGCGTCCAACCCCCAGCCATGAGACCGGGCCGGATCAACTCCTCGCGTGACAAGCAGATGGCGAGAAACGCGGCCAGGCCCAGTTGGAGCCCGCCGTAGGTCGCCGCGAAGTCGATCGTGGCCGACCCATCCGGGAGGATGATTCCGGTGAGTGCCGCCATGTCGGTTGGAAGCAGCGCATAGGCCGCGCCGAACCCGGCGAAGCCGAGGGTCAGTACCCCCAGCAACGGCCGCCGCCATGGAAGCTCACGCTCAGCGTCCATTGGTTAACGGGGGAAGTGGAGCATGATGCCGAACTGCGGCGCCCAGTCGGTCGCCTTGGACGAGATGCCGAGCGCGTTGTCGAACTTGAAATCGAGCGTGGGCGACAGGCGCCACCGCACTCCGGTAACGAGATCCCATTCATCGAGCGCGCCGCCTTCGCCGCCTTCGACGGCGAGATACAGGTGGCCCTTGGGCGAGACACGCCGGAGGTATTCGACCGCGAACTCGCCCAGATCCGGCTTGCGCTCGGCATGGTTCCACTCGCCGGCAATGCGAATCGTCATCGTTCCGAAGCCGAAGCCGCGCACGATGCCGATACCCGGCTTCGCGTCGAACCAGGCCTCTTCGATCAGCACCTTGCCGCGTTGCGAGCGGGCGACCAACTCCACGAACCCGAAGATCTCGGGCCGGCTCCGAGTCTCGCGCACCAGGCGAGCACGCACCTGGGCTTCGAGATCCGTGACTCCCGTTTGACGCGTCCTCGCTGGTGTGGCGAACGAATCGCTCGGCGACTTGTCCAGCCTCGCGGTGACGTAAGCCCCCTCGAGCTCCAGGGCCAGCCAGTCCGTGACGCCATAGGCGAGAAAGAGCTGCGTGGACGTACCGCGAAACCGGCCCCTGAAGTCGACGTCGGGCCCCAGACCGAACTCGATGGGTTGGTACTCGCGGTTGTTGTCGCGCGTATACTCGAAGAAGGGATAGATCACGAGCTCGCGATGGCGGATGTAGGTACCGAACATCGAGGCGGGAACACCGGGCCCCCGGTCTCTCTCGAAGGACGGGACCGACGCCTCCTGTGCCTGCAGCGTGACGGCTCGGGTGAAGGGGCCGATGGCTGCAGCAAGCGCGAGCGCGGCCGCGTGCGTGTATCCCATCCTGAGGCTCAGTGGACCCGCATGGTGAACCCCGGATGAACCAGCACGGCACCGTTGTTGTCCGCGCTCAGGCCGATGAATCCGCGCAGGCCGGTCTGAAAATTGTGCGCGATGCCGATGGTGACGCTGATCTCCCCACTGGGGGCTTCCGGCGTCGTGGCGACGGTGCCCGGCGCCGGCTCCGCGTTGGCCGACGCGGCGGTGTTGCCCAGTACCTCTCCGAATACCTGGTTGGATAGGCTCCAGCCCCACTCCCCGCCGATCGCAAACCCGAAAATGTTCTTGAGGTTTGCCCCCGCCGGCCGTCCCACGACGGTATAGGAAACATTGGCGTGGGTATCGAGCCGGCCCCACCGCTTGCTGCCGATGAGATAGCCCGCAACGTCCGTCTTCCCCGTGCCGATGAAGGAGTTGTTCGCGGTGGGGATCTTCACCTCGCCCGCGAGCGCGACGGCGGGAGTCCGAGGTGTCTCGGCGCGCGCCAGCAGGGTGAGGGTGGCCTCGATATCTCCCAGGCCGGTTGCCCTGGCGCCGGTTTTGGGCCGTATGGCTGTCCAGGCGACCGGCTCGACGAGGAACTCGAGACGATCGGTGAGGCCATACTCGGCGGCAAATGGAATAGCGGCTTCGTGACCTTCGGACGATGTCTGGTACTCGAAGTTGCCGCTCACCTCGAAGACTCCGCGTCCGAGCGGGCGGGCGGTTTCGGTCTCGAGTATCTGCGCGGTGAGCGGAGACCCCACGCCCTCGCCGGCCAGAGCGAGGACGACGGCCAGCGCCAGCGAGGCCCGTATCATCGGGCGGGTCTGGAGTTGTGCGGACACGCGATGTCACCTCAACGGTCGTCTGGGACAGAAGAGGAACCTTCGAGGACATCGCTTTGTGACGGTCCCGACCGGCAGGCCAGTGCCCCCATGACGAGGAGCAGGATGAGCATCATCCAGGCGTGAATGCTGTAGCCGGCGACATTGCGGTATACCCTGTCGCCCGCCAAGTCGCGGCCACTGAGCCCGCTCGCCGCGATGCCGAGGCAGACAACGGCGGCGAGGACGCGTGCCGGGCCCCGGACGCTCCCTGGAGGGATCGAAAGCACGACCGTGAAGACGAAGAGCAGCGGAACGAGATGGGTGGTGAAGGTGATGGGGCTCAGCAGCAGTGCGGCGAGGAAGATCAGGGCAAGCTCGAACGCCGAGACCGGCGCGTTCCGGACTCTCAGCCCCGCCAGCGCGAGGAGGTATAGCAGGAGAACCGCTGCCCACACCCAATGGTAGGCGAGCTGGGCAGTGTCTCCGCTGGCTGGCAGGTATCGGAAGGACGTCTCGCCCCGAGTCTCGGTTCCGCGCGTCATCCGGCTCACCAGCGCGGCGATGTTCTGACCTGCGCCGTAGTCTCCGATCTCGCCGTGCTCGTGTCTCTCGAGGAAGGTGTGGTAATACTCGACCAGCTCATCCGCGCCTCTCGACGGACCCCGAACCAGCAGCGGCACCAGCACGCAGGCGAGCGCGATCGGGATGGTGGCAAGCGCGGCGCGACGACGCCCGCGGATCACCAGCCAGGCGGCGAAGAAGATCGGGGTGATCTTGATCGCGGTCGCCGTTACGATCGCGGCGGCGGCGCGGACATCGTATCCCTCCAGATACGCTCGGATTCCCAGCAGCACCATCACGAGGATGACCCCGTTCACCTGCACGTGATGGAAATTGTCGAGAAAGAACTGGGCGCTGAGCACCACGGCGAGCGCGAGCGGCAGCCAGGAGTGATTCCGATCGGGAAACGTGCGTGCGACGATGTCCCGCGTCAGGAAGACCGCGGCGATCCAGAGCCCGAGGTTGAGAAAGGAAACGATGACCGCAGCCACCGGTAGCGGGAACAGGGCGAGAGGCGTGAAGATCAGCGCGGCGAAGGGCGGATACTTGAACTGTCTCGCGCCGGGCGGATAGCCGTGATAGAGCGGGCCGCCCGTGGCGAAGCTCCGTCCGGCCTGCCAGAAGACCGCGAAATCCTGGCCGATGTGCTGGCGAAGGCCTTGGGGGATGGCCAACGCCAACCCGACCGCGACGACGCCGACAATCACGATCAGGCGCCAGACAGGTTGTCCGAGCCGCATCATGTCGTCCCGTGAATGGGCCTCGCTACCGGCTCAGGCCGGGCTGGCCGCGCCGTTTCCTTCCGTGGCGACGCTGAGGCCGAAGACGTTCACCCCGTCGCGATGCTCGTACCACAACCGTCCGCCGTGCTGCCCCGCGATCCACCGCACGATCGTCAGACCGAGATGGGCGCCGTCATCGCCGGCCTCCGCCTCGATCAGCGTGGACGGCAGCGGCGACCCTCCACTCGCGACCTCCACCAGGGCCGTGGAGTCGCTCGCGGAAACCGATACCCGGACATCCGGGGGCGACCCGTGACGGCACGCGTTTTCGAGGAGCTCCAGCAACGCCTCACGCAGTAGCCGGTCGGAGCCACGCACGGTCACGGCCAGAATGTCGCCCAGCGCCAGGCAGTGGGCCGTCTGCGCCGCCCGTCCGCGCATCAGGTCGGTGCACTCCAAAGCCAGTCCGTCGAGCTCGACCAGATCGTCCAGCGGCACCCGCTCGCCCATCTGGGCCTCGGCCAACAGCAGCAGCTCGTCGACGCGCCGGCGCATCTGGTGCGCGGCGGTGCGCACGCGGCGCATGCCGTGACGCCGGGTCTCCTCGTCCTCGGGATTGCCGAGGCACAGGTCGGCCTCGCCGAGCACGACGGTGAGTGGCGTCTTGAGCTGATGCGCGGCTCGCTGGACGAATCGGCGATTGCGGGATTGTGCCTGTTCGAGACGCCCCAACAAATCGTTGAACTGCAGCGCGAGATGGTCGAGCTCGTCGGGATGCTCAGCGACAGGGAGACGCTGGCCGAGTGTTCCGGGCTCCAAACTGCCGACCGCGCGCTCGAGCGTGGCGATCGGCCGCAGGGCCTGACGCGCGAGGCCGTAGCCTCCGGCCAGACTCAGGAGCACCACGAGCGGGGCGCTCGCCAGCATCCACCACCCGAGCGACTTCACGTGCTCGACCGTCGGCTGTAGGGTCCCGATCGCGACGACCCGGAAGGGCGACGCCATGCTTCCGGTCCGCTGGTCGACCACGAGTCGGACGTCGCCGTCCGCTCCGATCGATCGGTCAATCGTCGTGGCGCCTCGTGCCCTCCACGAAGACGGTGTGGCCGCGAGAACCTCGGCGCTTCCATAGCGCGCGACCACGGCCCCGAGACTGTCGTACACTATGAATGCCGTGGACGTGGCCGGCCACTCGTGAATCGTCTCGCGTGCCGCCTGGTCGAGGCCGGCCCTCGGCGCCTCGGCGTACTCGCGCGCAAGTGCGTCTGCGAACCCGGTCGCGGACTCCTGGAGATGGTGCGTGAGTTGATGCTCGGCATCGCGACGGATCAACAGGAACAAGGACAGGTTCAGCACCACGAGGCCGATCGCGAACGCGAGGGCGAATGCGGCTGACAGCCGAAGGCGGAGCCGGCTAAGCGGCATCAGGCGCGTTCCGGTCGGTCAAGACATATCCGACGTTTCGGACCGTGTGCACGAGCGTCGGCCCGTTCCCCGCGTCCACCTTCCGGCGAACCCGAGAGACCAGCACGTCAACGGCGTTACCGACCGGATCGAAGTTGTCATCCCAGACATGCTCCAGGACCTGGGAGCGACTCACGACGCGCCGTGGGTTGCGGAGCAGGTACTCGACGAGCGCGTATTCCCGCGCGGTGAGACGGAGCTCGCGGCCCCCTCGTCGGACCGTTCGGGTGGCAACGTCGAGCTCGAGATCGGCCAGACGTAGCGTCACGTCGAGAGGGGTGGCCGGCCGCCGCGCCAGTGCCCGGAGACGGGCGAGGAGCTCCTCGACGTCGAACGGCTTGGGGAGGTAGTCGTCCGCCCCCGCGTCGAGACCAGTGACCCGGTCGCGCAAGGCGTTCCGCGCGGTCAGGAGGAGCACGGGCGTGCGGCTTCCCTGGGCGCGGGCCCGGCGGCAGACTTCGAATCCGTCGAGGTCGGGAAGACCCACGTCGAGGACCAGAAGGTCGTACTCCTCGCTCACGAGCGCGACGAGCGCGTCTTTTCCCGTTTCCATCACCGTGGGCGCCCAGGAGGCGCTCCGGACCGCGCGCTGGATGATATCGGCGACCTCGCGCTCGTCCTCCACGATCAGGACGCGCATGCTTCCTCCCCTGTTCCCATGAGCCGTCCTACATTGGCGAAGCGAGATGACAGCGAGATGACAGGCCGCTGGCCGCTGTCATCCCGCTGACACGATCGGCGTGCATCCTTCGGCCTCGGGTCCTCGCGAGGCGTCGAGCCTTTGTTGTTCAAACGCATGTGTGGAGACTCCATGCCCGACCGATCCCCGCTCATCACGCTGCTCCGTTGGGCCAGCAAGCTGCTTCCGGGTGATTTTCTGAAGACGACCGCATACCTGTACGGTATAGCCGCGCCACGGCGCGCGCTGCGTGCCGCTTTATTGACGTTCTATCGCGTTGACCTGGTCTACAGCGTCCTCCGCGAGGTCAAGCGGCGCTATGCCGGCCGTTACTCGATCCTCGAGTTCGGCACCCACGACGGTTACGCCTTCACCAAGATGCTGTATGCCACCAAGTATCTCGGCATGGACGACCGGGTCACGGTTCACGCGTTCGACTCCTTCGAAGGGATGCCCGACTCCGCGGACCGGCGCGATATGGATATCGTGACCGATCGTCCCACCTGGGCGGCTGGGCAGTTCAAGGGTCGCTACGAGGAGCTGTTGGAGTATTGCGCCAGAAAATACCGGAACTATGCGATCCACCGCGGCTTCTTCGAGGACTCACTCACTCCAGAGGTGCTGGAGCCGCTGCGGGAACAGCCCCCGGTTCTGATCTCGGTGGACTGCGACTACTACAGCTCCGCGCGGACCATGTTCGAGCGCCTTCTTCCCTATCTCCCTAGCGGGTGCGTCATGTACTTCGACGACTACGAGCTCATGAACTACGGCTCGAGGTTCACCGGGGAGGCGCGGCTGGTCCACGAGGTGAACAGGGGAGAGTTCGGAGAGGGAATCGAGCTGGTGCCTGACCCGCACCTCTCGTTCGATACCCCGCGGGTGTACCGGTTCGTGCGATTCGAGGGCGGGCCGCATGTTACGCTGCTGCGCCCTCCTCGCCTCAACCCGGGGCGCCGGCGGTCCAACGACTCGGCGCTACCGTAGCGATCCCGTGATTCTCCTGCATCTCGCGTTCCTCGTGCAGGCCGTGGGGGACTCCCTGTCTCTTGGTCAGGCACTCGATCGCGCCCGGACGGAACGAGGCGCGATCATGGCGGCGTCGGCGGGTGTGGCGGAAGCCCGCGCCGCGCTTCGTACGGCGGGAGCAATCCCCAATCCGACCATCTCCTACAGCCACAGCGAGTCGGCGCCACGTAATCACTTCCTCGTCGACCAGCCGCTCGACTGGCTGCTCCGTCGCGGATCCGACCGGGCTGCGGCAAAGGCCGGAATCGTGCGTGCCGAGGCGGATTCGGCGGTGACGGTCGTGGGGCTCGTCCGGGGTGTGCGAATCGCGTTCTATCGTGCTCGCGCCTCCCGGATGGCCGAAGCGCTTGCCGCGGGCCAGGCCGCGCTGGCGGACTCGGTCGCGCGAATCGCCTCGGCGCGGCTCCGCGCCGGCGACATCTCGCTGCTCGAGCGTGAGCAAGCCGCGCAGGAGGCGGCGCGCGCGCGCCAGGCGGCATCGGTCGCGAGAGAGACGGCGCGGGTGGACGAGGCCGAGCTGGCCAGGAGCGTCGCCTGGCAGGGCGATCCGCCCCATCCCGCCGGCTCACTCGCCGCCGGCCTCGATCAGCTACCCGATACGACGATCGATCTGCGAAGCCTGCCGACCCTTCGGACTGCGGTGGCGGACTCCGCTGCCGCCGCCGCGCAGGCCCGCAGCGCGTCGCTCGGGAGGGTCCCGATGCCCGCGGTCCAGTCGGGCGCGGAATGGGGTGACGACTCACAACCGGGCGCGCTCGCGGTAGTGGGTCTCAGCATCCCGTTTCCGATCTGGAACCGTAGCGGCGGGTCCGTGGGAGAAGCCCAAGCCAGATCGGACCGGGCTGCCGCGCTTGCCCGTGAAGCACGGCTCGACGCCGAGCGGCAGGTGCGGCAGGCTCGCATCCGACTGGAGGAAACCGCCGCGCGCGCGCGCTTCGCCCGCGACACCGTCCTGCCTGCCGCCGGTGTGCTTCGCGCTCGCGCGCTCCGCGCCTATCAGGCAGGCGAGACGGGCATCCTCCCGGTGCTCGACGCGCTCCGGGGAGAACGCGACGTCTCGCTCACGGCGCTCCAGGACCAGCTCTCCTATCAGGAGGCGCTCGCCGAGTGGTACGCGCTCATCGGGCGGACCGAATGAGACGCCTTCTCGCTGCTTCGCTTCTCACCATGATTCCCGCTTGCGGAGGAGGGAGCGCGGAGACCGAGTCGGCGGCCTCAGCTCGTGTGCCAGTCGGACTGGGTACGATCACGCGTGACTCCATGCTCGAGGCGCTCACGCTCACGGGGCGACTCGAGGCGCCCCCCGGTGGCGCGGCCATGCTCACGGCGCCCGCGGCGGGCGTGGTGCGCGCGATTCACGTGCAGGTCGGCGACCAGGTGCGAAAGGGAAGTCTGGTGGCGGAGCTCGATGTGCCCGAGCTCGTCGCCGACGCCGAGCAGGAGGGTTCGGCAGCCGCGCAGGCCGAGCGCGAGGCCGCGCGCCAGCAGCAGCTTCTGACCGACGGGGTTACCTCTGCGCGCCAGGCGGAAGAAGCGGCTTCCAACGCCCGTCAGGCGTCCGCCGCCGCCGCTGCTGCGCGCGACCTTCTTTCACGGACGCGAGTGAGGAGCCCGTTGGCCGGACGGGTGCAGGAGGTGATGGCACAACGCGGCGAACGTGTCGATGCCGGCCGGCCGCTCGCTCAGATCCTGGCGCCCGATACGCTCGACCTCTCCGTTCCCGTAGCTGCCGCCGACCTGGGACGTCTTCGGGCAGGCATGCCGGTCGATGTGACTCAGGACGGCGACACGCTTCCAGTGCGTGGCCGAGTGGCAGGGCTCGCCCCAGGAGTGGACTCGCTCACCAACGCCGGCGAGGCGGTGATCCGGGTCCCCAATCGTGATGGTCGGCTGCATCCCGGAGCCTCGGCCATCGGGCGCATCCGGCTCGGCGTGCGCCCCGACGTGTTGACCGTGCCCGACTCCGCGATCGTCCTCGCCGGGGACAGCAGCGTCGTCTTTATCGTCGGGCCCGACTCGGTGGCCCATCAACGCGTGGTAGAGCGTGGGATTCGCTCCGGTGGCCGGAGCGAGGTGCGCGGGGATATCCGGAGCGGCGACAGGGTCGTGACGACGGGAGCATTCGGCCTGCAGGATGGGATGCGTGTCGCGCCCGCCGCACCCGGAAGCCCTCAATGAGGATCACCGGATTCTTCCTGAGACACCGGGCCGCCGTCTACCTCGCGGTGGCCCTTCTCACTCTCGGTGGACTGTGGGCGCTGCTCACGTTGCCCGCCGGCATCTATCCCGAAGTGACCTTTCCCCGGATCGTGGTGCTGGCCCGCGGCGGCACCTTCGAAGCCGAAGAGATGACGGTTGCCGTGACGAGGCCGCTGGAAGAGGCGCTGAGCGGGATCCTCGGTCTTCGCCGGATCCGCACCCTCACGGTGCGGGGGTCGGCCGAACTGAGTCTCGATTTCCGTCCCAACGCGGACATGGAGTTCGCGCTCAGTCAGGTCCAGGGACGCCTCGCCGCAACCCGTCCGTCCCTCCCGGGCGGTCTCGAGCTCAGCGCCGAGCGCCTCACGCCGTCGGTCTTTCCGATGCTGCAATACGAGATCACAGGCGCCGACCCGCTCGTGCTTCGCGATCTCGCGGAGTTCACGGTGCGACCGAGACTCGCGGGACTGCCCGACGTCGGCGAAGTGTCGGTCGAGGGCGGGCGGGTGCGCGAAATCACCGTGCAGCTCGATCCTGCCCGTCTCGTCGCGAACCACGTGAGCACCACGCAGGTGGCCGATGCCATCACGGGCAGCGATCGGGTGGAGGCGGCAGGACGTATCGACGGGGACTACCGGCAGTACGCCATCCTCGTGAGCGGGCTGACCAACACCCCCGAAGCTGTCGGGCGCGTCGTCGTGACGCAAAGCGGACCCCGGCCTGTCCGGGTGGCCGATCTCGGGAGCGTCGGCTATGGCGCCGAGGATCTGTTCCAGATCACCGCCGGGAACGGCCGGCCCGCGGCGTTGGTCAACATCTCCCGCCAGCCGAACGGCAACACGCTCCGGCTGCAGTCCGCAGTCCGGGCGACGATGGACTCGATCCGCTCGCTCCTGCCGGCCGGCGTTGCCCTCCAGTCGGTGTACGACCAGGCCGCTCTGGTGCGGGAGTCGATGAAGAGCGTGCGTGACGCGATGCTGATCGGCGGCGCGCTGGCCGTCCTCGTCCTGCTTCTGTTCCTCGGCGAATGGCGCACCACCTCCGCTGCCGCGCTCTCGCTTCCCCTCACCGTGGCGATCACGCTGCTCGGCGTGGCGCTCGCGGGAGACTCGCTCAACCTCATGAGTCTGGGAGGGCTTGCCGTCGCGATCGGGATCATCATTGACGACGCGGTCGTCGTCGTGGAGAACATCGAGCGCCGGCTGGCGCTCCACCCCGGCCAACCGACGGCCGAAGTTGTACGCAGCGGCACCGACGAGATCTTCGGGCCGGTGGCCGGCTCGACTCTGACGACGGTGGTGGTATTCGCCCCGCTCGGCCTCCTCACCGGGGTGGTCGGCGACTTCTTCCGGTCGTTCGCGCTCGCCCTCGCGGTGGCGGTGCTATTGTCGCTGGTGCTCGCCGTGACCGTCATCCCGGCGGCCGTCGCGCAGTGGGCGTCACGCGCGGAGCCGAAGTCCCGAGAGTCCGGGCAGCGGCGGCTCAAGATCCCGCGTATCGAGCTGTATGGCCTCGAAACCAGGTACGGTCGCGCGATCGGATGGATGCTGGCCCACCGCTGGATAGCCTTGGGGGTCGCCGGCTTGATGCTGGTCGGAGGATTGGGGCTCACGCGCGTGATCGGCACCGGGTTCCTGCCCGAGATGGACGAGGGGGGATTCATCCTCGACTACTGGGCGCTGCCCGGCGCTGCCCTGTCGGAAACCGACCGGCAAGTGCGCGTGCTCGAGCGAATCCTCCTCGCCGACTCGGCCGTCGAGGCCTTTACCCGGCGAACGGGAAGCGAGCTCGGCTTCGCAGCCACGTCGCCGAATCGCGGAGATCTCACCGTTCTGCTCAAGCCTCGCGGCCAGCGTCCATCGGTGTACGAGGTCATGGACCGCGTCCGCATCAAGGTGGAGGAGCAGGCGCCGGCGGTACGCGTCGAATTCGTCCAGCTGATGCAGGACGTCATCGGTGACCTCGCCGGTTCGCCAGACCCGGTCGAGCTCAAGCTCTTCAGTCGCGACCAACGCGCCGCCGAGCGCACGGCGGTTGCGGTGGGGACGGCGATCGATGGCGTTCCCGGGCTCGTGGACTTGTTCAATGGCGTGCAGGGCGCGAACCCGGAGCGACGGGTAGAGCTCGATCCCGCTCGCGTGTCTCGGCTTGGACTCACCATTGCCGATGTCGAGGCCCAATCGCGTGCCGCGCTCTTCGGTGCGGAGGCGGGCAGCGCTCGAGAGCCGGATCGCCTCATCCCGATCAGGACGCGCCTTCCCGACAGCGTCCGGTATCACGCCGATGCGCTGAGTCGCGTGCCGATCATCGGCCCGTCCGGATGGCTGCCGCTGGCGCAGCTTGGCGAGACACGTGATACCAGGAGCGCCAGTGAGCTGCTCCGCGAGAACTTGCGGCCTTACGTGGCCGTGACAGGGCGGACCAGCGGTCGCAGCCTGGGCAGCGTCATGCGGGACGTGAGCGCCGCAGCCGCACAGGTTCCGCTTCCCGCGGGCGTGACGCTCGAGATCGGCGGCCAGTACGCGAGCCAGCAGGAGTCCTTCCGCCAGCTGCTGGGCGTGCTCGCGCTCGCCATCGGTGCGGTGCTTCTCCTCCTCGTCGCGCAGTTCGGCAGCCTTCGCGGCGCCTTCGCCATCCTGCTCGCCGTACCGTTGGGGCTCACGGGCGCGCTCCTCATGCTCGGGGTGGCGGGTGTGCCCTTCAATGTGTCGAGCTTCATGGGGGTGATTCTGCTGGTGGGACTCATCGTGAAGAACGGCATCCTGTTGCTGGATGCGGCGCATCATGCGCTCGACGCTGGTGAGGCGCCGGCCGACGCGCTGGCCCACGCCGGGCGCGTCCGCCTCCGGCCGATTCTCATGACGACCGTCTGCACGCTCGCCGGGCTGATTCCGCTGGCGCTCGGTCTCGGTGCGGGCGCCGAGCTCCAGCGCCCGCTCGCGCTGGCGGTGATCGGTGGACTCGTCGTTTCCACCACGGTGACCCTTCTGATCGTACCCGTGCTGCTGGAGGTGTTCGGCGACCTCGAACACCGGAGCCGGCTCGCCACTCGAACCCGAGCCACATCATGAACACGGCAATCCTTTCCGTCACTTCACACCGCGCACTCCTGGCGGGCTGCTTGCTCTGTCTCCCGGGCGGTGCCTCGATTGGGGCGCAGGTCGCCGCCCCCGCCTACCGCGTCGTACGGGATGTCAGACTCGGGGGCGACGGACGGTGGGACTACGTGGTGGTGGATACGACCGGGGAGCGTCTCTTCGTCGCGCGCGAGAACCGGATCATGGTGCTGGATCTTGGCTCGCGCCGGCTGCTCGGTGAGATCCCCGGTCTCGAGGGGGCGCATGGAGTCGCGCTGGCATATCCGTACGGCCACGGATTCGCCACGTCGGGCCGTGACTCCAGCGTGATCATGTTCGACCTCAAAACGCTCAAGGTCCTGAGGCGTGCGACAGCGGCTGTGGGCGCGGACGCGGTGCTCTACGATCCCGCGTCGAAGCGCGTCTTCACGTTCAATGGCGATGCCCACTCCTCGACCGCAATCGATCCGGAGTCCGGCGAGGTGGTTGGTTCGATTCCCCTGGGCGGGAAGCCGGAATTCGGAGTCTCCGATGGCAGGGGAAGACTGTACGTCAACATCGAGGACAAGAATGAGATCGCCGAGATCGATCCCGCGGGCCTCACGGTCAGGCGGAGGTGGTCCATCGCGCCGTGTGAAGAGCCGAGCGGTCTGGCGATCGATGGGGACCATCATCTCCTGTTCAGCGTCTGCCACAATGGGAAGATGACGATCAGCGAGGCGACCGCCGGCCGGAGAATCATGGATCTGCCGATCGGTCAGGGAGTCGATGGCGCTGCCTTCGATGCGTCGACGGAGCTCGCCTTTGCGTCCAACGGCGATGGAACGCTCACTGTCGTGCACGAGGACAGCCTGACCGCCTTTCATGTCGTCTCAAGCGTGCGTACGCGGCGAGGGGCGCGCACGATGGCACTCGACGACCGAACCCATCGCGTGTATACCGTCACGGCAGCCTTCGGCGAACCACCCGCACCGACGGCAACGGAGCCGCATCCCCGCCCACCCCTGATCCCAGGGACCTTTTCCGTACTGGTACTCGAGCCATAATCCCGGAGTAAGTTGTAGGATCGATGCGCGGACAGGTGTGTCCGCATCCGATCCCAACTCCTCCCCGGACGTTCGGAGGAAACAGTGGACTGGCTCTTGTGGGCGCCGTTCGTCGCCGCCGTGCTCCACATCAGTGAAGAGTTCGTCTGGCCTGGTGGCTTTCTCGCCTGGTATCGCAGCTATCGCCCGGCGATCGCGGCGAGCATTACGAACGGCTATGCCGTGTTCATCAATGCCCTGCTCCTGGCGGGGTGTCTGGCCGCCGCGTTCGATGGTCGGACACAACAAGGCGCCGCCCTCTGGCTCACGATGGTCGGCATTCTTCTCTCCAACGTCGTGTTCCACGTGCTGGCGGTACTGCGGACGGGCCGCTATGCGCCGGGCGTCGTCACGGCGGTCCTGTTGTACCTTCCCCTCGGCGTGTACGGGTTCTGGTATTTCATCCGGTCGGGCCTCGCGTCACACCCCACCGCTGTCGTGGCGCTCCTCGTCGGTGGTTCGTATCCCCTCTGGTCATCGCTCAATCACCGGCGGCGGTCGGCAAGTGCCGGATGACCCCCAAGGCCTCGACGCCGCCATCGTGGATTACTACGATCGAGCCCCCGAAGAGGGCCGGCTCGAGCAGGGGCCGTTCCAGCTCGAGGAAGCGCGCACCAGAGAATTGATCCTGCGCTTTGCAGCGGGACCGCCTGGAACCGTCGTGGATGTGGGTGGAGCGGCCGGGGCATATGCGCTCTGGCTCGCCGAAGCCGGCTATGCGGTGCACCTGCTCGAGCCGGTGCCGAGACTCCTGGCGGAGGCACGGCGCAGGAGCGGCGCGGCGCCGCGGCCGCTGGCTTCCTCCCAGATCGGCGACGCGCGCGCGCTCGCGGTGTCCGATGGCGTCGCCGACATGGTCCTCCTGCTCGGTCCTCTCTATCACCTGACCGATGCTCTCGACAGAGCCCGGGCGCTGCGCGAAGCGGCGCGCGTGCTCAAGCCGGGCGGCTGGCTGTTCGCGGCCGCCATCTCCCGATGGGCTTCCGCGCTGGATGGTCTCGCCCGCGATCTCTTCGAGGACCCCCGATTCGCACGGATCGTCGAACAGGATCTGCGGGACGGCCAGCATCGCAACTCTACCGGCCGGCTGGATTACTTCACCACGGCCTACTTCCATCGCCCGGAGGAACTGGCCGACGAGGTCACGGCTGCGGGCTTGATCCTCAGCGGAGTGTACGGCCTGGAGGGTCCGGGATGGATTTTGCCGGACGTGGCGGAGCGGATGGCAGATGCCACGCGGCGCGCTGGACTGCTGAACGTGTCGCGCATGCTGGAAACCGAGCCCGCGATGCTGGGCACGAGCGCCCACCTTCTCGCCATCGCCAAGCGAAAGCCGGGCTAAGGCTGCGCCGATCGCGATGACCGTTCGAATCGTTCCCACGGTGGACGAACACCTGCCTGGGCTGCATGCGACGCTGGATGCCGTCGCGCGGGAGCGCCGGTACATCGGTTTGACCGCCGCGTTCCCTCCGACACAGACAGCCGCGTTCGTTCGTCAGATACTGGAGTCCGGAGGCGTTCTGGTCGTGGCGGTTACCTCCGCCACTGAGGTCGTGGGGTGGTGCGATGTCGAGCGCCTGCACCTGGAAGGATTTCGGCACGTCGGCCGGCTGGGAATGGGTGTCCTCCAGGCGTACCGGCGCCAGGGCATCGGCCGCCGGCTGGCGATGGCGGCAATCACCGCAGCGCGCACGGCGGGAATCGAGCGCATCGAGCTGGAGGTGTTTGCATCGAATGCGGGGGCGATACGGCTCTACGACCGGTTGGGGTTCGAGCACGAAGGCGTGAAGCGCCAGGCGCGAAAGCTGGACGGTCGATACGACGACATCGTGCTCATGGCGTTGCTGGGCGAGCCGCGAAGCTGAGTGATGCTGTTCAACTCAATCCGGGAGAAAGCACCGTGCCCCGGCCGATACACTTCGAGATCCACGCTACCGATCCCGAGCGGGTGCGGTCGTTCTATCGTACGCTCTTCGGCTGGCAGTTTCAGGCATATGGGGGGCCGGTAGACTATTGGGTGATCACGGCCGGGTGGCCCACGGAGCCGGGGATCAACGGAGGCATGGTGCGGAGACGGGGACCAGCGCCGACGGAGGGCCAGGCGGTGAACGCATTCGTCTGCACGGTCGATGTCGCCAACGTCGACGCGACGCTCTCGTCGCTCGCGGCGGTCGGCGGGACTTTGGCTCTGCCCAAGATGGCCGTGCCCGGCGTTGGCTGGCTCGCATACGTGAAGGATCCCGATGGCAACATCTGTGGCATCATGCAGGCCGACAGCAGCGCGAAGTAGGACCCGATGAACGAACGCACCATCATTCGCGTCGGCGGCGCCGCGCTGGTCGTCGGCGCCGTTGCGTTCATAGGCGTCTTCTCGTTCCTCGCCGCGCGCTTCGACTATCCCGCCGTCCTCGACGGTTCGGCCTCCGAGGTCCTGCCGAAGCTCCTGGCGACGGGAGCGACGGGACGCGCGGTATGGGCTCTGTACGGGTTCCTGCCTCTCATCTGGATCCCGGCGGCCGTCGCGGCATTCCACGCGTTGCGGCCCGTTCGCGAGGGGGCCGTGCGCGCAGGCACGCTGTTCGCCCTCATCGCTACCGTCAGCATGATGCTCGGGTTGCTGCGCTGGCCCAGCATTCACTGGACACTGGCCGAGGCTTACGCTCGAGCCGGCGAATCGGAGCGCGCGGCGATCTCGGCCGCCTTCTCCGGCCTCAACAGCTACCTGGGGAATTACATCGGAGAATTCCTGGGAGAGATGAGCGTCAGCGTATTCTTTCTGCTGTCGTCGGCCGCCATCCTCGACCGCGACTCCGGATTTCCTCGCTGGATGGGGTATCTCGGCATTGCGACCGCCGTCGCGGGTCTGATCGGCATGTTTCGCAACACCACGGATGCGGTCGCTCCTGTCGCGGCCGTGGACAACTACCTCCTGCCGTTGTGGATGGTGGTCTTCGGAGTCGGCCTGCTCCGCTTCCGCGATCCCGTCTCACTCCGAAGCACCCGATAGCCGGCGCCGCTTTCCGCGAGGCGTTACCAGGATGGGACCGAAATAGGCGTCGGTCTCCACATGCGCCCAGAGAGCGATTCGGCCGGGACGATCACCGTGCTTGAGATCGTTGACGACCAGGCATGGTTGCGGAGCGCCATTGATGTACAGGCGCGCGGTCGTCCCGGACACATCGATCTTCATCCGGGTCCACGCGCCGGCCTCCATGTCGGCGTACGACTCGTAGACGCCGGGGCTTTCCTTGCGCAGGCGGTACCAGGGAAACTCCGGGTCGGACGCGTACTGCACGGTGTGATTGCGGCGTAGCTGGTCATCGGCCCGGCCGTTGGTCGGCCGGAGGTAGAACACGTCGGACCATGCACCGTGCGGTCCGGTCCGAAAGCTGATTCCTATGAACCCGCGCGAGTCCGGGGGCGTCCCGGGTCGCGGCGCCCCCGCGACGCCGATCTGGATCGTGCCGTTGTGGAATTCAGCGCCATCGAGCAACGCCATCATGTCCTCGTCCTTCCCGTCCGTCTCGGGCGCGGGGACCAGCTTCACAGCCCGGACACCGCGATAGGTGACCACCGCGGTGTGCCCGTTCAGGACCTCGGAGACCACGGGTAACTGCGGCCGGGCACTCACAGCCTCGTGACTCGCGGTCTGGCCCGTCGCAGCGGAGCTGAAGGCGGCGGACACGATCAGCGCTGCCATCGCAACGAAGCGACCTCTCAACGGGCACCTCCTGGTGAATCGAGCCGCGCCGAGAATGCCCACCCACCCGTGCATTGAATGATGGCCAGGACGACCTGGTTCTTTCCGCGCTTGAGCGGCAGGTAGACCGCGTCGCCCGCTTTCTCCATCACGCCGAGATTGCTTCGCAGCCCGCCAGGGTTCATCGCAAAGGCGAGCGGCCGGCCGTTCAGGTAGATCACGACGCCATTGCTGTAGGCGTATTGCATCCGTCTCGTCTCATCACGCGCCGCGGTGATGGTGGTCCGGGCGTAGACGACCCGCGACCCCTCGATCTTGCCCGTCATGACGCTGTCCACCATGACGGCTCCCGTGCTGTCCCTCGGCACACCGCCGACCGGCGCCTCGCGGTAGCGGTTGATGAGCACGAACCCCTCCGGTTCGGCCTCGACGCGTTGCCACGTGAGCCGGCCGAGGTTGGGAAGGAACTCTGGTGAGAAGTCGGCGACTTCGACCGGGCTCGAAATTTCCCAGCCGAGGATGGTCCCGGGTGGCGGAGCCGGCGCAGCTGACGCGGATGCGGATCCCGGCGCGGCGGAATACCGGATATTGGAGAAGTACGCGCCGCGGCCGAAGGCGCCCGTCCAGACGCCCAGTCCCGCGCCACCCGATGCGACCACGCGCGGTACCACGAGCGTCGGCGTCGTCGCGGTATCCAGGTAGAGCCGCGCGACTGGACCATCCAGCTCGATTCGAAGATGGACCCAGCGGTTGCGCGGGATGTCCGCGACCGCGTTGGCCCCCTCACCATGGTAGACCTGCCAGGCGACGCCCAGACTGTTGAACGCGGGTCCGTACTGGATGGCTTCCTCGGTCCCGCTCGCACCGGGCCTGAGGAACAGGACGTTGGAGAAGCGGGGGTTCGCGGCGCGGAACGCGACGCCGAGGAAGTTGGTGGTGTCGCTCGCCGCTACGTCGAGCTCCAGGGTGCCGTTCTCCATCGACGCACCACGTGCGAGCGCGACACCTCGATTGATGTAGAGCGAAGGGCGTCCCAGATACGACAGGGATCGGACGCTGTCGGTCGCGGTCCAGGAGTCCGTCGTCAGGGCAACGTTCTCGGTCTGGCCCGCACCCATGGCGGGAGTGAGCCCGGTGAACAGGATGCCTGCCATGCCCGCACGGACGTGTCGGATCAGGTGCTTCATCGTTGCCCTTCGTTGGGGGCGTGCGTGGTATACTGATGAAGTGTGGACGGTTGTCACGACGAGCCATCGCTCATAAAGGTGTCGAAGAGGTCATCCTGGGCGCTGTTCATTGTCATACGGTCATCGTCGGGGCCGGCCCGGCCGGACTTGCGGTTGGAGCTTGCCTCAAACGGGCGGGCTCGCCTTATCTGATACTCGAACGAAGCACCCAGGTGGCATCCGCGTGGCGGCGGCATTACCGCCGCCTCCACCTGCACACCGACAAGGCGCACTCCGAGCTTCCGTATTCCGGCTATCCCCGAGACTACCCCCGTTATCCGTCACGCCTGCAGGTGATCGAGTATCTGGAGGCGTACGCCAGGGACCTCGAGCTCGAGATCCGATTTGGCCAGGAGGTCGGCGCGGCGCAGCGGGCGAACGGGCATTGGGACGTCCACACGCAGGACTCCCTGTACCAAACCCCGAATCTCGTGATCGCCGCCGGCTACAACCGGGTGCCCTACCTCCCGACGTGGCCAGAACAATCGTCGTTTCGGGGCGGTCTGCTGCATAGCTCGCAGTATGAGGACGGCGAGCCCTTCAGGAACCAGGACGTGCTCGTCGTCGGTTTCGGCAACTCGGGCGGTGAAATCGCCATGGACCTGCATGAGCACGGCGCCCGGCCCAGTCTCGCCGTGCGAGGCCCGGTGAATGTCATCCCGCGCGAGCTGCTCGGTATCCCGATCCTTTCCATTGCGATCCTCCAGCAGAAGCTGCCGCCCCGGCTGGCGGATGCGCTGAATGCGCCGATCCTGCGTGCCGTCATAGGAGACCTCAGCCGATTCGGGCTGCGCACGTCGGCACAGGGGCCGATGACTCAGGTACATCGTGACGCCCACATACCGCTGATCGACGTCGGCACGATCGGGTTGATCAAGCAAGGCCGGATCACCGTGTGTCCCGGCATTGAAAGGTTGACCGACGATGGAGTCACGTTCACGGACGGAAGCCATCGACACTTCGACGCCGTCATCCTGGCCACCGGGTATCGCCCACGTGTGGACGCATTCCTCGGCGATGCCTCGGCTGCGCTCGGTGCGGAGGGTACGCCGGCGTCGAGTGGATGTGAGTCGCGTGTGCCGGGTCTGTATTTTTGCGGGTACCGCGTGTCGGCAACCGGCATGTTTCGCGAGATCGCGCTGGAAGCCAGGCGGATCGGCGATCACATCGCGCGCGGCATGCGCGCACTACAGAGGAGATGATGACGGCACGACATTCAACAAGCGGTCAGCGCGAGGCCGGATTACGTCCGGTTCGGCCACTCGCCACGGACGCAAGCGAGAAATAGTTTGCAGGCTCCTCTCACGAGCGAGGCAGAGATGGAAGGCGAGTCCGGAGTTCCTGCGGTCACCGCCGACCAGGCGAGTGTCCATCGGACCTCCCTGATCCGTGCCGCCGTGGTATGCGCCATCTGGCTCGGCACCTGGTCGTTTCGTGCCTCCGGCGCCGAAGCCCGACTCGGGCTCGATCTCGTTCTCGCTCTCGCCGGCTGGTGGGCCGTCCTGCCGGGGCGTCGTGCCGGGGGGAAGATCTTCGGCGAACACGGTCATTGGTCGAGCCTCGTCATCGCTCTTCCCATCGGTTTCGCGATTGCGGCCGCCGCGGAGTTGTGGCACATGATTCGGGGTACGGGTTGATGAGAGCGCTACCACTCCTCTGGCTCCTGGCCCTGGTGAGTGGGGCTCTCATTCCGGTGCAGGCGGCCGCGAACGCCGCGCTCAGTCGCTCGACTCACGGCAACATCCCGTTCGCGGCGCTTTCCCTGTTCCTGGTCGCCTGCGCGATCAGCCTGCTCGCCGTCATGAGTTCCGGAGCGCCACTGCCGCCCTGGGCCGAGCTCAGAAGTGCGCCATGGTGGAGCTACAGCGGCGGGCTGATCGTCGCCTTCTATGTCTTCACCATCACGTTTCTCGCTCCCCGCCTGGGAGTCGGCGCCGCCATCTCACTGATCGTCACCGGCCAGATTCTCGCGGCGCTGGCTATCGACCATTTTGGATTGATGCGCTCGCTGGAGGTTCCGGTCACCCCATCGCGACTGGCGGGGGCGGCGCTGATGATCATCGGAGTCGTCCTGGCGTTGCGACGGTAGCGCGAAAGGCCCTATGCCCAGACTCATCGAGCACCCCACGATCATCGAGGCGGCGGGGAACAAGCCGAAACGGATCGAGGAGTACGTGGGGCGCGTGAATTCCGGACATGCTTCGGTAAGCGTGGCACGAATGGTTTCGCCGGGCGGCTGGCAGGAGCCTGGCCAACGTCCGGCGTTCCAGGAGATCACGGTCGTGCTGCGCGGGCGACTGCGTGTGGAGTACGAGGGTGGGGAGTTGATGGTCGCGGCCGGGCAGGCGGTTATGACGGCACCCGGCGAGTGGGTGCGCTACAGCACGCCCGACCCGGGCGGCGCGGAGTACGTGGCCGTGTGTCTCCCCGCCTTCTCGCCCGGCGGGGTGCATCGAGACGAGTAGAGGGCGGCCCTTCGGTCGGTCCTATCGGCCTGCCGTCGCTGCCTGTTGCACGCGTGACGGCCGGGCGAATCCCTCCCGGTTCTCGACGGCGAAATACTCGTTGCGGCTGATCCGTCCAATGAGAGGCTCCAGCAGATTGCGGAGCTCATCGACCGAAGCTGCCTCCCAGACACACACCGCATGGGTGCCGTCGGGTGTCGGGAACGTGTGGTGGAGCTTGATCGCCGGCGAGATGGTGTTTGGGTCAGCCGCGTTCCAGAAGGTAGCTGGCTCGGAAATGGTGTGCTGAACCACGACGTACATGGGACTCCTCCGAGAGAGGGAATGGTGGAGAATCTCCCTTAGATGCGGGTCGTGCACCCGCTTGTCAAGCAACGGCATTCACAAGACAGGGAGCCTCGATGCGGAGTCTGGATGGTGTCACGATGTTCGTGAGCTCGACCGCGGCCAACGGTGTCGTCGGATCCGCCACACGCCTGCATTTCGTACAGAGAGGCTCGAGAGTCGCGGCGCGCTATGGCGGCGGCAATGTGGCCCGGGGGTGGCTGGCAGGGACCATCGCCGGTGACCGGCTCGTCTTTCGCTACGTTCAGCGAGAGCTTTCCGGTGCGATCCACAACGGACGATCGGTGGGCCTGGTCGAGCCCCGCGGCGACGGGCGCGTCCGGATTGTGGAGCACTTCACATGGAGCAGCCGCGCCGGCTCGGGCACGAACGTCTTCGATGAGCTCCCGCCGGATGGGTCGGCATAGCACGGCACAGAAGATTCATGGAGCAGTACCTGGCGATCTCGTCGACTCGTCGATGGTTCCGTCGCTGTCGATCTCCACGAGCTGGTCGGCCGGCTCCTGGCCACGTGTGACGAAGCGTACGCGAAGCGACGGGTTCGCCTCGATCTCGAACAGGTCCTCGGTCATCGGAGTGAGGGGAGACTCGGGGTTGGCGCCGCGCCTGTAGTAGAGGCGACCTTCGCGAAGCGTGATGCCCCGCTCCTGGTACAGACCCTCGTAGCGCTTCAGGGTTCGTTGGGACACGCTGACGGGCCGCTCGCGCGCCGCCAAGCGGGCCTGGGCCCATTCGATCCGCCGCGGCGCATCCCCTGAGCCGCCTTCGAGCGAATCGGCGCGGCGGTACGACTCGATCGCCTTCTGGAAATCACCGGCCGACTCGAACGCCCCGCCGAGCGCGAGATGGGCAGCGGCAGAATCCGGGGCGTCTGCGACGGCGTTCTCGAGTATCTCGATCGACAGCGCGGTCAGGCCTCGTCCGGCGAGAAACGCTCCGAGCTCCCAGGTGTCCTCGAGCGATGGCCGAGTGGCGGGGTTCGCCGCAATCTCGCGAATCCGGTTGCGAGCCGCGTCTCCTCCCCCTGCTACCGCCGCCCGCTCGACGGACCGCACCGCGAGCAGATGCGGATCGTCCGAACGGTAGAAATCGCTCCAATGACGCGGCGAGTACCCATTGCCGAAGACGCGGGAGCTCAGCGCCCGTACCAGGCTCGTGCCGTTAGCCGCGCTCGCGAAATACACCAGCCCGCGCCCCTTCTCAATGTCGCCCATCATGTACCCGGTGAATCGGCGGCCATTGTTGCCGCTATGGTAGAAGATGCGACCGTCCGGCCCATCCTCGAGCCTGATGCCGAGACCGATGGAGATTCCCGGGCTCGTTTCACGAACGGGTGCGAGAAAACTCTTCCACATCGCCGGCGACAGCCCGCGCCCGGCGAGCAGGGCCCCCACGAACCGCCCGTAATCGGCAGCCGTCGTGAGGAGCGTGTATGCGGCATTGGCCTCGACGTATCGATTGACCGGCGCGTTGTGCCAGAGCCAGTCCCTGGCGTATGCGACATCGCCGGCAAAGCGATCCTGCCAGACGAAACTCGAACGCGTCATGCCGAGCGGCTCGAAGACGTCGCGCCTCGCAAGCTCCTCGAGCGAGCGACCCGTGACGTGTTCGAGCGTCTTCTGGAGAAAAACGAATCCTTCCCCCGAGTAGCCGTACGCGGAGCCGGGATCGAACCGCGACGTCATCGTCTCCCCACCCCAGTTCGGGAGCCCGGAGCCGTGTGAGAGGACGACGCGGGCCGTGATCTGCTTGTACCGCTCGTCGTGCACGACGCGGGGATAGTCGAGCAGCTCGTACAGCGGGCGATCGAGGTCGAATTCACCCCGGCCGGCCAGCCGGAGGACGAGGTAGGCAAAGACCGGCTTGCTGAGGGACGCGGCCTCGAAGACCGTTCCGGCATCGAGCGGCGTCTTCGCGCTGTCGTTGACCGTCCCGAACGCGCCCGTCCAGACAACGCGGCCGCGTTGGACCACGGCCATCGAGAGCCCGGGCACGGCGCTGGCTCGGATGAGGCGAGGCACTTCGCGCGCCAGGGCGAGGGTATCGACTGGCCGGGTATCAGCTTGCCGATCGGCCGCCGGAGGCTGCTGCCCCATTGCGGGCCGGCCGATCGAAACCAAGGCGGCGAGGGTGACGTACACGCGTAGGTAGCGCGTCCCGGGAGGAGTGGGCATCTTCCTCCGTAAGGTATCCGGTATCGGTTCGACTTCCATCGCGTGGGGAGACTCCACAGGATCTCGCCATGACCTTCAAGCCGAGGACGTGGTTCCCGATCGCCTCCGTGCTGAGCGTCGCCAACCTCATCGGGGTGGCGTTCGCTACCCCTCCGCCGCATGCCGCGGTTCACGCCGGGCTCGCGCTGGCATTCGGGCTGTGGGCCCAGCGTCTGTATCGCAGAAAGAGCGAGAATCCAACGCCGGTCGAGACTCGGCTGGATACACCGCTCGAACAATTCGAAGCCGAGTTGCACCATCTGCGGCAGGAGCTGAATGAGACGCAGGAACGGCTGGACTTCGCTGAACGGATGCTCGCGCAGGGGCAGCAGACACGCCGGGTAGACGAGCCGCGATAGGTCGCCACACGCGCCGAGCGCAGAGGCCCTGATGTCGGAAGTCTCGAAGCGTCAGTTCGTCCGCCAGCAGGGCTTTCGTGATGCCCCTGCGGCGGCCTGCGCCTCCCAGTACTCAGGCCTCATGTTCCAACCCCGCCTCCTTGGCATCTTCGTCGTGGTCGCCATCGTCCTTCAATCGGCGCCGATGTTGCTGAGTCTCGGTGCCATTCTGTGGTGGAATGTTCTGGCAGCCTCCCACAATCCGTTCGACGCGCTTTACAATCGAGTCATCGCGACGCCCCGGGGCCTCGCTCCGCTCACGCCCGCACCACCACCGCGCCGCTTCTCGCAAGGCATGGCTGGGACGATTCTCGCCGGCGCCGGTGTCGCGCTCCTCACGGGTCGTCCCGGTCTGGCCTGGACGCTCGAGGCGTTGGTCGTCGTCGCCCTCGGCGCGCTCGTGTTCGGCCGTTTCTGTCTGGGCTCCTACCTCTACTATCTCCTCCGAGGCGAGACCGGCTTCGCCAACCGGACTCTTCCGTGGAGTCGCGTGGAGTGAGCCTCCATGGCGTTGCTCCATTGACCCAGCCCATGTCCGCCATCGTTCGTCCCTTCGTGCCGGAAGATGCCGAGCAGGTGCAGCGGCTGGTGCTGGGCATTCAGCGGGACGAGTTCGGTGTTCCAGTCACCCTGGAGGAGCAGCCCGACCTGCGGAATATTCCCGCATACTATCAGAAGGATCGCGGGGCGTTCTGGGTGGCCATGGATGGAGGGGAGGTCGTAGGGACCATTGGGCTTCTCGACATCGGCCACGAGCAGGGCGCCCTCCGGAAGATGTTCGTCGCGCCCAGCCACCGCGGCGCGGCGATCGGCGTCGGTGCGGCACTCCTTCGGGCGTGTCTCGAATGGGCCAAGGCAGCGGGAATGGGAGACGTCCTGCTGGGCACCACCGAGCAATTCCGGGCCGCGCACCGCTTCTACGAGAAATCTGGTTTCGTCGAGGTTCCTTCGGACAAGCTGCCCGCGTATTTCCCCCGCATGCGCCTCGACACGAGGTTCTACCGCTACAGCTTCGACAAGTAATGCTGGGCGCGGGCGGCGGGAGCACCGGTCCCCCACCGCTCGCCGTCTCCTCTTCAACCATCAGCGGTGGAGCGGGACATCACCCGCCCGCGCCGCGCACGCGCCCGGCAGCACCGTCGCGCCGAACTGCTTCATTTGCACCGGGCCGCCGATGATCCGGGGCATCTTGCAGCTTCGCGTCGCGAAGTCGGGCCGGACATTCGCGCCGGTATCACCCGGCCCTGTCAGACTCGTGTTGCCACTGCACGCGGCCGCCAGCAGCAGGCCGCATCCTCCGGCCAGCATCCGCAGCCGGCGCTTGAGCTCGATCCCGTACATGCGCTTCTCCTTGTTGTGCGCCGTCAAACGGCGGTTCAGGGACGCCAGTCCAGCCCGAACCGCAGCCGGGTGGAGAGGGTGTTGTCGACGTTGATGTCGAACTTGCCATCCGGCTCTTCGTAGTTGCCGAACTTGCCCATCGAGAGCACGACGCCGCCGTCGAGGGCGAGCGTCGGGGATACCGCGTAGGTCAGTCCGGCGCCGCCGCTCACGGCCATGCCGTGGAGCTTGATGTCCCCAAAGTCCTCGATCGTCGCCGCGATCGCCCGCGTGCCCACTGCGGCGGTGACGTACGGAACGACCCGGCTCTTTGCCGTCGGGAAGCTCATCCGCCCGCCGACCTCGAGAATGCCGAGCCCCCAATGCCCGCCTCCGTCTTCAGGGGCGGCGCCGAGCCGTCCGAGGTCCGCGCCTGCATACACGAGGAAGCGGGGGTTGAACGCGTAACCGAGCTGCGCGCCGATGCCCGGGCCCATCTTCACGTTGAGGGGCGTGTCGGCATCAGGTCCGTCAATGGTGAAACCCGGCATCCCGAACGCATGCACGTTCAGGACGATTCCCGCCGGTGCGGCGTAGGGCCGGGCGCGGCCGTGCGCCTGCGCGTGGGCGGCGGTGGTGCCGGTAGCGGCGGCGAGCACGAGGATCGCCACAAAGCTCTGTCGCATACGTCTTCTCCTCCGAGATGCGTGAGTGGTGTGTTGTCTCAGGAGGGGGATACGCAGGGGCGGGGGCGGGAGTCTCACCGGCGGGATGAATCCCGGGTACCTGACGCAGACCGAAACTACGCCACGGGTGCCCGCGTACGGGCGAACCGATGCGTCACCTTCTCCGGCGTCTCGACGGAACGCTCAGAGCCGGCACCCGGCTCGGAATGTTTCTTCTCGTGTTTGCCGCCGGCGCGGCGCTGCTGGCCGGACTCTTCTATCTAGTGCACTTCCCCCAGCAGAAGATCCACGGTGTTGTTCAGCCGCTGCCCATGCTCGGCACCGGTATCGGGATCATCGCAGTCTCACTCGGCGCCACCTGGCTCTGTCTCTACTTCATCGAGCATCGCTCGTTCGACTTCATCGCGCTGGCCGGCGGCGGGGCGTGGCGACGCGCCGTCCCGATCGGACTCGCGCTCGGCATGATCGTTCCCATCGTGGTCGCCGTCGTGCTGCGCGGGACGGGCCACGCGACGATCGAGGCTTCAGGACTTTCTTCGTCGGATGTGCTGCGCCAGACTCTGCCGATGCTCGGGGCGAGCGTGCTCCTCTCCTCATGGGAAGAGATCGTCTATCGCGGCTACCCCTTCCGGCTACTCAATGAGATGGGCGGTGTGTGGTTCGGAACGATGCTGACGGGCGTCGCGTTCGGGCTCAGCCACTCGGGCAACCCCGGCGCCAACCCGATCGGCCTCGCCAATACCGCGCTCAATGGTGTGCTGCTCGGCTGGATCGTGCTGCGGACGGGATCACTCTGGCTTGCGTGCGGATATCACGCGGGCTGGAACATCGCGGCCACCGAGCTGGTGGGTATGACCGATTCCGGTGTTCGCAGTCTCGGGTCGGTTTTCACGACGACGCTGTCGGGACCAGGGTGGCTGTCGGGTGGGGATTACGGGTTCGAGGGCTCGGTCCTCACGGGTGTCGGCGAGACGATCGTGCTGACGCTCGTGCTCATCCTCGCTTCGCGCCGCCTCGCTAGGGTCTGACGATCCTGCTCATGTAGGCGTCGCCGTGATAGCTGCTCTCCAGGGCCAGCGCTCGGGCGCTACCGCGCCTGCATCTTCGCGCGTGCCTCACCGAACCAGTTGAGCACCACCGTCAACCGGTTGGCCTGAGCGCCCGTGATACCCGAGCGTTGGAACATGAGGAAGCCGCGATCGTCGGATGTCACCTCGTAGGCACGATGATACGGCAACAACACATAGGGTCCTGTGGAGAAGAGCGCCCGAGTCGCGCCGGTCTTGAAGTCCGGTACCCCGCTCACCTCGACCGCAACCAGGCTATCGGTCCGGCTCACGTAGAACAGCTCTCGTCCGGAGTGCGACCACGCCGGCGCGACGCCGCCGGCGGTCGAGATCTGCCACCTCGCGCGGTCGGTGCCGGGGAAGGGACGGACGTAGACCTCCTCGCGCCCCGACTCCTGCGACACATAGGCGATCCACCGCCCGTCGGGCGAGAGCGCCGGCATGTACTCGTCGTAAGGTCCGGCCGCGACCGTGATGCGGCTGGTGTCGCCGGACAACGCCCGCGCGTAAACGTCGCGGAAGCCTGCGCTCACCCCGGTCCGATACACCACCGAGCGGCCGTCCTTCGACCAGACCGCTTCGTCCACTTGTGTCGTGTCGCCTGGAAAGAGCCGCTCCGGCTTGCTGCTACCGTCTGCCCGGATCGAGAACAGATGTGAGCTCAACCCTTCGCGATTGGACGTATAGCTCAGGGTCCGGCCGTCCGGCCGCCAGGCGGGGCGATAGTTGAGCGATGCGTCGAAGCTGAGCCGCGTGAGCGGGCCCGCGTCGAGCTGCTTGACCCACAACTGGTTGGCTGAGTTCGTCAGAATGCTCACGGCCAGCCGCCGTCCATCGGGGGAAAGGGCCATGCTGCTAAAGACCTCTTTCCAATCGCGGTCCACCGCGGTGGCCTTGCCGGTGCGATCCACCCGGGCAACCAGCGAGCCGATCGTCCCGTCGCCGGACTGGGCGCTTGGCAGGTACACAAGGGTGCCGTCGTCCGCGATGGCCACCTCGGGGGTAATGCCGATCTCGAGATGGATGCCGGTGAGCAGGGGCACCGGCGGCGCCTTGAAGCGAAGCGTTTTCAAGTCGAAGGGCCCGCCCACGAGTGTGCCGTCCTGGAGGATGGCGACGAGATCCCCGGTCGGCAGGTACCAGCCCCGCGCGGCGTTGTCGAGGATCGTGTCTCTCGCGTGGGTATCGAGGTGGAGCGCCTCCAGCGTCATCCTGATACAGTTGGTGCTGCACTCGGAGACGAGGATCGCGTCCGTTCTGGGCAGCGCCGTTGGAAATGTCAGGGACGAGGCGATTGATCCGGCGGGGTCGAGTGCCTCGATCCGTCCACCGGTGGCGGACATGATCCGGAGGCGGGTGTTGCTGGTGAACACGATGCGGTCGTCGGCGAGCCACGTGCCCGATGCCTGGTTGCCGGCGGAGGAGTCCGACAGGAGCACTGGCGCTCCACCCCTCACCGCAACCTTGTAGAGCTTTCCCTGCGCGGTGAACCCGATCCAGCGGCCGTCCGGAGAGAAGAAGGGCCCGTCGGCCCCCTCGGTGCCCTCGATTGCCCGGGACTCCAGCTCGCCGCGCTCGCGGACCATCAGCCTTCCCGGCGCGCCAGTAGGCTGAGCGACGAATGCGATGCGCGAGCCATCCGGGGCCAGCGTGATGGCGGAGCCGTAATAGGCCGGAATGTTCACGCGAAGGTCCGGAAGGTCGAGCGACAGTCGGGTGACGGGCGCCGCTGGCTGGTGCGAAGGACGGAAGGCGAGGAGCGATGCCACCGCTGTAGCGACCGCCGCCACCGCCACCGCGATCCACATCGCCGCGCGACTTCCCGCGACCACCGTCGTCATCGGCGCCACGGCGGGAGTGACGACCGTCGATCGTCCCGGCGCGTTCCCGCGAAGCGCCGCCCCGAACTCGGCGGCGCTCGACCAGCGGTCGGCGGGGAGCTTGGCGAGCGCGGTGAGGGCGGCGTCCTCTACCTCTCTCGGCACCGTCTCGCGCCGGCTCCGGATCGGTGCCGGCTTCTCCGTCATCACCTTGGCGACGATCGCCTGCGCCGTGGGCCCCGTGAACGGCGGCTCTCCCAGCAGCATTTCGTAGGTGATCGCCCCCAGCGCGTACACATCGCTCCGGGCGGTGATCTCCCGCTCACCCATCGCCTGCTCCGGACTCATGTAGTGCGGCGTGCCGAGCGACATGCCGGTCTCGGTCATCCTCGTGCCACCGGCCTTGCTGGCGGCGAGGGCGATGCCGAAGTCGGCCACCAGCGCCTGGCCGTCGTGGAGCAGGATGTTCTCCGGCTTGATGTCACGGTGAATGACGTGGTGACGGTGGGCATAGTCGAGCGCGCTCGCGACCTCGCTCGCGATCCGCACGGCGTCGTTGATGGGAAGCTGCTTTTCTCGGATGAGCCGATCGCGCAGCGATTCACCTTCGATGAACGGCATGACGTAGAAGAGGAAACTGTCCGCGGCGCCCGAATCGAACAGCGGCAGGATATGGGGGTGTTGCAGATTCGCGGTGGTCTTGATCTCGCTCAGGAACCGCTCGGCCCCGATGACCGCGGCCAGCTCGGGCCGAAGAACCTTGACCGCGACCTTCCGGTCGTGCTTGAGATCGTGCGCGAGGTAGACGGTCGCCATGCCGCCGGCGCCCAGTTCGCGCTCGAGGCGATACCGGTCGGCAAGAGCGGTCTTCAGACGTTCGAGCGGCTCGGCCACGCGGTGCACGTCCTGTTCGATGATGGGGGAGAGACGCGCCAATATCGCTACGCCGGCTCTTCGCGGCTAGCGCTCATTACCTCGAGAGCGCTCTGAATTTCCGGTGTTCCCTCAGCGGTGCCCACACCGGATCGGTCCGCAGCTCCGCCGGCGAAATCCAGCTCGCTACCGCGAGCAGTGGCTCGAGCGTGGCGACCGCCTGATCCAGCTCTCCCACGAGCATGTAGATCTCGGCGAGATGCGTGGCAATGAATGGTCCCGAGTTGGCGTCGGCGGAGACGGGGGTGAGCGCGACCGCACGCCGTCCGAGCTCGATCGCCTTGTCCTTGAGACCGAGTCGCGCGTACGCCTGACCCAGCCGGACCGCCATCTTGGCATCGTCCGGGTGGTCGCGCACTTTCGCTTCGAGCAATCGTCTGGCTGAATCCGCGTACCGTCGCTCGCCGTCGTGCTGCGCCCGAAATCCCGCCGCCTCGGCCTTGAACATGAAGAACCGCGCGGTGTCTCCCTCGAACGCCTCGGCCGTCACCGCATCCACGGCGGGCCCGAACAGCGTGTCGGCCGTCAGGAGCGACGCGGAGATGCCGTCCGCAATCGTCAGCGCCTGGGCGAGGCGTCCGGGTCCCACCCGGCTCAGGGCCTGTCCCACCACGGCTCTCGAGCGCTCCCGGTCGCCCCGCCAGAGGAGGTAGAGCATCGCCTTGTTGGCGTATGGACTGGCCCAGTCGGGAGCGAGCTGGATGGCGCGGTCGATCAGGGGTTCGCCGTCGGCGTAACGCCGGCGCGAGATGTAGGTATCGGCGAGGTCGAGGGTGGTGACCGGGGAGCGAGGATCGTAGCGGCGTGCTTCCTCCAGACTCACGGTCGCTTCCTCCCAGCGACCGAGCCGGCGCTGTACGTAGCCGATCGCGTGGAGGAGGTCGGCGTTACCCGGCTGAGTGCGCTGCACCGACTCGAACTCGCTCAAGGCACGGTCGAAGTTCCGTTCGCCCCAGTAGTAGAAATAGCCGAGCGCGATGTGGGTCTCCGCCAGGTCGGGGGCCGCTCTCAATGCGGCGTCCACCGCGCGCTTCGCGTCATCCAGTCTGGCCTGGGTCCGGTCATGATAGAACCAGTACATGGCGGCATTCGCGCGGGAGAGTCTGGCCAGCGCGAGCGCGAAGCTCGAATCGAGTGCGACCGCCTTGCGGTAGAGCTCCACCGCGCCGAGCAGATCGTTGCGGTCGTAGCTCCGGCCGAAGTACTCGTTGCCTCTCAAATACAGATCGTAAGCCTCGGGGCTTCGGGTGCCGCCCTTGGCGAGCGCTGTCCGCTCCTGGCCCCGCAGCGCCACGTCCAGGGCCGTCGTCACCTGCTCCGCGATCTGGCTCTGCACCCCGAACACCTCGGTCAGCTCCGCCTCGTACACCTGGCTCCACAGGTGGCTG
>DATBSO010000126.1:0-34911 GCA_036559745.1 Gemmatimonadales bacterium | reverse complement strand
GTCGAGCCCGACCTGCCCCAGGCTCCTCAGGTCCTCGACGAGTCGACGCTGGAATGGACCCGCGAACGGACCGACTGGTTGACGGTGGCGCATCAGGCCGTGCGGCGGCACGACGGCTCGTTCGGCGGCCACGGTCACATCCTGACGGTGTTCGACGCCGAGGGGCGCATGCTCTCGAGCGAAGGCGATCCGCGGGCGCTCGAAGGCCTGTCCGAGATCAATTTCGCTCCGGGCGCACTCTGGACGGAGGGCGCTGCCGGAACCAACGGACCGGGGACCGCGCTGGCTACCGGCGCGCCGGCGCATATCGTCGGGGCCGAGCACTTCTGTCAGGCGTGGCACCGCTGGCATTGTGCGGCCGTTCCGATTCATCATCCGCTCACCGGAGAAGTGATCGGAGTGCTCGATATCTCCGGGTTCCGCGAATACGCCCACCCGCACTCCCTCAATCTCGCGCATGCCCTCGTACTGGCCATCGAGCAGGTGCTGAGCGCCCGTGAGGTGGAACGCCGCTATCTGACGCTCAGCAGGTTCACCGAGCTCTCGGCGCGGTACCCTGGCGAAGTCACGATCGCCGCGGATCGTACCGGTCGCGTGCTGCTCGCGACTCCTGGCGCGACGTGCCGGAGCCCCGAGGAGCTCCAGACACTGGTCACGAACCTCGTGTCGAGCTCCGAACCCGGCTCACGCGAAGTGGCACTCTCCCTCGAAGGCGTCGCTTCCCGCCGGGGCACGTGGTTCCCGGTGTTCGACGGCCGCACGGTCGTGGGAGGATGTCTGATGCTCGAGCGGCCCGCGCGGGTGCGGGAGAAGCGTCCGTACTCATCCCCCTCGACAGTGTACTCGTTCCGTGACGTCATCGGCAAAAGCGCGGGCATGGTGGAGGCGTTGCGTCTCGCTCGGAACGCCGCGGATACGGCGCTTCCGGTGCTTCTCCTGGGCGAGAGCGGCACGGGCAAAGAGGTGTTCGCGCAGGCCATTCATCAGGCCGGGGGCCGCCAGGACGATCCGTTCATGGCGGTCAACTGCGCCGCCCTTCCACGAGAGCTGATCGAGAGTGAGCTCTTCGGCTACGAGGGAGGCGCGTTCTCCGGTGCTCGTCGAGAGGGCGCGCCGGGCAAGTTCGAAGTGGCGGATGGTGGGACGATCTTTCTCGACGAGATCGGCGAGCTCTCGCCGTCGGCGCAGGGCGCGTTGCTGCGCGTGCTGCAGGAAGGAGAGATCACGCGTGTAGGGAGCGCTCGGAGCCGTCGGGTTGACGTCCGGGTTATTGCCGCCACCAACCGAAACGTCGAGGATGCCTTGCAGTCAGGTCGTCTTCGTGCCGACCTGTACTACCGGCTCAACGTTCTCTCCATCGAGCTGCCCGCACTCCGCGAGCGGCCTGAGGACGTGCGAGCCTTCGCTCGCGCCTTCCTCGCCGAGGCTGCCAGGGAGCTCTCGCGTCCCGAGGCGGAACTCTCGGAATCCGTCCTCGAGCGGTTCGAGCGGTACCCCTGGCCTGGAAATGTGCGGGAGCTGAAGAACCTCATCAGGCGACTGGTCGCGACCGCGGAGACTTTCCCGATCACCCTCGCCGATCTGCCTCCCGCCATCGACGGAGACCCCCGGGCCCGCCCCCGGCGTGGTGCCGACGAATCGGGGAGTCCGACCGCGGATCAGGAGCTGCTCATGGCGGTGGTTGCGTCGGCTCGTACGATGGCCGAGGCGGCTGCGCGTCTCGGAATTACCCGCAGCACTCTCTACCGTCGCATGGAGCGGTTCGGGCTCAGACCTGAGAGAATTCTGCGCCCGCACTAGCGCAGCCGGCCGCGCGCCGGTCACGCTCCGGCCACATACCGCAGCATGAAACCGAAGTGGCAGCCGCTTCCCACCAGCACCATCACGTGCCAGATCTCGTGATGCCCGAACACGCCGGGGAAGGGATCGGGTCGCTCCCGGGCGAATATGATGGCACCGACCGTGTAGGCCAGACCTCCCGCGACCAGCCAGGACAGCCCGCCCCATGACACCTTCTCGGCGAGGGGGGCCGCGGCCGCGAGCGCCAGGTAACCCATCCCCAGGTACATGCCGGTGGACACCCAGATCGGGGCGTCGAGAAACCAGATCTTGAACGGAATCCCCGCGACCGCGATGGCCCAGGCAGTCCCGAGCAAGGTCCAGCCCCAGGGTCCATGGAGGGTGACCATCGCGACCGGCGTGTAGCTGCCGGCGATCAGGAAGTAGATGGCGATGTGGTCGAGGGTGCGAAGCCGTCGGAGCCGAAGTTCCGAGAGGAAGAGTGCGTGATACGCGGTGCTCGCGGCGTAGAGCAGCATTAGTGAGGCGCCGTAGACCGAGAAGGCCACGCGCTCCGCGGACGTGTCGGCCAGCCTCAGCAGTACGACCGTCCCGATGCCCGCCAGCACCAGGCCCACGAAGTGTGACACCGCGTTGACCGGCTCCCTGATCCGCATCATCCTGTCAATCTATTAGTTACAGTCACACGGTGGTATCGAGTCGGTGCCGGAAAAGGGGGCCACCTTGTCGGGCGGACCGCTCCGATCTAGGGTTGAGCTATGACAGGACTCCCGCCGCTCCGGATTGCCCTCTTCTCGGAGGTGTATTGGCCGATGGTCAGCGGCGTCGGTGTCACGCTGCTTCGCCTGACCGACGCGCTCCAGGCCAGGGGACATGCCGTCCGCGTTTACACCGCGACGTACGCGTTGCCTCCGGGCACGCCCAACCGTCCCGAGGTCCATCGCTCGCCCAGCATTCCGCTCTTTCTCTATCCCGATGTCCAGTGGGCATTCCCTCGCCTTCGCGATGTGGTGGACGACCTCGCCCGGTTCCGACCCGATGTGATCCATGTCGCGACCGAGTTCTCTCTCGGCATCGCGGGCGTCAAGGCGGCGCGCCAGCTTCAGCTCCCAGTCATCGCCTCGGCCCACACTGATTACGACCAGTACGCCGCACGGTATGGGGTGCCATGGGCATTGAAGGCCGGCTGGCACTATCTCCGCTGGTTCTACAGCCAGGCGCACCGGGTGCTCTGTCCGTCACGGATCTATGAGGAGCATCTGCACAGTCACGGCGTCACCCATACGGGACTCTGGAGTCGTGGGGTGGACCCCGACGTATTCTCGCCTCGATTCCGTCACACCGCCTACCGCGAGCGGTTCGGCGTCGAGCCCGGCGACCTGCTGGTCACCTACATCGGGCGGCTGGCCCGGGAGAAGAATCTCGATCTTCTCCTCGAGGCGTGGGATGCCATCGTTCCCGATCGCGGATCCGCCCAGCTCGTGCTCGTGGGACAGGGGCCGCTGGAAGAGGAAATCAGGCGCAGAGAGATGCCCGGCGTTCACGTGACGGGACTGCTACATGGCCGGGAGCTGGCTCAGGCCTACGCCTCAGCCGATCTCTTCGTGTTCCCGTCGACGACGGAGACCTTCGGGAATTCCCTGCTGGAGGCGATGGGCTCGGGACTCCCACCGCTCGTCGCGGCATCGGGGGGCGTGCTCGAGTTCTCGGCGCACGGCGAGAACGCGTGGCTGGTGGAGCCCGACAGCGCTCCGGCGATTGCGGAGGGGCTGGTCCGGCTGCTGCAGGACGAGGCGCTGCGTCGGCGGTTGGCGCGTGGTGCCTTGAAGGCGGCGCGGGCGCGGGACTGGACTACGGTCTACGATCGTCTGATCGCGGACTATCGCGCGGCGATCTCCGCTCGCGGATTGGAAGAGGCGGCGTAGAACACGGCTGTAGGCCAGAGGCTGGAGCGCCTCAAGCCTTCAGCCTTTAGCCTTTAGCAACACCAAATAGCCGACCGCCGCGATCGCCGCACTCATCGGCATCGTCAGCAGCCAGGCCCAGACGATCTTCGTCGCGACCCCCCACCGCACAGCGGAAACCCGATTCGCCGCCCCGACGCCCACGATGGCGCCGGTGATCGTATGCGTGGTGCTCACCGGCACGCCGAGACCGGATGCGATGAGAATCGAGATCCCGCCAGCCGTCTCGGCGCAGAAACCGCCGAACGGGCGCAGCTTGGTGATCCGGCTTCCCATCGTCTTGACGATCCGCCACCCGCCCAGCGCCGTTCCCATTCCGATCGCCGTGTACGCCGACATCTCGACCCAGAGGGGAATTTTGTCCGCTGTCGGCACGTAGAGTTGGTGAAGCCAGCCCGTCTCCGCGACGAAGAGCGCCTGCGCCGCCACCAATAGGCCGACGATGATTCCCATCGTCTTCTGGGCATCGTTGGCTCCGTGGCTCAGCGAGTAGAGCGCGGCCGAGACGAGCTGGAGCCGTCGAAATGCCTTGTCGAGTGGGCCCGGACGCTGATTACGGAGGAGCCAGGAAAGGGCGACCGTGAGGCTGAGCGCGAGCACCAACCCCAGCATCGGTGAGAGAATGATGAACACGACGGGCTTGACCCATCCGCTCAGAATGAGGGCCCCGAACCCCGCTTTGGCGATGGCGGCGCCCCCGTACCCGCCAAGCAGGGCATGGCTCGACGACGTAGGCAGGCCGAGATACCAGGTGATGAGGTCCCAGACGATGGCCCCGACGAGCGCGGCCAGGATAACCCGAGGGTCGACGACGGACGGGTCGATTAACCCCTTGCTGATCGTCTTGGCGACGGCCGTTCCGACCACGAATGCCGCGACGAAGTTGAAGAATGCAGCCCAGATGACTGCCACGCCCGGTGAGAGTACCCGGGTGGAGACAACGGTCGCGATCGAATTGGCACTGTCGTGGAACCCATTGATGAAATCGAACGCGAGGGCGACGATGATGATTCCGATGACCGCGTGAACGCTGCTGTCCATTCGTCAGGCGTGCTTGATGGAAATGGATTCCAGCACGTTGCTCGCGTCCTCGATGTCGTCCAGCGTCTTCTCCAGGTTGTCGTAGATCTCCTTCCATTTGATGACCGTCAGCGCGTCGGGCGTGCCGTCGAAGAGCCGGCCCATCCACTCGTGGTACAGGCTATCGCCCTCCTCTTCCAGCCGCTTCACCTGCACGCACGCGTTGAGAACCGTTCCTGCCTTGTTCTCCTCCAGTCCCTCCACGGCCACCTGAAGCTGGGTCGTGGCCTGGGCGATGACGTCGGCGATCAGGTTGGCCCCGTGGGGAGCGTCGCCGGCCCGGAAGATGTGGAGCCGGCGGGCCGTGCCATCGATCAAGTCGATGACGTCATCCAGCCGGGAGGCGAGGAGGTGGATGTCCTCCCGGTCGAGCGGGGTGATGAAAACCCGGTCGAGGCGGCTCACCACGTCGTGGGTGATCTGGTCGGCCTGATGCTCTAACCGCTTGATTTGATCGACGATAGCGCCGCGGTGGGAGGTGTCGGCCCGTAAGAGATCTTTCTGGAGCCTGGCGGCTTCGACGATGAAGGCAGCGACCGCGCTGAACAGGTCGAAGAACTTCTCGTCGCGCGGGAGAAGGCGCATGTAAATTCCTTGTAACGGGCGGCCGGGAAGATAGCGGTCCCCCTTTGGTTGGCAATGCCGGGAGTTTCCTTGACGGCTTGGTTTTCCCCCGCAGATTCCGCCTGACATGACCCAGGTGAGCGAGGCCCCACCGGAGCCTGAGCGATTGGCCGCGGTGCGGCGGACGGCCCTTCTCGACACGCCCCCAGAGGAGGCGTTCGACCGGCTCACCCGGTTGGCCTCCCGGCTGCTTGGTACGCCCGTTGCCCTCATCTCCCTGATAGAGGAAGACCGCCAGTTCTTCAAGAGCGCCACGGGCTTGCCGGAGCCGCTGGCGACCGCCCGGGCCACCCCCCTCACGTACTCCTTCTGCCGCCATGTCGTGGAAACCGGCGATCGTGTTGTCGTCGAGGACGCCACGCGCGACCCATTGGTCCGGACCAACCCGGCAGTCCGGGAGCTCGGCTGGATCGCCTACGCCGGCGTTCCCCTCACGGATCGGGACGGCAACATCCTGGGGGCGCTCGGTGTCATCGACTCGGTGCCCAGGCTCTGGTCCGACCGAGACCTCGACCTCCTGAGCGATCTCGCAGTCTGGGCCGTGACGGAGATCGAGCTCCACGCGCTTTCCGCGGCCAGGACGGTCCCTGCTCCTGTTGCGGCGGCTCCATCGCCTGCTGCGATCCCCGTCTTCGGGGAAACCGGCGTGCCGATGGCCATCGTTTCCGAGTCCGGCCGGCTGGTTCGGGTGAACCACGCCTTTGGCGAGCTGGTCGGAGCCGACCCCGCGGCGCTGGCCGGCCGTTCGGCCGAGGATCTGACTCATCCCGCTGATCGCGAGGCCGACCGCGAAGCGCTGCGCCTGCTCAAGGCCGGTGAATGTGCCAGCTACACTGGGGAAAAGCGGGTACTCAAGGAGTCAGGCGAGCCGGTCTGGGTGCAGGCAACGGTCACACGAGTGATGCCTCGAGACCAGGCCGGCGACCACTTCATTCTCGCCCTCAACGATCTGACGGTACGCAAGAACGTCGAAACGGGGCTCAGGGAGCGGGAGGAGCTCGCGAGCCTCGTCATCGGGTCCACCCGCGACATCGTGCTCGACTGGGATCTGCTGAGCGACCGGATGGTGTGGTCCAATGGCAGGGGTCCGGTGTTCGGGTACGCCCTGTCCGACTTCGGCGGGTCGGCCGCGTGGTGGTACGAGCGCATTCATCCGGACGACCGCGAACGGGTGGTCGGCGAGATCCACGGGGTGGTCGCGCGCGGTGAGAATCTCTGGACCAGCGAGCACCGTTTTCGCCGAGGTGACGGACGATGGGCTCATGTCGAGGCCCGCGCTTCGATCGTCAGGGACGGCGCCGGCGATGCGGTCCGGATGGTGGGGTCGTTCGCGGATATCTCCGGCCGCAAGCGTGAAGAGCTGATCGGCCGATGCCAGAGCACCATCCTCAAGGAAATCGCCGCCGGCCTCGATCTGGCAGACGTGCTCCAGCGCATCGTCGAGTTCACCGAGGCGCATGGCGGGGGTATCGCCGCGGTGCATCTCCTCGACCAGGAGGGCCGGCTCTCGCTGACGGCCGGCCAGGCGCTCCCGGCCACCTATGCCGACTCGATCGAGGTCATTCCGCTTGACACCGAGAAGGGCCCCTGGGGCCTGGCGGTGCTTCGGCGGGAAGGCGTGATCTCTCCCGACATCGGTGTCGATCCACGGTGGGACGGATGGAGGGAGCCGGCGCTCGCCGACGAGCTGCGTGCCGCATGGATCTCGCCCCTTCTCGGCGCAGACGGCGCCGTTCTCGGTACGCTGTCGATCTTTCACGGCGAGCCCCACGCGCCCGATACCGACGACGCGCGGATGACCCGGATCGCCACTGACCTCGCCCAGATCGCCGTCGAGCGGGAGCGGAACCAGGCGGCGCTTCGGCGAAGCGAGGAAGAGCTGCGGCAGGCGCAGAAGATGGAGGCAGTGGGACAGCTCGCCGGCGGCATCGCCCACGATTTCAACAACCTTCTCACCGGCATCCTGAGCTTCAGCGATCTGGTGCTGCAGGAGCTTCGCGTCGGCGACCCGATCCGCGCCGATATCGAGCAGATCAGGCACGCGGGCCAGCGGGCGGCGGCGCTCACCCGCCAGCTACTCGCATTCAGCCGGCGCCAGGTCCTTCAGCCGAAGGTGCTCTCCATCAACGGCATTCTGGACGAGGTCGTCGGCATGCTCCGCCGGTTGCTCGGCAGCAACATCGAGCTCGATATCAACCCCGATCCCGGGCTCTGGTACGTCATGGCGGATCCGGGGCAGCTCGAGCAGGTGTTCGTCAACCTCATCGTCAACGCGCGCGATGCCATGCCCAAGGGCGGCCGGGTCAGCGTCACGACCCAGAACTGCCGGGTGGGCGCCGATGGTCCCGAGCGCGCCGGTGGTGTCAAACCCGGCGCGTATGCCACCGTGGCGGTGACCGACACCGGCGTCGGAATGGACGTGACCACTCAGGCCCGCATCTTCGAGCCCTTCTTCACGACCAAGGAGGCCGGCGCCGGCACCGGGCTCGGCCTCTCCTCCGTGTACGGCACGATCGAGCAGAGCGGCGGCCACATCACGGTCGAGAGCGCGCCCGGACGCGGTTCGACGTTCACGCTGTACCTGCCCCGGCACAACGAGCCGGGCACCGCGGTTCTCGGCGCCCTCGATCGGCGGAGCCTGCCGGTCGGGTCGGAGACCATTCTGCTCGTCGAGGACGAGGCGGCGGTTCGCATGTCGGCCCGTCGCCTGCTCGAGCGGCACGGCTACACGGTCGTGGAGGCACGCCACGGTCTGGAGGCGCTCGAGCTGGTGGAGGAGCCAGGGCGGAATTTCGATCTGGTGCTGACCGACGTCGTGATGCCGGAAATGGGCGGGAGAGAGCTGGTCGAGCGGCTCCGGGCGAGGCACCCGTCGCTCAAAGTGCTGTTCATGTCAGGCTACACGGAGCGCAGCATCACGGTGGATGGGTCCATGCCGGCCGGGACCGGCTTCGTGGAGAAGCCGTTTACCGTTGAGCAGCTCATGCGCCGGCTACGAAAGATTCTGGACGACTAGCGAAGCAATCCGGGCAGGTCGGCGGGGGAGTCGAGCCAGAAGTCGGGCGATGCGCCGTCGAGATGGCTCCGGCCGAATGGTCCCCACAACGCGGCGGCGGTTCGAACTCCGGCCGCGCGCCCCGACTGCATGTCGTGGATGCTGTCGCCCACGTAGATCGTCTCCCGTACGTCACCGCCCAGCAGCGACACCGCCTTCTCGACCGGCTCGGGGTGTGGCTTGGGGTTCGTGACCTCGTCGGCGCATACCAGCACATCCATCATGTCGAGCAGTCCGGCGAGGCCGAGTCCCCGGAGCGCGCCGTTGCGGTTCTTGCTGGTGACCAGTCCGGTGCGTATGCCGGCGGTACGGATCGTCCGCACCGCGTCCACGACACCGGGATAGACCGTCACCATCCGGTCGTGGTGGGCGAGGTTGTATTCGCGGTACGTGGCGATCAGTGCTTGAAGCATGTCGGGGTCGTCCCGCCAGTCCGCGAACTGAACGGTGAGCGGAGTTCCGAGACCCCGCAACCAGTCCTCGTCCGTGCGCTCCGGCAAGCCGTGCGAGCGCATGACGTGATGGTAGCTGTCGAGAATGAGACGGACCGAGTCGATGAGGGTTCCGTCGAGGTCGAAGAGAATGATCCGGGAGCGTGGCATGGGAGAAACGTAGCGGCGGCATCGCGCGGTTGCGCGGTGCTGGTCATTCTTCGAAGATCACCACACCGCTGAGCCGCGCCTCGATGGCCTCCGGCCGCGGTGTAGCCGACGGCAGCCGCGGGACCATCCGAGCCAGCTCGTGAGCGGGTGACTCCGCGAGGCGATGCACCAGCATCGACTCTCCGGCTGAGTGACCACCCCTGACGAACGCGAGCGCCCGCTCGAGCCGCTCGAGGGCTCGGAGATCGCGCGCGCGAGCGGCATCCTGCGCCGTCTGGCGGAGACGCGCGGCCAATCGCCTCGCTGCCGCGTCAGGCTCGGTACCGGCCCACCGGCGGCCCCCTGCCAGCGCCAGATGCGTCCGAATCGGACTCGCCAACGCCCGAAGCACCCGCCGCCGGCACTCGCCGTCCGCCGCGGCCCACTCGATCGCCGACGCAGCCTCGGTCACCAACTGCGTGACGATCCCCGGATCCTCCGACCACTCTCCATCTCGACCGAGAAATCCTGCGACGGCCCCGAGCCGCATCGGCCTCCCGTCCAGATCGCCATGCAGAGTGAACCCTGCGAGGACTCCACAGGCAATGCCTCGGACGATTGCTATGCCGGAAATCGCGGAATCTCCGGTGAGGCGCGCTGCCAGGTCCGTTCGCCATCGCCAGAAGCGAGCGGCGTGTGGGCCGAGTCCCGCTCGTGCAGGAAGACTCGCCTTGCGTGACAGGGTCGCCTCGAGGTGGATCTCCGCCTCCAGCTCCGGCGGTGGAAGGAACCGGACCACGTCGACCGCGAGATGCTCGGATCCCAATCGTACCGCACGGCCTTCTCGCTGCTCCAAACGCATGGGGGTCCATGGCGCATCGTAGTGCACGATCCGGCTGGCGCGTTGGAGATCGAGACCCTCGGCCGCGACGTCGGTGGCAATCAGGTGAAAGGGCAGAGGCGGGCCCCTCTCACGATCAGGTGGCACGAAGGTGCGGAACCAGGAGAGGACTATCTCGCGTGGAACCGGGACCGCTCCGACGCCGGCTCGATCTCCCGTGCACCATGCGACTGGCGGCTTCGCGAGACGCTCCCGCAGGTGGCGGACAGTCTCCCTCCTGGCGGTGAACACGATCGAGGGGCGGTGATCGTCCAGGATGAGCCGGAGTCGCTCGAGCTTGGGATCGCGGCCGGCGACCACCGAGGCGGTCTCCTCGATCACGTTCCCGAGCAGGTCGAGATCGTCGAGTGCGAGGTCGAGGGTTTCACCGTTCTCGCCTCCTCCCACCAGTTCCCACATCACCAGCTGCTCTTCCACCTCGCCCGCGAACCGGCGTATGTCTGCCCGGCTGAGCGGCAGACCGGCGGAGCGCGCGTCCCGGGCGTGCAGCAGGAGGGTCCGATAGCGGCGCAGGGCCCCGAGGACCGCTGGAGCGCTCGATCCCGCCGCCCGGAGGAAGACGCCGCGAACCAGCGTCGCGGTCGCCGGCGCGCGTGAGAGTGTGAGCCGGCGAAGTCGCTCGAGCGTTGCGGAGACGAGCAGACGCTCCTCGGAACAGGCCGGGCTCCTGCTCTCGTGTCGAATCGGACGGCCCCACCCGGCGCAAGGTTCTTCGACGACGATTTGCGCCAGGGCCGTGATCTCCCGTCCCTCGACGATGGCGCGATGGAGGGAGGCGACCCCGTCGGCGATGAGGGCATCGTCGCGAATGCCAAGGCGGAGTTGATGCGAGAGATCGGCGAGGTGATTGACGATCGGCGTCGCCGTGACGAGGAGGACCGTTTGGCCTGCCAGCCATGGCGCGGCAAGCTGGTAACGTCGCGTGGCGGGATTCCTGTAGTGGTGGCTCTCGTCGATGATCACGACTCCGCGACGCCGTGATCCAGGTAAGCGGCCTCGGCTCACCTGTTCGTGTGTCACGATCTCCAGCTCCGCTCCGAGGCGCTTCGCGGCCCACTCCCACTGGGCCCTCAGTGTGGCTGGAACCAGGCATGCTGTCTGGCTACGCTTGGTAAGGGCGACGGCCGCGGCGAGGGCCACATAGGTCTTGCCGCTCCCCACCGGATCGGCCAGCATCGCGCCACCGTACCGCTGCAATGCGGCAACGATCCTGCGGAAGCTTCGATGCTGGCCTGGCATAAGCCATGGGGGTGGCTCGGTGGAGTCCTCCGCCGGGAGCAGACTCCGCGCGATGGACCTCGCCACCGCCGCCGCCGGCGCGTCCGGGCCGACGCAGAGCCCCACGACGAGCGGCTCGGGCACCGGGACCAGCGCTTCAGCGGTGATGAACGGCGCGGCCGGACACCATGGCCCGAAGCGCCGCCTGATCGGAGGCGGAGAGCCCGAGATGGTGAGCCGCGATGTCGTCGAGCTCATGCTGGACCGATGCACCGCCGCGAGCCGCGACCGCCAACTGACCGAGGCGCGCATCGCGGAGTACCGAGGGTGGGAGGGGAAGACGTCCGATGGTATGACCGGCGAACCGCGCGAAGCCTCCCGCGGCTGGAACGGCCCCGAGCCTCGCCGCGAGGCCTATCCATGTGCTGTTGAGCCACCCCGCGAGCCGCTCGGCTTCCACCCGCGTCTCGGTCACTGCGACGTAGCACGTGTTGAGCGGTACGAGGTCGTGATCACCGCGGCAGGTCAGCGCCGCCGCGGCAAGCGATCGTGCGACATCGGCCCAAACGACTCGGTGGGCGGCGGTGGCGGCTCGCACCCGAAACAGGGTCCAGGGGGGTCCATCGCGAAAGTCAGCCCGCTGACGTAACGCCTCGAGATGCGAAGCCACATGTGCCGCCGCCGCCGGTGGCAACCAGGCGAGCGGCCTTCCATCAGCGCCATGGGTGAAGAGCAGTCGTCTCCGCGCCGCCACCCCGAATCGGGAGACATCGCGCCCGCGGACCGCGCGGCGGAGCAGCTCAGCCTCGATGCCATCAGGGGGATCGAGGAATAGGGCGTTGGCGCCGGTCTTGAGGCCGAGGTGGCACGCCACACTGTCACCCAAGGCGGGATGCTCCCGGGCGAGACCGGTCAGAACGCTTCGGGCACGCCCACCCGTGAGAACCCACGGGCCGCCGCCTCGCAGTCGTGACTGCGTTACGCCCTGTTTCTGGCCTGCGGCGAGCGAAGTACGGACGCGGTGTCCCGCGGCTGGGCGTGATCGGCGGAGCACGATCGCGAGCGGATAGACGGTGGCATCGAATGCCGCCTCCGCCTGCCCGGTGAGATCCGAGACCGCAAGCAGCGTCGAGGTTGCGGCAAGCGCGTGGCGCGCCGCGGCGCCGTAGCTCGCCGTGGCGAGCTTGGCCGGGACGAGCATCGCGACCACGCCGCCGGCCGTGGTCAACTCGACTGCGCGCTCGAGGAAGGCGACCGAGAGGTCGGGGCGGTTCCGATAGCCGCCGCTGCCACGCCACCATCGATAGCGGTCGGCGAGCCGTTGCCGCTCGGGACGCGGGATTTCCTCGGCCCTGAGCCATGGGGGATTGCCGATGACGATGTCGAAGCCCCCCGCGGCGAAGACATCGGGGAAATGACTCTGATAGTGAAACCACGGCAGCTCCCGATCGCGCGCGAGGATCCGCCGTGCTGCTCGCACGGCCCGCAACTCCGTCCGCCGGGCGAGAAGCAGATCTCGAAGCGTCGCGTCAAGTCCGCGGCGACCGCCGAAGAGATCACGTGCGCGCGCGGCCCGGATGCATTCGGTGATCTCGGTCCGGAGCCGGCTGTCCGCCGCTTCGAACGACTCCGCCGCCGCACGCGTTTCCAGCGTCCGGAGCTCTCGAACCAGCGGCCCCTTGGATTGTCCTACCGCCGCGACAACCCGGCGTCTCAGGTCGTTGACGTGGTGGGCCACCTCGGATGACGGGTGGATCATCCCGCCGCAGCCGGGAGGCTCGAAGAGGCTGTCACCCTGACGAACCAGGCAGTCGAGGTTGGGAAGGGGCCGCACCGAGGTGGGCCGCTCGGCACGCTCCCCCGCGATGACGGCGAGCCAGAGTCTGAGCTCAGCCAGACGTACCGCCGTTCCGCTCCGGTCCACCCCGAAGAGGTTGCGCTGCAGCACCCGTCGCTTGCGCGCTCCTTCGTCCTCCTGTCCGAGTGACGGGAGGGCCGCGAGCCGTTCGAGCGCGCCGAGCAAGAAGGCGCCTGAGCCCACCGCCGGATCCAGAATGGTGAGCGCGGCGGCCGCCCGGATCGCGCGTGGATTTCCCGACTCCAGTCGCCATTCCGCCTCGGAGTCGCCGCATTCGAGGCGTGCCGCCACGGCCGTCAGGATGGCGATATCGACCATGCGAGTCACCAGCGTGGCCGGCGTGTAATAGGTTCCCGAAGCGCGTCTGGCATCCGGCGCCATGACTCCTTCGAACACCCGCCCGAGCATGTCCGGCGCGATCCGCCCTTCGGCTGAACCCTCCGCGATGGTGAAGTGGAAACGCTCGAACAGTCGGTCGAACGCGTCGCGCCAGAGATCGTTGGGCAGATCGCGCGGGACTCGGCGTTCGAGAGGATGGGGCTCGAAGAGACCGCCGTTCAGGAACGGGATGGCGCCGAACCTGCCGGCTCGACGACCTCGCTCGGCGATCGGACGGTTGAGCGTCCCGAAGAAGAGCGGCCGCAGGAGGTCCCGGTGGACCGGCTTCCGGGCGGCGAGGCAACGATCGACCTCTTCACCGAGGAATCGCTCACGGCCCGCAAGCCACCCCTTGGCCTGCACGAAGTAGAGGAAGAGGACACGGGTAAGCTGAAGGAGAACGAAGTCTCGACCGTCGTCGGTCGTGGCGATTCCGGCCAGAGCCGACGTCATGCGCTCGAGCACCGCCCGGAACTCCCGGAAGAACCTGCGGCCGACGTCTTCGATCGAAAGCGCGTCCGCGACTCTCGCCGCAAATGCGAGCGCGCCGCCCTCGGGGACGCCGCCCATGCGGCTGAGCGAGGCGATGGCGCCTGGCGAAGGCCGATCGAGGTCGATGGTGAGCGCCGGGGTGCCCTCCGTCCCCACCGCGAGAGCCAGCCGTCGCCCGGGAGCATTCAGCCCCACCACGCCGACGATGCGGCCTCGCTGCGCTAATCGCTTGGCCAGTGTCCGGGCGGCACGCTCCGGCGCGGCAGTGTCGATGGCGAACCAGGGAAATGCACCGCTCCGGCCCACTGCCACGGCCTGAGTGTCCGAAGGGAAGCGACCGGCGAGGGTTGGTACTGGCTCGTACAGCGGAACCTGCCCCATGGCCGCGAGCAGGCCGGGCAGGTCGCGGAGCGAGCGAATGCCGCGCAGCACCCCATCGAGTCCCACCCCACTGACCCCCTGGTTCGGAGGGGATCAGCGTACTTGGGGTGGATCCCCGGACCGGCACCATCTTCACGCCGGCCGGAGCACCAGATATCCTCCAGCATGACGCGACGCCTCTCGATCCTGCTGGCCCTGGCCGCGTGGCTGGCGCCCTTCGTGCTTCATGCCCAGACCGCGGCTGACAGCGGAGTCTTCATCATCCGCCACGCCAACGACACCGTTGCCACCGAGCGGTTCGCCCGAACGGAGACCGGTATCGAAGGCACGCTCGCCGTCCGAAGCACCGCCGCCACCTCACAGGACTACAGCGTCGTCCTTGCTCCGGACGGGTCGGTGGTGAAGATGGAGCTGACGACACGCGCCGACGCCGACAGCGGACGAGTCAAAGGCAAGGTCGTCTCCCGGGCTCGCGTCATCTTCAAGGAGGACAGCGCCGCAGTGGACGAGGCCAGCGACCGGGGACTGCGCACCTACCTCTTCGGCACCCGGCGCGGCGCGATTCCGTATCTCAACCTTTCATTCGCCCTGCTGGAGCAGGCGGTGCGGCAGGCACGCGCGTCCGGCCCCGCGTCTCAAGTGGCGCTCTTCAATCTCGGGGGCGCGCACAGTGGTGGAGGGCAGACGATCAGAGTGAATGTCGCGAAGCTGGGAAGCGATTCGGTGACGATGGACATCGGTACCGTGGAATTTCACTTGCGGGTGGACTCCGACGGGCGCCTCCTTGGCGGGCGGATCCCGGCCCAGAATGTGGTGGTGGATCGCGCGGGTGGGAGCTAGGCGCCGCCGTAGGTTCGCCCTCGCCAGACCACCCGCCGCTCGCCGCGGACGATGGAGCGCGCGGCGATGAGGAGGGCCACCACGGCACCGAGGGGATACCCGAGTCCATAGTACACCGGGATTTTCATTCCGTACGACACCAGCATCCAGAACACTACGGACGCAAACGTTGCGACGAGCGCCGCGACGCCCAGGGCCCCGGCTCCCTCCGTCAAGAGAAGTATCGCCGGCGGCAGCAACCAGAATCCGAACGCCGCAATCATCATGAAGGGCACCAGCGCCTGAAGCACTGGCTCGCCATGGAAGGAGCGCCGGCCGCCGAGGTACATGTTCTTCGCCCAGCCCTCGACGAGCTCGGCCAGGTTGCGGTACATCCTGGTCTCCATGAAGGCGTCGGCGAACGCGAAGTAAAGCCGGCGGCCCTGGCGCAGGTAGGTCTGGGCGAGGGCGAGGTCTTCCGCCACTTCGTGTTTCACGGCGGCATGAGTGCCGATGGCTTCGTAGGCATCGCGGGTCGTCAGGATGAACTGGCCATTCGCAATGACGTCGCGCTCCCGGCGGCCCCGGTTGACCGTGGTAGGGTGGTAACGGAGTCCGAGCAGGAGCCAGACCTGGGGCATGACGAGCCGCTCCCAGAATGTCTCGCATCGCTGATGCGGCGCCACGGTTACCAGATCGGCGCCGGTCTGCCCCAGCGCCCCGACCGCGCGGCCCAGCAGCTCGGGGTGGTGCCGCGTATCGGCGTCGGTAAAGAGAATGAGATCGCCGTGGGAGGCGTGGAATCCCTGCAGGCATGCCCAGGGCTTTCCGTACCACCCGTCGGGCAGCGCGTCGCCGCTCACGAGGCGAACGCGGGCGTCTTCCGCGGCGAGCCGGCCGACGATCGCCGCGGTGTCGTCGGTCGACCTGTCGTCCACCACCAGCAACTCCAATGGGGCATAGGTGCTGGCCAGGATCGAGCTGGTCACGGTTCCAATGTTTTCCGCTTCGTTGCGTGCCGGGATGACAACGGAGACGAGGACGCCGGAGACGGGGGCAAGGTCGGCGAGGTTGGGCTCGATGGCTGCCAGTCTCGGCAACGCCGCGAACGGCGCCAGCCAGGGGAGGGCCGGCAGCAGCTCCACGATGCTCATCGGCGGCGCGAAGGGCTAACGCTGTCGGCGATTGATGATGGCGTTGAGCTTGCGCTCCAGAACGCCGAGCTGGCGATCCACCTCGGCGGCGTCGTACTCCGACCCCGCGGCGGGGACACCGTTCTCGGCGAACAGTGTCGCGACCAGCGCGTCGGTGTACCCCACGACCGCGGTCGCCACGCCCTTGTCGATCACCCGGTTCATGCGCAGCATCACCGCCATTCCCTGTCGCGCGCGCATCGCGGCGAGGACGGGTGCGAGATGACGAATGAGCAGCTCACGCAGATATTGGAGCTCATCCACGACTTCGCCGGCAGCGAGCCCGCGCGCCGACGCGATGCGCCCGTAGTGCTCGCAGGTATCGAGCCAGATGCCGTTGACCTCGCGGCGGAGCGGGCCCACCATCTCGCTGATCACGTCGAGCAGCAGGCGAAACTCCCGCTCGACCAGTTGGCGTGATATCGTCGGGGCTGAAGTAATGCGATCGCCGAGCCAGGCGGACCACTGGGTAACCATGATGTCCCGCGACTCGGAAATGACACGGCCGGCGGCAAGCAACAACGTGGGCTGAGACGCGCGCACTACCGCCCTCCGTTCGTCGAGGTGGGCAGAATCTAATCCTGGAGCGTCGATGGGGTCAAAACCGTTCGTACGCCCTCCCCGGCTCGGACGTGGAAGCCGCATCGCGTTGGTGGCCCCGGCAGGGCCCCTGTTGGAAAGGGACGATATAACCAGGGCCGAGGAGCTCTGCCGTGCGCTGGATTACGAACCGGTCACCGGCCCGCACGCCGGGCACCGGTCCGGCTATCTCGCCGGGACCGACGCCGAGCGCCTGGCCGATCTCAATGCGGCGCTCCGCGACGACTCGGTGGATGCCGTCTGGTGTATCCGGGGCGGGTACGGTGTGACCCGCATCATCGACGGAGTGGATTTCGAGGCTCTCGCTCGCCGCCCCAAGGCGGTCATCGGCTTCTCCGATATCACGGCCCTCCTGGCCGGCGTCACCCGGCGGGCGGGGGTCGTGGCGTTCCACGCGCCCGTCGCGCGGAGCCCGATGCCGCTGTTCAGCCGCCGGCATTTCGATCGCGTGCTGACGCTCGCGGAAGCCGCGGGGTCCCTGGAGCAATGCTCCCCGCCCGCGAACACGCTGGTGCCCAAGGACGAGCGCGTGATCACTCTGCGCGAGGGCGTTGCCGAGGGGCCGCTCGCCGGCGGCAATCTCACGTTGCTGCAATGCCTCATCGGCACGCCCTGGTTTCCGGATCTCGATGGCGCCATCCTCGTGCTCGAGGACAACCACGAGGACCTCTATCGGGTGGACCGGATGCTGGCCCACCTCCGAGCGGTCGGTGCGCTGCAGCGGCTCGCCGGCATCGCGGTGGGGCGGTTCACCGAGTTCGCCCGCGGAACCGGCGACGGCGCCTTCGGGTTCGATGAGCTGTTGGGCCAGTATTTTCTCCCGCTTGGCATTCCCGTGGCGATCGGCTTCCCGGTCGGCCACATCGACTCGCAGTGGACTCTGCCGTTCGGCGTCCGTGCCCGGCTCGATGCCGGGACGCGCACGCTTTCGCTGCTGGAGCCCGCCGTCGCCTGAACGAGTAGCTTGCACCATGGCAACTCCCACGCTGTCTCGCCATCTCATTCCGGGCGTCCTCGGCGACATCGCCGTCGACGTCAGGGCCGGTGGGCGCACGTCGCCTCGGCCCGCCGTCGTCACCGTTCACGGATTCAAGGGCTTCAAGGACTGGGGCATGTGGCCGCCGTTCGCGGATCGTCTCGCGCGGGCCGGGTTCGTCGCCGTCTCGTTCAACATGAGCGGAAGCGGGGTCGAAGGGACCGGATTCGTCTTCCCGGACCGGTTCGGCCACAACACGTTCTCGGCCGAGCTCGAAGATCTGGGGCGGGTCGTCGAGGCGCTGTATCGCGAGGAGCTCGCGGTCGCGCCGCCGACCGCTCTGGGGTTGGTCGGCCATTCGCGGGGCGGGGGGATCTCCATTCTCCATGCCGCAAGCGATCCCCGCGTTCGAGCGCTCGTGACGTGGTCCGCCATCTCGACCGTCGAGCGGTGGCCCCAGCCCGACCGGAATCGGTGGCGCGCCAGTGGCATGCAGGAGATCAAGAACGCCCGGACGGGTGAAGTCCTGCCCCTGTACACCGATGTGCTCGATGACATCGAGAGCAACGCGGCGAAGCTCGACATTGCATCGGCCGCGGGTCGGATCGCGGTGCCGTGGCTGCTGGTGCACGGGACCAAGGATGAAGCCGTCAACGTGGCCGAAGCCCGCGCACTTGCCGCGGTGGCGCCGACGGGAACCACCGTGGTGACCATCGAAGGAGCGGGCCATACCTTCGGAGCCGCGCATCCGTGGAATGGTGGCGGCCCGGACCTCGAGCGAGTCTTCGATGCCACGCTCGACTTTCTCGGCGCACAACTGGCCGGACGATGAAACACGCGCTCGCCGATCTCACCGGCCGGGTCTGCGTGGTCACCGGTGCATCGAGAGGCATCGGCCGCGCGACGGCCGAGGGACTCGGGGAGCTTGGCGCGAGGCTGGTGCTGGTGTGCCGGAAGGCGGAGGATGGCGCCGAAGTGGCGGCTGGGATCGCTACCGCGGGCGGGCACACGCCTGACGTGGTGAGCTGCGATCTCTCTTCGCAGGCGTCCATCCACACGGCTGCCGCCGAGATTCTCGCGAAGCATCCACGGCTCAACGTCCTGGTCAACAACGCCGGCGTCCTCCTGCGCAGCCGGGAAGTATCGGTGGACGGCTTCGAGATGCAGTTCGCCGTCAATCACCTCGGCTACTTTCTCCTCACCAACCTCCTGCTCGGCGCTCTCAAGGCCGGCGCGCCCGCCCGCATCGTCAACGTGTCTTCGGGCGCGCACCAGGGCGGCCGCCTCGACTTCAACGATCTGCAGAGTCAGCGGAGGTACGAGCCGATCCGAGTCTACAGCATGACCAAGCTCTCCAACATCCTCTTCACCCACGAGCTGGCGCTTCGTCTCGAGGGCTCGGGCGTGACGGTGAACGCGGTGCATCCCGGTGTCATCGCCACGAGGCTGCTTGCGAACTACCTCGATGTCCCGTTGGTTGGCGGGCCCATCGCACGGGCCTTCGGCGGCAAACCGGAGCGGGGGGCCGAAACGATCCTCTACTTGGCGGCGTCCCCCGAGGTGGCCGGCATCACCGGAGGGTATTTCGTGAACCGGCAGGAGAGCCGCTCGTCGCCGGCGTCCTACGACGAGACCACGGCCCGAAGGCTCTGGGACGTGAGCGCGCAGCTCACGAGCCTCGCCTGACCGACCGCTGGCAAAGCGCGAGGCCTCGCACTAATCTCCTCTGCATGCCCATCTACACCTATCGCTGCCCGGCGTGCGATACCCAGTTCGAGCGCCTCGTCCGCGGTCAGACCGTGGTCGCGTGCCCGTCGTGCGACAGCCGAAAGCTCGAGCGACTCATGTCGCTCACGGCACCTCCCGCCTCTGCCGGCAAACCCGCCGATCTGAGCCGCCTCGGACCTCCGCCGGGCGGCGGGTGTTGCGGCGGAAGCTGTCACAACCACACCCACTGACCGAGCGTCTCCATCGGCTGCGGGATCGGCTCTCGGCGCGACCCACTCCCGCCGATGATGCCGATCCCGCGCTTCTTTGGGCCGCGGTCGCCGTGGTCCTGGTCCCCTCTCCCGACTCGTTCCTGCTGATTCGGCGTGCCGATCGCCCGGGGGATCCCTGGTCGGGCCACATGGCCCTGCCTGGCGGCAGGCGCGAGCCCGCCGACCAAGACCTCGTCGAGACGGCGATCCGGGAAGTGCTCGAGGAGACCGGCGTCCGCCTCGACCGCTCCCAGCTCTCCGGACGCCTGTCCGATGTGATTCCAAGAACGCCGACCCTGCCGCCCATCGCGGTCCGGCCGTTCGTCTTCAGCATTCCCGAACGAGTCCCGGTCGCGCCCAACCCCGAGGTGTCCGACGCGGTGTGGGTGCCTGTGAACGACATCCTCCATCCCGATGCCTATCGCGCAGTTCACGTCGAGATTCGGGGCGAGATCCGCGAATTTCCCGCCTACCATCTCGAGGATGTATTCGTTTGGGGGATGACCGAGCGGATCCTGACCGACCTTCTCAACGAGTTTCGCCGATCGGAATCTTGACTTTAGGGTGGTCTTATTACAGTTTTAGGCGACCCTAAATCGAGACCACCGATGAGCTCGCCCATCACCGCCGACTCCCTGACCCGGTCGGTGGAAGACTATCTAAAAGCCATATACCGACTTACGCCTCAGGGCCGTCCGGCATCCACCAGCGAAATCGCGCATCTTCTCGAGCTGTCGGCGCCATCCGTGAGCGGGATGGTCAAGCGCCTCTCGGAACTGGGCCTCCTGGAGCACCTGCCGTACAAGGGCGTGCAACTCACCGCCGAGGGTCGTCGGGCGGCGCTTCGAATGGTCCGGCGGCACCGGCTCATCGAGTCCTACCTCGTCGAGTTCCTCGCCTATTCGTGGGACACCGTTCATCAGGAAGCCGAGCGGTTGGAGCACGCCGTGTCCGACACTCTGGTGGAGCGCATGGCCGCGGCGCTGGGGCACCCGAGCGTCGATCCTCATGGCGATCCCATTCCGACTGCCGATGGTGCCATCGAAGAGCTGCCGGCGACTCCGCTCGCGGTCCTGGAAACGGGCGAGACCGCGGAGATCGTCCGGGTGGTGGAGAACGATGCCGAGCGCCTCCGTTATCTGGCGACGTTGGGCCTCAAGCCGGGCGCTACGATCACCGTGCTCGACAGGCAGCCGTTTGGCGGACCGGTCACGATCGAGACGCGCGGCGAGATCCAGGTCATCGGCCAGGCCCTCGCGCTGGTTCTCCTGTGCGCCGTGGGAGCCCACCGATGAGCGCTGCTTCCACGCCTCCAGTCGAAAGCCTCGGCGGGTGGCGCTACCCGCGCACCATGCCGAGTCTGCCCGAGTCCCATCACTCGGTCCCGGTGCCTCGGGGTGTTTCCTTCTGGCGCAAGGCGCTCGCCTTTGCGGGTCCGGGTTATATGGTCGCGGTCGGCTATATGGACCCCGGGAACTGGGCCACCGACCTCGCGGGCGGTGCGCGCTTCGGCTATCTGCTGCTGAGCGTCATCCTGCTCTCCAACCTCATGGCGATCCTGCTCCAGGCGCTGTCGCTCAAGCTGGGCATTGCCACGGGACGCGATCTCGCCCAGGCGTGCCGTGACCACTACTCGCGACCAGTCAGCTTCGTGCTCTGGGTGCTCTGCGAGATCGCCATCGCCGCGTGCGACCTTGCCGAAGTCATCGGGTCGGCGATCGCGCTCAATCTGCTGTTCGGCATCCCCATGGTCTGGGGCGTCTGCCTGACGGCGCTCGATGTGCTGCTCATCCTCCTGCTGCAGCACAAGGGATTCCGCTATCTCGAGGCATTCGTCATCGCGCTCGTGGCCACGATCGGCGCCTGCTTTGCCGTGGAGCTGGTGATGGCGCAGCCGGCGATCGGCGAGGTGGTGCGCGGGCTCATCCCGCGGAGCGAGATCATCACCAACCCCGCGATGCTCTATATCGCGATCGGCATTCTCGGCGCGACGGTCATGCCCCACAACCTGTACCTGCACTCGTCCATCGTGCAGACCCGGAAAGTGCTGCCCGACGCCGAGTCCAAGCGCGAGGCAATCCGCTTCGCCACATTCGACTCCACCGTGGCGCTGCTGTTCGCGTTCTTCATCAACGCCGCGATTCTGATCCTGGCCGCCGCCACGTTTCATCAGACCGGTCACCAGGAGGTGGCGGACATCGGGGATGCCTACCGGTTGCTCACCCCTCTGCTCGGCACCACGTTCGCGAGCACGCTGTTCGCCATCGCGCTGCTTGCTTCAGGGCAGAACTCCACGATCACCGGCACGCTCGCTGGACAGATCGTCATGGAGGGGTTCCTCAATATCCGGTTGCCGGCGTGGCTTCGTCGCCTCATTACCCGGCTCATCGCGATCATTCCCGCGGTCATCGTGACCGCTTTGTACGGCGAGCACGGTGCCGGAAGCCTCCTCATCCTGAGCCAGGTCATCCTGAGCCTCCAGCTGTCCTTCGCCGTCGTGCCGCTCGTCTATTTCACCGGGCAGCGCAAGAAGATGGGCGAGTTCGTGAACGGGAGGCTGCTGGCCGGCGCCGCGTGGGTGGTAGCCATGGTGATCATCGGTCTCAACGCCTGGCTTCTCATCGGGACGTTCAAGGAGTGGATGGCATGAAGAGGGAGAAGGGAGCAGGGAGAAGGGAGAAGGGGAGACTTCTCCCTTCTCCCTGCTCCCTGCTCCTTTCCCCTTTCGCCCTTCTCCTTTCTCCTTTCCCGGTTCTTGCCCAGTCCCCCGCTCCCATTGCCGATAACAGCTTCCTGATCGAGGAGGCGTACAATCAGGAGCCTGGCGTCGTCCAGCATATCAACACGTTTTCCCGCGTGAACGGCGGAGCGTCCTGGGCCTATTCCTTCACCCAGGAGTGGCCGCTGCTGAGCCAGCGCTATCAACTCAGCTACACGGTCCCCGTTCTGCACGACAACGGCCTCGGAACCGGCATCGGTGACATCGCCCTCAATGCCCGCTATCAGCTGTTGGGGGGCGATGAGACCTCCCTCCATGTGGCTCCCCGGCTGAGTGTGCTGGTCCCGACGGGAAACGAAGAGCGGGGGCGGGGGGCACGGGGCGCCTCGGTGCAGACCAATCTCCCGGTGAGCTGGGTGCCGGTTCCCAAGCTCGCGATGCACGCGAATGCCGGGCTCACGCTTTCACCAGGCGCCTCGCCGAGTCCGTTCCTCGGGGCCAGCGCTATCTGGCTGCTCGACCCCGAGCTGAACCTCCTCGTCGAGACGATCTGGACCGGCGGTGACGAGGAGAGTCTGGTGCTCAATCCCGGCGTTCGGTGGGCATTCAACTTCGAGAGCGGTCTCCAGATCGTTCCCGGGGTTGCCTACACGATCGGTCTCGACGATGGTGCGGGCCCGGATGCAGTCTTCCTGTATCTCAGCTTCGAGCATCCCTTCCGCCGGCTACCCTCCCAGTAGAGCTCACCGCCGAGGCGCAGCGGCCGCTCTGTGCCCTCTGTGCCTCTGTGGTGATTATTAGCCAGATGATCGTCCAGACTCTGTTCCTGCTCTCCACGCTGGTCCAGGCGCCGGTCCAGCTACCCGGCATCGCCCTGGAACGACGGCTCGCCGCGCAGCTAGGCCTCTCTGCTGGCGACACCATACGACTCGGCCCCGCGCCCGATTCGCTTCGAGTGGTCGCCACCGTGGCCGCGATCTTCGAGCCCCGCCCCGATCCCGCTGAGATCTCCCGTCCGATCCGGCGGATCCGGATGCATCTCACTGATCTCGCCGCGCTGCTCGCCACCCCGGACCGGGTGGATCGGTTCGGCGTCGCGCTGCAGCGGGATGTCTCGCCCGATTCGGCGGCGGCCATCCTCAACCGGACGGCGCTCGGCTACCAGGCCTTCTCTTCCAGCGCGATTGCCGCCGAGTCGTCCGAGACCTTCCGGGTCGTGAGCCGGTTCCACCGGGCCATCGCCGTGATCTCGATCGTGGCCAGTGCGGTCTTTCTCCTCTGCATCATGCTCCTCAAAGTGGAGGAGAGACGGATGGACGCGGCCGTCATGCGATTCGTCGGTGTGAGGCGGCGCACGATCTTCGGGGCCCTGGTTCTCGAGGCAGCGCTCGTCGCGATCGCGGGGTCCGCGGCGGGAACCCTGATCGCGCTCGCGGCGGGGGCGGTGACCAACGCCTATTACCGGCACTACTTCGATACGGCGCTCAGCTTCTCCATCATCACGCCGCACATCGTCGCGTTCAGCATCGCTCTCTCGCTTGTGCTCGGGGTCCTTGCCGGGGCCGCCGCTGCCGCGCGGCTGGTTCGCACCCGTCCCATGGTTCTCTGGGGCCGAGGATGATGGGAATCGGGTGGGGGGTACGAAGCCTCGGTCGCCATCGCCTTCGCACGGCGCTCTCGATCCTCGGGATCGCCGTCGCCGCCGCCATGCTGCTCGATATGGTCATGCTGAGCGGCGGCATCGACAAGTCGTTCGCAGAGCTGCTGCTCGGCCGAGGGTTTCAGATTCGGATCACTCCGAAGGGCACCCTGCCGTTCGACACCGAGGCGTCCATACCCGGTGCGTCCCGAATCCTCGACGACATCCGCCATGATCCGGAGGTCGAGCTCGCCGGTCCGGTGCTGGGCACGCCGCTCTTCGGGCACGCCGCCGACTCGCTGGTGACCCTCTTCGGCTATGGCATCGAGCCCGACGCGCAGGGTCTCTATCGAGTCCTCTCCGGTTCCGACCTCACCCCATCGGACTCAGGAGGCGTGCTGCTGAGCGCTGCCGCTGGCGATCTGTTGCGGGCGTCGCTGGGTGATACGGTCAGGCTGTCGGGTCGGCTCGATCCCCAGGCAGTCGGCGCGCGGACGGGCCGGCGGCTCGTCGTGCGCGGTGTGGTGCGATGGCTGTACGACGCGCGGGGTCAGGCCTCGGTCGGCACCATTCTCCCCGTGATGCAGCGGCTCGCCCGCCAGACCGGCGATGACCGGGTCTCGGTGCTCGTCGTCAAGGCAAAGACCGATGCTGCCGTCGCCTCCGTCGCACAGCGGCTTCGCGATCGCTATCCGCGTCTGGAGGTGAACAGCGTCGCCGACCTCGTGATCCACTTCCGCAAACGCCTGGTTTACTTCCGGCAGCTGTCCTACATCCTGGGGTCGGTGAGCCTCATCGTGACGGTGCTCCTCGTCGCCACGATCCTCACGATCACCGTGAGCGAGCGGCTCGGCGAGATTGCGACGCTGCGCGCCATCGGCGTGAGCCGTACAACCGTGATTCGCCAGGTGCTCGCGGAGGGCACCACGCTGACGATTGCCGGCGGGGGGCTCGGCATCGCGCTCGGTTTGGCCACGGCGCGCTACCTCGACGCTATTCTCACCAGCTTCCCCGGACTGCCCGCGGCGTTCTCGTTCTTCGTCCCTCGTCCCGATGCACTGGCGACTGCCGGCCTCGTCCTCCTCGTGACCGGCTCGCTGGCCGGCGCCTATCCTGCGTGGCTTGCCGCCCGGGCGCCGATCGCGGCGACGCTCCGCTCGGAGGCGACATGAGCCCGCTGCTGGTCGCCAACGGATTGCGCAAGGACTACCCGATGAATGGCGACACGGTCCATGCCTTGCGCGGAGTCTCGCTCCGGGTGGACACCGGGGAATACGTGGCGATCGCGGGTCCGTCCGGGAGCGGAAAGTCCACCCTGCTTCAACTCATCGGCGGCATCGACACACCGTCATCGGGCTCGGTCGAGCTCCTCGGGACGCGACTCGACGCGCTCTCCGACAGCGAGCTCACCCGCCTGCGTCTCACCCGGCTGGGATTCGTCTTCCAGCGCTTTCATCTCTTGTCCGTCCTCACCGCGCGAGAGAACATCGAGCTGCCGATGGCCGAGGCGGGCGTAGCGCCCCGCGAGCGCCGGGCCCGCGCCGAAGAGCTCCTGACATATGTCGGTCTCTCCGCGCGTGGGGGACACCGCGCTACCCAGCTCTCCGGTGGTGAGATGCAGCGCGTGGCTATCGCCCGCGCCCTCGCCAACCGGCCTGCACTGCTTTTGGCCGACGAGCCCACCGGCGAGCTGGACGCCGCCACCGGCCGCGAGATCCTCGACATCTTCCGCCGGCTCAACGCGGATGGCGGAACTCTGATCGTCGTCACGCACGACGACCGCCTGGCCGCCGAGGCGGGCCGGGTGATCCACATGCTCGACGGCGCGATCTGCGACTGATGCTCCTCATTCTCGCCTTCCGCCACCTCTGGGTCCGCAAGGTCCGCTCGCTCTTCCTGCTCTTCGGGTTTGCGATCGGCGTGGGCGTGATGGTGGTGCTGCTCTCTGTCGGCGAGGCGATGCTGGATCAGTCGCGCGACGTGTCGCTGGTCGGCGGCGGCGAGGTGACGATCCTGCCGCAAGGGATCGATATCGAGGCGATGCGGACCGGCGGCGCCGGCGGAATGTTCTTCTCGATCGAACGGGCGCCGTTTCTCACGCGGCAGGCGCTCGGCGGCAAGCGTCACGCGGGTGTCGTTCGAGCGGTATCGCCGGCGATCGAGGGAAAGCTGGTGTACATCTGCAAGACGACCGGCGGCGGCCAGTGTCGACCGACGGCGGTGCGCGCCGGCGGCGAGATCCCCTCGCGCGCCGCGGCGGTCGGAGCGGGGCTCGACGTGCTGCAGGGCCGCTGGGCGGATTCGCCGGCAGACTCCGGTTACATCGCGCCGTCCCGGCAGCGACTCTACGACGAGCTCGACCGTTTCCACGTTCCCCGTCGCCCCGACTCCACGTGGGCGGAGTGGCAGTACTACAACGTCGTGGTCGCTCCGGACGAATGGTGGTACGTCACCTACCTCGTGGGAGGGGCGGTGCCGACGGGTCGCTGGGGTGGCCGGGTCCTCATCACTCGTCGGCGCCCGGACGGACGCTACGAGCGCTTTACAGCCGAGGTCCCCGGGTCACCCGAAATGTTCGACACGATGAAGGCCGACCTCACGCTCGGGCCCAGCACGGTTCGGCAACGCGACGGCGTCTATGCCCTGCACGCGCTGGCTCGCGGTGAGGCTGGCCTCGCGACGATCGATCTCGCCGTGCGGCCTGCTCCCGAACGGTACTTTCCGGCCGTCGAGCTGCGGGAGGAGGCGCTTCTATCCGGGTACGTCGTCCCCGCGCTCGCCGGCTCGGCCACGGGCACCGTATGCGTCGCCGGCCGCTGTCGCTCGCTGCGCGATGCGCTGGCTTATCACGACCATAACTGGGGCGTTTGGCGCGACGTGACGTGGGAATGGGGAGCGGCTCGCGGCGCGAGTCTCGCCCTCCTGTACGGCGGCGTCTACACCGGGGAGGATGCCGGCTCTCCCTTCTTCCTGTCACTGGTGGACTCTCTTGGTGTCCGGCAGATCCTGCGTTTCAACACGATCCATTATCAGGGATCGATACCGGCCGCCGGACTCCTGGGAGCGGTTGCGCCGCGCGAGTTCGAGCTTCATGCCGCGAGGCTGGACGATACCGTTCGGCTTCATGTCGACGTGAGCGACGCGGTGGCGAGCAGGGCCGGGCTCGGCGGTGGGCCGCGTGACTTCGTCCAGATGCGTGGCAGATTTCGTGTGGAAGGAAAGGTGAGCGGAACGGCCATCGCGGACACCGGCTCCGGGTTCTTCGAGACCTACCTGCGGCGTTAGCTTGACCTGATCAGATCCCGACCCTGAGAACAACGCCCGCGGTGCGGTAGCGGAATGCTCCTGTCGTCGAGCTCACAGCGCTGTTGGTGACCCCGCCAAATCCCTCGATCCTGTTTCCATCCCCCCAGTTTCTTCCAACCCGCGCGTCGATGTGCCACTCCGTTTGCGTGTCCCCGCCGCGGCCTATCTGCTGGCCACCGAGGCCGCCTCCCAGCCTGGCGTCCCATCTGCTGCCGGCAACGCGCACGGCGGCGGTTCCTTCGAGCAGATGAAATCGGTCTGGTGAGAAATACCCGACGCCTGGCTGCCGGTAACCCAGGGCTCGGCCACTGGCGCCGACCTGGAAATAGCGGCCGATGTCCTGCGTCACCGCCGCGTGGCCCTCGGTCCGCCGGTTCCCATCACTGAGCCAGAGCGCGCCGCCTCCACCTGTCACGAGAAATCGCCTCGTGAAGCGCGCGTCGAATCCTCCTTCCAACGACTCGATCGTGAGGTTTCGTTCGAAGAGCGAAGCGATCTCGTCGTACGGGTATCGGGCATAGCCCACGGCAATCCCGATATTTTCAGACGGCCGCACGCTCACCCCGCCACGGTAGGTGCCTTCCGTACGTGCCGCCCCGATCTCCGGGTCGAGTCTTCGGGCGCCGGCAAGCACAGACGCCCGGAACGCACCTCTCCACAAGGCGAGCCCTGCTTCGCCGCCGAATCGGGTGGCGTTTCGATCGGGGTCGGACGCCTCGAGCAACCCGACGCCCGCGAGCAGGCGAAGTCCCCGTGCAAGCGGAGCCGAAAGTGATAGCGTCTGCCAGAAGCTGGTATTCCGGTCCGAGTCGTTGCTCCAGTTGGCCGAGGCCTCGACGACCCCGCGCGCGGTCCGCCGGATTGCATGGCGAAGCTCCAGCGCGTCGGTGTTGGTCGAGTCGAGTGCCAAAGCGGCCGCGACTTGTCGGTCGGCCGCTTCCTCACGCCCTTGCCAGTGGTAGACGTACCCGAGACCAATCAGCGCGTCGGCGTTCTCTGGGTTTTTCCGGATGAGGCTGTCGTACCGGGCAATCGCGTCGCGCCGCCGTCCTGCCCAACTCAGGATCCGGGCCTCGGCGAGCCGAAGATCCGCATCATCCGGGTCAGCGATCCTCGCCGTCGCCAAGAGGGCCAGGGCGGAATCCATGTGCCCCGACCGCGCGACAGCCAGCGCGTTTTCGGCGGCCGGCTGCTGGGCGCTGAGCCCCTCCGCGGCGCCCATGAGTAGCACCGTGAAACAGAGCGCCGCCGCGACGCGGAACTTCTGCCTTGGATGTATGTTGAAACCTATGGCGGAGGTGGAAGACACTCGCGCGTTGGGCCGTGGCCTCATCGACACGTTCGGAAAGGGGTGGGCCAAACCCGACGTGGACGTGCTGATGTCGGTCTACGCGCCCGAAGCGGTTTTCCTAGAGACACCGTTCTCCGAGGCGCTGCGCGGAACAGAGGCGATCAGGCGGTTCTGGCTGGATGTGCCGTACAGCCAGTCCGAGATCAGCTTCACTTCTGGTGAGATCTACGCCGCCGGTCCCTGGTTCTCAACCGAGTTCAAGTCGGTGTTTCGTCGCAAACGGACCGGTGAATGGGTGGACGCCCGCGGGGCGATCTTCTGCGAAGCCGGAGGCGGTCTCATCACCGAGATGCGAATGTACTGGCATCGGTGGAACGGAGGACGGGAGACCGCCAAGCCGTAGCACATTTAGGACGGACAGTCCGCCAACAAAAGTCCTAAGTCCTTGTATAGTAATGCAGTAAACGATGGCACGCTGTTCGCTATGAGTGATTGACCGGCCGCTTTGGTCGCAACTCCGTGCCCCGCAAAGCTTTCAGGCCGTAACTGCAGTCTCCAGGAGGCTGCCATGATTTCCGCTCTGCTTCTCTCTTTCGCCCTCGCGGGGGTGCGGGCCGATTCGGTGCCGTCCTCTCCCGCCGCCATGGCGTCCGACGACCCCGCCGTTCAGCTCTGGATCAGCGACGACAGACGATTCCTCCCCGGTGACCGCGCGAAGGTGCAGGTCCGCACCCGGGACGACGGATACCTGGTGGTCATTCACGTGGACACCGACGGTCATCTCCGGGTGCTGTTCCCGCTCGACCCCAAAGACGACGACTTCGTCCGCGGCGGCCACAAGTATGAGATCCGGGGCCGAGGTGGCAGGGAGTCTTTCACGGCGGACACCCGAACGGGGCAGGGCACGGTATACGCTGCGGTATCGAATGATCCGTTCAAGTTCGATGGCTATGTGATGGGCGACCACTGGGACTACCGGGCGATCGCGCCCCAGCGGCTTTCGAGCAAGCCCGAGGCGGAGCTGAACGAGCTGGTTCGCCGGATGTCGCAGGATGATTTCGACTACGACATCCTCACGTACGACGTAATGGATCGCGTCGCCTATTCCGACAACTATTCGACCCCGTACTACTCGGGGTACTACGACTCGTGCTTCAGCTGCGGGTACGGCTCGACCTTCTCGATCGGCCTGTCATTCGGCCGGCCGTACCGTCGCTTCTACTACGACCCGTTCTACGATCCATTCTTCTACGATCCGTATTACTACGCGCCGGTCTATTACCAGCCGTACTACTACCGGCCGTACTACTACTACCCGTATAACTACTATCCGTCCGCGTACTATCCGCGGCGATACCCGTTCTACACGTACCCCTATACGCACTACGTCGGGTACAACAACAATCCGCGGTTCAACGGTCCGTACACCCCTTACCGGTTCCGCGGAAACACGGCCTCGCTGGCCGACTACCGCTCCCGGGGCTTCGCGGGCGTGAGGTCCGTCAACACCGTCTACCTACCCCCCAGGAGCCGTATCGTCCAACCCCCGAACGCGAGCCCGGCTCGGAGGATCAATGCGGAGCCGCGCGAGATCGCCCAGCCGGGGAACGCACCGGCGGCTCGGGGCAACGGGCATCGTGGGGAAGCCACCCCGGCGACACGGAACAATTCCGGCGAGTCGGTGGCGGGTGAGCGGCGCTCCCCAAGCAGGCCTGATGTCGAGGCCCGCCGTAGCGGCGGTCAGGGGGCGCGCCAGAACGGTAATCCAACCGCGCGGCAGGAGAGCTGGCCGCAGGACGTGAGCCCGCGGCGGAACACCGACTCTCGCGAGGCAGAATCGCGGGATGCGACGGCTCGCAGGGCGGATCTCGCGCCGACCGGTGTCACGCCGAGGGATGTGAGCCCGAGAGACGCGACGCCGAGAGATGTGACGCCGCGCCGTGCCGACATCGAGCGGCCGAACATCGAGCGTGCGCCCACGGTCCCGAATCGTCAGCCCGAGGTGGAGTCGCGCCCCTCTCGGAACGACGACCCGGGTCGCTCGCCACCACCGGCGGCCGATCCTCGAAGCGACCGCGGTGGAGATCGCGGTGGTGGGGGCCGCTCCGAGGCTCCTTCCGGCAGGTCATGGAGTGGCGGTAGCGGGAGTGGTGGCGGTGGTAGTAGCTACGGTGGTGGGGGCGGTAGTGGTGGGGGCGGTAGTGGTGGGGGCGGAGGTGGCGGCGGTGGGCAGGCCCCATCGGCCGGTGGCGGTCGCAGGCGTTAGCACGGAAAATCCCCCGGAAGCGATTCCGGGGGATTTTTTTCTCACCAGATCTGCACCTTTACGCGGGCGGCCGGTTTCGGCGGGCGTAGTCGAGCCCCCACTCCATCAGGTCCGCACTGCGCAAACCCACTCGCATGGCCTGGTTGACGGCCGCCTCCTCATCGAATCCCCCATCGAGGATCAGCCAGGGAATGAGCGCGCCACCGACGCGATTGCCGCTGCCGCAGTGAACGAACACGGTGCGCCCACCGGCTCCCCGCAGCACGACGAGGATCTTCTCGATCGTCGCATCGTTATGGGTGGCGGGGGTGACAGGGATGTTCACGTACTCGAGGCCGGCATCGCGAGTGGTGTGCGGCTCGTCGAAGGGGCGCGGCTCCATCGGGTCGCGGAGGTCGAGGACGATACCACGCCCCGCCGCACCCAGTGCGGTGAGGTTTCTCGGCGCTGGCTGGCCACCTGTGAGGACCGTAGGGGTGAGGAGGCAGGCATTGGGCACGCCCGCCAGGGCGTCGAGCGCGGCGGCCATCAGGCGGCTCCTGACGGGGCGTCAGCGCGGTAAATGACCACTTTGGCACGCTCGAGCGTAATGAGTCCGCCGCCCATCATCTCGTCGAGCTCCGGCAGCAGGGCCTGGATCTTTTCTTCGCTCTCCACGGCTTCGACGACGAGCGGCAGGTCGGTGGACAGGCGCAGAACCTTCTCGGTGTGGATGCCGGCCGTGGCGCCGAAGCCCATGATGCCGCGGAACACGGTCGCCCCAGCGAATCCACGCTGGCGCAGCAGGAGAACGATCGCTTCGTAGAGCGGTTTCCCCTTGAACTTGTCCCGCTCACCGATGTGAATGCGCATCAACGTGCGCTCGCCGGTCAATCCGTGCACCAGTCCTCCCGGGATTTCTGGCTATTCACCTCAGAGACTTCCTCTGTGCCTCTGTGGTGAATGGGTCTCTACGCCCGCGCTCCAAGGGCCACTCGCGCAGCCGCGAAGCCAAGGAAAGTCGCGATGAGCGACAACGCGACGCTCCCTGCCACGTATACTGCCGCCCGGCTCCACTCGCCGTCTTCCAGCATGACCGCCGTCTCGTAGCTGAAAGTCGAGAACGTCGTGTACCCGCCGCAGATGCCGATCGTGAGGAAGGCGCGCATCTCGGGTGAGATCGATGGTGTGTCGACTGCGAAGCGGATGATCGCGCCAAGGAGGAACGAGCCAGTCACGTTGATGAGGAGCGTGCCTATCGGGAAGGTCGTGTCCATCCAGCGCTGGACCACTCCGCCGAGGAGATAGCGGCTCACTCCACCGATCGCACTGCCCGCGGCGATATACCAGAGCATGTCGTAAGGTATACATTTCGGTCGTGCTCCGCCTTGCTATCGCCCAGACGCGGCCCCACAAGGGCGCCTACGACGAGAACCTCTGCCGGCTCGGCGCCATGTTCCGCGAGGTTTCCGCGTGGGCCGAGCCGCCCGAGCTGGTCGTCGGGCCGGAGACTGCCCTCACCGGCTACTTCCTCGAGGGCGGCGTTCGGGACCTCGCAATCCCCGCGGAGCGGCTGTTCGAGGACCTTTCCCGTCAGCACCGTGACGCCAAGGCCGCGCCGTTCGACGTCGCGCTGGGCTTCTACGAGATCCATCGCAACCGCCTGTACAACTCGGGCCTCTACGCCACCCTCGGAGGCTCGGACGCCGGAATCCGCCACGTCCATCGCAAGGTGTTTCTGCCGACCTACGGCGTGTTCGACGAAGAGCGCTTCGTCGAGGCCGGCCGGAGCGTCGAGGCATTCGACACTCGCTGGGGTCGCGCGGCAATCCTGATCTGCGAGGATGCCTGGCACTCGTTCACCCCGATGCTGGCCGCGCTGGGTGGCGCGCAGCTGATCATCATTCCGAGCGCGAGCCCGGCGCGCGGTGTGATCACCACCGAAGAGACGGCTGGTCGCCCCACGAGCCTCGCTCGGTGGTCCCGCATTGTGCAGGACATCTCGGGGGAGCACGGGGTGTTCGTCGCGCTGGCCCAATTGGTGGGGTTTGAGGGCGGGAAGGCATTCCCCGGAGGATCGATCGTCACCACCCCGCGGGGCGACGTTCTCGCCAGCGGTCCGATCTTCGAGGAAGCGGTGATTCCCGCGACGCTGGATTTCGAGGAGATCACGCGAGCTCGCGCCGACCTCCCCCTGCTGGCGGATCTGGAGATGCGGCTGCCCCACCTGCTCGGCTCTCTTCACGCCGCGCGCCGCTCGGGCGGCGAGGGAGACGGAGGGAAACCGCCCAGACCGGCACCCGCGCCACGCGCGGTCAGTCCCGACGCCATGAAGGCGCTGGCCAGGATGGCCGGCGATCCGCTCGCAATCGACCCGCAGCTCACCAAGCTGTGGCTCGTCGAATTCATCCGCGACGAGGTCCGGCGCCGGCGGAACTTCGAGCAGGTGGTGATCGGACTCTCGGGAGGGGTGGACAGCTCCCTGGTCGCGTTTCTCGCGGCGGAGGCGCTGGGTCCGGAGCACGTCCTCGGCGTTCGGATGCCCTACCGGACGTCGAGCGCCGAGAGCTTGAGTCACGCGCAGCTCGTGATCGACGCGCTGGGCATTCGCGCGACGACGGTGGACATCACCGCCGCCGTGGATGGGCTCGCCGGCGCCATCGGTGGGTCGCCGGAACCGGGCCGTCTCGGGAACATCATGGCCCGGACCCGGATGATCACGCTGTTCGATCTGTCGGCCGCCCAACGGGCGCTGCCACTCGGCACCGGAAACAAGACCGAGCGGCTCTTCGGCTATTTCACCTGGCACGCCGACGACACGCCGCCTGTGAATCCCATCGGGGATCTCTTCAAGACACAGGTGTGGGCTCTCGCGCGCTACCTGGGCGTCCCGGACGTGATCGTCTCCAAGCCCGCCAGCGCCGACCTGATCGTCGGCCAGACGGATGAGAGCGACTTCGGTATTTCCTACCCCCGCGCCGACGCCATCCTGCACTGGATCCTCCTCGGTTACCGCGATGCGGAGATCGCAGCGCTTGGCTTCACCGCCGAGGAGACGGCCCTCGTTCGCAAGCGGCTCGATTCGACGCACTGGAAACGACGGCTTCCCACCGTCGCCATGCTGAGCGGTACGGCGATCGGCGAGTACTACCTGAGGCCGGTGGACTATTGATGACAGTCCCCGAATCCCGCCCGATGTCCTACTCGGTCGGCTCGATCAGCACCTTCGTCATGCCTCACATGCAGAACGTTCTCGGCGATCTCTTCGGAGGAAACCTGATGGCGCTGGTCGATCAGGCGGCGGCCGTGGCCGCGATCAGACACGCCGGCGCCAGGGCCGTCACTGCGAGCATCGACCGGGTGGATTTCCGCGAGCGGATCCCCGTGGGCGCGCTCGTCACCTGCACGGCGACTGTCGACTACGTCGGACGGACGTCCATGGACATCACGGTCGAGGTGCATTCGGAGAAGGTGACCACGGGAGAGCGGCGTCACACGCATACTGCCCACGTCGTCTTTGTAGCCATCGACGAGGAGGGGAAGCCCAAGCCGGTACCGCGTCTCATCCCGGAGACCGACGAGGAAAAGGCTCGCTATGCTCGCGCCGAGGCGCACCGATTGAGCCGGCAGCGCGGGTGACGGCGCGCGACGTGTCGGTCGTGCTGAGCGGTGGTGGGGCGAAGGCCGCCGCGCACATCGGCGCCGTCCGCGCGATGACGGAGTCGGGGATGACCCCGGTGCGGTTCGTCGCCACCTCGATGGGTGCGGTGATCGCCGCGGGGCTCGCGAGTGGCGTCGCGGGAGACGAGCTG
>DATBSO010000125.1:0-62185 GCA_036559745.1 Gemmatimonadales bacterium | reverse complement strand
AGCCCCACCCGCTCCTGGGTGTAGAAGACCGGCCCCCGGCTGGTGAGCTTGACCAGGAGGGCCACGATCACCAGCACCGGCGACACGATCACCAGCGCCACCACCGCCAACAGCACGTTCACCGACCGGTTGAGCCACTGGTCGCGGGCCTGCGGGAGTGCGCGCCCTACCCGGGCCAGCGTGCGCGAATACGCACGCGACCAAGCGGGCCGCGATCGGCGGACCGCAAGCGAGCGGGAAGGAAACGCTCGCCGGACTCCAGAAGTGGCAGTACCCATGGTCGTCGTCGAACTCGTCGGGTCGGGTTGGGCGCCTCGTCTTCACGAACCAGGAAACACTGACCAATTAATGCTCGTCCCCGCCCGTACATGCGTCAAGGGAAGGAACGAGTAGGTTAACTCTTCCGCGATGTCGCCAATGTGATATGCGTCACCGGGGACTTGTTTTGCTCACTGTCGATCATTGCTCTCTTCAACCACCACGCTGCGCGCGGCGTCGCGAAAGCAGGGGCAACGGCATTTCACCGAGGCCAAAGCTGGCGAGCCACTGGCTGAATCTCGATCGTTCGGACGCATTGGCGGCGCGCGCCAGGGAATCGGACGCGGAGCTGGTGCCCGCGAGATTTTCGGCGTTGCTCTCGCCGGGGCCGGCCGAATGAGTCGTTTCGTGCGGCTGAGGCATACGTTTCGGTTCCGTGTAAGTCAAACAGATTAACGAACCCGAACTTTTCGTCTTCAAGTATGACGCCGCGATTTCTGGCGGAGAGCCACGAGGTGGAGGGGTGGATACAAGATATTACATCCCAAAAGTTTAGCAACTCCCCCACCCCAATACCCTGGCCAGCCCCCTGCCGGACACCGTTGCTCACCACCCACACTTCCGAACTCGTTACGCAACAGAAGCTTTTCCAGACCGACCCGTGGCGCTCCAGCCTCCAATGTGTGGCATGGGCCCGTCGGGCTGGGCTTTCCGGCTGTATGTTTTGAAAAGCTATGGTCTTATGTTATAATGGGTTGACGGAATCGGGCGACCCCGCACGAGTCCTGCGGTCAGGGCCGCATTACCGATCGACCGTCTCTCCCCATTCCGGCGTCCTTCAATGGAACAACGCGACAAGGCCCCTTCGGCGCCCCTTGTCCTCATCGCCAACGATCAGGAATGGTCGGCGCGATCGCTTGAGAGCATTCTCGGCCCGAGTGGCTACTCAGTGGTACGGGCCTACACCGGACAGCAGGCGCTCGAACGCGCACGCACCACCCATCCCGACCTCATCATCCTCGACGCCCAGATGCCCGACATGCACGGGTTCGACGTCTGCCGGGCGCTGCGTGCCGATCCTCACTTCGGTGATACGACCCCGGTCGTCATCACCACTTCGGGCCCGTCCGGCCGCACGCAGCGGCTCGAGGCCTACCGCGCCGGCGCGTGGGAATTCCTCGGCCAGCCGCTGGACGGCGAATCGCTGCTGCTCAAGCTGGGCACCTTCCTCCAATGCAAGCGCGCCGTGGACGACCTTCGCGAGGAAAATCTCCTCGACCCCGGGACGGGACTCTACAACATGCGGGGACTCTCCCGGCGCGCGCGTGAGATCGGCTCGGACGCGCTGCGTCGGCGCGACCCCCTCGCATGCGTCGTGTTCGCTCCCGAATCCGAGAGCGAGACTGAGACGGCCGACGACGAGGTGGAGCGGGTGTCCGATCAGGTCGGTCTGCTGTTCAAGCGCGCGGGAAGGGCGTCGGACGCGATCGGTCGGTTGGGAACTTCGGAATTCGCGGTCATCGCACCCGCGACTGGTCCCGACGCTGCGCTGCGCCTGGTGCGCCGGTTGAGCGGTGCCATCGAGGGCTCGCCCATCGCCCACAAGGGCGGGGAGCGCTCGATCAGGATCCGGGCGGGATACTGTGCCGTGCCGGACTTCGCGCAGTCTCCGGTGGATGCCATCGAGCTCCTGCTGCGGGCCACCACCGCGCTCCGAGACCTGAGGCGGAATGGGTCGGGCGAGCGGATACGGGCGTTCGAGCAGGTGCCGACGGAATACCCCAGCTGATTCACAAATCCATCCAAATGTAGCTCCTCCACAACGCCGCGGCCGGTCTTCGCGGTGCAAAATGTTGCGCCATCACATCATATGGTTGACCCGAGCAGCAGTCTGTGGTATCAATGTTGCTGCTTGGTTCCCCAGACCCGCGCGAAGCGATGCGTCCGGGGGATATCTGTCGCACATTGGCAGCAGGTTGGTTCAACTGACCGCCCCGGGCGGTCCTGTCCAGGAGTGTCGATGTCGAACCCGCTCGCGCAACACGACCGGTCCGGGCAAGCCTCCGCGGATCCCGCGCCGAGGGATCCCCTCTCGATTCCAGGCGAGATCAAGGCCAGCATTCGGGTCCTCGTCGTCGACGACGAGCGCACCCTCCGTGAGAGCTGCGCGAGCGTCCTGCAGATGGATGGCTACAACGTCACGCTCGTCGGTCGCGGGGAAGAGGCGCTCGAGGTCGTGCGCCGGCGGAAGTTCGACATCATCCTCGTCGACCTCTACATGTCGCAGATCTCGGGCTTGGAGATTCTCCAGGCCGCGGTCGGCGCGTATAAAGACACGATCGTCGTGGTCATGACCGGCAACCCGAGTGTGACCAGCAGCATCGAAGCGCTCCGCGCCGGCGCCTGGGACTATCTCCCGAAACCCTTCTCGGCGACCCATCTGCAGGTCCTGATCGGACGCGCCTCGCACGCGGTCATGATGTCGCGTGAGGCGCAGGACCTTCGGGTGCAGCTCATGAAGCAGCATGGGCACAGCGACAAGATCGCGTTGATCGGCATCTCGCCGCTGTTCCGCCAGGCCGTGGATCTCGCCCGGAAAGTCGCCGGCACCGACGCCTCGGTCTTCATCAGCGGTGAGAGCGGCACCGGGAAGGAAGTCATCGCCCAGTTCATCCACCAGAACAGCCGGCGCAGCGGGCGCGCGCTCGTGCCGATCAACTGCGCGGCCCTTCCCGAACCGTTGCTCGAGAGCGAGATGTTCGGCCACCGCAAGGGCGCCTTCACCGGCGCCGATCGGGACAAGCCGGGCCTGCTGGAGACGGCCAACGGCGGCACACTCTTCCTCGACGAGCTCACCGAAATGACGATGCCGCTCCAGGCCAAGCTCCTGCGCGTCATTCAGGATGGTGTGGTACGCCGGGTGGGCAGCGAGCAGCAGGACGCGGTGGTGGACGTGCGATTCATCTCAGCGACGAACCGTGAGCCCCAGGAAGCGGTGGATACCGGGGTGCTCCGAGGCGATCTCTTCTATCGCCTGCGGGTCGTGCCGATCAAGCTGCCGCCGCTGCGCAAGCGTCAGGAGGATATTCCGCTCCTGGCCAACCACTTCCTCACCGTGTACTGGCAGCGCCACCGGCAGATGGGTGACCGCGTGCCGCGCCTGAGCGATGCCAGTATCGCCTTCTTGCGTTCGCGCCCCTGGCGAGGCAACGTACGTGAGCTTCAGAACGTCATCGAGCACGTGGCTGTGCTCGCGGAGGCCGATCAGGTCATCCAGCCCAACGACATCCCCGTGTATGACGACGGCGGGGAGCGTCCGGTCGAGGCGGCGGTCCCCTCCGGTGTCATGGACGAAGCCTACCACTCCGCCAAGGACAGGGTCGTGGCGCAGTTCGAGAAAGAGTATCTCACCCGGCTGGTGTCACGGGCGGGTGGAAACATGTCGAAGGCGGCCCGGCTGGCGAGTATCGACCGCACGACGCTGTATCGCTTGATGGACAAGCACGCGTTCCACCGCGATGAGACTGCCGCGGGGCTGCCTGAGTGAAGTCTGAGGCCGCACTGACCGGGACCGCGAGCGGAGACCGGCGGCGCCATACGCCGGGCGCTGCGCAAGCGCGGATCTGGGATCCTGACGGCCCTTCGAGCGGCGCCATCGCCGTGCCTCTCTGGGATGCCTTGCGTGACGCCGTCCACTCGGCTCAGGCGATGTGGGGGACGGCGCTGGAGCACGCCACCGGGGCGGACGAGGTCAACGCGCACCTGGCGCAGCTCTCCAATGCGGTCCGGCGGAACGCCAGCGGTCAGGAGACCGACTTCAACGCGCTGCCGCGCAATGCGCTCTCCCGCCGTCTGCTGGGACTCATGCGATCGGCCTTCGTCGAGCGGGTTCGGGAGCTCCCCCCGCCCGATCCCACGCAGCTCCTCCGGCTGCTCGGCGCCATCGAGCAAGTGGGGCAGCGGCTCGAGGCGGACTGGTCCCAACACTTCGCCGATCGATTGTCGAGTCCCGACGGGCTCGAGCTCGTGGTCGAGGTCGCACATGATCTGCGATCGCCCCTCACGTCCATCCTCTTCCTCGCCGAGACGCTCCAGCGCGGGCGGAGCGGACCAGTCAACGAAATCCAGGAACGCCAACTCGGACTCATCTATAGCGCGGCCTTCGGGCTGAGCTCCGTGGCCAGCGACGTGATCGAGCTGGCCCGCGGCGGCGACCGCCTGGTGGACCTCGACCCCATCCCGTTCTCGGTCGCCGATATCCTGGAATCCGTGCGCGACATCGTGCAGCCGATCGCGGAAGAGAAAGGCCTGACTGTCCAGCTCGCCACTCCCGAGGCGGACTTTCGTGTGGGACATCCGGTGGCACTGAGTCGGGTGCTGCTCAATCTCACGACCAACGCCCTGAAGTTCACCGCCGAAGGCTTCGTCGAGGTCACGGCGCGCCAGCTTTCCCCGCAAGCGGTCGAATTCTCGGTGCGCGACAGCGGCCGGGGCATTCCGCCCCAGTCGATGGCGACACTGTACGAGCCGTTCCGGCGCCGGCAGAAGCCCGGCGAGTATGCCTTCTCGGGATCGGGTCTCGGATTGTCGATCTGCCGCAAGCTGGTCGAGGCGATGGGATCGACGCTCGACGTGGAAACCGAATCGGGGCAGGGTACCCGCTTCTTCTTCGTTCTCGATCTCCCGCTCGCCGGACAGCCGCAGTTCGGCTGAGCCTCCACGGGAGGCTCTACCCGCCACCAGCCCCGCCAGTGTAGTTTTCCGTCTCGGAGCCGGGCCACGACGGTCCGGAGCACGTGGAACCAAGCGACCACTGCGATGACATCCGGCAGCCGCCTCGTGCGCGTCGCCGACGTTCCTGAACCGGCCTGGGCCGGTTACGGGAGCGCGGGATGGGCACCCGGCGCCTGATCCTCAAGACGAGCGACATGTGAACAAGACCCTGATCCGTCCAGGGCGGCATCTAAGCCAGCCCCCCGTCCACGCCCCGAACGCCGCGCTTCTCATCGATTTCGACAATGTCACTCTCGGGGTCCAGAAAGACCTGACGAAGGAGCTTCGGACGCTCCTCAACAGCGACATCATAAAGGGGAAAGTGGCGGTCCAGCGCGCCTACGCCGATTGGCGCCGCTATCCCCAGTACATCGTGCCGCTGTCCGAGTCCTCCATCGACCTCATCTTTGCTCCCGCATTCGGCACCAACAAGAAGAACGCCACCGACATCCGCCTCGCGATCGACGCCATCGAGCTGGTCTTCACCCGCCCCGAGATCGGGACCTTTATCCTCCTCTCCGGCGACAGTGATTTCTCGACGATGGTGATCAAGCTCAAGGAGTACGGGAAGTACGTGATCGGCGTCGGGATCAGGGAATCGGCGAGCGACCTCCTGATCCAGAACTGCGACGAGTACTTCTCCTACAACGATCTCGCGGGACTCACCAAGGAAGTGGACACGCCGTCGACGCAACGCGATCCCTGGCAGCTGGCCGGCGAGGCGGTCGCCCAGATGACGCGGAACGGCGACGTGATGCGGTCCGATCGCCTGAAGCAGGTCATGCAGCAGATCGACCCGAACTTCGACGAGCGCACGGCTGGATTCAACCGCTTCAGCAAGTTCGTGGTCGAGGCGGGACAGAAGGGCGTGTTGGTCGTGAACAAGCTCGAAAACGGCCAGTACGAGGTGGCGCTGGCGAGTGGGGCCGCCGTTCCCGCACATCCCCCGCGCGCGGAGGAACCGGCGAGAGAGGATGGCGCCAGGCGTGGTCGCTCGCGCCGGGGCCGGGGCCGCGGCGGCGACCGCGAGCGCGCTCCCGAGGGCGCCCGGGACGACGGCCGCCGGCCGCCTCGCGAGCCACGTACCGACGGTGCCCTGTCGCTGGCGCGTGCGTTCCAGTTGATGTCCCAGGCACTGGGGGAGCTGCGCGCGCCGGTCGGCCACGAGGCACTTCGTCTCCGCATGGCGGCGCTCCACGGACGCCAGGACGCGCTTCTCGATGCGGCGCGGTTCCCCCGCTTCTTGCGCCAGGCCAACGACGCGGAAGTGGCCGATGTCCGGAAGGTCGGGGACGACGAATACGAGATCTCCCCGCACCGCGCCAGCGGGGTCATCCCGGCCCAGGCGTCGCCGGCGGCCCCGGCAGCCCCCGCGGCCGCCACGCCTCCAGTGCCGGTGGAATCCACGGCACCGGAGGAAGAGGCGGTCGCCGAGCCTGTCGACGGTGGGCGGGACAACGGGCAACGATTCGGCGTCCGCTTCCGCCGCGGATCGCGCGCCCCGATGCGCGCCGGCGAAGTGCCGCTGGTCGGGGTGGTCGAGATCGACATTCCGGCCACGGTTACCGCGAGCCCGGAGGACGCCCCCGCAACGATCGATGAGCCTTCACCGGCGAAGGCCTCGCGACCCAAGCGCACTCCCCGCAAGCGAGCCGCGTCACCGGCTGCGACACCTGCCGGATCGTCGGATGGCGAGGACGCCGCGGAACCCGCCTCGAAGCCAGCCAAGCGTCCCCGCGCACGATCGCGCAAGAAGGCAGCGGAGTGATCTCCAGCGGACGGGCGGCGCTGCTGCCCGTCTCCTTCTTCAAGCGTCCCGTCGAGATCGTCGCCCGCGAGCTTTTGGGTGTCATACTCCTTTCACGCGTGGGTGGACGCTTCACGTCCGGGCGCATCGTCGAGACCGAGGCGTATCTCGGCTACCGCGATCCCGCCTCGCACGGCTACCGCCACAGGCGCCACGCGCGGAACGAAGCCCTCTACGGCCCTCCGGGCACGTGGTACGTGTACCTGTCGTACGGCATTCACTGGTGCACGAACATCGTCTGTGGTGTGGAAGGGGACGGGGGCGCCGTCCTGCTCCGCGCTCTCGAGCCGCTGGAAGGACTGGAGACCATGCGCCGCAGGCGAGGCGCGCTGGCCGCCCGCCAACTCTGTTCCGGCCCGGGCAAGCTCGGTCAGGCGCTGGCCATTTCGCGCAAACTGGATGGAAGTCCGATGCGTGGGTGTCCGGTGACGCTCGCAGTCGAAAAGAACGCGGCGCCAGCCGCTTTCGCGGTGACGCCGCGGATTGGGATTACCCAGGCGGCCGACTGGCCGCTTCGCTTCCTGGTCCCCGACTCCCCGTGGGTCTCCCCGGGAGCCGGCCGTCCGGTTTCTATCCCAGCCGGCGCCTAGTAGCCGCCTGCGCTCCGAGAGCCTTCCTTCGCGCTGCCCAGGCCGAAGCGCAGCCCGCCGCTGAAGGTGTGGGTCGGGCCATCGAGCAGCCGTCCCACAGCCACCACGTTGCCGGCTCCATCGGTCACCGCGTGATTGCTGGGGCTCGTGGTGATCTGATACTGGCCGAAGGCCATCAGACGGCCCACCTGGAAGGTCAGCCCGCCAACGAACGTTCCGAATCCACTCGAACCGAGCTCGTTCGCGTCGCTCTGGAAAGCGGCCGCGCTGGCCGGGGTCGGATTGACCACGTGGATGATGCCGTAGCCGAGGCCGAAATACGGCTGCGCTGCCGAGCGCAGCGGGAAGGCCATCAACACTGCCGAGTACTTCCGGATGTCGTTGAAGGTGACGTTCTGCACGCCGCTGGCGTCCGTGTACGAGCTGGTCTCGCCGTCGCCCACGCCCTCTTCGAAGGAGAGCATGAGGCCCGTGCGCTTCGCCACGATCAGCGTCTGCCCGCCGAAGGTGGGAATTCCCGAGCGGTCCTGAGTGGGCGTCTTGAAGAACATGACGCCGCCCTGGCCGCCGAGGTACCACTGGAAGTTGCCATTGCCCGGCTGCTGGGCCGCGAGGTGGGCGGTGCCCAGGCAGAGGGCCAGCGCCGCGGCCGGAATGCTTCGGATGACCATGCGCATCACAGACTGCCTCCGTAAGGTGTCCGCGCCAGGAGGATCCTGGCGTCTACCGTCCCCAATCGGCACGGTGCGTCAAAATGCGGGAGCTTGCTGGAAATCGCGGGTTGGGATAGGGAACGGTGACCCGGCTATCTGCCTAGAGCAGAAGCGCTTACGACGACAATCGCCGAGCAGTCCCAACCCGTCGGATGGGGTGGGGGTGCAAGAGGAGGGCCAAAGGAGCGGGAGGCAGGAACGGGAGAGAGGAGAATAGAGAAAGGGGTTGGGGAAGGGAGAAGGATCCGGCTCCCCTCAGACCAGAGCCAACTTCTTCCCCACCTTCTTGAACGCGGCCAAGGCCTCGTCGAGATCGTCGCGGGTGTGTGCCGCCGAGATCTGGCAGCGGACCCGGGCCTGCCCTTGGGGAACGACTGGGAAGCCGAAGCCGGTGACGAAGACCCCTTCGGCGAGGAGCAGATCACTCATCTGAATCGCGGCGGAGGTTTCGCCGAGAATGACGGGAATGATCGGCGTCTCGCCGGGAAGTGGGGAGAACCCGAGGGCGAGCAGGCGCTCGCGAAAGTAGCGCGCATTCTCGCGAAGCCCGGCCACCCGCTCCGGGTGTGCCTCGAGGAATTCGATGCTGGCCAGCGAGCTCGCCGCGACCGTCGGGGGCAGCGCGTTGGAGAAGAGCTGGGGACGCGCACGCTGGGTCAGATAGTCGCACACCGCGGCCGAGCCGGCGGCGAACCCGCCCGCCGCGCCTCCCAGCGCCTTCCCCAGCGTCGACGTGATGATGTCGATCTCACCCACGACGCCGAAGTGCTCCGGTGTTCCGCGGCCCGTTTCCCCGAGGACGCCCGTCGCGTGGGAGTCGTCCACGACCAGGATGGCCTCGTGGCGGCGGCATACATCCAGCAGATCGGGCAACGGCGCGATGGACCCTTCCATGGAGAAGATGCCGTCGGTGATCACCATTCGGACGCGACGATCGCGGGCCGCGAGTAGTTTCGCTTCCAGGTCTTTCATGTCCGCGTGGCGATAGACGGCCGTCTGGCATTTCGTAATCGCCTTGGCGAGCCGGATGCCGTCGATGATGGAGGCGTGGTTGAGCTGGTCGCTGATGACGATGTCCTCCTCGCCCAGGAGCGTTCCTGGCACGGCCTCGTTGGCGTTCCAGCAGCTCACGAAGCTGAGCGAGGCGGGAGTGCCGACCAGACGGGCGCACGCCGCCTCCAGCTCTCGGTGGACCGTAAAGGTGCCGCAGATGAACCGCACGGACGCCGTCCCGGCACCGTACCGGTCGAGCGCCTGGTGCCCCGCGGTGACGACCGCGGGCTCGTTGCTGAGTCCCAGATAGTTGTTGGAGGAGAGAACGATGACGTCGCCATGTTCCTCCATCGTCACCCGAGGGCCCTGAGGCCCGCTGAGGAACTTGAGCCTCTTGTAGACGCCGTCGCGGACGAACTCCTCGAGCGCGCGCTCGACCCGGTCCTCCAGCACGCTCATGCGCCGATCTCCAGAATCACCTTGCCGGCCTCGCCGTCCTTGATGACCTGAATGGCTTCGGCGATGCGGTCGAGGGGAAATCTGTGGGTGATGACGGGCCGGGGATCGAGCTGCCCGCCATGGAGAAACCGGCGCATCTGGTGCCATGTCTCGTACATCTTCCGTCCGGTCACCCCGTAGAGCGTGAGCCCCTTGAAGATCACATCCCGCGCGAAGTCCACCTCCGTCATGCGGCTCGGCGTGCCCAGCAGGTTCACGCGGCCGCCGAGCCGTGCCGCCGCCAGGGCCTGGGCATGCCCGCTCGGGTGGCCGCTCATCTCGCAGACCAGATCGACCCCGTCACCGCTGGTGAGCTCGCGGATCCGGGCGAGGACGTCGTCCCGTCCGGGATTCAGCGTGACGTGGGCGCCCATGGCGCACGCCAACTCAAGCCGACGCTGGTTGAAGTCGCTCGCGATCACGAGCGACGCGCCGGCCGCCCGCGCGACTCCCACGGCGAAGCACCCGATCGGCCCGCAGCCGAGCACCAGCACGGTACTGCCCGGAACACTCGACTCGAGCACCGTGTGGACCGCATTACCGATGGGATCCATGATGGCGCCGATTTCGGTGGGGATACCGTCGAGCTTCATCACGTTGGAGGCAGGCATCGCGATGAAGTCGGCGAACGCGCCATCGCGATCCACCCCGATGATCCGCGTTCGCTGGCACAGGTGGGCGGCGCCCAGCCGGCACTGCAGACAGTGGCCGCAGACGATATGCCCTTCCGCGGTGACGGCGTCGCCGACGGCGAGAAGGCCCTCCTGGACGGCCTCCTGACCCAGCTCGACGATCTCGCCGGCGAACTCGTGGCCGATCACCACGGGTGGTTTGAGGCGTCCGCTGGCCCAGCTGTCCCATTCCCAGATGTGCAGGTCGGTGCCGCATACGCCTGCGTGCCGGACCTGGATCAGGACGTCGCTTGGACCGCAAATGGGGACAGGACGGTCCCGCAACACCAGGCCGGGGCCGGGAGATTCCTTGACGAGTGCGCGCATCGTCGCTCGGGAAAAGGTCGGGGGGCAATATAACCGAAATACAAACACCCTCGGACCATGGGTCCGAGGGCGTTTTGCCCGCCGCACCGACGCGCTGCTAGGCGGCGTGCTCTGTCGGAACTCGCTGGTGCCAGTGATCGTCCGCGGACTCTTCGTCGGCCGCCCACAGGTAGGCCCAGAAGCGGGCGGGCTTGGGTGCCGGACCGCCACTCTTGATGACGATGCCGAGTGGTTTCGATGATGTCGACAGCGGGAGAGCGGCCACGGATCGATCCTCGTTCTGCGGGAAGCCAGCACTGCTTCCCTTAGAAGCCACGCAGAGGCCGTGCCCGTCGAGGACGCGGTGGAAGATCAATCGTGACAATATGTTCGGGTGGAGGGGCGGGGCGGGACGTGTCGCTTCGACACGAGAGCATCGATTTACGTCGTGTCCGCCGGACACGAGGGGCTGGTGAGCAGGAGCCCGTCACGCACCCGGGTCGTCCCAGTCCGCCGACGCGGTTTGGGATCCTCCTCCACTGTCCAATCCTCGTAGAGCGAGAGGAGTGCCTCGGGCGCGAGCGACTTGCAGCTTGGAAGGAGCAGGTGCACGCCGCCGGGTCGCGTGCGACGCTGGAGGTCTCGAACGGCTGCCGGACGCATCGACGTCTTGAGCTCCGCGATCGCGCCGGGATCGATGATGACGAGATCGAGTCCATTGACGAAGCAGAGAAAATCGGGAAGGCAGGGGCAGAGCTGGGCGACGAAGCCATCGAACATGCTGCCGAGCGCTTCGGCCGCCATGCGAGATTCGACCCGCTCGACCGCGCCCATGTCACCGGCGATGAAGGTGACGGCGGCATCGTGCGCCGCGAGGAGATAGGCGCACGGCTCCGCCTTGCCGCCGATTACCAGCGTCGCGTCATTGGCCTCGATCCGGGGGATCAACCTGGCCACGGGGCCCGTGGCCTCGAGGCCCCAATGGGTCGGCGTGCGCTGCGCCTCACGCAGCTTGAGGAACTGACGCTTCCATCTGGTGTAGGGACGAAGCGCGAGACGCTTCATGATCAGACGATCGACCGACTCGAGCATGAGGACTTCGGTCAGGAGGAACTGGCCTTCGGCCGCGCTCTGCAGCTCGGCGGCGGCCTCGTCGCCGAGCCGCATCAGCTCGTCTCGGCCGATCGAGTTCTTGTATCCCTCGATACGCTGGAGGATGTACTCCTGATAGTGCTGCTTGTCCGAATACGCCGAGCGCCGGCGATGCTGGGTACCGCGTATGTCCGCGGCGCTCAGCACGGTGCCTCGATGGTTTTCGGAACGGGGGGCATCCTAGCAAACTCATAAGCGCCTCGCGCACTGTCAACGCGAACAGATGGCGCAACCCGCGGGCGAGGCCTCACACCGCCTCCAGAAGCGCACCCTTGAGGTAGCCGGTTTCCGGAATGGAGAGGACCTCGGGGTGGTCGTCGGCCTGTCCGAGGACGCCTCGGAGCAGGATGCGGCGCCCGCTGTCGCCGCTTGCCTGCTCCAGCATCTCCAGGAATGCCGGCAGGCGCACATGAAAGGAGCAGGAGGCGGTAAGCAGCATGCCCCCAGGTGCCAGACAGCGCATCGCGCGCAGGTTGATCTCGTGGTACCCGCGGAGCGCGCTCACCACCGCGCCTCGTGACTTGGCGAACGCCGGCGGATCGAGCACGATGGTATCGAAGCGCTCGCGGGCGCGCGCAAAGGCGCGAAGAGTCTCGAACGCGTCGCCCTCCCGCCACTCGATGTTCGAGAGACCATTGAGCGCGGCGTTCGCCGCGCCGCGCTTGAGCGCTTCGGCGCTCGAGTCGATGGCCAGGACCGTCCGCGCGCGGCCCGCCAGGTGAATCGCGAATGAGCCGTGGTACGAGAAGCAGTCCAGCGCCCGGCCCCCGGAACGGGTGACCCGACCCGCGAGGAGCCGGTTCTCCCGCTGATCGAGGAATGCTCCCGTCTTCTGGCCTCCCCATGGACCGGCCAGATAACGCAGGGCGCCTTCTCTCACTTCGATTTCCCGGGGCACCGATCCGTGGGCTACTTCCGATTCCAGCGTCAGGCCCTCGCGCCGGCGCACGGCTGCATCGTTCCGAAGGAGAATCCCCTCGGGCTCGAGCAGTCGGATCAGCGCCGCGAGGATCGCCGGCTTCATGGTTTCGAGTCCGGCGGACAGCATTTGTACCACGAGCCAGCGGTCGTAGCGGTCGACCACGAGGGATGGGATACCATCGCCTTCGCCGTGCACTACCCTCCAGGCCGTGGCGTCGATCCCGGATCGGCGGGCGGCCGCGGCGGCGAGATGCTCGTGCCACCAGGCCTCGTCGACAGTGCGGTCGGTCGTTTCCAGAAGGCGGAGGCGAATCTCGGAGGTGGGGGAGTGCAGTGCCTGTCCGATGAACTTCCCGCGGGGATCGTGCACGGCAACGAGCCCAACGTCGGACGGCTCGTCGAGGACCTCGCTGCGGTAGATCCACGGATGGCCCCGCACCCAGCGCTCGGCGCCGCGTGCCGTGACGCGGACCGTGATCACGCCCGGTCGGGCCGAAGGACCGTAGCCCCGCGTAGATAGCAGTGCTTGATTTCCGCGCGGTTGCGCCGCGTGTAGGCGTGTACCAGCAGCCGGATGCACATGGGCAACGAACCGGGGACCGGAATCTCGGTCGCGTGCAGCAGGGCCACGATGTTCCATCCGTACTCCTCGGCTGCCCGCGCGGGGAAGACGGCGTCGAGGTCTCGCGTCACGGTGAACAGTCCGCTCACGATGTCGTCCGGCTCGAGCTCGTTCGCCTCGATGAGCGTGCGCAGCAGCTCGTCGGTCGCGGCGAGAATCTCACGTGCGTCGTTGCGGGTCACCGTCGTCGCGCCGCGGATCCCCTGAAGCCGAGGGGTGAGGGAGGTCATGCGCCATAATGTAGCGGCATGGTGTCGTCTGATGCTCGTCACCGACGACCGGTTGGTGGCGGGCCGCGACGTCGTTTCGCTCGCGCTCGCCGCCGAGCGCGGCGGGGTGACCGCGGTGCAGCTCCGGCTCAAGGCCGCGACGCCGCGCGAGCTGGCCGCACTCGTGCGCGAGCTGGTCGCGGCGCTCGCCATTCCGGTGCTGGTCAACGACCGGCCCGATGTCGCGCTCGCCGCTGGTGCCGCGGGAGTCCATCTCGGCCCGGATGATCTGCCGGTGCGCCTTGCGCGGAAGATCTCTCCCGCGGGGTTCGTCATCGGCGCGTCGGTGGGATCGGAAGCGGAGGCCGGCACGGCGTCGGAGGCGGACTACTGGGGTATCGGTCCCTGGCGCGAGACCGGAACCAAGGCGGATGCCGGCGCGGGTCTCGGCGCCGCGGGGTTCACCCGGTTGCTGCGTCTCGCGGCTGGCCGTCCCTGCATGGCGATCGGGGGCGTGATGCCGGCCGATGTACCGCTCGTGCTGGGAGCGGGCGGGAGCGGAGTGGCGGTGGCCTCGGGGATCCTGGCGGCGGCAGACGTGGAGGGAGCGGCGCGGAAATTCCGCTAGCCGCCTCTTCTGGCCCGCGCCACGTTGCGGAGATGCTCCCCATAGGTCTTGGCGAAGACGTGCCGGCCGTCCGGCCGGGCGACGAAATACAGGTAGGGCACCTTGGCGGGATAGAGCGACGCCTCGATACTGCGCTGACTCGGCGAGTTGACCGGACCCGGCGGCAGCCCCGGATGCAGATAGGTGTTGTACGGGGACGGAAAGTGGTAGTCCTTTTCGTACAGCCGCGCCTTCCGCGAGCCGGTCGAGAGGGCAATCGCGTACTGCACCGTCGGGTCGGCCTGCAACGCCATGCCGATCCGGAGCCGGTTGTGGTACACCCCGGCGATCGTCTCCCGCTCGTCGTCCGCACGCGCTTCCCCCTCCACGATCGACGCGAACGTGACGAGTTGCAGTCGAGTCATCCGCAAGGTGTCGAGTCGGGTATCCCACGCCGGCCGCCACGCGCTCTTGAATCCCTCCGCCATCAGGCGCACCAGCTCCCGCGACTTCACGCCCAGGGGGAGCGAGTACGTCTCGGGTCTGAGAAATCCCTCGTACGAGGACACCTTGAATCCGAGTGCGGCGGATGCGCCGGACCCGTCGCGGGCCGCGGCCAGCATCGAATCCATGGGAAGGCTCAATCGCGCGGCAGCGAGCGCGGCGACCTCGGCGATGGTGAGGCCTTCCGGCACGGTGAACCTCACGAACACGCCTTTTCCCGTCGCGAGCTGGTCGAGCACGCGCCAGGGAGACATTCCCGGTTGGAATTCGTAGATCCCGGCTTGCACCGACCGGTCCAGTCCACGAATCCTGGCGATGAGCTTGAATGCCCAGCGGCTGGTCACGACGCGGTGGGCGACGAGGCTATCGGTGGCCGCGCTGAAGGTGGAACCGGGAGGAACGGTCACCCGCTCCACGGCCGGGTTCTTTCCGCAGGCGGAGAGCAGGCCGGCCGTGAGGAGCACGGCGGCGGCGCGGTGCACGGTCATGTCTGGTCCACCGTCGGCCGACTCGTGCCCCCGCGCCTCGCATCAAGAAAGTGCTGGAGCAACACGGCCGCCGCGAGCGCGTCGACGTCTTCCTTGCGGCCGCGCGTGGTCCCGCCCTGCTCCCAGACGAGCGCGAGCGCGCGGGCGGTGCTCATCCGCTCGTCCCACAGCTCGACCGGCAGTTTGGTCCTCTCGCCGACGGTGCGGGCGAGCGCCCTCGCGGCTGCGGCGCTCTCCTCCTCCGTTCCCTCGGGAGTGAGCGGCAGTCCGATGACCGCGCCGACGGGGTGATGGGTCCCGACAAGTTCGAGAAACCGGGGCATCGGAAAACGTTTCCCCGCCCGGCGCGTGAGCGTCTCGAGCGGGGAAGCGATGGTCTGCGATTCGTCGGAAAGGGCCAGGCCGATACGGATCTCCCCCCAGTCCAGGGCGAGAATGCGGCCGACGGCCGGAATCATTGCGCCATGGTGGCGAAGAACTCCTTGTTGTTCTTGGTTCGTTTCATCCGCTCGAGGAGGAATTCGAGCGCTTCAACCGGCGGCATGTCGGCCAGGAAGTTGCGCAGCAGATAGACCCGGTTGAGCTCGTCCTTGTCCATGAGGAGCTCTTCCTTGCGGGTGGACGTCCGCTGGATGTCGATGGCGGGGTAGATGCGGCGATCGGCGAGCCGCCGGTCGAGCACGAGCTCCGAGTTGCCGGTGCCCTTGAACTCCTCGAAGATCACCTCGTCCATTCTGCTCCCCGTGTCGACGAGGGCAGTGGCAATGATGCTGAGACTGCCGCCCTTGTCGATATTGCGAGCCGCCCCGAAGAACCGCTTGGGCTTCTGAAGCGCGTTCGCGTCCACGCCGCCCGAGAGGATCTTGCCGGAGTGTGGGACAACGACATTGTGCGCCCGGGCGAGGCGTGTGATCGAATCGAGCAGGATCACGACGTCGCGACCATGCTCGACAAGCCGCTTCGACTTCTCGATCACCATATCGGCCACCTGAACGTGACGATCGGCCGGCTCGTCGAAGGTGGAGGAGATGACCTCCGCCTTGACGTTCTCCTCCATGTCCGTGACTTCTTCCGGCCGCTCGTCGATCAAGAGCACGATGAGGACGATCTCCGGATGGTTCTCGCTGATCGCGTTGGCCAGCTTCTGCATGAGAATCGTCTTGCCCGCCTTGGGCGGCGCCACGATCAGTGCGCGCTGGCCCTTGCCCAGTGGCGCAAGCAGGTCGACCACCCGCATCGACAGATCGCCGTTCTTCCGTTCCAGACGGATCCGCGCGTCAGGGTACCGGGGACGCAGGTTGTCGAAGGCGATCCGGTGTTTGGTCTTCTCCGGCTCCTCGAAGTTGACCTGCTCCACCTTGAGGAGGGCCAGGTACCGCTCGCCCTCCTTGGGCGGCCGCACCTGTCCCATGACCGTATCGCCGGTGCGGAGATCGAAGCGCTTGATCTGGCTCGGAGAGACGTAGATGTCGTCGGGGCCGTACAGGTAGTTCCAGTCCTGGCTGCGGAGGAAGCCGTAGCCTTCCGGGAGGATCTCGAGAACGCCCTCGCCGCGGATGACGGTGTCAGAGTCGAGGAGGGACTGTTCGATGCGGAAGATGAGATCCTGCTTCCGCAGGCCCGAGTAGTTGGTGATGTTCAACTGCTCGGCCAGCGTGTGCAGCTCGGCAACCGACTTCTGTTTCAGCTCAGCGATGTCCACGGACGAAACTCCAGACGAGCGGGCCCAGCCGGAACTCCGGCGGGCGCGGGGTGATGTGAAAGTGCAGGGACGGCGGGGTCGGGTGGTGTATGTGGTGGGCCCCGGACTCGGAGCACGCGCTACGCGTTGTGTAGGGGAGTGTCCTGCCATACCAAGGAGCGATTCAACTTAGATCGGGCCTCGAATCCCGTCAAGAGGGCCGGGGTGGATTGCGTAACTTCCGCTCCCGTATAATCTTTAGCCCCACCGGCTCATTCTCAGGAGGTCACCTGATGACGGCACAGCCCTTCCGGGCTATCGCGCTCGACCACCGTGAACCTGTCGTTCACGAGCTTCCCCCCCTTCGTCTCTCCGATCAACTCATCAGCCTCCACCTCAGAATTCGACGCTCGGACGACGGCGCCTGGCGGGGACGGCTGCTATTCCATCACCCGAGCGGCCGGGACTGCGAGACGGCCGAGATCTTCTGCGGTATCACGGAAGACGAGCTGTGGCAATCAGTTCGGGGGCTCCGCGATCACCACGTCCGGGCCCTCTACCTGTCGCTCGTCTGAACGGAGCGCATGACCGAACCGGAACGACTGAGCAAACTGCGGCACGATCTCTCCAATCCGCTCTCGGCCCTGCTTGCCGAGACGCAACTCCTGTTGCTCAATGAAGCCAGGATGGATCCTGAGACCCTCTCGGGTCTCAGGGAGATCGAAGCGCTGGCGATCCGGATGCGGGCCATGTTGCGGGACGTCTGACTCGATTCAGCGCGACGAGCGAGCGGCGATCCCGCTCGAGAGATAGAACGCCAGGAACGCGAGGCTCGCCACGCTCGCCGATAGCCGTACCGGCAGCCCGCCCCGGCTTGCCGAGACGAATCCTTCGATCATCCCCGCCACCAGCAGCAGCAGCGCGGCACCACCGAGCATCCTGACCGCCTGCCGGCCGCTCACCACGAGGGCGTCGGCCCGCGCGAGCGTGCCGGGCGCCACGACGGTGCGACCGAGCAGGAACCCCGCCGCTCCCGCCACCCAGATCGCGAAAAGCTCGAGAACCCCGTGGCCCACGATGAACTCCAGCAGATATCCCAACAGCCCCATGTTGGCGAAGTGGCCGGCGCTCGCGCCGATCGTCAGGCCATTGAACGCCAGGAGGACGAGGGACCCGACGCCGAGAAAGATTCCACCCGCGAAGCAGGTGATCGCGATCCGGACGTTATTCGTGATGATGCCTGAGGCGACGAGCGGGCGGTCCTGAGCGTCGACCTCCACGTAGCCGCGGCCGGTCTTCCTTCGTTCCGATCCGGACTCGGCTCGCTGCAGCATCACGTCCGGCAGCAGTTCCGCGGCAAGGGCCGGGCGCTCGCGCATGAGCGTGAAACCCGCCGCCGCGGGAAGCGCGAAGGCGAGGAACGCCACGAGGACGTAGCGCCGTGCCGCGACGATCGCGGCAGGACACTCACGGGTCAGGGTAACCCAGAGCCGTTGCCACGCGCCACGCTCTTCCCTATAGAGCGCGTTGTGTCCGGCCGCTACCAGCCGTTCGAGACGTGCCTGAGTCGCCTCGTCGGCTCGATACGTCCGGGACCTGGCAAGGTCAGCCGCGACCTCGCGGTAGCGTGCGGCGAAGTCCGGCAGCTCGTCGGACCCGAAGCGGTCGAGGCCGCTGCGCGCCGCGCGGTCGGCCAGTCGCTCGAACGCGTCCCACCGGTCGCGTTTCTGCGCTGCGAAACGGGTACCTGATCCCGCGGCTCCCCGCCGCGCGAGCGCGCCTTCACGTCTCCCAAGCTCGCGGGCGTGGAGCTCCAGAAGGTGGGCCTGGTCGGAGACACCGGTAGGGCTCGACGCCCCGCCGATGCGGCGAACGATGGACGAGGCCAGCCGTGCGCGCGCGTCTGGTGCGAGATCCCCCTGGCGCTCGACGAACTGCGTGAGGAGCCGGAACTCGGCGTCGGCCAGCTCCGGGATCGACGGTGCCTCCGGCGATTCGACCCGTCGCCGCCCGGGGGGCGGCTCGTGCGGCCGATCCCGCGCCACGACGGTGCCGGCGACGATGTCGCCAAGCCGCTTCCCTCGCGGATGAAAGGCGACGAACAGGGCGCCGAGGAGATAGGGAGGCGGGAGAAAATCGGCGGCCCGGAGCAGGTTGCGCACCGCGGCCGCGCCCAGCGTGACGGCGTGCCCCGTATCCATCACGACCCGGATCCCGACGATCCGCTTGCCAGGCGTCTGTCCGCCGCGGACGCCCTCGAACACGATGTAGTAGCCGGTCGCGACTGCGTAGCCGACGAGGAGGAGAATCGCGGCGGCCAGCCGACCGAGTCTCAAGCCGTATCCGCCGAGGACGGCCAGCGTCGTCATGACGGCGGCGGCTGCCCCGATGAGGATCAGCAGGTCGAGCAAGGCAGCCAGTGTTCGCGAACCGATGCCGGCGATCTCCAGATCGAGCACGACGTGCTCGGGAGTCTCGACCTCGAGATGCTGGCGGTAGTCCTCGGACGGGCCTCGAAGGGCGGGCATGGAGCGATTGTAATATCTTTCGCCCATGGCGCCACCAGCCCTTCGCCCGCTCTCGGTGGGCGAGATCCTCGACGTCTCCTTCACGCTCTACCGCCGACACTTCGTCCCGCTCGCCGCGGTGGCGCTCGTGTGCTCGGGCGTTCCGGTTCTCCTCAATATGTTCATCCAGGCATCTGGCGGCGTGTTGCAGAACCTGCCCCTGGTGCTGGTTTACTACGTGGTCTTCGCCGCGCTCAGCGCGATCGCCACGGCCGCGACGGTCTTCATCGTGTCGGAGAGCTATCTCGGACGCCCGATCGACGCCGGTACGGCCATGCGTCGCGCGGCCCCGTACATCATGAAGATCCTCGTGTGCTCGGTGCTGACGGCCATCGTCGTCTTTCTGGGATTTCTGTTCTTCGTGATTCCCGGAATCATCCTCGTCGTCGGGCTGATCCTCGCGGTACCGGCGCTCGTGATCGAGCCGCAACTGGGATCGGGCGCCGCATTGTCTCGTTCCTGGGAGCTGACGCGCGGCTCGCGCTGGCGGATCTTCGGCTTGCTCCTGGTAGTGGTCATCCTCCTGTACATCCCCATTGCCGCGATCGGCGGCCTCATGGCGGTCTTCGTGCCGGGTGCCGGATCCTTTCTGACCAGTCCCAGCGTCACGGTCAGCGTGGTCGCCGTCGCGATCGGGGGGTTGGTGCAGATCTTCATCTACCCACTCTTCTACTGCGTGCTCACCGTCGCATACTACGATCTGCGGGTGCGGAAGGAGGGCTTCGATCTCGAGCTGCTCGCCTCCACCCTCCTCACTGCCTGAGCGCTCGTCCGTGATTCTACTTCAGGGGACGCCCGATGCCGCGACGTTTCGGCGTGTCCTCGACTCGGTGTTCGCCGCCCCGGCGTATCGCTGGGCCGAGGACCCGGGCGCCGTCCGTGTCCTTCGGGACTGGTGGCGCGAGCTGGGGGACTGGCTCGAAACCTTGCGGGTGGACAATCCCGCATTCTTCCGGACGCTCGTCGCGCTTCTGCTGGTCGGGCTGATCCTGCTCCTCGGTCATGCCGCCTGGGTGCTCTGGAAGACCGTCCTCGCCGGCGGCGGCTCGGTGGATCAGCCGGCCGCTCCCGCCCCGCGCGAGGTCCGCGATGCCGAGTGGTACTATCGGGAAGCCGATCGCGTGGCGGCCGATGGACGCTGGCGCGACGCGTTGCAGCTTCGGTTCGTGGGCCTGGCGCTCTCGTTGGATGCGCAGGGGTTGCTGCGATATCACCCGAGCAAGACGCCGGCGGAATGCGTGCGCGACGCGACGCTTATCGGCACGGATCGGGAGCGGCTGCGCGACCTCGTCCGCGCACTCTACGCCCACGGGTTCGGCAGCCACCCGTGTGGCCCCGACGATTATCGACGCTGGCGCGAGACCGGCGACCTCTCCTGGCATGCGTCCGGGCGTTGAGCTCGCCGTTGGCGCGACGGCCCTGGTCGTGCTCGGCATCGGCGCGGCAGCGTTGGGCAGCCGCCACGCCCGGGTGGGTGACACGGACCCGAGGCGCTCCACCTACCTGCCGGGTCCGTCCGGGACCAGTGGGTACGCACAGACGCTGGAGCGGCTCGGCGTCCGGGTGGACCATCATCGGCGACCAGTCGGTTCGATCGGCGGCGGATCGACTTCGCCTGTCGTTGTCGCGTTTCTCGGTCCCACCATCCCCCTCTCGGCGGCGGAGGGCGCGGCCATCGCCAGGCTCCGGGACGATCTGCTGCTTGCCGGACCCACCGCCGCGCCGGCCATGCGTTGCCTCGGGTACGATGTCGTACCGCGGAAAGGTGGAGCGGTCGCGGTCATGAGGCCGCCCGCGAGTGATTCGCTACCGGTGCCGCGTGTCCGATGGGTACTCGTCCCACGCGCGAGCACGATCGTGACCGACTCGAGCGACTTCGACGAGGACGACGCCATCAGTTGCGTCGCGCCATCGGCGGTGCGAACCGACACGCTGCTCCAGGCGGATGGACGACCGGTCGCGGTGCGCGTCGCCTTCGCCGACGGACGTAGCGTCACCCTGGTCTCCGATGACCACCTTTTCAGCAATCGAGCCATTCGTGAAACGGCCGCAGGGCCGGTCGTGCTCGGATTCGTGGTTCCTCGTTACGATCGGCTCGTGGTGGACGAGTACCATCACGGATTCGACGCCACCGGATCGCTCGCGGGCGCCACACTCGACTGGAGCCTCCGGTCTCCCTGGGGCTGGGGTGTCTGGCAGCTCGTGGCGGTCGGGGTCATCGCGCTGTTGGCGGGGAGCATCCGATTCGGTCCCGCCCAGAGAATCATCGAGCGGCGGCGGCGCTCTCCGCTGGAACACGTGCGCGCGCTCGCTACGGCGCTCGCGTCGGCCGGCGGCCACGATGTCGCCGTGCGACTCATCGTGCGGGGGCTGCGGCGTCGTCTCGGACATACGGGCCGGGATGATACGCCGGCGGCGTGGCTCGGGTCGCTCGCGTCCGCCACGCGCACGCCGCGCGGCCGCGAGGCGCTCGGACGACTGACCGCCATCGCCGGTCGGCAGGCCACCGCCGGTGAAGTGCTCGATGCTGCCGAAGACGTGGAGATTCTCTGGGAGGAACTGAAGCCCTCATGATGCCCGATTCATCGCCACTCACCTCCGAAGAGGCCGGCGCGCACGCGGCCGCCGCCGCCCGGCTCGTGCGCGCGCTCGAGTCCGTGGTCCTGGGCCAGCCCGCCGCCATCCGCGAATCGGTCGCCGCATTTCTGGCCCGGGGCCATGTGCTGCTCGAGGGCGTGCCGGGCACCGCCAAGACGCTGCTCGTGCGGGCCCTCAGCCTCGCGCTCGGACTCGACTTCCGGCGCATTCAGTTCACGCCCGACCTCATGCCCTCGGACATCACGGGCGTGAGCCTGCTCGTGGGGCAGGCCGGATTCTCTTTCCGGCCGGGCCCGATCTTCGGCGACCTGGTGCTGGGGGACGAGATCAACCGCGCGCCCGCCAAGACGCAGGCAGCCCTGCTCGAGGCGATGCAGGAGCGCTCGGTCACCGTGGACGGCACCACCCATCCGCTCCCCGAGTCCTTCACGGTGTTCGCGACCCAGAATCCGATCGAGTTCGAGGGTACGTACCCCCTGCCCGAGGCGGAGCTCGACCGATTCATCGTGAAGGTGCTGCTGGGTTATCCCGCCGAACCCGTCGAGCGGGGCATTCTCGATCGAGTCCTGGACGGGTTCGAATCGGATATGCCCGCGAGTTACGGGATCGCCCCGGTCGCGGACGCGCGGACCATCGGCGAGCTGCGGGGCGCCGTGCGTCGGGTCCGCGTCGAGCCCACCCTCGTCGGCTACATCGCCGCGATCGTTCGCGCCACGCGGGCCGCACCAGTGCTCACCCTCGGCGCATCGCCGCGGGGCAGCGTTGCCCTGCTCAAGATGGCGCAGGCCTCCGCGCTCCTCGACGGACGCGCCTATGTCGTGCCCGACGATGTGAAGTCGCTCGCCCCCGCCGTGCTGCGCCATCGGATCGCCGTGGCACCCGAGCTCGAGCTCGAGGGCGTCACCGCCGATACCGCGCTCAATGGCATCATCGAAAAGGTCGAGGCCCCCCGTTGATCGTCGTGCCGTCGCGAACCTGGCTCATCATCGCGGCGGCGCTGGCGGTCATCGCGCCCCTCGCGGCCTGGCGGCCCCAGGCAGCACTCTGGCTGCTGGCGGCCGATGTGTGCTGGCTCGTCCTGCTCCTGCTCGACGCCGCGCAAACACCCGGCCCGCGGGACGTGGATGTGGACCGGGAGGCTCCGGCCGCATTCGCGGTCGGGCGAACGTCGCAGGTGCGGTACCGGTGGCGGGTTCGGTCGCGACATCCGGTCAGGCTCGAGGTGCGGGAGCACCTGCCTGACCCCCTGGGCGGCGCCGCGACTCCCACCCGCCGTCTCCGAGTACCTCCTGGCGAGGGACTCGATGAGACGCTCGACATTCGTCCCGCCCGTCGCGGTGTCGGAACAGGAGGCCGGACGGCCGTGCGCGCCCTGGGTCCGCTGGGACTCGCGTGGCGGCAACTCTCGCTGGAACGACCGTGGACCGCGACCGTCTATCCGGGTGTCGCGTCGGCGTCGTTGCGCGCCCTCCCGCTGCGCGAGGCTCGCCGTCGCGAGGCCGGACTCCGCGCGGTACGACGGCCGGGAGAGGGAAGGCTGTTTGAGGGACTACGGGAATGGGTGCCTGGCGATGAGACCCGCATCATCGACTGGAAGGCGACTGCACGTCGGGGAAAGGTGATCGCGCGGCAGTATGAGGATGAGCGACGCCAGCAGGTGATGATCGCGGTCGACGCCGGCAGGCTCCTCACCGCCGAAGTGGGCGGCGTCGCGCGCCTGGAGGCTGTCGTCAGCGCCGCGCTTCATCTGGCGAGCGCCGCCGTCGAGCACGACGACAATGTGGGGCTCCTCGTCTTCGCGGATACGATTCAGCGTTACGTCGCTCCGGGCCGGGGCCGCCGGGCGCTCCGCGCGGTCCTCGAGGGTCTGGCCGCGGCGGAGGGACGTCTGGTCGAGTCGGACTATCCCGCGGCCTTCCGTTACCTCGCGGCGCACAATCGTAAGCGCGCGCTTACGGTTCTCTTCACCGACGTCATCGACCGGACCGCAAGCGACGCGCTGGTGATGCACGCGGCAACCTTGCGTCCCCGCCACTTACCGCTTGCCGTCACCCTCCGCGATCCGACACTCGAGGCTCTTGCCGTCGGCCGGCCCGCGGGGCAGGCGGCGGCCTTCGAGCGGGCGGCTGCCGAGGAGCTGTTGGGCGCCCGGGACGCGGCACTCGCGGACATCCGGGCTCGCGGCGTCATGGTGCTCGACGTTCCGCCCGGCGCGGCCAGCACGGCTGTCGTCGAGCGATATCATCAGCTCAAGCGAAGAGGATTGCTCTAGAGCAAGGAGGTGCCGTGCCGTCATCACCATCGTTCGGGCGGTTCGCCAAGTCCATCGCCCGGACCTCGGGTCACCCATCGGTCTTCGCGCTCGCGGTCGGGACGGTCCTCGTGTGGGCGCTGACGGGACCGATCTTTCACTTCAGCGACACGTGGCAGCTCGTCATCAACACCAGCACGACCATCGTCACGTTTCTCATGGTGTTCCTGATTCAGAACACGCAGAACCGCGACAGCGCCGCGATGCACGTGAAGATCGATGAATTGCTCCGAGCGGTGCAGGGCGCTCACACGGCGATGGTCGACCTCGAGGATCTCACGGAGGAGGAGCTGGACGCCTTCAAGGCCCGCTATGTCGCGCTGGCAAACCAGGCCAAGGCCGACGTACTCCGTGGACGGGAGGATACCGGCACGCCCGAGATGTGAGACGGGGGGTCAGGCGGAGAGCGGCAACCCGCCGGCGTTGGGAAATGCGGAGGCGAACGCTTCGACGGCGGTGGGGTCGAGCTGGGTGCCGGCGACGCGCCGCAACTCTTCCAGAGCGGCCTGCGGCGGACGAGACATGCGGTAGGGTCGCTCCGTCGTCATCGCATCGAAGGCATCGGCCACGGCCACGATCCGAGCCTCCACGGGGATCTTCTCACCCCGAAGCCCATCCGGGAATCCACGCCCATCGAGTCGTTCGTGATGGGAGCGCACGATGCGCAACACGTCGGGGGAGTCCTGTGCCAGCGGCCACAGCATCCGCTCCCCCAGCGCCGGGTGCTCGGCGATCTGCCGGAACTCGTCGGCCGTCAGCAGCCCCGGTTTGTGCAGGACCGACTCTCGGGTGCCGATCTTGCCGATGTCGTGCAGCTCGCCGCCGAGGCGGATGCCATCGAGCTGCGATCCGTCGAATCCCATCCTGGCCGCCGTGGCCACGGCATACTGACTCACCCGAATCGAATGACCCCGCGTATAGGCGTCCTTCGCCTCGAGCGCACGGGCGAGCATCTGGACGCCCTGAAGGAACAACTCCTGGATCCGCAGGGCCTGCTCGCGCACCCGCTGCTCCAGGTGCCGCTGGTAATACCGGTTCTGGAGCACGAGCGCGCGCTTCTCGAGGACGCGGGCCACCCGCGCCTGCAGCTCGCTCATCGAGATGGGCTTGAGGAGGAAATCGGCCGCGCCTTTGTGCAGGCAGTCCACGGCGGTCGTGGTCTCACCGATACCGGTGAGCATGATGACGGACGTGTCCGGAAAGCGATCGCGTAGGGTATCGAGCAGCGCGATCCCGTCCAGATCGGGCATCCGGACGTCGGAGATGACGAGCGGAGTGTCTCCGATTCGGTTCAGCGCCTCGAGCGCCTCGCGGCCGTTGGCGGCCTCGAAACAGCGGAAGCCCTGCGCCTCGAGCATCCGGATGAGCGAGCGACGAAGGGTCGGCTCGTCGTCCACGACGAGACAGTTGGCCGAGCCGGCGATGACCGGCCGAGCGGCCTGAAATTCTGGCATGTTGACGGCTATCCGAGGTAGGCGTTGGATGCCACGAACATCCAAGTCGCATGCACTGTAAGGGGGCAAGACTCGAAAGTCCATCCGCCGCCACATTTTCGCTGTGACGGGGCTCACACCTCCTCGGCACTTCGGTCAGCGCCGGTGGGTCATTAACTTGGGAGCGACTGGATCCTCGACGCTTGCAACCTCTTCCCCGGCCAGCGCCGGTAAGGAGAACACATGACTGGCGTTCAGGCCCGCCTTCGGTCCGAGCACCAGCGTATGTATCCGGACCTCAGCCCGTCGATCTGGTACGACGTCGCTCCGATCTTCCCCGGAGTCACGCAGCGCATGGTGAACATGGCCGGAGAGCGGCTCACTCGCGTGTCGACGCCTCGCGGCTTCATCATCCTGCGGGCCGAGCACCTGGAGTTTCGTCCATCTCCCGCGACCGAGCCCGAGCGCGTCGGATAACCCGCTCAACGAGGTACGCTGTACCCGAGGCCGAGATGTAGATGGAGCGCGAGGTTGGGCACCGTCGCATGGCCGTCGGCCACGGGGATCCGCAGGAAGGACGCCGACACTCGGCCGTCGAGGCTCAGGAAGGCACCGTAGAAAAGGGAAACGCGGCGGGTAGCGCTCGCCATCGCCGTCGCCCCCGAGAGAAAGTACCCCCCGAAAAATCCGCGGCCCCGTTCGAGCGCCTCCCCCCGCACACGGTTGAGCGGAAACGTCACCACAGGGCCGGCACCCAAGGCCCACGAGAAATTCCCTCGCCGGAAGCCCCTGCTCACCGTGAAGATGTTGACGCCGTTGGTAACCGCGAACTCCTGAATCGACGGGGGACGGTCGATCAGGGTCATCTTGTGGTGGGTGAAATCGAGGAGCCATCCGCGGTCACCACGCCAAAGCCCGATTCTGCCGGCGTAGTACCAGGTGGGACGGAACGGCCGCGTCGCCCAATGCGCGGTCAGGTGGATATCAGGTTGACCCCGCTGTGTAATCCATATCGGGGATGGGGAGCTGACCGATGACCCGAGAAACCCGTCGACCTCGACTTGCGCCAGGAGCGGGGATGACGTCAGGAGGGCGAGGCAAAGGACCAGCGCGGCCCGAGACACGAGACGGCGGGGAAGGGTAGGAGAGACGCGGGGAAAGCTGGAGCTACTGCGTCTTCGACGACTCGCCACCGTACACGAGTCCATCTATCGTATACTCGCCGACCTTGCTACCGCCCTTCCACAGCTCGATCAGTGCCTTCTGACCCTTGGCGAGCTGTTTGGCGTAGCCATTGAAGAGATTATCGAGGTGATGCTCGGCCGGGGGGCGGCTCCATCCCGGGCCCAACGCGAGCCGGAGCAGTCCGGGCGACGGCTCCTCACAGGCAGACACCATGTTCAGGCGTTCCAAGGTCTCGAGCGCGGTTCGCGCGTCGGGATCGCCGATGACACAGGATTGGGCGGTCGCGGACGAGTCGGGGGCCACCGCAGGTGCCGTAGCCGTGGGTCGGGGTGACGCGTCGGGGTTCGCGGGCGCGTGCGAGGCGCACCCCTGGAGGCAGGCGATCATGAGAACGAGGACGTCGAATCGGGTAACGCTCACGAGGCCGGTCCTTCACGAGGGGGAGCGGCGGCGTCGCTCATGCGCGAAAGGTCGCTGGGCCAGTCCGCGGGACGCGGAGCCTCACCGCGGAACTCGAAATGGTCACTTCGCAAGAACCTGTCACCGGCGATGGCCCCGGGGTCGGCCAGGTGTCGGTGCATCAGAATCGCGACATGACGGAGTAACTGTTCCACCGGCAACCAGACACCGCTGTCGATTCCGGGATACAGCTTGCCCAGACCGGGGCGCAGTCTTCCTTGCCGTCCACGCGACTCGGTCACGCTATTCAGCCTCGTCGTCCAAGGGTTCTTACCGGCCCAACATGGGGCCGAAATCTATCGGCGGAGTCCGCAAAAGGTATCCGCTCAGAACCATTGTACGACTTCGGGCGGCCCCTCAAGGTAGCCGGGGCAACCGGCAATTTCAGGGTAGGGAGCAGTTACGGCAGGAGAGTGTTTCTCCGGCTTCGTACGTCATCGAGACTCGGGCCGGGCGTAGTCGGCGCCGATGATCAGACCGTGGTTCGTGAACTCTCCCAGCTTGATTCCCTGTGACCACAGCTCGACGATCGCGTCCTGGCCGAAGGGGAGGGTGGCCTGATAGGAGGCGTGGAGAAAGCTGATGTGGTACTCCAGCGTGGCGCGCGGCGCGAGCTCGCGGATCGAGAGGCGAACGAGTCCGGGCCGGACCTCTTCCGCGCCATTGACTACGCGGAGTCGCTCGAGGGTGGCGAGTGCGGACCGCACGTCCTGATTGCGGAAGAACTGGGCCTCCACTTCCTCTTCCGGAGTAGGACCGACGGCCCTGGTCTCACGGCCGGACAAATCGAATGGACGCAGCAAGCTCGCCTTCCGGAGCTCGATCGGCCGAGCCGCCCGGCGCTCGGCCACCGGCGGGTTCATCGAGATGATGATGTCTTCGGACTCGCTCATGAGCGCGTCGGCAACAGGGATGCCCGTCGTGGTGTCCGTGGCCAGCGGCAGGCGGCACGCCTCGCTCACCCTGGTGCTGTCGGATGGAATGTAGATGGCGACACCCATGCCCCGGCGCTTGGCAGGGTCGCCGATGGCGGGCCCAATGACCTTGTTCCCGTTGGCGGCGCTGAGCGCGCTCGTGAGAATGATGCCATTGGCGCCCAGGTCGCCGGCATGCTGGCGATGAATTGCGCTTGCCAGCTTGGCCTGCTCGCGCCCGATGACGGGCTGGATGGGGAAGAGGGCGACCTCGCGATACCTGCTCGGGACGGCGGCAGCGGACGCAAAGAAGACTACCCCGTTCGGACAGACTCGACGGTACGTTTGGAGACTTCGCACTATTGTTTCGGCGCCTGAACAGCCGCTGAGCAAGGCGGCGATCAGGACGGCGAACGATCCTGCGCGCATAGAGAAGTCCGTCGGTATGAGGTAGTTGATCTCAGGGTAGCGCCCAAGTGCCCTGGTCGCCAGATGTCGCAAACACGCTGCATAGCCCTGCACCAGAATTGTGGCGTCAGGACTACGGTCAGCACTCATTTCTCAGTCGAATCTCGCTCCGGGAAGGCGTTGGCACCCCTTCGTTTTCGGCGTGGGGTCCTCGGCCCGGCGCGGCGCTCCAAGTCCACCGCCATACTGCACACGGGATACCAGAACCCTTCCCCCCTGGTCTCGAAGGGTCTACCCTGGTGCCCATGAACCAGATACCCCCTCAGGGCGGGTACCTTCGCCGGCTCGGCCTCTTCGACGCCGCCATGGTCGTCATGGGTGGGATCATCGGCGGCGGAATCTTCCTCAACCCGAGCATCGTCGCCCAGCGCGTCGGCACGATGAGTGGTGTGCTCACCGCGTGGCTCGTGGGTGGCGCGATCGGACTCGCGGGCGCGCTCTGCTTCGCGGAGCTGGGCGCGCGACGTCCCCAGGCGGGAGGCGGGTACGTGTATCTGCGGGAAGCGTTCGGACAGCTTCCCGCCTTTCTCTACGGGTGGACCTTCCTCCTCGTTATCAACGCCGGCGGCATCGCCGCCATCGCGGTCACGTTCGCTCGCTACGTCGGGGCGCTGGCCGATCTGTCCGCCGGCTGGGCAACGCCTCTGGCGGTGCTCGCAATCCTCACCCTCACCGCGGTCAACTATGTCGGCGTCCGGACCGGTGCGTCGGTCCAGAATCTTCTCACCGTGCTCAAGCTCGCCGCGCTCGCGCTTCTGATCGTGGCCGGATTCGCGGGCCCCGCGGCTGCGGTGGAGCCGAGTGGAGGCAGCCCCGAAAGCGCCACGATGTCCGTGCGGACGCTCGGCGTGGCGCTCATTCCGGTGCTCTTCGCGTATGGGGGCTGGGCGCACGGCAACAATGTCGGAGGCGAGCTGAAGGACGGCGACCGGACCCTGCCGCGGGCGATCATTCTGGGCGTCTGTGGCGTGATCGTCGTGTACGTGCTCGCCAACGCCGCATACCTGCGCGTGCTCGGTGTCGCCGGACTCGCCGAGAGCCGGGCACCGGCGTCCGACCTTCTGCACCGAACGATCGGCCCAATCGGCGCGACGCTCATCAGCCTGGGCATCGTCACGTCGACGCTGGGGTTTGTGGGCGTCGCGATCATGACGGCGCCCAGGATCCTGCAGGCCATGGCGGCGGACGGATTGGCGTTGCCCAGCGCTGCCGCCCTTCACCCCCGGTTCCATACACCTCATGTAGCTCTCGTGGTGCAAGGCGTGTGGGCGGCGGTGCTCACGCTCTCGGGGACCTATGGCCAGCTGCTGGACTACACGGTGTTCGGGGACTGGATCTTTTTCGGCCTCATCGCGGCGACGCTCTTCCGCTACCGATCTCGGGACAGGAACGCTCCCGATACGAGGTGGAGGGGATATCGAGCGCCGTTCTATCCGGTTCTCCCTGGGCTGTTCGTGCTCACCTGCGGCTACGTGGTGGCCAGCAGCATCGCCTCGAACCCATCCAACGCACTGATCGGGGCCGGACTGATCGGGGCGGGGATTCCGGCGTTTCTTTGGCGGCGGGCCAGGGGAAGTCGCGATCCGGCCAAGAGTTGAGCGAAAAGTGTCGTCCTATTGTTAGACAGTTGTCAACTTATTGGTGATTGACCGCTGGTGGACTTGCTACTAGCGTGGCTTGGTAGATCGTACCCAGAAAGCCCTTATTCCCTAAAATGTAGCTGTCCCCATGCGCGGATTTCGCCAGCAGTTTATTCACCGGGCCTCCCTCATAGCTGTACTGTTTCTCCTGTCGAGTTGCTCGACGGTTGACACGGTGGCTGGGCCCCAACAAACCAGCATCAAGCCCAGTCTCGAACTCATCGGCGGCATCCCCGGATTCCCCGGCGGTGGTCTTGGCGACGGACTCCTATCCGGACTCCTCGCATGCCCCTCACAGCCGGAATATGCCGCTGAAGAGGAGATTGGGCCGGAAGGCGGAACGCTTCGCATCGGCCCGCACAAGCTGGTCGTGCCCCCCGGGGCCCTGGAGGATTCGGTCCTCATCTCGGGCACGGCGGTCAGCGACTCGGTCGTGTCGGTCAGTTTCCAGCCGGAAGGTCTCACCTTTGCCGTGCCGGCCCATCTGACCCTCAGCTACGTCCACTGCCCGGTGGTCGCGAGCCTGTTGCCGAAGCGGATCGCGTACACCTCGGACGTGCTCGACCTTCTCCAGCTCCTCAACTCCAATGACGACCCGTTCCGGCGCAGAGTCTCGGCGGATCTGGACCACTTCTCCCGCTACGCGGTAGCGTGGTAATCATGGATATCGCGGCCCTCATGGCACGTGCCGAGGCCTGCGAGCGGGCCGGTGCTCCGCGTGATGCGGAGGCCGCGTACGACATCCTGATCGTGGCCGCGACCCGGGGCGGGGACCAGGTCACGCTGGCCGAGGCGTTTCGCCGCCAGGCCGTATTGGCGCACCAGGCGGGCGACTCCATGCGCGCGCGCAGCGCGCTCCAGCACAGCTATGCCGTCACCACATTGCTCGGCGATGGCCGGCTTACTGCCAAGACCCTCAACACCCTCGGTGGCATCGAGCTCGAGACGCGGAATCTGGACGCGGCCGAGACCGCGCTCGCCGAGGCGGCTTCACTCGCATCGGAGGATCCTGCGTTGCTCGCGCGTATCTCCCAGAATCTCGGCATCGTCGCCAACATCCGCGGCGATCACGCGGCTGCGGCGGTGAACTATCGACGGTCGCTCGCCGCCTACGAAGCGCTCTCGGATCCGCAGGGCAGCGCGATTGCCCACCACAATCTCGGCATGCTGGCGGCCGATCGCGGCGCGCTCGCCGAGGCATCGGAGCACTTTCAGGCGTGTGAATCCCTCGCGCGGCTCAGCGGTGACACGCATCTCGTCGCCCTCTGCCGGGTGAACTATGCCGAGGTACTGCTGTTGCTGGGCCGCCGACGGGAGGCGCGGTCCGCCGCCGAGGAAGCCCAGCGCACGTTCGAGTCCATCGAGGCGAATTTCGACGCACCCGACGTCCAGCGGGTGCTCGCGCTCTGCGATCGTGCCGAGGGTCTGCTCCGTCAGGCGGAGACTCGGCTGCTGCGCGCACGCGAGTTGGCGCGGATCGCCGATGCGCGGCTCATCGAGGCGGAAGTGGCGCGTGACCTGGGGCGGGTCTACGCGGAGAGCGGGCGGCCAGTGCAGGCTCGCGCCGCCCTGAAGGACGCCGTTCGCACCTTCTCCGAGCTCGGCGCCGCCGGCGACATGGTGGCGACCGAGCACGAGCTCGAGCTGCTCGCGCTCGCTCCCTAGCGCGGCTCTCACTTCCGCCAGGCCCTCCGGGGCCCACATCCCCCGCGTCACGATCCTGTGACGCGGGGGATGTTCGTATCACGGAATCGTCTGTGCACTCCCGCTCCACAGGCTGTAGGTTCCTTCAGAATGGGAAACCGGCGGCCGGCCGCCGGTTCCGGACGACGATCGAGACTTGCCGGGACTATTCGATTCGAGGTACTCCATGACTGCCCGTACCATCACCGCTCGCCGGGAACCGGCTGCCTCGCGGTCGGCCAGCGCGCCGGATTCCACCCCCGCACATCTGTTCCCGACGAAGAACAATCTTCCCGAGGGCGCTCGGCGTGAGGTCACCAGGCTGTTGAACCAGCGGCTCGCCGACTGCATCGACCTCCAGACCCAATGCAAGCAGGCCCACTGGAACGTGAAGGGGCCGTCGTTCATCGCGCTTCACAAGCTGTTCGACGAGATCAACGAAGCCGTCGAGGAGTACGTGGACCTGCTCGCCGAGCGGGTCGTGCAGCTCGGCGGCGTGGCCGAAGGCACGGCAGGTGTGGTGGCGAAGCGATCCGCCTTGCCCGACTACCCGCTCACGATCTCGAGTGGACTGGACCACGTGGCCGCGCTGTCGGACGCACTCGCCGCGTTCGGCCGCACCGCCCGGATCGGCATCGAGGAGATGAACGAGCTGGAGGATGCCGACAGCGCCGACATCCTCACCGAGATCTCTCGCGGCATCGACAAGTGGCTCTGGTTCGTGGAGGCGCACCAGCAGCACGATTGAGGGCCGCGTCTGTGAATCAACCCTCGATCAATCTCTCTTGTCGTCCCCCGCGAAGATGAGGGAACATGCGGCGATCACCAGGACGGCGGACAGCAGGATTGCCGTTGCCCGGACTCCCGGGGGCAACTCCAGCCAATGGCCCTGGAACAGCGCCACGAGAACTCCGGGGAGCAAGCTGAGAGAAATGAGGGTCCAGATCGTATGAGTCCGGGTCCACCGGGAGGGCCGCTGCTCTTCAGCGGCGTCATCCGGCGCTGCACCGGCGCGGTCGATTCCTTCGAGCTGTTCCGACATGGTCGTGCTCCTTCGGGGCATCTCGACATTGCGAGCCGCCCTCGGCAACAAGTATGAAGAGTTCATGCCCACGGCGAGGCCGGGGTCATGAGCTACGTGATGTTGTGGATTGGACAGGCGTCGGCGACGAGCCGGGGCGCCGTCAGCTGGCCGAAGGAGGTCCGGTGGGGAAGCGCGGAAAATGTCTGGCCGTTGCGGCGAGAGGACTGCGGTCCTGCCGTGCAGGCTGGCTGACGCGCTGACCGGTGAGGGTGATGGCCGCCGGGGAAGTGTGGAGCGCGGACCCGGTAATCGCGTTCGAGCGACCGAGCGGCGATCGCGGGCCCAGCGCCGGCTGCGATCTCGCGGTGGGTGGGGCGTACTGAACTGAGGGCGAAGACGGATCGGCCGCCGGCCACATCGCCGTCCCCGAACGCACGTCCGTTTGCGCCCGCTCGGCAAATGGGCCGGCGACGAGGACGACGAGGAGGGGAATCCAGAGCGTGGATTGGCGGCGGTGCATGCCGCATTGTAGGCCCGTGGGGCCGACCAGACAATCCTGCGTATCAGGCCCTTCGTATCGGCGCAGGATACCAACCAGTCCATAAGACCGCGCGTCTCCACCCCAGCTGTTGCGGGTGCTCAACGAGGCGCCGACACTCCTGCTCGTCCTCATCACAATCCTCGCGGTCTTCAAGGGAGCCATCTCCTGGCGGGTCCTCGGCGCGGCAGGGGCGGTTTTGGTCGGCGCTCTCTGGCTCGGCATCAGCGCGTATGCCCGACACCGACGCCGGCAGAGCGCCCGCTTGTGAAAGGAATTGAATAAAGTTTTCACGGCCGCTTCAGGTTGGGATCGTTACATATCCTTCATGCCCACGGACTTGGTCCCGACCGACCTCATCGCCCGCTACGACACACCGGGTCCCCGTTACACCAGCTATCCCACGGTACCCGCCTGGACGGGGGCTTTCGGGCCAGCCGAATACCATGAGGCGCTGGTCGAGCTCGCCGCGACCGAATCGGAAGATGTGTCGGTGTATGTGCACATTCCCTTCTGCGGCCACCGCTGTTACTACTGCGCCTGCAACGTCACGCTCGCTGACCGCCCGGATATCGCCGACGATTACCTCGACCGGCTCGAGCGCGAGCTCGATCTGGTGACGGAGATCCTGGGCCGACACCGTAGGCCCGTGCAGCTTCATCTGGGAGGCGGCACGCCGAATTCCCTCACCCTGCCGCAGTTGAGCAGACTTTCCCGGATGCTGGAGAGCCGCTTCGCGTTCGGACAGGAGGTCGACCGCTCAATCGAGGCCGACCCCCGGCTGGTGACGCGGGAGCAGCTCGCGACGGTGCGCGACCTCGGCTTCCAGCGCGTCAGCTTTGGGGTACAGGACTTCGATCCCGCGGTTCAGGTCGCGATCGGGCGACTTCAGTCGGAACGGGTGGTCAGGGAGGCAGTGGATCTGGCGCGGGAGACCGGGTTCCACGGGGTTAACATCGATCTGGTGTACGGGCTTCCGGAACAGACGGTGACTCGCTTCAAGCACACCCTCGAAGCGGCACTCATGCTGCAGCCCGACCGGGTCGCCTGTTACAACTACGCGCACGTGCCCCAGGTACGGCACAACCAGCGGCTCATCGACGCCACGGCGCTACCTTCGCGAGACGACAAGCTCCATCTCTTCCAGATGGCCGTGGAGGCATTCACCGGCAGCGGCTACGAGTGGATCGGCCTCGACCACTTCGCCCGGGAGGATGACGAGCTGGCGCGCGCGGCGCGCGCGGGGCGGCTCCGGCGGGATTTCATGGGCTATACGACGCGCACGACCCCGCACCTCCTGGGCTTCGGCATGAGTGCAATCGGCGACGTCGCGGGGCGCTTCGTACAGAATGTGCCGCGGACCGGGCAATACCAGCGGGAGTTGGATGGGGGGAAACTGCCGGTCGCACGCGGGCACCGCCTGAGCGAGGACGACAAGGCGCGCCGCCTAGCCATTCTCCGGCTGATGTGCAACCTCGATCTGCCATTTCGCATGCTTCCACCCCCGGCGGATCGGAGCGCTGCCCGTTTGCAGCCGCTGGTCGAGGACGGGTTCATCACCGCTGCCACGGACGGATATGAGGTGACCTCGCTGGGGCGCTGGTTTCTCCGCAACATTGCCATGGCGCTGGACGCGTATCTCCCCCAGCAGCCTGCCGAAGCTCGACCAGTGTTCAGCAGGACCGTGTGACGGCGCAACGCGTTCAACGCGTCGAACCAAGTTGCCCCCTCTTCTGTTCCCACGGTTGATACCGCCCTCTTGCCTGCGCTGTTACCAGCAGCCCCGTCCAGAAGTAGATCTGGGCGGGGCTTCGATTTCGGGAATGGGCCCGGCGCGACTCGAACGCGCGACCTCTTGCTCCGGAGGCAAGCGCTCTATCCAACTGAGCTACGGACCCGTAAGGACTTAGAGTTGCGGAACCTGCGCTAGTGCCGGAAGACAGGTGCCGGACGCTGCTTTCCGAAAGCCAATTCTAATCCTCGGCCGCCTGAATAGTAGCCCCCGTGTGGCCCTCACGCCGGACCAATTCGCCATCGATCGTCGAACCAGTGCTCCGGGCGAAACTCCGGGGCCCCGACCCGGTGCCGGGACCTTTCCCGAGCCGGGCGTACACTGCCGGACCATGTCCGCTGACTCGTGGCCGAGCTCCCGGCAGACCGCATACAGGCGGACGGGCTTTAGGTCTGGCGGAAGATCTCGTTCGGATGCGGCCTTCGCCGTCACGAGCAGTGCGCCGGTATGGGATACCCGGCCGCCTGTCCGCGACGCGGCGAAGGAAGGTACTCTCGTCTATGAGTGTCATCGGTTGACATATCCTGTCGCGACGGATATTGTTTGCTATTCCCGTCCCATAAGATCACGGCCACCAGTGCCCGACCTGTTCACCCCCAAGCAGCTGGCGGAGTACCTCCAACTCTCGCCCCGGACCGTCTACCGCATGCTCGAGCGCAAGGAGCTGCCGGGCGTCCGGGTCGGCGGGCAGTGGCGCTTCCGGAAGTCCGAGGTCGACTACTGGCTCGACCGCCGGCTGCAGCGCCTCGACACGGAGCAGCTGGGTGAGTTCTCCACCGATGCCGAGGCGGCCGCGCCCGCTACGGTGAGCGACCTGCTCGCGCCACGGAACGTGGTGTTCGGCCTGCCGGCCGGCGAGCCGGAGCCGGTCGTCCGTGGATTCGTAGGGCGGCTCGCGTTTCCCGAGACGGTCGATCACGACCTGCTGGTCCAGCGCATCCTCGAGCGCGAGGCCATGTGCAGCACCGCGCTGACCGACGGCGTCGCGCTGCTGCATACGCCGCGCATCCGGCCCCGGGTCCTCGCGGGCCACGACTTCGTTGCCGTTGGCCGGCTGGCGTCGCCGATACGGTTCGGCGCGCTCGACGGGACCCTCACCGACACCTTCGTGCTGGTGCTGGCCCGCGGCGAGCGTACCCACCTGCAACTGCTCGCCCGGATGGCTCGGCTGATCCGCGAGCCCGGATTCGTCCCCGGACTTCGGGGAGCGACCACGGCGGCAGAGGTCTTGGACCTGGTCCGCGCGAGCGAGCGCTCCACTTTCGGCGACATCCCGTGAACCTCACGGTGCGGCAGGCCGCCAGCTACCTCCATGTGGACGAGTCCACCGTGCGCCAATGGATCTCGAAGCGAGGCCTGCCCGCGCACCGGGTGAACGAGCGGCTCCGTCTCAACGCGCTTGAGCTGTGGGAGTGGGCCACCGAGCAGGGCATCCATGTCTCTCGCAGCCTGCTGGACCGGGCCCGCAAGTCTCCGGAGACGGTCCCGCCGCTCTCGGCGCTTCTCACGGCCGGCGGCATCCATCACGACGTCGGCGGCGACGACAAGGCGGGTGTGCTCCGCGAGCTTGTCGGCCGGCTGCCGTTGCCCGCGGACGTCGATCGTGAGTTTCTCACCAGCATCCTCGAAGCCCGTGAGGCGATGGGCTCTACCGGCGTCGGCGACGGGATCGCCATTCCCCACGTCCGGAATCCGATCCTCCTGCACGTTTCCGAGCCCTTCGTCACGCTCTGTCTGCTGCGGCGGTCGGTGGACTTCGGCGCGATCGACGGCCGGCCGGTCCACGCGCTCTTCTCGCTCGTGAGTCCCAACGTGCCCGCCCACCTCCGAATCCTGGCGCAGATCGCGTTCGTCCTGCGCGACGCCGAGTTGCGGCGCCTGTTGCGCGAGCGCGCGAACAGCCAGGCCATCATGGATCGCATCCGGTTCGTCGAAGGGCAGGGGAGCGCCGAGTGACGCTGCTCGGCTTGGCGCTCGCCGTCTGGCTGGCCGGCGCCCTCCTCGCGTGGCTGGTCGGCGCTCGTCCCGGTGCGGCGCGCATCGTGGCCGCGTCGTCGGCGCTCGCCGGGGCCGCGCTCGGTGCCGCGGGAGCGATCGTCACGCTGCTCGGCGGCGCCGCCGAGAGCTGGTCGAGCGCCTGGGCCGTTCCCTTCGGCTCGCTGTCGCTCCTTCTCGATCCGCTTGCCGCGCTCTTCATTCTGCCGGTGTGCGTCGTGGGCGGCCCATGTGCCCTGTACGGCGGGGCGTACCTGCTGCCGTACGCCGGCGAGCGTCCCATCGGCCCGCCGCTGGCGAGCTACAACGTCCTGCTGGCGAGCATGACGCTGGTGTGTCTGGCGAACAACCTGCTGTTCTTCCTCCTCGCCTGGGAGCTGATGACGCTCTCGTCGTGGGCGCTCGTGGTCCACGAGAACGAGCGGGAGACGGTGCGGCTGGCGGGCCGGCGCTATCTCGTCGCGGCCCATCTCGCGACCGCGGCGCTTTTCCTGCTCGTGCTGCTCCTCTCGGCGGGCGGCGGGAGCGTCGAGCTGAGCCGCCTGTCCCCTGGTGGCGCCGGCGCGGCCGTTCCGCCGGCGCTGCTCTTCCTCCTCGCGCTCGCCGGGTTCGGCACCAAGGCCGGCCTCGTACCGTTTCACGTCTGGCTGCCCGACGCGCACCCCGCCGCGCCCAGCCACGTCTCCGCGCTCATGTCGGCGGTAATGATCACGATGGGCTTCTACGGCCTGGCGCGATTCGTTCCGCTCCTGGGCCCACCGCCGCTCTGGTGGGGACTGACGCTCATGGCGCTCGGCGTGGCGGGCGCGCTGGGGGGCATCGCCTTCGCCCTCTCGCAGCGCGACGTCAAGCGCATCCTCGCCTACTCCACCATCGAGAACGCCGGCATCATCGCGCTCGCCTTCGGCGTCGGCCTGATCGGGACGACGCTGCACCAACCCGGTCTCGCGGCGCTGGGCTGGATCGGCGGCCTGCTCCACCTCTGGAACCATGCGCTCTTCAAGTCGGTGTTGTTCCTGGGATACGGCGCGACGGCGCAGCGGGTCCACTCGCGCGACGCGGAGCAGATGGGCGGGCTGCTCGCGCGGTGGCGGACGGTGGGCTGGCTTATGGTCGTGGGCGGGGCCGCGATCGCGGCGCTGCCGGGGCTCAATGGCTTCACCAGTGAGTGGGTCATCCTCTACGGGCTCCTGAGCGGGGGCACGCAGCTTCGGGGCGCTCCCCAGATCGCCCTCCTCACCGCCGCGCCGGCACTCGCCTTCACCGGTGCGCTGGCCCTGGGCTGCTTCGCACGGCTCACCGGTGTGACGCTGCTGGGCGAGCCCAGATCGGAGGGCGCGCGCCGCGCCGAGCCTCCCGGCTGGGAAATGCGTCTGCCGATGATCCTGCTCGCGGCCCTCTGCGTCGCGGCCGCGTGGGCGCCCGACCAGGTGATCGCGCTCCTGTCGCCCGCCGCCGAGAGCCTGACGCCCGGAGCGGGCGGGACCTCGGTCGCGCTCGTGGTCGCGCCACTCGGCGCGGTCGCCATGCTGGTCGCGCTGGCGCTGGCGCTCGTCCTAGTGCTGCGGTGGGTGCTCGCCTCGCGCGCGACACGGATTCGCCGCGCGGGCACCTGGAGCTGCGGTTACGCCCGGCCCGCGCCGCGCATGCAGTACACCGCGTCCTCCTTCGCGGAGCCGGTCACGCGGATCTTCCAGCCGCTCCTCCGGAGCCGGGTCGAGGGCGGCGCCGCGATCAAGGATCCGTGGCCCGACTCGGCGGCCTGGGGGTCGGTCACGCCCGACCGGGTCCTGGCGGGATTCTGGGACCCGATGTTCAAGTCGGTCGAGCGCGCGCTGCTCCGTCTGCGCGGCCTGCAGCGCGGGCTCCTGTCCACCTACCTGCTCTACATCGTGCTGACCGTGCTCGCACTCATGGCCTCGATGATCCTGACGATGGGGCCGCGACGGTGACGCTCTTCTTCGTCGCGCTGGCGCTGGTTCTGGCGGGCGGGCTCGCCGCCAGGTACTCGGGCGCGCTCTTCCGGCTGCTCGTCGGCGCCGGTTGCGCCGTTGGCCTGGTGCCCGCGGTCGCGGTGCTCGCGGGCGGGGCGCCGAGGCGAATGAGCGTTCCCGGGCACGTGCCGGGCGGTCCCTGGGTGATCGGGATCGACCCGCTTTCCGCGTGGTTCCTGCTGGTCGTCTTCGGCGTGGGCGCCGCGACCGCGCTCTACGGCGTCAGCTACCTCGACCGAGGCCGGCCGTCGGCCCGGGCGTCACTGGAGCACCTGCTGCTCTCGTTCCTGCTCGTCTCGCTCGCGCTGGTCGTGACGGCGGCGGCGGCCGTGCCGTTCCTCATGGCCTGGGAGCTGATGGCCATCTGGGCGTATCTCCTGCTGGTGTACGAGAGCGAGAGCCTCGCCGTGCGGCGCGCCGGCCTCCTTTACCTGATCGTCACCCACACCGCCACGCTCGCGCTCTTCGCGCTCTTCGCGCTCTGGGGAATGCCCGCGAGCGACCTCAGCTTCGGCGCGCTCGCGGCCGCCGGGCCGGCGCTGCCGAACGGCGGCGCCGCGGTGCTCGCGCTCGCGCTCTTCGCCTTCGGGCTCAAGGCCGGTGTCGTGCCGCTCCATTTCTGGCTGCCCGACGCGCACGCGGCCGCGCCGTCGCACGTTTCGGCGGTCTTCTCCGGCGTGATGATCAAGACCGGCATCTACGGGCTGTTGCGCGTCCTCCTGCTGCTCGGTGGCGCGCCCGCGTGGTGGGGATGGACCGTGCTCTGTCTCGGCGTCGTCTCCGGCGTGCTCGGCGTGCTCTGGGCCCTCGCGCAGCACGACCTCAAGCGCCTCCTCGCCTATCACAGCGTCGAGAACATCGGAATCATCCTGCTCGGCATCGGCGCGGGCGCGCTGGGGCTCACCTATCACCACCCCGTGGTGGCGCTGCTCGGGTTCGCGGGTGCGGCGCTGCACACTTTGAACCACGCGCTCTTCAAGAGCCTCCTGTTCCTGGCCGCGGGCGCGCTCATTCAGGCGGCGGGCAGCCGCGACATCGAGCACCTCGGTGGCCTCGCGAGGCGGATGCCGCTCACCTGGATCGCCTTCCTCTCCGGGTCGATCGCGATCGTGGGGCTCCCGCCGCTCAACGGGTTCGTGAGCGAATGGGTCACCTTCCAGGCGCTGCTTGCCGGCGGATTACTCGGCGGACCCATCCGGCTCGAGGCGCTCGCCGTCGTTGGCCTGGCGCTCGTCGGCGCGCTGGCCCTCGCGTGCTTCGCCAAGGTGTGCGGCATCGTCTTCCTGGGACAGCCGCGCTCTCCCGACGCGTGGGCGGCGGCGGAGGCCGGCGGCGGGATGCTGGCCCCACTCTTCCTACTCGTGCTGGCCTGCGGGTTCATCGGGCTGGCGCCCGCGGTCGCGGTTGGCAGCGCGGTCCGCGTCGCCTCCTCGTTCACCCCAGTCGGAGGAGAGGCCGCCCGCCACCTGGCGGCCGCGGCGCGCCTGGCCGGCTGGGTCTCGGCCGGCGCGGTACTGCTGGTGGCGCTCGTCGCGCTGGGTCGCTCGCGGTCCTCTCTGCGGCGGCGGCGGCAGCCTACCTGGCGATGCGGGTACGCCTACGCCGAGCCGCGCATGCAGTACTCCGCTTCCTCCTTCGCGGCGCCGCTGATCGCGGCGTACCAGCCGATGTCGGGCGTACAGGTGGAGCGCACCCTCACGTCATTCCGCTCGCACCCGACGGATCTCGTCGTGTCGGGTGGGGTGCGTCCGCTCTGGCGTGGGCTTCGCTGGGTGGTCGAGCGGCTGCGTCCGATTCAGCACGGACGGCTCGGCCTGTACCTGTCCTACGTAGTGGTCACCGTGATCCTGCTGCTCCTGATGGCCAGATGAGCGGCATGCCTCTCGGATCGCTCGTCCTCGTGCTCCTGCTGGCGCCGCTGCTGCCCGGTGTGGCCACCCGGACGCGCGCGCTGCTGACCGGCCGGCGCGGGGCGCCGGTGCGGCAGCTCTATTCCGATCTGGCCAAGTTGTGGCGCAAGGGTGTCGTGTACAGCACCTCGACGACCTGGATCTTCCGCCTGGCGCCGGTCGTGGTGCTGGTGACTGCGATTCTCGCCGCCTGTCTCCTTCCGCTCGATGGCCGCGAAGCCGTCGTGAGTTTCTCGGGCGACCTGATCGCGTTTGCCGCACTCCTGGCGCTGGGGCGCTTCTTCCTCGTGCTCGCCGGGCTCGACACCGGATCGAGCTTCGAGGGGATGGGCGCCAGCCGCGAGGTGACGTTCGCCAGCTTCGCTGAGCCCGCGCTCTTCCTCTGCTTCATCGCGCTGGTGCGGGCGAGCGGGTCGCTCAGCCTGACCGGTATGCTGGGCGGGCCACTGGCCGATGCGTGGCCATCGGCGGCCCCATCCCTCCTGATGGTCGCGGCCGCGCTCTTCGCCGTGCTACTGGCCGAGAACTCGCGCGTCCCGGTGGACGATCCCGCGACCCACCTCGAGCTGACCATGATCCACGAGGTGATTGTCCTCGACCACAGCGGCCCCGATCTGGCGCTCATTCTGTATGGAGGCGCGCTCAAGCTGGCGCTCTTCGGGGCACTGCTCGTGGGCGTGCTGATTCCGCGGGCCAACCTGGCGCCGGCGGCCTCGCTGGCGCTGCTCGCGCTCGGGCTCGTCGTCGTCGCCGCGCTCGTCGGAGTGGTGGAGTCGGTGATGGCGCGGCTCCGGCTCGACCGGGTGCCGCAGTTCCTCGTCGCGGCGTCGGCGCTTGCCTTCTTCGCCGTCGTCCTCCTCCTCTGGTGACCATGTCGCACCTCGACCAGGTCCTGCTCCTCACCGTCGTCCTCACCAACTTCGTGGTGCTGGGCACGACCCGGCTCAGCACCTGTATCCGAGCGGTGGCGGTGCAAGGCTTCCTCCTCGGTGTGCTGCCGGTGGCGCTCCATCCCGGCGCCGGTCTCAGCATCATCGGGCTGTCGATCGGCACGGTCATCGTCAAGGCGGTGGTCCTGCCCTGGTTCCTGCTCTGGGCCATCCGGGAGGCTTCGGTCCGACGGGAGGTCGAGCCCCTCATCGGCTACATCACCTCGCTGCTGCTCGGCGCCATCGCCGTAGCCGTCGCGTTCGCCATCGCCCAGCGCCTTCCGCTGCCGGAACAGAACCTCGCGCTGCTGGTGCCGGTCGGCATGTCCACCGTGATCATCGGTCTTCTCGTCCTCACCACCCGGGTGAAGGCGATCACCCAGGTCGTCGGCTATCTCATGCTCGAGAACGGCATCTACACCTTCGGCCTCACTCTCGCCGAGCGGGTGCCGCTGCTGGTGGAGCTGGGCGTGCTGCTCGACGTATTCGTGGGGGTGTTCGTGATGGGGATCGTGGTCTTCCACATCAACCGGCAGTTCGATTCGTTGAGCTCCGCCAACCTCACGGAGCTGAAGGACTGATGCGGCTTATCGCGCTGATCCTGGTTCCCGTGCTTGGCGCGCTGGTCGCGTCGGGCCGGCTGAGCGCACGCCAGCGGGTGGGCTGCCTGCTGGGCGCCGCCGTCATCCACCTCGCTCTGACCGGCTCGCTCTGGCTCCGCCCGCCAGAGCCGGTGCTCGACGGCTGGCTCGCCGGCGATCCACTCGGTCTCGTCGTCCTGAGCCTGGTCAGCGTGCTCTTCTTCGTGCTCGCTGCCTACGCGGTCGGCTACCTGCGGGTGGAGAACCCGCGGGGCGGCCGCCTGTTCGTGAGCTGCCTGATGGCGTTCCTGGCCGCGGCGTCGCTGGTGGTGCTGAGCCATCAGATGAGTCTGCTCTGGGTCGGGCTCGAGGCCACCACGCTCTCCGTGGCGCCGCTCATCTTCCACCGGCACGACCGGCGCTCGCTCGAGGCGGTGTGGAAGTATCTGGTGATCTCGTCGGTGGGCATCGCGCTGGCGCTGCTGGGCATGTTCTTCCTCGCCACGGCGCAGGTGGGCGGCCATACTCCGGGACGGCTGATGGTCCTGGAAGATCTCGTGGCGCAGGGACCGGCGATGAGCCCGGCATGGCTCAAGGCGGCGTTCATCTTCCTGCTCGTCGGGTTCGGGACCAAGATGGGCCTGGCGCCGATGCATACCTGGAAGCCGGACACCTACGGCGAGGCGCCACCGCTCGTGGGCGCGCTCATGGCGGGTGCGCTCACCAGCTGCGCATTCCTCGGGATCGCCCGGATCGTCCAGGTCACCACGGCGGCGGGGCTCGCGGATTTCATCCGGCCGCTCCTGATCGGCTTCGGGCTGCTCTCGCTCCTCGTCGCCGCCGTCTTCATGGTCGCGCAGAACGACATCAAGCGGTTGCTCGCCTACTCGAGCGTCGAGCACATGGGGCTGCTGGTCCTGGGACTCGGCGTCGGTGGGGTAGGGGCGTACGGTACGATGCTCCACCTGATCAACAACGGCCTCGCCAAGGGACTGCTCTTCCTGGCCGTCGGCAATGTGGTCCTCGCGACGGGCACGTCGCACGCGCCGCGCATCCACGGCATCCTGCGGTCGCGGCCCGTGTCCGGCATGCTGCTGGTCGCCGGGCTCTTCGCGGTGACGGGATCGCCGCCGTTCGGGCTGTTCCTGAGCGAGTTCACCATCCTGAGCGGCGCGGTGCGGGGTGGGCATCCGTGGGTCGCCGCGGCGATGCTGCTGCTCCTCGCCGTCATCTTCATCGGCATGTCCACCGTCATCCTCGAGGTGGCCTATGGCGAGCCCGACCCGGCGCTGCCGAGTGAACGGGAGAGCGGCTGGCTCACCGGGGGACCGCTGGCACTGGCGGCGGGTGTCCTGCTGCTGGGCCTCTACATCCCCGCGGCGCTGCACGCCGTGCTCGCGCGGGCCGCCGCGAGTCTCGGCGGAGGCGCGCCGTGAGCGGATTCGACTCGCTCGGGCTCCGCAATCGCCGAAGCGTGCCGTGGGCGTCGGTCCCGCTCGAGACGGAGAGCGGGTTCCGGGAAGCGGTGCTCGCGGCGGTAAGGGACGGCTGGCGGCTGGCCTCCTTCTTCGGGATGCCCGAGGGGCATGACGACACCCGGCTGGTGGCGGTCATGGCCCACGACACGAGTGGCTCGCTCGGCGCCACCACCATGGTGGTGGGTGACGCGTTCCATTCGCTCACCCCCGAGTGTCCCGCGGCCCACCTGTTCGAGCGGGAGATCGCCGAGCAGTGCGGCGTGGCGCCGCGGGGACACCCCTGGCTCAAGCCGCTCCGGCGTCATCCACCGGATCATCTCCCTCCCGGGCGCGCGCCGGTCGAGATGGATCGCGAGGCCTATCCGTTCTTCCGGATCCGTGGAGAGGAAGTCCATGAGGTCGGAGTCGGCCCGGTGCACGCGGGCATCATCGAGCCGGGGCATTTCCGGTTACAGGCGCACGGCGAGGAAGTGCTGTTCCTCGAGATCATGCTCGGCTATCAGCATCGCGGCGTGGAGCGGCTGCTCGAGACCGCCGCCGCCGATCGCGCCGTGCTGGTCGCCGAATCGATCGCGGGCGATACGGTGATCGGGCACGCCGCAGCGTATTGCGGCGCGATCGAGGCGCTGGCGCGAAGCCGGAAGACGCCGAGGGCACAGGCGATCCGGGGCATCGCGCTGGAGCTGGAGCGGCTGGCCAACCACATCGGCGATCTCGGCGCCATCGCCGGCGACGTCGCGTTCCAGCCGGGCGCGTCGTATTTCGGCCGGATGCGGGGCGAGTGCCTCAACCTCCTCATGACCATCTCGGGCAACCGGTACGGACGGGGACTGCTCCGGCCGGGTGGGGTCCTCTTCGACATTCCGACGGCCATGGTGTCGGAGGCGCGCCAGCGGCTGGAGACACTGCGGGCCGAGCTGGAGCCGGCCGCGAGGCTCATGCTGGAGAGCCCCTCGGTACTGAGCCGACTCGAGGGTGTCGGCGGCGTGCCGCGGGAGAAGTGTCTCGAACTGGGATTCGTCGGCGTGGTGGCCCGCGCCTGCGACGTGCCGCGGGACGTGCGTCACGATCATCCCTACGGCATCTACCGTTTTGCTCACATTCCGGTGGCCACCGCGTGGGCGGGCGACGTTCTGGCGCGGGCGCTGGTGCGGTGGCTCGAGATCCGCCGGTCGCTGGAGTTCGTCCTCGAGCAGCTGAGCGCTTTGCCGGCCGGCGCCGCCCGGGTGGCGTGTGGCGCGCTCCAGCCGAGCGAGCTGGTAGTCGCGATGGAGGAGGCGTGGCGTGGAGAGATCGTGCACGTCGCCATCACCGACGGGCACGGCGGGATCCGGCGCTACAAGGTCACCGATCCCTCCTTCCACAACTGGACCGCCGTCGCGCTGGCGCTTCCGGGCAACCAGATCTCCGATTTCCCGCTCTGCAACAAGAGCTTCAACCTGTCGTACGCCGGACACGACCTGTAGGCGGAGGCCCGATGCTCGACTTGCTGCGCACACGCCTCACACAGGGGACCCGGACATCCGGGTTTCCGAAGGAAGCGCCGGAGTTCCCCGAGCGCTTCCGCGGCCGGCCGGCCTTCGACGCATCGCGCTGCGGCGACGGGTGCGCGGGCTGCGCGCGATCGATGCCATCCGGGTTCATCCACCCCGGTCCGCCGCCGACAGTGGACGTGGGCGCCTGCCTCTTCAGTCCCGAAGAGGCGGCGGCATGTCCCGATGGTGCGGTGGAGTTCACCCGGGATTTCCGGATGGCCACCTCGAGCCGGCAGGGTCTTCGCTCGGAGACGGGGGAGGTCGAGCTGGCGCGCGTTCTCGACAAGCGCACCCGCCGCCTGTTCGGGCGGTCGCTCCGGCTTCGGTCGGTTGCCGCCGGAAGCTGTAACGGCTGCGAGGCGGAGCTGGTGGCATTGGGCAATGTGGTCTTCGATCTCGCCCGCTTCGGGGTGCAGTTCGTCGCGTCCCCTCGTCATGCCGACGGAATCGTGATCACCGGGGCCGTCAGCGTCAACATGAGTGCGGCCCTGTGGGCGACCTACGATGCGGTGCCGGATCCTCGTCTCGTCATTGCCGTTGGCGCCTGCGCGATCAACGGCGGCCCCTTCCGCGGGAGCCCCGAGGTGGGCAACGGCGTTCCCGATGATTTCCCGGTCGATCTATGGGTTCCCGGCTGCCCGCCGCATCCTCTGACGCTTCTGGACGGCCTGCTGCGTCTCCTTGGGCGCATCGAGGAGGATTCCGTCGGTTCAAAGCCGGGCAGCACCTCGGGACGCTAACCGGAGAGCGCTGTGCAGGTCGGGCACGAGGTTCGCAGGCTACGGCGTCGCCGCTCGGAGAGTCTCCTCAGTCGCTCGGGGCGACGATGGCGTCAACGATCGTCGGAGCAGGAAGTATTCGACCACCGGGCGATCATCGAGAATCGGCAAGGCCCCGCTCGCGAATGCAGCGACCCTGGCGCCATCGATCCAGCCAATGCCGTCGATGACCTTTGCCCACTCGTCGAACGTCGTCGCGGGCGCATCGTAGGTATCGACGAGATCGTCGAGCACCCCGTGCCGGCTCAGAACGTCCCGCACCCGGTCCGGCTCGATCGCGATCGGCGTGTCCGAGCCCAGCATGAAGACGCCGAAGTGCCCGGGTCCGAACCCCAGAAGCACGTTCGGAAAGACGTCGGCGAACGTGCGAACATGCGATCGGAATTCGTCGACCGAGAGGGCGTACGGAATCCACTCCATCATGACGCCGCCGGCAGTGAGCCGTCTCTTGGACGCGGCGTAGAACTCGCGCGAGTAGAGGACCGACGTTCCCGAGCTCTCGACCGGCGGCGGCGGGTCCACGATGATGAGGTCGTACGTGCGGCCGGAGAGCTCGACGTAGTTCCGGCCGTCCGTGATGACCAGTCGTCCGCGCGGATCGGCCAGGACGTGCTCGGCGTCCCGGTGGAAGAAGTGGAACATCTTCGGAACCGAGGGCACGAGCTCGACGCCGTCCACCGACAGGCCTGCACGCAACCCTGCCCGATAGCTCGAGCCCATCCCGAAGCAGATGACGAGCATTCGCTGCGATTGTGGCCTGGTGATGATGGGCAGGTAGGCCATCAGCTTCGCATCGACCGTCAGGGCCGTCATGCCCGTTCCGTTGACGAGCAGCCGGCGCCCACCCCCCACGCCACCGGCCTGTACCGCCGCGATCTCGTCCTCCGCATCGCCGAGGAGCACGGACTCCCTGACGAGGGCAGTCGCGCCCGGATCTCTCGTCAGCGGCGTTGGCACAAGGAGGCTGATCGTGGCGAGGATCCCCAGGGCCACACCGACGGCGGTCAGGGGGCGGCGCACAGCGGAATGCCGCTCGGTGCCACGCGCAAGCAGCCCAAGGCCCACCCCGATGTTCACCATGGCCAGCACGACGATCGATCGGAGGGAGCCGATTGTCGGTATAAGCAGGAACGGAACGGCGAAGGTGCCCAGGATCGCGCCGAAGGTGTTGGAGGCGAGGAGCAGGCCTGCGTCTCGACCGATGCCTTCCTCATCCGCGCCGACCAGGCTCGACAGGAGCGGAAGAGTGATCCCCATCGTCAACGTGGCCGGCAGCACGACCGCCGGGGTGCGTAGATGGAAGGGCAGGGCCGGCCACCAGCCGCTCAGGACAACGAGTCCGGAGAGTACGATGGCGGCCGTCAGGACCTGGATCGCACCGAGCAAGGTCACCGGGGACTGCACTCGCCGCATCAGCGCGGCGGCCAGACCAGCGCCGAGGGCGATCCCGACGAGAAAGATGACGAGGATGATCGTGAAGACGTAGGTCGTGTTGCCCGTTCCGGACGCGAGCAGGCGGGTCCAGAGCACCTGGTAGCCCAGGGAAGTCAGGCCGGACACTGACGCAACGAGGAGCGAGGTCCGTCGCATCCGGGCGACGGGGTTCGCGTCCGGCTGGTGCATCGCGGCATTCGGGCGGCTGGTGGCAGGGTCAAACCGATCGAGGACGATCGCGGCAACCCCGGCAATCCCCGATCCAACTGCTCCCGCTATCAGTGTTCCCGTAAGACCGATGAGCTCGATCAGAGCGACGCCGGCGAGGAGAGTTCCGGCAACGGCTCCGCCGGTGTTCACGGCGTACAGCCGACCAAACGTCGCGCCAAGCTCCGCTCGCCGCTGTGACAGGTGGCGGGACAGCGTCGGCAGCGTCGCACCCATGAGGATCGTCGCCGGCGCGAGCGCGAGCAGGGCGAGGCCGTACCGGACGAGTGCCAGCAGGGCCGGCTCGTTCTCGAGCCTGGCGTAGCCCGCCCGGTAGACCTCGTGGAGTTCTCGGAACAGGGTCGGCGTCACCAGAACCACCGCCACCAGTATCAGCTCCAGGATTCCATACAACCGCAGCGGCCGGCGGACCCGGTCGGCCATCCGACCGCCAACGAGTGCTCCGATCGCCATTCCTCCGAAATAGCCGGTGAGAATCGCCGACACGGCCTGCGTGGTGTTGCCGAAGACGAGGACGAGCTGGCGTGCCCAGACGACCTCGTAGACGAGGCCTGCAGCGCCCGAGAGGAAGAACATCGCGAATATGGCGAGTCGAGCGTTTCGCGCTCGGGAATCGGTCATGGGCGACAGGGTCGATTCCTGAAGGACCGGGTGGGTGTCAGGATCAGGACCGGACTTCCGCCGGCTCCCGCGAGCGGAACACCGCCCAGGACCTGTTCAGCCAGGCTCGCCACCAGGGAGGTGCGAGGAAGACGAGGAGAAGCGCGAGCAGCACCATGTGCTGGAAGAAGTCGTAGCCCCCGGTGAGATACAGGCCGATGTGGAATCCGATGCCGCCGAGGAAGAAGAGCGGCGCCGTCCTGGGGAACAGCAGCGAGAGGAAGAAGAACACCTCGTAGAAGATCGTGACGTACGAGAGAAACAGGGCCACGCCGTGGTGCTGGGCGACCCAGATTCCAACAGGAAATCCGCGGTTGAACGCGTCCTGAAAGGCGTGGTTCTGCAGGGTATACCCGTTGAGCCACCGCGGCCCGCTCGCGATCAGCTTGCTCATGCCGGCCGAGAAATAGGTAAGCGCCAGGAGCACGTGGACGAGCTTGAGCGGCCAGATGGCCGTGTCGGCATTGCCCGACGGGTATCGCGCCGGTTTGCCCCGCCGGCGGCGGAGGACCGCGTCGACCGAGAGCTCCTCACCGGAGGGCGAGAGCGCGAGGAGCATGAGGAAGATGCAGAAGACCGCCTCGGTGTGGTGGCGGTCGCCGTAGGAGAAGAGGTGGGAGACGAAGAACCAGGTGCCCAGGGCGAACAGCAGAAGGGAGATCCGTGTGAAGAGCCCGATCAGCGCCGCCGCTCCCGCGATGGCGGTGATCCAGTACAGCGCCGTGACCGCCGAGGGCGTGAACACCACCTCGCGCGGGAGTAGCGCCGAGATGGCCCGGACCATGATCTGGGGCTCGATGAACTCGGAGTTCTTCCGCAGCAGGTTGACATGTTCTTCGAGCGACGGGTAGAACAGGAAGAGCTGCGCCGCGACCGCGACGATGCGGCAGATGGCGAGGTTGCGCGTCGGCGCCGTGGGAAACCAGTACGCCTCCCAGCGCTCGATCATTCGGGCGACGCTAATCGCTCACCTCGACTCCGGCTCGTGACCGTGGTAGACGACGGGCGGGTTGTCCCGCTCGACGATACCGCTGTCGGTCACCGTGTACAGGGCGCTCTCCAGTCGCAGCGCGACGATGGGGTCATTTCTGTCGCGGTTGAGCCGGTCCATCAGGCGCTGGGCCGCGGTGGAATCGCCGGTGCCCATTGGCCGCAGGTACCAGCTCTCGAGCACGGTGATGCTGAGTCCCAGCCAGGCCGGGGTCACCTCCTGCTCATGCCCCTGTGCCGTGGTGGCGATGATGCGTCTCACCCGTGTCTGGATGGGACCGGGGGGACTCGAGCCCTTGTACATCGCCCACTGCATGAACGGCCACAGTGTTCCCCGCTCCGAGCGATAGAGGACCGGCACCGCGTGGAGTCCGATCACGAGCACGATGACCGTCGAGATCAGGACCCGGTGCCGAGGCATGAGGGCCTCCGAACGAGGACGCGGTCGTTGATGAATGGTGCGGTTCCGGCGGGCCCATCCAGTATAGGAGGATGCCGTGCCGCCGATCAAGGCGAGTCGGGTGGGCTAGCGCGTCGCCGGGACGAGACGCTCGCGCTCCGTTCGGGCGCGGGACCTGGGTAGCCACACGGGCTCGCCGTCGATCCCGCGCGGGATCGGGACGTCGAGCCAATCGAGCATGGCAGGGAAGAGGTCCACCGTTCGGAGCGCGGGTTCCGATAGCGGCTCGCTGGTCCACACCGGCGTCTGCATGTGGGCTCGGATGAGGCTGCCGTGTCCGGCCTTGTGTTCGGGCACCTCGAAGCGGCGGCGGAAATCGAATCCTTCCCGCGCCACTACAACGAGATCGCCGGTTCGGTCGCTACGGAACTGATCGATCAGGTGATAGGGAGCATCGGGATAGGCCGCGTCGCGGGTTGCCTCGAGCCACTCGCGTGTCGAGGACCTGCGCGGACCGCCGATGCCCAGCGGGTCACCGTCGAGCGGCTGGTAGGTGAGGGTGGATCCCGTTACCGAGAGGCGCGCGCCGCCATCGCGGCTCCCCACCCACACGCTCCCGTCTCCCGTTTCGCCCGCCACCAGCGCCACCGACGGCTCCGCGAGCAACGCCGCGATCACGTCTCCACGGGTGCCGAATGTTTCCGGCTTCCTCAGCCGCTCGACGGGCCAGCGCCGATCCCTGGGCTCCCCCGGCCGAGCATAGACCATGGCGGAGCCGTTGCCCGCGACCATGACCGCCGCGCGGGCATTCCGCTCCCAGAGAACAGGGTGCGAGAGGGTCGGCACGCCTTGTCCGCGGAACCAGTCGGCCAGATCGAGGTGGGTATGCACCGAAGTGGCGCCATGGTCGCTCACCACTAGCAGCAGCGTCGAGTCCAGCTCCCCTCGTTGGCGAAGCCGGTCGCACACCATCCCGACGGTCGCATCCACCCGTCGCATCGCTCGCCTCACCGGTTCGGAATCCGGCGTGGTCTGGTGGGTGTACCCGTCTACCGCCGGGAACTGCGCGAAGACGAATCGCCAGTGTGAATCCACGGCACGGAGCAGATGACGGGAAACGGCGTCATCGGATGGCTGGTGCCAGAGGGCGAAATGGGCCAGCGAGCCCCAGAAGCGCCGCTCCAACCGGGAGGGATCACGTGCGGGCGCGAGTCCCCGGGCGATCGGCGTGAAGATGCCCAGGCTCTCGGGCACCAGCTCGAAGACGGTACGAACGTCCGGTGCGATGTCGCCGTCGAGCCCCGGCGCCTGGTATCCGCAGTAGCTCCGCATCCACTGCCGGTCGCGCCACCAGCGTCCGGCATACCTTCTTCGGTCCATCCATCGGATCGAGGGGATGTTGCAACGGCCCGGCGTGCATCCGGTGAGGAAGGGCAAGTAGGCGACACTGGTCGTGGAAGGAAAGACGGTGATCGCGCGGGCACGCCCGCCTCTCCGGACCATTGCCGACAGATGAGGAAGCTCGCCGGCGTCGAGCATCGATTCTCCGACATCGGGTCGGAGGCCGTCGACGAGGAGGAGCAGGCAACGGGTCTGTGTGGATGACATTTCGCCCAAAGCTAACCTTGGAGAGCCGGGTACGTCTCCGTGTCATCCGTCACGGCGCCACGGTGGAGCGCCCGTAAATTCACCCCATCTGCTGTTCGGGCGCGGAGTTCGTTGAACGAGGAGTCCATGGTCTCTCACACCGTGTTGCTCGTGGATGACGAAGCCGACCTCAGACGCGTCGTCGCCCGCGCCCTCGCAGGAGAGGGGTTCCGTGTTCTCGAAGCAGACAACGGCCTCGAGGCCTGGAAAATCTACGAGGCGGCGTCCGAAGAGATTCATCTCGTCATCACCGATATCGTCATGCCGGTGATGGATGGAAGGGAGCTCGCCGAGCGGATCGGCATGACCCCGAACCCGCCTCCGGTACTCTTCATTACTGGTTACGGCAGGGACGGATTCTGGCTGCCCGGACCGGTTGTCCCCAAGCCATTTCAGCTCCATGCGCTCAACCAGGAGGTGCGGCGTCTGCTCGCCAGTTGAGAGCCTTGTCAATCCCGCCCATAACCGATTATCCTGCCGAGACATAAGACAGGAGCGATCCAGCCGGATCCAAGTGTGCGTCAGATCACTTCGCCCCCCGCCGACGTTGCGTATCGTTGCTGTAATCGTCACGAGATGGTCACGGGCACCCGTTCAAACCGTCACGTCGCCCCGCTCCGAAAGAGGCCAGCATGTATATCGATCCCACCGCAGGGAGTCTGATGCTCCAGGCGATCGCAGCGGGAGCGTTGTCTGCGCTCGCGATGTTCTCTCGCGTGCGTGAGGGCGCGAAGTCGTTCTTTCGGTCGCTCCTGCCCGGCAGCCAGCGGTGGATTGGCAAGCGGTAGACGGGTCTTTCCGCGATCCCAGCGGGTTCGTCTTCACCCGGGACGGCGTTCTCTACCGCCAGGTCAATCGGTCCTTCGCGGGCCCGTTCGAAGCCTTCATCAGTTCGGGTCTCTACGACGAGCTCGCCGGCGAGGGGTTGGTGGTATCTCACCGTCCTGCGTCGCTCGAGCTTGCCGCGACCGGTGACGCGGCGGCCGTACTCGAGCCCGAGCCGATCCCGTTCATCTCCTATCCTTATGAATGGTCGTTCGGGCAGCTGCGCGATGCCGCGCTCCTGACACTCACGTTGCAGGAGCGGGCGCTGCAGCGGGGGTTCGTGCTGCGCGACGCCAGCGCGTACAACGTGCAGTTCCGAGGCGGTCGTCCGGTCTTCATTGATACCTTGTCGTTCGAGCCGCGGGAGGAAGGCAGCGCGTGGGCAGCCTACCGGCAGTTCTGCGAACACTTTCTCGTCCCGCTGCTCCTGATGAGCCGGCGGGACGTGCGGTGCGCGCAGCTCCTGCGGTCATCGCTCGATGGCGTACCGCTGGAGCTGGGCAGCAGGCTTCTGCCTCTCGCCAGCTGGCTCAACCCCGCGGTGTTGTTTCACGTGCACCTCCACGCCAAGGCGCAATCCCGCTACGCCGACTCGGCCGTCGCGCCAAGGAACGGCCGGCATCGTCCGGTCGCGCGCAACGCGCTGCTCGCGCTGACGGGGAGCTTGAAGGGCAGGATCGAGCGTCTGGACTGGACGCCGGCCGGAACGGAGTGGGCCGAGTACGCCGGCGACAACGGGTACTCCCAGGCCGCCAGCAATGCCAAGCGTGACATCGTCTCGACCATGCTCACCAGCGTCCGCCCGCGGACGGTGTGGGACCTGGGCGCCAACACCGGGGACTACAGCCGCATCGCGAGCACGGTCGCGGACCTGGTACTCGGGTTCGATATTGATCCCGCGGCGGTCGAGCGCAACTACCGCCGAATAAAGTCCGATGGCGAGACGGCGATTCTGCCGCTGCTGCTCGATCTCGCCAACCCGTCGCCCGCGCAGGGATGGGCCCACACCGAGCGGCTCTCACTGGAACAGCGCGGACCGGCCGATACGGTGCTGGCGCTGGCGCTGGTGCATCACCTCGCCATCGGTCGCAACCTCCCGCTCGAACACATCGCGTCGTTCCTATCGCGCCTGGCCCATCGCCTGGTGATCGAGTTCGTTCCCAAAGAAGATCCCCAGGTCCAGCGACTACTGCGCAATCGGGCGGATGTGTTTCCGGGGTATTCCGCCGCCGGGTTCGAGAACGCGTTTCGACAGCACTTTGCGATCGACGGTGTGCACCCGATCGCCGACTCCGGCCGCACGGTCTATCTGATGACGTCCTGCCATCGGAGCACTACGTCGTGAGCCGGAGTCCGGCTCGTCTGTATCCCTTCCTGCTCGCGATCATCCCCGCGGTGCACATGGTGGCGGCGAACCCCGGGCAATCGAGCATCACGGATCTCGTCGTCGTCGTGTGCGCCCTGCTCCTCGGGTGTGGGCTCGTCTTTGGCCTGAGCGCCCTCCTGGCGCGAGGGAGGTGGGACGGCCGTCTCCCGCCTCTGGCGGTGCTCGCCACCGTCCTCTGGTTCTGGGGATATGTTCCGCTGGTCGACCGCGTGGGTCGTCGGGGCGACCTGATCACGCACGCGGCGCTCCTTCCGCTCGGCGTCGCCGTCACCGTCTTCCTCGGCTGGTGGCTGCTCCGCCGGCCGGCGGTGCTCGACCGGATGACCACCTTTCTGACGATGGTCGGCGGCATCCTGGTCGGATGGTCGGCGCTCTCCATCGGGAGAACCGAGTGGCGCGACTATCGAGCCATTCACGGAAGCGAGCTGGTGCGCCGGCTGGCGCAGCCGATTCGGCCCCGGCCCGGCGCGATATCCGGCCCGACGCGTGACATTTATCTCATCGTCCTCGACGAATACGCCAACGCCGATGCCACGCGCGCCCGGTATGGCTTCGACAACCACGTGTTCCTGGACAGCCTCCGCAGTCTCGGGTTCGAGCTGCCGGCGGTTCACAGCAACTACCTGCACACCGTCTTGTCGATTCCGTCGCTGCTCAACGCCAGCCATCTCACGGAAATCACCGGAGACGTCGGCGCTCGTACGGCGGACCCGACTGTTCCGAATTACCTGGTCGAGAACAATCGCGCCGCCAGCTTTCTCGCGTCGCGGGGTTACCGGTTCGCCTTCTTCCCCTCCCTCTGGTGGCCGGCGACGAGGCACAGCCCACACGCGGATTGGCAGGCCGGCCCGGGTGGCACCTTCGACCTCGTGCGCGAGCTGGGCCGCACCGAGCTGCGGCGCGACCTGCGGAACGCGTCAGTCCTCGACCTGCTTCACCGAAGCGCCGAATGGCATTCAGCGGATGCCGACCATTTGCGGCACACCTTCGCCGCGCTCGCGCGGGTTCCCTCGGTGCCAGGTCCGGTGTTCGCTTTTGCCCACGTCTTGAGTCCGCACAAGCCGTTCACGTTCGACTCGGCGTGCCGGCCTCTCGCTGGTGAAAGAACCGACGCCGCGGTCGACGGAGCGCGCTATGTGGGACAGATCGAATGCCTGAACCGGATGCTCCTCGATCTGGTCACGAGGCTTATTCGCGAATCCGATGTTCCACCGGTGATTCTGCTCCAGGGTGATCACGGCTCGGCCCCGGCCGCCTTCGAGGAGGCCCCCAACGCGAACGCCATTCCGGCGGCGGCGGCGCGGGAGCGGCTCGACGCATTCGGAGCATACTATCTGCCTGATCGTGGGGAGCTGCTGGGTGACAGCGTGACCATCGTCAACGTCATGGGCGACGTGTTGCGGAGCTACGCCGGCGCGGACCTGCCGAGAGAACGCGACGACATGTACCTGTCGGTGTATGCCACGCCGTACGCGTTCAAGCGGGTGGACGCCGGCTGGCTCTCCGCGGGCGGTCGTGGACCGCTAGTACGCGGGGTGCTTGGCGCGCGCCCCTGAAAAAACAATCGGCGGCTGTCGTGGTCAGCCAGTGGCACGGCGGGTAAACACCACCCGCGCTGGGTTGCCCTGGATGATAGACCGTTCAGGAATGCGCCCGCTGACGACCGACCCCGCCGCGACGATCACGTCGTCGCCGATGTCGCTCCCATCAATGATGACCGAGTTGGCGCCGACCCACACCCGATGGCCGATGCGCACGCCCTGGCTGGACAAATCCTGCTGTTGCAGCGGGACACCGATCTGGTCGTAGCGATAGCTGGTCGTGAGAATCGTGCAGTTGGGACTGATCAGGACGTCATCGCCGATGGTCAGACCACCAGGCCCCGCACCAATGAACGTATTACTGCCGATCTGCACCCGCCGGCCCATCGTGAATGGGCCGAAAATCTTGATCTTGGTGAATGCCGAGATGACGCAGCCCCGACCCCAATGAGTGCTTCCCACGAGATCGACCTCGGACCGCGCACTGATCACGGCCCCGTGCCGAATCAGGTAGTAAATCCGGACGATGAAGGTCGGCACCAGCGCCCGGCGAACCGAGTTCCACCTTGCCATCTTGGATGCTCGGAGGGAGCGAGTTAACGCACGGCTACGATGAGGAACCTGACCGGCCCGCTGGTCGCGTTATGCCAGCGTCGAGCTTCGCCTGCCTGGATCGTCACAGCTTGACCGGTTTCGAGCACTTGGTCTCCACGACCGGTGGTCAGCACCACAGGCCCCTCGAGCACGAGCGCGAACTCCTCGGAGGGTGCCGGGAAGGGCCGAGAACCGCTGCTCCCCTCTGCGTCGAGCGTCACCAAGAGGGGAAGGATTCTCGCGGCCGGATGGCCGGTCGAGAGGTAGGCGATATGGGCCTTCGACCATTCGCTCCGGAACGTCACTCTGGCTTCCGGTTCGAGACGCGAGGCGGGTTCAGTCCCGTCGAGCTCCTGGAAGAACTCGGCGAGCGTGAGGCCGAAAGCGCCGGCAATACGCTCGAGGGACGCGATGGATGGCGACGCTTGGTCGTTCTCGACCTGTGAAATGAAGCTCGCGGAGAATCCCGACTGTTCCGCGATGGCACGCAGCGACAACCGCTTCGCCTCCCGGAGCCGGCGCACCGTGCTGCCAAGCTTGATCTCTGCCATTGCGCTCCTCAAAAGACGGTTGCCTCGTGCGAGCCACTCACACGTCGCAGCAGTTCCGAGGGAAGGTTGGAGGGTCCTGAGGCTGCGATAGCGAGTACCTGATGGTCGACGACGCGCCAGGCAACCGCAATCTCGGCATTACGGGGAGCGCTGAGCGTCGCCTCTCCGAACGATAGGTCGCCTGTCGGCACGAGGGCCAGGTCGAGGACGGTTGCGGAGTTCCCGTGGCATTTGAAGGCCGCCTCCCTGCAGCAGAAGATGACGATGACCGCCTGGGCGAGGGAAGCCTGATTGGCGCACCAGCGACGTTCGGCAACGCCAAGCAGCCGCTGACCGGCGCGTACAACGGCCGCATGGTCGAAACGATCCAGCGTATCGAGCCGCTCCAGATCGATTCCGACGCTCATCCGGGTCGGGCGAGACGGTCTACGATCCGCTCGAACGACGTGAGATCGCGAATCTCGTCGTTGGTCAGCGTGGTTGCGAACTCGCGCTCGATTTGTGAGACCAGCATCAGGTGAATGAGCGAAGTCCACGATGCGGCCGTGGCCTGGGAAAAGCCGGGGCCAATGACCTCGATCGGCTCACCGGTCACCTGGGAGAGCAGCTCTCTCACCCGAAGTTCAATCGCTTGCTGAGGTGGCATCAACGATGGCCCACCGCGATGCGGGTCTCTGGAATCTCCGCGCCGCTCTCGATCCAATCCGGCCAGGTCGGTCCAGGTGCCTCGAGGCTCCGGACGAATCCTCCACTCGACGTCTTATCGAATCCGTGGGTGCTCAGGAAGGACGCCGCCGCCTGGTTACGACCGGAGTCGATGAATTCGGCGGACAGGACGTGGGCTCCCGTCGCGCGGGCGTCTGCCGCGATCCGCGCGATGAGGGCGCTCTCGACCGACTTTCCTATCACCCTGCAGCTCATGAGAAGGGAATCGATGTGCCAGACCCCGGGTGCCGGCTCAGCGATGGCCACTCCGGTGAGACCGAAGTCTCCGAACCGGTCGGTGACCTGCATCGTGTAGACCCGCCACTCCCCGCTCGCGACCCGCCGGCGTATGGCGGCTTCGTCGTGGCGCCGTGTCGTCAGGTTGAACTGGTTGGTCTTGGCCAGCAGCTGGACCACCCGCCCCATGGTCTTGTCCGTCACCTGCTCGATGACGACCCTGAGCTTGAGCCCACGAAAGAAGTCCTCCGTCGTTCCCACCGATGCGCGGTACGCTTCGCGACTCCTGGACTCATGATACTGTTCCGTGCGGCGCGCATCCTCGGCCGTCTGCCCCAGCACCAGTAACGAGGGCAGGGATCCGATCCAGTCCGCGTAGAGCGCGGCGTCGGCCGGAAGTTCCGGGACCAGCATCTGCGGGATCTGCTCGCGCACCCAGGCGCGCTCATGGGGGCTGTCGTCGATCAGCAGCATGTGATCGAGTCCAATGTTCAGCTCGTGCGCGATCGACCGGATCCCGGTAGCCTTGTCATCCCAGTTTACCCGCATGGCTGCCAGGTGCTCCTCGCGAATCACCATGTGCGGATGATCCCGCAGGACGGCGAGCACCTCGTGCTCGTTGTTCTTGCTGGAGACAGCCAGGAGCAGGCCCTGGCGCTGGAGATCGAGAAGCTCCCGCTGGAAATCGAGAAACTGCTGTCCCGGCCATTGAGGTCCGATCGCGATGCCCTCCGCGCCGTCTTCGCCGAGAATGCCGCCCCACAGTGTGTTGTCGAGGTCGAGAACGATGCATTTGGTCGCCTTGCCGAGGGCTGCAAGTGCGAATCCCGTATAACGGCGCGCTACTGCCGACATGAGCGCGTCGGACCATGTCACGTGCCCGCGATAGTGGGACGGCCAATTGTAGGCCCTGACACGCCCCATTTGCGACACGACATCGGCAAGCGGAAAGAGAAACGAGTGCTGGCGAGCCGCGAGGCGCAGACGAAGGTGCTTGTTGGCGTGCGCGACCGTGTGCGCGAATGTGCCCTTGTTCCGGAATGCATTCACGCCTTCGGTGCTGCGGCGCGGGAGTGGAAAATCGTTGACGACCACGAGACCGGTGCCGGCTCTCTCGAAGGTCTCGAGACCCGAAAACAGCGGCCCGAAAAGACCACCGACGACCGGTTCGCTGCCCAGGGGCGACGGCGCTGCCCACCGCTGATTCCACAGCACATCGCTATCGATGGCGAGAAAGGTGACATCCGGCTTGAACTGGTAGAGGGCCGAGCTCGGGTCGAGCAGCTCCGAGAGGTACTGACCGTACGCACCGACGTACCCGTCGATCCACAAGCCGGCGCGGGCGCCTTCCACTCGAAGGACAGGGAGAAATGGCTCGAGGGTGAACGATCCGAGGATCGCGATCCGGGCGCGCAAGTGACCCGGGACAGTGTCCGCTGCCAGCGCGTCGAGGTCGCGGGCGGCAGCCTGGTAGGCCGACCACGGGCTTCCTTCGCCAACTGGCGCAGCCACACCCATGAGGGTCGTGCCGTCGATCATCGAGACCTTATCCCTAGTATCCTTGTGAATGGAACTCTACCCGAATGTAAAGTAGCACTGAACGGTTTGTGATGTGGTGATGGAAGGCACTCGAGCTGGAAGGCGTGACCAGCATGCAATGTATCTTGTTGAATTAAAAGGTATTGCGTCACTACCCCGTCGCTGGGCCCGGCCTTGTAGTCGTCCAGGAGGGCTGGCGGTCGCGAGCACGCCTCGAGTATCGTACGGCGTCTCTTAACCTCATCCCAATCGCAACGCCAGGCGCCCGGAGGTCCGATTTGTCGTGTGAGCGCCCTACGGCTTTGCGGACAGCCACCATACGCCTCGCGGCGAGTGGGCTGTCCGTCGCGCTCCTGGCGTGCGGCGGAGGACAGGACATCCCCGGCCCCGGATCGCGGACGCCACACACCCTGGAAGTCATCGCTGGTAACGGGCAGTCCGGCAGGCCTGGGCGACCGCTGGCCAACCCCGTGGCGGTGCAGGTCACTGACGAGGCGGGTGACGGGGTAGTGGGGGTGGACGTGGCGTTCGACGCAGACGAAGGAGACGGAGGTTTCGATCCTGGCGTTGCTTCGACTGATGCCGATGGGATCGCACGAGCGACGTGGACAATCGGGCCTATGTCAGGTGCAGAAACTGCGACCGCGTCCGTCGAAGGGTTGCCGCCAGCCTCCCTCTCGGCGACGAGTCTGGTCGCTCCGCCCAGCACAATCGTCCCGATCACCGGCTCAGGACAGGAGGCCCCGGCCGGTGGCGAGGTAGCGACGGCTCCGATTGTGGAGGTCCGCGACGACGACGGGAATGCCGTCGCGGGCATCGACGTCGTGTTCGAGGCTGTGAACGGCGCTGTCTCGCCCAGTCAGGTGACGACGGGGTCCGACGGACGCGCAGCTCCTCTCAGCTGGATATTGAGTACGAAGTCCGGCGAGGACACTCTCCGCGCCACGAGCAGCTCGATCCCCGGCTCGAGCGTCGTGTTCGTCGCGACGGCCCTCCCCGGACCGGTGAGCCGCTCGCGATCAATCATCTGGGTCCCCAGCGGTGCAAAGCTCCTCGGAGACACCACCGTCGTTCGAGTCGAGGCGAAGGACGACTATGAGAATCCGATTCCCGGTGCGGCGGTCCACTTGAGCGCAACGGGCGCCGGACACACGCTCACGCAGCCGGTGGGTGGGACCGGCCCGGACGGCTCGGCGTCCGGAAGAATCGTCTCCGATGACGTCGGGTCCATTGTGCTCTCGGCTGACGTGGAGGGCGTGAATCTGGACCAGACCCTCACGATGACTGTGAGTTACGGGGAAGCCACGCTCCTCGGACGCACCTATTGCACGATCGGGGGCGTATCGCCGGTGATGGACGTGTACGTTCCCGATAACACTCACCCGCGGCCCCTGCCCGTCGCGATCCACGTACACGGTGGCGGCTACACGTCAGGGAGCCGTTCCACCGGCTTCTGGTTTTCTGATATCGCGAACGAGTTGCTGGACCGCGGTTACCTCGTGGTGAGCCTCGACTATCGGCTGGCGCCGGCCCACAAGTATCCGGCTCAGATCGAGGATGTGAAGTGTGCCGTGCGGCGTCTGCGTGCCGATGCGGATCGCTATGGGCTGGATCCTGCCAGGGTCGGCGTGTGGGGATCGAGTGCGGGTGCGCAGCTCGTTGGCCTCATGGGAACGACGAGCGGACATTCGACATTCGACGATGCGGGTGGATTCCACGACCAGTCCAGTGAGGTCCAGGCGGTGATCGCCTTGTCGGCCATCACCGACTTGACGCGCACCGCCGAGCTGAACGACAACTACAGCGCGGAATTCCCAAGCTGGCCGAACCCCACGTCGCCGGAGCTGATCGAGGCGAGTCCGGCCTCCCACGTGTCCCCTGACGCGAGTCCGTTCCTTTTCATCGCTGGTGCAGATGACGAGCTCGTCTCGCCCGAGCAGTCGCAGCGGATGAACGATCTGCTCCACGCTGACGGGGTGGCGTCGAGCGTAGTCCTGGTGTCACATGCGGATCACGGGTTGATGCCGACGGACGGACCGATCTCCCCAGCCAAGACGACGATCATCGCCCGAATGGCCGACTTTTTCGACGCGCACCTGCGATGAGATGAAATTCCACCGTCACGTCACCCGCCTCGCGAGAGCGATTGGATTTCTCATAGTCATGGCGGTGCTTACACCGGTGATCGTGTTCTCCATCCTGTGGGCACTCATTCTGAGGATTTTCCGGATCGGTCCCAACATGCGTCAGGTTCCAGTTCGGTCCGACCAGCCAGCCAAGTAGCGCGCCTCGCCACGGTGAGAACGAAAAATCCCTGCTCGTCGCAACTGACGGCAGGGATTCGCTGACTCAATCGGGGCGCCCGGATTTGAACCGGGGACCTCCTGCTCCCGAAGCAGGCGCGCTAACCGGGCTGCGCTACGCCCCGTGACTGCAGTGAAAGGATAACGGGGAACGGAGAAGAGGCTTCCCGCGGAAATCCATTTCTCCTTTCACCTTTCTCCGGCGTCATGCGCCCTGAGGGACTCGAACCCCCAACCTTTTGATCCGTAGTCAAATGCTCTATCCAATTGAGCTAAGGGCGCGGCTCGATGGGCGGTACAAGACTCGAACTTGTGACCTCCACGATGTCAACGTGGCGCTCTAACCAACTGAGCTAACCGCCCCAGAGGGAACGGCGGTACGGCGGGAGTTCCGCTGTACCGCCGTTCCGCCCAATAGCGGGGGTGGGATTTGAACCCACGACCTCCGGGTTATGAGCCCGGCGAGCTACCAGACTGCTCCACCCCGCGACGTGTACTACACAGCTTCGATGCCAACCTTGCGCGATCAAGCCCTGCA
>DATBSO010000124.1:0-16411 GCA_036559745.1 Gemmatimonadales bacterium | reverse complement strand
GAAGGCGGGAGTCGTAAGCAGGTCGACCGTCGCCGGACTGAACGTGAAATCGGGTGCCCCAACGGACTTTACTTCAGTGATGGTGATCGGTCCGTTGACGTTCGGCGGCGCAATGAACTTGATGAACGCGCCGGCCGGATCTCGCTCCACGATGACAGGATTGAGTGAGTCGGGGTTCGCGCCAATATGCAGCACCGCCGTCTGGGTAAACGTATTGCCCGCCGGCGCCGTGATTGTCACGGTATCACCCAGATTCGGCACGGCTGGGCTGAAGGTCGCCGCAATCGCGTTTTGCGCGATGACCTGGACCGGAACGACCACGTCCTTGCCACCGGCGCTGACCGTGAACGATGTCGCGCCGTACGCGGTAGACGTGATGGTGAACCGGAACTGCCTGTCCGTCGGCGGCACGGCGAAGGTCGAATCGCTGAGGAAGACGCCACGGAAGCTGGAGTCACGCTTGACCGAGATTCCGGTCCCTTGCGAGGTGACCACATAGTCGAAATCAAGCGCATTGCCCTGAGCATCCAACGCCCCGACGTCCACCGACTTGGTTTCGCCGAGCTGCAAGAAAATCGATGAAGGCGCCGCGACGAGCTTATCGACCCCGTTTGCGCGCAGGGATTCGGTCGGGTCGCCGTTGCAGCCGACCGCGAGAAAGAGGGCGCACAGTGATACCAGACCAGATGTCAACCGATTCATGCTCCGCACCTCGTTTCAAGGGTCAAAGAAAGGAGAGCCCGGGCTCTCGAGTCTATCGTAGCGTCCGCGTTCTCAATTCGAGTCCAAGGAACCGTTCGATATCGATGATGGCGTCCTCCTTGTGCAGGATCTCCTGCCAGTTCGGAAGACTGTTTTCCTTCAGGTCGTTAGTGTAGATGAGCTGAAAGGTGCCCAGCCCGTTGGAGCGATCCGCGAAGATGAAGTACCGGTCCTTTCCCCGACGGTAGCGCCAGACTTGATACGGAGGCGACCGGCCTTCCTGCGGCCGGTCCAAGCTTTCATCGGGCGCGCCATTGCGAACGTAGATGCGTCCCCGATCGGTTCGCCACCCGGCCACTGACGCTCGGCCGCCTTCGCCGTACTGCTTGTCGACGTGCGTGATGGCATCGTAGAAAGCCTGCCGGGTCTCGTTGACCGGTGTGTCCGGCGTCGGATCGCGCCGCTGCCAGAACTCAGTCATGAACCGCCGCTTGGCTCGCGGACTCAGGTCCTTACTGTACTTCGACAGCTCACCCGAGTTGGCGATCAGGACCAGAGGAGCCCTGGCCTCCTCGAGCTGTTGCTCGTTCATGGCGGCGAAGTAGCCCTCATCGGTTACCATCGCCGCTTCACGTCGGGCCACGTCCTTTTCCAGCGTCTCGTCGAGCGCGGCCATGGTGAACCCAGCCGAGCGCTCCACTTGCTGACCTCCCAAATCGAGCCCGGCGGTCATCGTGTATCGGCCGGGGGGAAGACCGCTCAGGTCGAGTTGTCCCTTGAGCACCCCACCACCGACCGGTACCATGACTTTGTTTGGCGCCGTGGTCGTGAGCTGCTTGCCGGTCGAGTCCATGACCGTGAGCGTGAGTGTTCCCGCTTCTTCCTTGGCCGCATACGCCTCGAGCAGGTAGAACGCCGTAGACCGGAGCGGTGTGAGCTCGAGCTGTGCGGCCGCCGTCACCAACATTCGTCCCCACCGGAGCTCCGCGGGACGCGGCACCGTATCGTCGGCCGTGGCCGGCCGGATCTTGGGGGAGAGCAGCAGATCCGATGCTGGCGGAATCGCTTTGAAGCCCTCCACATCAGCGGTCGACGCCACTCGCCGCCCCGACACCGAGTCCTCGACTCCCACCTCGAGCCGGTAAGTCCCCGGCGCGAGCGAGAACCGCACCATCTCCACGGCGAACGCCTCAGGTTGCCGCACCGAGGCCGGGGCATGGTTCTGCCATGACTGCTGAAGCAGCGTGAGGCCGGTGCTATCGGTCACCTTGACGGCGACCCGGTAACTAAGCGCACCTCCCGATTCGTCCGAGGTCGGCTCCAGGACCATATACGGGATCTGGACGAACGCATTGACCTCGGTGCGGCCCTGCTCCGCGCGATACGACCGGACGGTGCGGAGCACCAGTGAGGCGTCGGGTTGCATCAGCCCCTGGCCACGGGGGACCAATGCCGCAAAGGCCGTAAGAGCCATCAGCCGAAATACAGGCATATGTCAGCTACACCGGAAAAGCTGGGGCCGCCGGAAGCGGCCCCGACGAGCCCGCCCTACCACCCCAGCGAAAAGCTGAAGAAGTTGGTCGGGCCGAGAATGCCGAGATACTTGTATGCGTAGTCGAGACCCAGGGCGAAGCCGGTGCCCTGTCCGTACTGCAGGCCGCCGCCGAACGCCAGGCCCTGGAGGTTCTCCTCGTCGCTCAGGCCGGTCGTGCTGGTGGTCGGATCGAGGCCGTTGGCCCCGGTATAGGTATAGCTGCCACGAAGCGCGAAGCCGAAGTCCGAGCCGCCGATCTTGTTGGACATCCACTCACTGCCGAAGGCGAAACCCGGGGTATTGTTGTTCGGCTGGCTGAAGTCGCCGAGCAGCGTGAGGCGGTTGTTATCGCCGGTGATCAGGTCGTAGGCCAGCCCGACCCGGAAGGTGGTGGGGAGCGGGAAGTCCTTGGTCAGCAAGTTGGCCTGCTGGGGCAGCGTGGGGACTTGTTCTTCGCCGGTGACCGGGTCGCGCTGCACGTTGCCTTGGAGTCCCGTACCTGAATAGCTGAGGTTGGACCCCAGGTTGGCCAGCACGAAGGAGAACTTCACCGGATGGTTGTTGAGCGATGCGTGAAAATTGGTGCCGAAGTCCACGGCGAACGCACTGCCGCTCACCGTTCCCAGCTTATCATCCACATACTTGGCCGTGAGGCCGGCGCTGAACCGGTCGGAGAAGTTCTGGGCAAAGGTGGCGCCGATGAAGGTCTCGCTGACCGAATAGGTGGCTCCAGTGCCGTCGGGCTGGTCTTCGGTAAAGACCGGCTGGTCCTTGAATCCGAAGGTACCGAGCTGGAATCCGATGGTCCGGCTTCCGCCCGACAACGGGAAGGCAACGCCGCCCCAGGAATAGCGCGTGTCGGCGACGTAGTCGTAGGTGCCCACCAGCAGACCAGGCCGCTCCAGGAGCGCCACGCCTGCGGGATTGTAGTAAAGAGCGCTGATGTCAGTGGCGATCGAGGCGAACGACCCTCCGAGCGCCGTTCCGCGAGCGCCGGCACCGAGCAGAAGGAATTCCGCCGACGTGGTTCCGTATGCGGTATTGTCCTCCTGGCCGGTCGGCTGCCCGGTGCTGTTCTGTGCCGCTAGTCCAGTCGGGATCCCGCCGAGCAGGCCCAAGGCGAACAGCCAACCAGGTGCAGTGAGCTTCCTCATAGATGTCGATCTCCTGGAAGTTGGGGCGGGCCGAGCCGGCCCGCCCCCGTCGATGCCTATTGGGCGAAATTCACGACCGTGAAGCGGCCCACCCTTCGGGCGTCGCCGGCTTCGACGTGATAGAAGTACACACCGCTGGCAACCACCTGGTTGTTTCGGTTGCGGAGGTCCCAGTCGATCTCACTGCCCTGCGAGATGCTGGTCGGCGAATAGTTGCCGCCGTGGTGCTCGAGCATGCGGACCAGCACGCCGCTCGCCGAGTAGATCCGGATGATGGCGTCCTGTGGGAGACCGACGAACTTGAGGATCTTCTGGTCGGTGCTCGACTCGTACTTGCTCTTGACGTAGTACGGATCGGGGACCGTGTGGACTCGGCTTAGATCGCTCTTGTTCGCAGCCGCCACCACGCTCGAGACGCCGAACTCGAGTGCTTGCGTGGTGCCGACGGCGGTGAATGGCCGGACTGGCGCGGGCGTGAAGGTATAGGCTCCCGGCGCCCCGGTGATGGTGCCCACGTATGACCGCAGGGCCCAGACCGTTCCCTGTGCCGGCAGCGCCGGCATCGACATCACGAAGATGTCGCCCGCAATGTAGAAGATGAACCCGGGATCGGTCGCGGGCGGCTCGGTGGCCGATGCCGCGAGGTTGGCCTTGAAGAACGCCACGCTCCCAAGCTGGGCCGTGTTGCTCAGCGCGGCCGTGGCACCCGCGCACTGGATGCGGACGGAGGGCTCCGGGATGGTGGCCGAGACCCACGGCTCAACGCACGCGAGATCGGTCGCGGTAAGCACGGTTGGGCGGGCGTCCTGCACGCTGTTGGCGCCGGACGCCAGGTTCAGGATGCCGAAGCCGGCACCCATCCTGGTCTCGAAAGGAACGGGGACGTTGTGCGTCGCGTCGATGACCGAATCCACCAGACCCCCGACGCCCCAGTACACATTGAAGTCGGCGGCCCGACGCACCGTCGGCAGGACCCAGTCCATATTTCGCCACTGCCCGTTCAACTGAATGTACGGCAGAATCTGCTGGATCGTCGTGACCCCGGGCAGAGCGCCTGCGTTGTTGACGTTGACGAGATTCGCAGCGCTGCCGCAGGTCACGGCGGTCTGTGGCTCGGCGCTACCTCCCGGACCGAAGTTCGGGGCGCAGTTGGCGGCCTGGGGGTTGTCCACCGTCTCGTTATTCGCCGGTGAGGGGCCGGCGAACCAGCGCGACCCGTTGTACTGGCAGTCGGCCCCCGCCAAGGACGCGGCGCCGAACTCCCCGAAGCGGCAACCCACGCCCCAAGCACCCGCCTCGGCCCCCGATGGCAAGGCCACCGTCGCCTGGCCCTGCAGCTTGAATGGCGGATTGCCCTGGAACTTCTGAGCTGTTGGAGCATCGACCGTCAGGCCCTCGAAGAACACGCTGGCCGATTCGGCGACCCCGATGCCGGCGCCACCGCCGGCAAGCAGCGCGGGCGTGAGGGGGATAGTGACCTTGAAGCTGTCGACGCCGTTGGCAAGTGTGGCGTAATAGTTGGAGGGTATCGCAGGTCCAACCGTTCCGCCGAAGCCCGCCGTGGCGTTGTACTGGCCCATGGTCAAGCTATCCAGCCGCATGGTGAGCGCGCCGGTCTGGCTCGGCTGGATCACCGAGGAGGCGAACTCACCCACGAATCCGATGACGCCACCGTTGGCGGGCTGGGCCGGGCCACTGAATTTGCCGGTAACCGGATCAAGAGTCGGCGCACCGGTAATGATGGTATCCATCGCCACGCCGCGGCCGATGGTGTGGGTGACCAGCGAGCTCGCAATCGTCTGATTGCTCGGCGTCGAGACCGGAACGACGGCTTTGGTGGAGCGCGCCGACTCGATGCTCGAGGGGCCCGAGGCCAGGGAGTTCACGTCAAACGCAGTCACCGAGTAGAAGTACCGGAGACTGTTTCGCACCCCGCGGTCGATGAAGATGAAGGGGACGCCGCTGTTGGTGAGCACGGTGCTCACACCCTGGCCGATCCGGCCTGCATTGATGTCCTTGAACGCGGTGTCCAATGCACCCGGAAGGATCTGTGCGTCGCCGCCCTGCAGCAGCACCCGGTTGCCGAAATTGACCTGGGTGACCGTACCGACCAGGTCTACGTCAACAGAACCGCTGGCAGGCGTGCCCGGCGGCGGCGGGGCGGTCAGCGTGGGGCAGTCGGTCAAGAGTGCAAGCTCCGGCGCGCATTTGGGCGTCGGATTCACAGTGCCGCGAAAATCGGTGAAGGTCCCCTTACCATCGGGGGATGGCCCGTAGTCGAACTGACCGATCAACGCGAGTTCGCTCGGGTTGTCCACCCGGCCGCGGTAGATCCGATACCCCTCGACGTCGGTGCCCCGGAAGTTGGGGTCGTACAGGGCGTTCGGCGCGCCACCTAGAAGTGGCTCGCTAGCGATCGCGAAGAACGGATCCGGAATTGTCTCGGTGGGAGACCTGGACCAGAGCACCGTCACCTGGTTGTCGCCGGGGACAAGGAAGAACTCCGGCCGCTCAGGGGCGAAGGGCAGCAGGAACTTGGTGTCGAACACCGTCTGCGCCACCTTGGCCTTGCCCAGGAGCGAACCCGGGACCGAGATGTATTCGTCCTGGGTAACCGTGGTCGGGTCGGGGTCGGGAGGATTCCGGGTCGGATCGGCATTGTTGTTGTCGATGTACCCGGCAATCTTATCGATCTGGTTGACTCCCGCATTCATCCGGGCCGGATCTCCATTGATCGTGAGATCCGCGTTGTTGGCGGCCGGCTTGACGTCGCAGGTCGGACCGGGGCAGTTCCCGTTCGCCACCGGCGCAGCGAAGATGTACGCGAGGACGATCGTCCCGGCGCCGCCGGGCGGGAGGTCGAGCGGGCCGGTGGACTGGAAGAAGCGCATGTCGGCCGGGCTCGAGATGTTCACGAAGCAGATCTTGGACTGGATCGGGTTCGACAGCGAGCAGGCGCCGTCGGTCGGCAGCAATCCGCCAGTGATGTACCGATAGAGCTGCTTGTCGTCGTTCGGATCCTGAAGCGAACCTGACGACCGCGAGAAAGTTCCGAACAGCGACAGACCGACCGGCAGGCTCGTGGCAGGATCGATTGGGCTTCCGAGAAATTTCACACCGATGAAACCGACACCAGGGAAGAACGGAGCCGACCCGAAGACTGCCGGATCGAAGGTCCAGCCGAACGCGGAGGCCAGGCTGAACGTGTGCTCGTAGGTGTAGCCTAACGAGGCGGGGACGTTGACCCCGGCGTAGTTGATGTCCGCCTGGGCAACGTCCATATCCGCCACCATCGAAGTGAACAGCCTCCTAATGGTGTAGCCCCCCGCCGGAAGTGTGATGCCGTACCTCGCAGAGTTGAGCGCCTGGAAGTCGGCGGCCTTCTGCAGCAGGAGCGGCTGCATGGCGGGACGGATCGCCGCGTAGTCGGCCGGGTTGGTGCTGGTGATGTTGTACAGCGTATAGATGAAATAGATGATATCCTGATTGCCGCTCGGGAAATTCCACCCTAACACCCGAGTCTCGATCGCGAGACCGAGGGGGTGCAGCCGATCTCCGGCACGCGCGGGATTCCCCTCCCAGCTGAACATCCAAAGATCGCCCTGCGAGGCCGCGAGCTTGCCCTGCAGGTTCGGGTCGAAGAAGTCGGCGGACAGGTCGCCTTGCGGCACGAGAGCCGCATCGGGCCACGCCGCCACGTCGGCCGCATCGTTGGAATTGAAAATTCCTTGAAGCGCCTCCGCGTCACTGCTGCTGCTGGACGTGTTATTCAGAAAGGCGCCGGCGGTATCTCCTGAGAATCCGTTCTGGCTCTTTGGCAGCGCATCATCAACGATACCGGCCAGGTTGATGCCGGAGCCGAAAATGTACTGGTCGGCAGTACCGCGAGGCCAAATGCCGCCGCCTACCGTGGACGAGCCGGTGGCGCACATCTGCCCCGTCGCAAAGACACGGCACTGCACGCGATTGGGCGTGAAAATGAGCTGGGCCGCGGTAAAGAGTTGGAAGCCGTTGGGCTTGCCGGGCTTCGGCTTTGCGAGCGCCACGGATGAGGTGGCAACGCAAAGCGCGAGAACCGCCGCCGCTGCTCGCACCATTACACGCTGACAACGCGAGAAACGCATCCCGTCCTCCTTAGAGAGTTGCACAACTCCCCCGCACGGCCCCCCGCCCGCAGTGCGGACGGGGGAGCCGGCCTGAGGCATTCCGATCAGAAGTTGACTTCGATGCCAAGACGAGCGCGACGGCCAGGAGCGGTTTGGGTCTGCTCACCGCGACCCGCGTCATACAGCGAATTGATGGCGTTGCTCTGTTCTTCGATGGTAAAGATCTGATCGCCGTTCCCGAACCGCTCTTCCGCGCGGATCAGGTAGATACAGTTGGCGGCGGCAGGACTCTGCTTCGTGCTCACCCACCCATTGCATCCGGCGCTCCGGCTGGACCCACTGAACGTCAGGTCCATGGCGCCGTCCGGCCCGACGGCGTTGTTGAGGTCGCGTTCCGAAGCGAGATCGTTGAGATCGGCCTGAAGATGCGCCGCACGCTCGGCATCGTTTCGAACGTCGCCGTTGACCGCGAAGACCTGCAGGACGTTCCGGAAATTCAGCAGGTTACGCACGTCCAGGTATCCGGTCAGGTCCAGTCCGCCGATCCCGAAGCTCTTGGTGAACTTCGTGTTGAGCTCCTTGAACGAAGGGATACGCTGGGTATTGATACCCTCGGGGAAGAGCGCGTTGCAGTTCTCGATGGAGAGAACGCTCTCCTCCTGGGGACTCTCACCACACCTGCTGTACGCGGTGCCGCTGGTGTACCGGAACGTTGAGAACACGCTCACGTTACTGAACACCGAGCCCAGGGCCGACCCCTTCTTCCAATCGCCCGGCAGGGTGATCGATAGCGCGCCCGCCAAGGTGTGCGGCCGGCTATTATCGGTCGGCAGAATTCCCTGTGGGGGAGGCTGGGCGCCGTTATTGCCGCCAACCTGGTTCACGATCCGGGATCCGTAGTTGGTGTACGTGAACGGATCAGACCCGGTGTTCTTGGCCTGCTGGTATGAGTAGCTGATGGTGCCGTTGAAATAGTTGCCGAACCGGCGGTCGAGACGGACGTCGAGGCCTCGGACGTTGCCGAAGTCGAGATTCGTCAGGATTCGAAGGTCGGTGTTCACCCGGTCGGCCGGATCGAACAGGGCGACCAGTCGCGCGGCAGGATCGGAAACGATGTCCTTATTGTAGGCCGCGACGTCGAGCACCATGTCGTCGCTGAAGGCGTGCCGGATGCCGAATTCGAACGTGATCGTCTTGCCGAAGTCGAGATCGGTGCCGTAGACGTGGTTGGTGTTGGTGTTGTTGAAGTCAGTATTGATGCCACCAAGCAGCAGGCCGAAGTCCGGCGTCTGCACCTGGTGCGAGTACGACAGGCGGAAGTTGGTCCGGTCGGTGACCGGGAACGACACCTGGACGTGCGGGCTCAGGTACTTGTGGCTCTCGTCGCGCTTGAACGCCGCCGCTGGATTGGCGGGATCGAATCCCGGCATGGTGGAAATGCGCGGGAACCGATACGTATTACCCAACGAGTCGGTCGCGACCGGACGGCTAGCCCGTGTGTCGTAATAGTCGTACCGAAGCCCACCCACCACCACCACATCGCCGAGGTCGAGGCGATCCTCGACGAAGCCGTTCCACCGGATCGGCTTCTCGATATAGGCGTCCTCGAACAGCTTGCTTGCCAGGAACGAAGAATAGCTCTTGATGCTGTAACGGGTGAACTCGCCGCCGAACTTGAGTCGGTTGTAGCGGTCGGCCTGCCAGTCCAGCGTGGCCTTCCCGATGTACCGGCTCTCCCGATACATGTTGGTGGCGGAGGTACCGCCGCCGGAATTGGCCGGCCCGCCACTCTCCCCGAATGTCCAGGAATCCAGCGCCTGCGTGTTCACGAAGTTCTGGTACAGACCGTAGACGCCGTAGGGATCATTGCGCAACTGATCCACGACGTTGTACTGGGCGCCGTTGTTTGCGTCGTACGGCGTGACCCGGCCCTGGTTGATCCGGATGTTGTTGATAAGCTCGTCGTTGACCGGGAAGTTGTCGAAGTCGAACAGGAAGTGCATCGGCTTGAGAATGAATCCACCGAAGGGATCGCGGGTCGAGAGATCGCTCTCCGGAAGCAGCGGGCCCTGAACCGTCTGGTCCTCCTGGTACGAAAGTGCGACGTCGAGCGCAAGGGCCCGCTCGGCGCTTTTCGCCAGGTTCTGCGTCCAGTTGAGGGTGCCCAACCGGTTCCTGGAGCTGAAACCCTGGAGCGACCCGATCAACGAAAGGTTGTTCAGATAACGGATCGGAGAAGCCGAGGGATACGAATGACCGTGATTGCGGCTGGTTGCCACGCTCAACGAAACCCGCGAACCGGTGCCATAGGTGTAGTTCAACTTACCTGACGTGGTATACAGCGTTTTGGCCGTGGCCGGCAGGCGGACACCGTTGCAGCTCAGCCCAAAATTGTTTTGGATCTTTTGTATGTACGCGCCGTCGGGACCGCTCACACCGTCGGCACCCGCATTGGCGAACTGGTCGCAGTTGCCACGGGAGACGGCGAAGTTGTATACCGGGACGTCGCTGGTGTCGGCCGTCAGCCGCTCGTCGAAGGGTGTGGTGGGATCGTCGGCGAGGATGCTTACCTGCCGGACCGTGGTGTCCACGCCCGCCTGAAGGAAGATCGGGACGTCCTGACTGTTAAAACCGTCCTCGATCGCCTTCTGACCCTCGAGACTGCCGCTGAGCGCAAACGTCAAGCGACCCGCGATCGGGCCACTGAAGCTGCCTTGGAATCGGTTGAGACCGACGCTGTGGTTGACGCCGAACGGCTCGTCGGACTCGTAGGAGAACGAGCCCTGATAGTCGCTGCCGCCGGTTTTGGTGACGATGGAGATGATGCCCGACTTGGCGTTGCCGAACTCTGCCGAGGACGACCCGGTGGTCACCGAGGCCTCTTCGAACGAGTTGGTGGCGATCGAGATCTGCGCGGCGGCGGCGCCGGCAAAGCGGTCACCACGATAACCCGACTGAACCGGAACACCGTCGACATACGTGGCCGCTTCGCGATTGCGACCGCCGCGGATCGACAGATTGCCGCTGTTGTCCGCCGTGACGCCAGGCTGGAGCCGTAGCACCTGCTCGATACGGTCGACCGGCAGATTGTCGGCGAACTGGCCATCCACCCGCTGCTTCGTGGTGACCTCATCGCGCGGAACCAACGGCTGCTGGTTGGTGAGCACGGTGATTTCCTGGATCTGCACCGCGGTCTGCTCGAGCTGGACGTCGACCGTGATGGTCTGGCCCGCGAGCACCTTGATGCCTTCCACCTGGGTCGACTTGTAGCCGATGAAGGCGGACCGCACCGACACCGTGCTGGCCGGTACGTTGTTGATGAAGTAGTAGCCCTGCGGATTGGTCAGGGCGCTGAACGCCGTCCCGACGACAAACACCTGCGCATTGACAATCGGTGCGCCCGCCTGGTCGCGCACCCTGCCTTCGATCTTACCGGTCGATCCCTGCGCGTGGAGCACTCCGGCTCCTACACTCAGGACGACCGCCGCGGACGCGACGAATCGCGCAACGCGTGCGAAGGCGCTGACACGGCAATGCTTCATGGATACGTCCTCCAAAGGCGTGAACCTGCGATTACTGCCGGCTTGGAGCGAGGAGTGCGAACGACTCCCCAGGCACAAAGGCCCAACTTGGGATGGCCCAGCTGCGGGATTGGCACCTGCGTTGTTTTTTGAGCGATGAATGTTTGCTGCGACGACCGCGGCCCGGTCGGCTGACTAATATGGAGCCCGCAAAAACCAGTGTCAAGCAAACGTCACGCACTCGACGTGGAGTCGAGTCCTCGACGTAACTCTCTGAAACCGGAGCAGTTGCCTAATGAAACACCGCGTGGGTCACGTCCCATTTCTCGTCGGTCGCCCTGCGAGCGCGAACGCGAACATTTCTCTCCGCGAGAGACGCGCGAACCGACACCAGCCCTGGAGTGAACGAAGAATGTGACGGGGATTTTACGGAGGCGATGTTAATGGAGAATTCGCCGGGTCGCAAGTAGCCGGTGCTACCCGACGATCAACTCCTGTTGTGGCTCGGCGGGAGTCACCTCCGGCCCCCGCGCGGTCCAGTGCACGTTCACCTCGCTCCGGACCCCGAATTCCCCCTCGAGATAAATGCCGGGTTCCACCGAGAAACCTACGCCGGGTCCGAGACGCCGGTCGTCGTGTGTCTCCAGATCGTCGAGGTGCGGCCCCGACCCGTGAAGGTCGCGGTCGATCGAATGGCCGGTGCGATGGAGAAAGGCCGGCCCGAACCCGGCGCGCTCGATGACGGCCCGCGCCGCCCGGTCCACCTCGAACCCCGCGATCGGCCGCCGCCCCGAAGCCGCCGTTCGCACCGCATTCACCGCCGCGTCGCGCGCCGCGCGCACCGTCTCCCACACCGTTTGCACCTTGGCTGGCGGCTCCCCGCCCGCATACCCCATCCACGTCTGATCGGCGAAGACCGTGTCCCGGCTTCGCCCGGCCCAGAGGTCGAGGAGCACGACATGACCCCGCGCGAGGGGAGCACCGCGACCGGCGATCGGCTCATAGTGCGGGTTGGCGCTGTTGGGGCCGAACGCGACGATGGGAAGCTCGTTGAACATGAGCCCGCGCCGCTCGACCGCGGCCACGACCCGCGACTGCATCGCCGTCTCGGTCAGTCCTCGATCCGCCTCCAGCACCGCGCGCGCCAGCTCCTCCCGCGCGACCGCGGCGAGGATCTCCGCCGCCGCGCGGTGGTCCTCCCATTCGGCCGCGCTCCACGTGGCCGCGAAGCGTGTCACCAGGTCGCCCGACGGGACGATGGTGGCGCCGAGCCGCTTGAGCAGCTCGACGACGCCCCACGGGACCCGGTCGAGATAGGGCACCGCGTCGTCCGGCGAGATCTCCATCGCCAGCGTGCGCCCCGAGACCAGCGGCGTGAGGGCGGCATGCAGCTCGCCCCACCTCGAGTAGGGTACGATGCGGCCGGGAAATCCCTCGAACCCTTGCAGCTCGATCCGGTGCGCGACCGCCACCGGCTCGCCCTCCTTCGGCAGCAGCACGAAGATCCGCCGGGTGTTGAGCCCCCGCAGATCGAGCACCCGCTTGGCGACGGGATTGAGACCGTGGAAATCGAAGAGCAGCCACGCATCGGCGCCGATGCTGCCGAGCGCCTCGCGCAGCTCGGACGCCGCCGGAATCACTCGTACACTTCCGCCGGCGCGCTCCGCCAGACGCAGGCCTCGCCCCCGCGGGCGCGGCATTGCTCGTGGAGCATGGCCCCCTCGAACGCGGTCAGGCTTCGGAGCAGCTCGCCGTACGCAGAGCCGTAGAAGGCGCACGCCGCGCCGTCGGGCAGGGCGAGGATGGAGAGGGGGTCGGGCATCGAGACCTCGCTGCCTTGGCTGCGAGCTTGGAGATCGCCGCCGAAGACGTCGCGGGACACGCGGGCCACCGCCCGAAGCGCGATGCGCCGCCCTACACCCGCGGGGGACATCTTCGCCAGCGTTCGCGCGGGCCGGGCCCGCGAGCGGGCGGCGTAGCGTGCCGCGCGGCGTCCGGCGTCCGCGAACGCGAGCGGGGCGTCGGCGCGGCGTCCGACCAGCCGCAGCACGGACACGACTTCGTCGAGGGCGATGGGATCGTCCTTGTCGGCCGCATGGCGGTAGCGCTGGATCTGGGCCGCGACGGTGGGGCTCAGTCCCAGGCGGCGGACCACGATCTCCTCGGCGAGCTCCTCCAGTCCGTCCTCGACCGGTGTGTCGAGATTACGGATGGCCTCGAGCAGGCTGAGGGGTATGATGGCGGGAACGGCGCTGGGTGTCGGCACGGGACGAGCGCGGAAGTTAGCAACGCCGTTACCTTCTTTCCATGGCCGAAGCTTCCACGGCAATCCGCTCGTTCGACCAGGAGGCGCTTCCGCATCTGGACGCGCTGTACCGGGTCGCGCTCCGGCTCACGGCCGATCCGACCCTGGCCGAAGACCTGGTGCAGGACACCATGCTCAAGGCGTACCGGTCGTGGCATCAATACCGTCCGGGAACCAACGCCAAGGGTTGGTTGCTCACTATTCTGCGGAACACGTTCATCAACGACTACCGGCGCCGGAAGATCGAGCCGGTGGCCATGGACCTGGAGGCCGCCGAGCCACACGCGATCTTCCGCTCGGCGGAGGTGGACGACCCGGAAGGCTCCTTCTTCTCGAAGATCGTCGACGAGAAGGTGACCGAGGCGGTGGAGGCCCTCCCACCCGACTTTCGCGAGGTGCTCGTGCTGAGCGACATCGAGGGTATGCGCTATGCCGAGATCGCCGAGGCGATCGGCGTTCCCGTGGGTACGGTCAAGTCCCGGCTGTTCCGCGCACGGCGGCTCCTGCAGGCCGCTCTCTACGCGCATGCGGTGGAAATGGGCTACATCAAGCCGCGGGAGAAGTGAGATGGAGAAGATCAACTGTAGAGAAGCCGCCGACCGATTGCAGGACTATCTGCGGCAGGAGCTGACGCCGGAGCTGGAGGCGGAGATGAAAGCCCACATCGAGCGCTGCCGCCCGTGCTTCCGGTCCGCCCAGTTCGAACGAAACTTCCTCATCATGCTCGAGACCCGTGCCGGGCGCGAGTGCTGTCCCGACAAGCTGCGCGTGCGAATCCTCGACCTCATCCGGGCCGAAGCCCGGCGCGGCTGACACCACTCCCCTTCGTCACCGCCGCCGCGACCTCCGCCGTCGTGGCACTCGCGGCCTGGCGGATGGGCGCCCTCACCGCCGCTGGTGCCGGAACCGCGACCCTCGTCGGTACGCTCGTGCTGGCTGGGACCGGCTGGGCCGGCGGACTGGTGCTCGGGGTCTTTTTCATCTCGAGCTCGATCGTGTCGGAAATGACGTCCTCTGCGTCCTTCCCCTCTGACCCCAAGGGCAACCAGCGCGATCCCTGGCAGGTGGTCGCCAACGGCGGCCCCGCGGCGGTGGCGGCGCTCCTCGGTTTCGACCACCCATCCCTCGCACTCTGGACTCTGACCGCAAGCCTGGCGGCCGGTGGCGCGGATACCTGGGCCACGGCGCTCGGTGCCTTGAGCCGCACGCCCCCGAGGCTCCTGGTCGGGTGGCAGCCGGTGCCTGCCGGGACCAGCGGAGGCGTCACACTGGTCGGATCGAGCGGTGGTCTGGCCGGTGCCGCAGTCGTGGCCGGCACCGGGGCGCTGGCGGGTGGCGGCGCTCATCTCCTGGCGGCTGGGACGCTGATAGGTTTCGCCGGGATGCTGGTGGATTCCGCATTGGGTGGCACGTTACAGGGACGCTTCTTCTGCCCCCGGTGTGAGACGGCGAGCGAGTGGCGGGTCCATCGCTGCGGGGAGGCGACGGTTGGGACTGGAGGGATCGCGTGGTTGAACAACGATGCCGTGAATCTCGTCGCCACGTCGCTGGCCGCGGTCGCCGGAGCGGCCGCCTGGAGATGCTGGGCGTCGTAGCCATCCTGAGCCTGGCCGGCTGCTCCGGCGATGCCCTCGAGCCGCGAATCGACCAGCCCGGCGGCAATCATACGGGCATCGGCGGAGGCAGCCCTGCGACCAGCATCATCGGTGGCTGGCAGACCGTCGTCGTGATCCAGGTCCCGGGTGATCTCCAGACGTGGACCACGACCTGGCGCTTCGAGAGTGATGGCAGCTGCCGCCAGACGGTCGTTTCCGAGTCCCTGGCCGAAGGATTCCCCCGGACCACCGAACGCACCTGCACGTTCATCATCTCGGGATCTTCCATCATCATCTCCTATATCGGCGGGGGCGAGCTGACGTTCGAGTTCTCCTTCGCGGGTTTCTCCCCGGACCGGCTCATCCTCGATGGCTTCGAGTACCAGCGGATCGCCTGACGCCGGAACCCCGGACGTCCTCGTGGCGGGCGCGGGTCCGGCAGGCAGCGCCACCGCGACGCTCCTCGCCCGCGCCGGCTTCGCGGTGGCGGCGGTCGACCGGTCCACCTTTCCCCGGGACAAGGCCTGCTCGGAGTACATGGGTCCCGAGACCGTGCGCATGCTCGCCCGGCTCGGTGTCCTCGAGCGACTCGAGGCCGCGGGTGCCGTGGCGCTCGAGGGCACCGAAGTGACCGGGGCTCGTGGCTCACGGCTCCGCGGCGTATTCGCCCTCGCGGGGCATCGCCCCTTTCGCCCCACGGGTCTCTCGGTCTCCCGCCTGGTCCTCGACGATCTCCTCGTCCAGGCAGCCCGTGAGGCCGGGGTGACGCTGCTCGAGCGTACCGCGGTCGAGGAGCTGGTCTACGACCGGGGCGCCGTCGGTGGCGCCGTCGTGCGCGCGAGCGACGGGACCCGGCGCACCATCCGCGCACGGCTCACTGTCGGGGCCGACGGTCTTCGTTCTGTCGTCGCCCGGCGGCTGGGTGGCAGCCGCCACGGGCGGCCGCGGCGACTCGCCTTTGTCGCCCACCTCGACGGCGTGGACGGCATGAGGGGATCGGCCGAGCTGTTCGTCGGCCGGCGGGGATACGTCGGACTCAACCCGATCGGCGGCGGGCGCACCAACGTCGCCCTCGTGGTGCCTGCCGCGAGGGCCTCGGCCGCCCGCGGTCGCGCCGAGGACTTCTTCCTGGAGACCCTGCGCGAGTTCCCCGCGGTACACGCCCGGGTCGAGCGCGCGCACATCGCGCGTCGCGTGATGGCGACCGGTCCCTTCGCGGCATCCGCGCGCGCGGTGACGGCCGATGGCGCGGCGCTGGTGGGGGACGCTGCCGGATTCTTCGACCCCTTCACCGGCGAAGGGATCTTCAGTGCGCTGCGCGGCGCCGAGCTGCTCGCGGAGGCGGCGGGGGACGCGCTTGCCGCGGGCGGGCTCGTGTCTCATGCCGCACTTGCCTCCTATCGCCGGGGTCGGCGCCGCGCCTTTGCCGGGCAGTGGGCAGTCGAGCGATTGATCGGGTACGGCATGTGGTCGCCGCGCCTGTTCGATCGGGCG
>DATBSO010000123.1:0-2993 GCA_036559745.1 Gemmatimonadales bacterium | reverse complement strand
GTGCCGTTCACTTCCACCACCGAGCCATTCGCCTGCCGCGGAAAGAGGAGCTGCGCCAGCGCGGTCACGACGCCGGGGTAGACCAGGCCGGTGACGACGCAGAGCAGAAGAGTCAGCACGATCGCGGGACGCAGTTGGTTCTTCAGCATCGTCAAACCAGTCCGATAGCGGTGAGGATGATGTCGATCAGCTTGATGCCCACGAATGGCACCAGGAGCCCGCCCAGACCATAGACGAGCAGGTTCCGTCGCAGGATGACGCTCGCCGGGGCCGGCCGATAGGTGACACCTCGGAGGGCCAGCGGAATGAGCGCGATGATGATGAGGGCGTTGAAGATCACGCTGCTCAGAATGGCCGATTCGGGCGACTGGAGGCGCATGATGTTCAGCGCGCCGAGCGCGGGGTAGGTCGCCACGAACATCGCCGGAATGATCGCGAAGTACTTCGCGACGTCGTTGGCGATGGAGAACGTCGTCAGCGATCCTCGCGTCATCAGCAGCTGTTTCCCGATCTCCACGACTTCGATGAGCTTGGTCGGGTTGGAGTCGAGATCCACCATGTTGCCGGCCTCGCGCGCGGCCTGGGTGCCGGTGTTCATCGCCACCCCGACGTCGGCCTGAGCGAGGGCCGGGGCGTCGTTGGTGCCGTCGCCGGTCATCGCCACGAGGCGGCCGCCGACCTGTTCCTTCCGGATGAGCTCCAGCTTCTGCTCCGGCGTCGCTTCGGCGAGGAAATCGTCCACCCCCGCCTCCGCCGCAATTGCGGCCGCGGTGAGCGGGTTGTCGCCGGTGATCATGACGGTGCGGATGCCCATGGCCCTCAAGCGGTCGAACCGCTCCTTCATGCCGCCCTTCACGACGTCCTTGAGATGGACCACGCCCAAGACCCGGGAGCCGCCGTTCTCCCGCTCCGCGACGACCAGCGGTGTGCCGCCCTGCCGGGCGATGGACTGCACGACCGTGGCGGTATCGGGGGGCAGCTTCCCGCCAGCCTCCGCGACCCAGCGCCCGATGGCGTCGGTCGCGCCCTTGCGGAGCTGGTTGCCGGCCAGGTTCACTCCGCTCATCCGAGTCGCGGCCGAGAAGGGCACGAAGCTCATCTGGGGGTGGCCATCGTCGGTGAGGGCGCGAGCCCGAAGCCCGAATTGCTCCTTGGCCAGCACCACAATGCTCCGCCCCTCCGGGGTCTCGTCCGACAGCGAGGCGAGCTGGGCCCGCTCCGCGAGGTCCTCGACCTGAACACCGCCAAGCGGCACGAACTCGACCGCCTGGCGATTACCCAGCGTGATCGTGCCGGTCTTGTCCAGCAGCAGCGTGTTGACGTCGCCAGCGGCCTCGACCGCCCGGCCGCTCACCGCGATCACGTTTTGCTGGATGAGGCGGTCCATCCCCGCGATGCCGATGGCCGAAAGCAGCCCGCCGATGGTGGTCGGGATGAGGCAGACGAGGAGCGCAATCAGCACCGGGATCGTGGTCCGGCCTCCGCTGTAGGCGGCGAACGGCTTCAGAGTCACCACCGCCAGGAGGAAGACGACCGTGAGGCCCGACAGCAGGATGGTAAGGGCGATCTCGTTGGGCGTCTTCTGCCTGACGGCGCCCTCCACCAGCGCGATCATGCGATCGATGAAGGTCTCGCCCGGGTTGGCCGTGACCCGGATGACCAGCCAGTCTGAGAGCAGCCGGGTCCCGCCGGTGACCGCCGAGCGATCGCCACCGGCCTCGCGAATGACCGGGGCCGACTCGCCGGTGACCGCGGACTCGTCCACCGAGGCGACGCCTTCCGCGACGTCGCCGTCGGCCGGGATCAGCTCGCCCGCCTTCACCACCACGTAGTCACCCTGCCTGAGGGCGGTCGCGAAGACCGCCTCGAAGTCGAGGTGGTTCTCGGGCTCCTTGAGCCGCTTGGCCCGGGTCTCCATCCGCGTCCCCCGCAGCGCGTCGGCCTGGGCTTTGCCGCGGCCCTCGGCCATCGCTTCGGCGAAGTTGGCGAAGAGCACGGTGAACCAGAGCCAGAGCGCGAGCTGGAAGGTGAAGCCGACGTCGTCGCGGCCGATCGCGATGTCGCGCACCAGGACGAACGTGGTGAGCACGCTGCCGACCAGGACGACGAACATCACCGGATTCCGCAGCATGTGGCGCGGGCTCAGCTTGTAGACCGACTCCCGGATCGCCCGGCGGACGATGGGCGGATGGAAGAGCGAGTGCTTCACGGCGGCCATGCTAGAAGAGCCTCCCCTCGAGCATGAGGAAGTGCTCCGCGATCGGTCCGAGCGAGAGGGCCGGGAAGAACGTGAGCGCGCCCACGATCAGGATGACGCCGATGAGCAGGACCACGAAGAGCGGTGTGGTGACGGGGAAGGTGCCCGCGGTGGCCGGCGCGATCCTCCGCTCGGAGAGAAAGCCGGCGAGCGCCACCATCGGCACGATCATCGCGAACCGCCCGATCAGCATCGCCGCTCCGAGCAGACTGTTGTAGTAGTAGGTGGACCCCGTGAGCCCGGCGAAGGCGCTCCCGTTGTTCCCGGTCGTGGAGGTGAACGCGTAGAGGATCTCCGAGAGACCGTGGGGGCCCGAGTTGTTGAGGCCCTTGAGCCCGGGATCAACCACGGCGGAGAGGGCGCTGAGCGCGAGAATCACCGCGGGGAAGATGAGCACGTAGAGCATCGCGACCTGGACCTCGCGCGCCTGGATCCGCTTCCCGAGGTATTCCGGCGTTCGTCCCACCATCAGGCCCGCGATGAATACGGTCAGCACGACCATCACCAGCATGCCGTAGAGCCCGGCGCCGACCCCGCCGAAGATCAGCTCGCCCAATTGGATGTTGAGCAGCGGGACGAGTCCGCCCAGCGGGGTGAACGAGTCGTGCATCGCGTTCACCGCGCCGCAGGACGCATCGGTCGTCACGGTGGCGTAGAGTGCGCTGTTCGCGATACCGAAGCGAACCTCCTTGCCCTCCATGTTCCCGCCCGCCACGCCGCGCGCGGCGTGGATCGG
>DATBSO010000122.1:0-4066 GCA_036559745.1 Gemmatimonadales bacterium | reverse complement strand
CTCCGCGGCCTCGATCGTCTCAGGCCCTCCGCGTGCTCGCCGCGACCAGCACCACCCCACCGACGATGGCGAGCACTCCGAGCAGCGGCGGCACCGACAGGTGCTCCTTCTTGTCGGCGGTTGCCTCGACCGGCCCGACATCCAGCACTTTCTCCTTCCGGGTGAAGGAGAAACCCCCGAGCGCCAGTCCGAGCACGCCCACCACGATCAGGACGAAGCCGATCAGCGCGGGAGGCTTCATACCGGTCTGCGGCCCTGGATGACCCGGATCAGCACGATCGCCAGCGCGATCACGAGCAGGATGTGGATGAACCCGCCCAGGGTGTACGACGACACCATTCCCAGCAACCAGAGCACCAGCAGGATCACGAAGATCGTCCAGAGCATAAGTCCCTCCACTCGGGTGAAACCAAAGGTTCGGCGGATGACCCAGTGACGGGTTTACGTTATCTGCCGTCGGGCGAAACTGCGGTGACCATCCTCACCCGGGTGGTGTGGGCGGCCCACCCCCTCGGCTTGTGGCTTCTTTCCATCCCCGCCTAACTTCCACACCCTCCCCACTCCGAAGCACCGAGGATCCCCAATGGCAACGGCTACCGCTCCCAGCTCGACCCGGTCCCCCGAATTCAGACCGTTCGTGCCTCCGGACCAGGCGCCGGCCGAGCTCACGTTCCGGGCGGTGCTCCTTGGTGCAATTCTTGGCGTGATCTTCGCCGCCTCGAGCGTGTACCTCGCATTGAAGATCGGTCTCACCGTCTCCGCCTCGATTCCCATCGCCGTCCTCGCCGTCGCTTTCTTCCGTACGCTCGGCCGCTCCACCATCCTCGAGAACAACATGGTGCAGACGACCGGTTCGGCCGGCGAGTCGATCGCGGCAGGGATCGTCTTCACCATTCCGGCGATCCTGCTCATGGGGTACGACCTGACGGTGGGCAAGGTGGCGGTGATCGCAGTGGTGGGCGGCATCATGGGCGTGCTGCTGATGATCCCGCTCCGCCGCGCCCTGATCGTGAAGGAGCACGGCACACTCACGTACCCGGAAGGCACCGCCTGCGCCGAGGTGCTGGTGGCGGGTGAGAAGGGCGGCCTCCAGGCTAAGCGGCTCTTCCAGGCGTTCGGGCTGGCCTTCGCCTACAAGTTCCTGATGGCCGGACTCAAGGCATGGAAAGAATATCCCACCTGGGTCTCGCGGTCGTACAACGGGGCGTCGATCTCGGCGGAGGTGTCGCCCGAGCTGCTGGGGGTGGGCTACATCATCGGGCCGCGGATCGCGGGATACCTCTTCGCGGGCGGCTGCCTCGCCTACCTCGTTCTCATTCCCGCGATCAAGCTCTTCGGCGCCGGACTTACCCAGCCGATCTTCGCCGAGTCCAAGCTCATCTCGGAGATGAGCCCGGGCGAAGTGCGCGCCAACTTCGTCTTCTACATCGGCGCCGGAGCGGTGGCCGCGGCGGGCATCATCGCGCTCATTCGTTCGCTGCCCACGATCATTTCGGCGTTCCGCAGCGGCTTCCAGGATCTCCGCGGAAGCCTCGGCGCTACGGCATCGCGGCTTCGCACCGACACCGACCTGCCCATCTGGGTCACGCCGGTGGGCGCCTTGGTGCTCGCGCTGGTGCTGACGTTCCTGCCGCAGCTCGCGGTCAATCTGCTCGGCGCCGCGCTGATCGTGCTGTTCGGTTTCTTCTTCGTGGTGGTGTCGTCCCGCATCACCGGTGAGATCGGGGTCAGCGCGAATCCGATTTCGGGCATGACGATCGCTGCCCTGATCGGCACGTCGGCCATCTTCCTCCTCATCGGCTGGACCGGCGTGGATCATCGCGTCGGGGCGATCAGCATCGCGGCGGTCATCGCGGTGGCCGCGGGGAACGCCGGGGCGACGAGCCAGGACCTCAAGACCGGCTTCCTGGTCGGCGCCACGCCGAAGCGCCAGCAGATCGGCATCATGGTCGGGGCCATCACCTCGGCGCTCGCCATCGGCTGGACCCTCACCCTGCTTAACAACACCTACACCAACATCGTCCCCGAGCCGCACCCCGGCGTCACCCTCGAGGCCTCGGCCCCGGGCGCGAGCGATCGCTCGGTTACGACGCTGGGCGAGCGCATACGTCACGACGGGCGCGAGTGGAACGTGGTGCGGGTGAACCTGCCGACGCAGGGCGTCCAGCCCGGCAAGTATCTGCTGGACCCCGCGACCCACGAGGTCGCCTACCTGGTAGATCCCGGCATCGGCGGCCGGATCCGCGAGATCGATGGCCGGCCTATCACCAAGCTCGATTCGCCCAAGGCGACGATCATGGCGCTGGTGACCGACGGCATTCTGACCCAGAAACTGCCCTGGGGGCTGGTGCTCATCGGCGTCTTCCTCACGATCTCCATCGAGATCATGGGCCTTCAGTCCCTCCCCATCGCGGTCGGCGTCTACCTGCCGATCTCCACGTCGGCCTCGATGTTCGCGGGAGGCGTGGTCCGCTGGTTGGTGGAGCGCCGGATGCGGAGCAGCGAGCGTTCCATCGCGGAGGTGGAATCGGGCCCCGGCGTGCTCTTCTCGAGCGGACTCATCGCGGGCGGCGCCATCGCGGGCATCGCGATCGCCGGCATCGCGGCCACGCTGGTGAACCGCGCGGATGCGGCGAAGGTGCCCGCGGCGGACTACCTGTCGCACGTCACCGGCCTGCAGACCGCGCTGGGCGCCTTCGCGCAGAGCGACCTGGTGGCACTCCTCGTGTTCGGTTGCCTTGGCTTCGTGCTCTACCGGGTGGCCAGCCGCTAAGGATGCCGCCGAGCGGAGCCGTCTCACCGGCGCTCAGCGCCAGGATCATTCACGGCAGCCTGGTGCTGGGCGTCGTTCTGCTCGTCCTAGTGTCCTGGTTCGTCGCCCAGCGGACCGCGTTACCGGTGTCGGCACTTCCGGATCGGCGGGTGCTGTATGCCGCGCTTTTCCTGGTGAGCGCAGCCCTGTTCGGCGGTGCGATGTTCACGGTGAATCGGCTGCAGCCGCCCTCCCGCGGTTCGTCCCAGGACGATTGGTGGAGGGCCAATCTGGGGAAGGCCATCGTGGCCTGGGCGTTGGTCGAGGCCCCGGCTGTTCTGGGTACCGTCGCCTACGTGCTCACTCGAGACTTTCGCGTGCTACTCGCCACCTTCGCCGGCCTCCTACTCTTTGGGACATATCGGCCGAGCCGGCTCATCGACCGTTGAAATGAGAGTCGTCACGCTGCTGCCGGCCGCCACGGAGATCGTGGCCGCGCTCGGCGCGGCGGACGCGCTCGTGGGGATCTCCCACGAGTGCGACTACCCCTCATCCGTCGTCACCCTTGCGCGAGTGACCGCCACCCACATCGAACCCCGCGCTTCCGGGGCGGAGATCGATGCCGAGGTGCGACGGCTCCGCGCCGCTGGTGTGCCGGTCATCGCGGTGGAGGCCGACGCGCTTCGGCGCCTCGCGCCAGACCTCATCGTCACCCAGGGCCTCTGCGAAGTGTGCGCGGTGGAGGACGGGGCGGTGCATCGTCTCGCCACCTCGCTCCGCCCGATGCCGGAGGTGCTATCCCTCGGCGCGACGACCGTCACGGGCATCAAGGAAGACATCCGCGCGCTTGGCCGTGCGCTGCACCGGGAACGGCGGGCGAAGGCCGTGAGCGAGAAACTCGGAGCGCGTCTCGACCGCTTGCGCGCGACGGCTCGGGAACCGCGTCCGAGCGTGCTCTGCATCGAGTGGCTGGACCCCCTCTACCTCGCGGGCCACTGGGTGCCCGAGCTGGTGGACGCCGCCGGCGGCCGGGACATCGGTGCCGCCCCGGGCAGCCATTCCGCGATTCGAAGCTGGGAAGAGGTGGGCGCGCTGGGAGCGGAGCTCATCGTGGTGATGCTCTGCGGCTTTGACGTCGAGCGATCGCGCCGCGAGCTGGACGCCGTCCGCGCTCCCGAGGCGCGGCGCGTCCTCGCCTCGGCGCCGATCTGGCTCCTCGACGGAAACGCGTACACCTCGCGGCCGGGGCCTCGCGTGGTCGAGGGGGCCGAACGGATCCGGGCCGCAATCGAGGGACGCGAAGTTCCGGGACTC
>DATBSO010000121.1:0-12893 GCA_036559745.1 Gemmatimonadales bacterium | reverse complement strand
GTGACGATGTTCGGCGCGATGTTCGCCTACCGGCCCGAGCGCGCCGCGTCCGAGCTGCTCCGGGTGACCCGACCCGGCGGGCGCGTCGCGATGGCGAACTGGACGCCCGAGGGCTTCATCGGCCGGATGCTGCGCGCCCATGTGGCGGTGGCTCCGCCGCCGGCGGGGATCCCGAGTCCGCTCGAGTGGGGAGTGGAGGACAAGGTTCGCGCGCGGTTCGGCACGGGCGTCTCGTCGCTCACCTGCACCCGGCGCACACTCGAGCTTCAATTCCCGTTTTCGCCCGAGGCGGTGACCGAGTTGTTCGCGACGTGCTACGGGCCGACGGTCGCGACGCTCCGGGCGACCGACCCCGACGGCGCGAGCCGGCTCCGCAAGGAGCTCACCAGGCTCTTCCAGGAGCACAACCTCGCCACCGACGGCACGACGGTCGTGGCGAGCGAATATCTCGACGTGCAGGCACGAACCGCTACCCACAGGAGAGGTGAATCATGAGCACACGAGCAGACGCGCTGGCCGATCGCCTGGAACAGGGAGCCCTCGCACTGGCCGCCCTCGCGAGCGGCCTCACCGACACCGAGTGGCAGACCCGCATCCCGGGCGATGGGCGCAAGATCGGTGTGGTGGTCCATCACGTCGGAACCATGTATCCGCTGGAGATTCAGCTGGCGCAGGCGTTGGCCGCCGGGAACGCGGTGACGGGTGTGACCTGGGCCGACGTGCACGCGATCAACGCGGCGCACGCCCGGGACAATGAGAGCGTCACCAAAGAGGCGGCGCTGGAGCATCTCCGCCGCACCAGCGCGGCGGCGTCCGCCGCGATCCGCGCGCTCAGCGACGAGGAGCTCGACCGCGCGGCTCCGGTCTCGCTCAACGCCGACGCGCCGCTCACCTGCCAGTTCGTGCTCGAGGATCACGCGGTCCGCCACAGCTATCACCACCTGGCGAAGATCCGCGGGGCGCTCAGTCAGGCTCAGGGGGTGAGAGCGGTAGCGTAGAGAAGACGGAAAGGACGGAAAAGACGGAAAGGGCGGAAAGGTTGGAGGGGTGGGGAGGGGACCTTTCCGTCCTCTCCGCCCTTTCCGCCTTTTCCGTCCTTTCGTATGTTCCAAAACCTTCGCCGGGCCCGCCGTGTCCAATCCGCTCGATCGTCTTCAGGTCGCACTGGCAGACTCCTACCGCATCGAGCGTCAGTTGGGACGCGGCGGGATGGCCACCGTGTTCCTCGCGCACGACCTGAGGCACGACCGGCCCGTCGCGCTCAAGGTCCTCCATCCCGACCTGGCCCAGGCCCTCGGGCCCGACCGGTTTCTCCGCGAGATCCGTCTCTGCGCCCGCCTCCAGCATCCTCATATCCTGGTCGTCCATGATTCCGGCGGGGCCGACGGCCTGCTCTGGTTCACCATGCCGTTCATCGACGGCGAGACGCTGCGCGAGCGCCTGCAGCGCGAGCACCAGCTTCCGCTGGAGGATGCCCTCCGCATCACCCGTGAAGTGGCCGACGCGCTGCACTATGCCCACCAGCACGGGGTGATCCACCGCGACATCAAGCCGGAGAACATCCTCCTGAGCGGCGCGCACGCACTGGTGGCCGACTTCGGCGTCGCCCGCGCGCTCTCGGCCGAATCGGAGGAGCGGCTCACCGAGACCGGGATCACACTGGGCACGCCGCAATACATGAGTCCCGAGCAAGCGATGGCCCAACGGGACGTCGATCAGCGGACCGACGTCTACGCGCTCGGCTGTGTGCTGTACGAGATGCTCGTGGGCGAGCCGCCGTACACGGGCCGGACCGCGCAGGCGATCATCGCGAAACGGCTCGCCGATCCGGTGCCTCCGGTGCGCACGGTCCGCGACGTGCCGCTCGCGCTGGAGCAGGCGGTGAACAAGGCGCTCGCCCGGTCGCCGGCGGACAGGTTCTCGACGACCGCCGAGTTCGCCGCGGCGCTGCAACCGGACACGTGGCGGACCGGGACGGGGACCAGCACCGACACCGCGGCTATGCCGGCCGCGCCGACGCCGCGTGCACGGCCGAGGATCGGGCTGCCGGTCGTCATCGGGCTCGCGCTGGTGCTCCTCGCCGTTGCCGGCTATGCCCTGCTTCACCGGAAGGGGCCGCCGGGAGCTGCGCCCGTCGTGTCGGCCGCGGTGCTGCCGTTCGTGGATTTGAGCCCGGGAAAGGATCAGGAGTATTTCAGCGACGGGCTCACGGAAGAGCTGATCACCGCGCTGAGCCAGGTGCCCGGCATCCGTGTCGCCGCGCGGACCTCGTCCTTTCAGTTCAAGGGGCAGAGTCCCGACGTGCACGAGATCGGGCGCAAGCTCGACGTCGGCACCGTGATCGAGGGAAGCGTGCGAAAGAGCGGCAACCGCCTCAGGGTCAGCACCCAGCTCATCAACGTGAAGGACGGGTACCAGCTCTGGTCCGAATCGTACGATCGCGATCTGACCGACGTCTTCGCGGTGCAGGAGGATGTCGCCCGGTCCATCGTCGCCGCGCTCCGCGTTCGGCTCGCGCCGGCCCACGACTCTGCGCTCGCGGTCCGTCCCACCCGCGACCTCGCGGCTTACGATCTCTATCTCAAGGGACGCTTCGCCTGGAACCAGCGGAACGGGCCCGCGCTCCTGGAGGCGGTTCGCTACCTGGAGCAGGCGGTGGCCCGCGACTCGACCTTCGCGCGCGCGTGGGCCGCGCTCGCCGACGCGTACATCCTCGTCGGTCCCTATGCCGGCGGGTCACCGGCCGACGGCTGGCGGAATGCGCAGGCCGCTGCCAGGACCGCGCTCGCGCTCGACAGCACTTCGGCGGAGGCGTACACGGCGCTCGGGTACGGCAACATGATCTACGCTTGGAACTGGCCTGTGGCGGAACAGAACTTCAAACGCGCGATCGCCGCGGACTCGAGCTATCCAACCGGTCACCACTGGTACGGCGACTTCCTTGCCGGGCGCGGACGGTTCGACGAGAGCCTGGCCGAGATGACCCGGGCCCACCAGCTCGATCCGCTGTCGCTGCAGATCGGCATCGAGCGGGGGTGGTTGCTGTACGTCATGCACCGGTACGACGAGGCGGAGGCGAGCATCCGCCAGGTCCTCGAGCTCGACCCCAACTACGCCCAGGCCAACTACCGGCTCGGCCTGGTCCGGATCCAGCAGCGCCGATACCCCGAGGCCATTGCGTCCATCAAGCGCTCGATCGACCTCGGCACGTTCTATCCTTACGCCGCGGCCGGGCTCGCCTACGCCTATGCCGCGTCGGGCGATCGCGCGGCCGCGATGAGCATCATCGAGGACCTGAAACGACGCTCGGCGAAGGAGCTGGTCCCGCCGATCCACATTGCGATCGCCTACGCGGGTCTGGGCGATGTGACGAAGGGCCTCGAGTGGCTCAACCGTGGGATCGACGAGCACGACACGTACATCCCGGAGAATTTCTTCGATCCGCTGCTGGATCCGCTGCGGAAAGATCCGAGGTTCGGGTCAGTTCTGGCGAGGATGGGACTGAAGTAAGGACGGAAAGGACGGAAACGACGGAAAGGACGGAAGGTTGGGGGTGGTGGGACCTTTCCGCCCTTTCCGTCCTCTCCGTCCTTTCCGTCTTCTTTACCCCACCCGCTGAAAACCGAGCACGGTATCGAGCCGCCCATCGCCGTCCATGTCGTACTTGATGGAGACGACGCCGTCCACCGCGATGCCGGTGAACGCATCACCGTAGGTTGCCGAGTTGAAGGTCAGCGCCAGGACTCCCCCGGACTGGCCGGCCAGCTTGAACTCGCCCTCGTCGCCGATGGTGAACTCCGACTTGTCGTCCCTGAAGTTGATCTGCAGGTCGAAGGTCTGGAGCGGGTCGAGGACGAACTGGGTGCTCGCGTCGAACCGGTAGATCCCGATGAGGATCCCGTCGGGGTTCGCGAGCGACACCATCTGTCCGGGCTGCGCGTCGTTGATCTGCACGAGCGCGTAGGTCCCCGTGATGCCGGCGTTCTGCGGCGGCGGCACCTCCGGGGGCGGCGGAGGCGGTGGCGGAGGTGGCGGGGGCGGCTGGTCCTGCCCCGGCGGAACGGGGTCGGGTCCGGTGGCGTCGCCGCCGGCGCCGCCCGAGCAGGCGGCCAGCGCGAGTCCGATCGCGCACGCGAGCGCGCCGGTCACGCGGCGGCAGGACATGGTGGCATGGCGGTACATGGTCTTTCCTCCCAGTGGTGATAGTCGGTGTATCCTTCTTTCTCCCTTCTCACTTCTGAAACACCAGCTGGATGTCGGTCTCACCATTCGGGCAGAAATCGTAGTCCAGCTTGGCGACGGCGCCGTCAAACGTGCCCTCGAACGTGTCGCCGTACTGGTCCGAGCTCAGCCAGAGCTGGGTTCCCGCCTGCTGCACCTGGCCCCAGTCGCGGAACTGTCCGTTGCCGTTCTGCGTTTCGATGACGATCGTGAAGTCCCAGGCCCCGTTGTCGTAGATGTTCATCCCGCCGCCGGTGAACCGCACCGGGATGCAGGTCTCGATCTGAAGCTCATTCCCCAGGGCAACCTTGCCGGTGCTCGCCAGTTCGTAGGCGCCGACGATCCCTCCGTTGCCGCCGCCGTTTCCGTCATCCGGGGCGGTCGGGCCCGTGTGCCCTCCGCACCCGCTCGCCAGCAGCAGCACCGACCCTGTCGCCAGGACGCGCCGCCAGCGTTTCGTCTCGAGCCATTGCATATGTGCCTCTCCGACTGGTGGTCATGTGGTAGTGCTGGTCAGAGAGGGGATACGCAGGGGGAGGGGGGATGTTCTCAGGACGGAAGGACGGAAAGGACGGAAAGGACGGAGAGGACGGAAAGGACGGAGAGGACGGAAAGGTGGGTGGGGGGGGGTGGGGACCTTTCCGTCTTTTCCGCCCTTTCCGTCTTCTCCGTCCTCTGATGAGCCCATTTCCCCCGATTCTACGTATAAGAGAGTGGGAGGAGGCGGTGAGGTCGGGTCGGACGTCATTCTCTAAGAGGCTACCATGCGCACACCCATCTTCGGTCTCAGCACCACGTCGGTGATGGACATCAAGTCCGAAGTTCGGCTCCAGATCGAGCGGGACCTGCTGGCGCTGCTCTATACCCGCCGGCGCCCGGAGTATCTTCTCGACCATGGATCCGCTCTCGGGCGGTGACCAGCCGGAACCTGACACGCCGGGCGACACGCCGATTCCAGACCAGATCTGGGACGGCTTGGTCGCGTGGATGCGGGGCACGTTCGCCGTCGTCGGCGTCGCGCTCGCGATCCACGCCACGCTCGGCTATCCGCGGCCGTACGCTGCGATGCTCACCGGCGGACAGCTCGCCGCTCTCCTCGTGCAGGCGGTCGCGAGCACGGTCGTCATCGTGCAGAGCGGCCACCGTCTCTCCCGCCGCCTTCCCTGGGCCATCCTCGTCGCGCTCGTAGCCGCCGTCCCGGCGACGCTTGCCATCCTCATGATCCTCGAATGGAATGGAGGACAGGAGGCGCCGGCCTCGTGGCCGCACCTCTTCAAGGCGAGCGTGCAATTGGCGGTGGTGGAGGCCCTGCCGGTGGGGTACCTGCTGTGGCGCCTTCGCGAATGGCAGATGGAGAAAGCGTGATCTACTTCCTGGTGCGCGCCTTCACGTCGGCGAACCAGTTCTCGGCCATGACGACATTCACGCCGGCCCCGCGCCCCGTCTGGCGGGGACGGAGAAAGACGAAACTCCTGCCGCCGGGAGGCACGTCGTACGCCGTGTGAAAGGCGTCGATCGTGTAGGCCGAGGCATCGAACAACGGCTTGAGGCCGGTGATCTCGAACGTCTGGCCCGGGCGGACCTGCGCGGCGATCAGCCTGTTCCCCGCATCGAGGTAGAACAATTCCTTCCCGTCCGCCGACCACTGCGGGTGGCCGCCCCCGCCGTTCGACACCTGCCAGCGTCCACCCGTCGTCGCAGGGAACGGCCGAACGTAGACCTCGTTGGCGCCCGACTCGTCGGACGTGTACGCCAGCCACCGCCCGTCCTGTGAGACCGTCGGGTGGAGTTCGGTGAACGGGCTCGCCACGAGCGGCACCGGGGTCGTGTCTCCACTGGTGCGAACGCCCACGATGTCCCCGAGACCCGCGGCGCCGTTGTCGGTTCGGAGCAGCAGCCAGCGGCCGTCCGGCGACCAGGTCACTTCCTGGACCTGGCGGGTGAGCCGCACGAGCAGGCGCTCCGGTGTGCTGCCGTCCGCCCGGCGCTCGTAGATGACGCTCGTGTTGAGCGTGTCGCGGACGAAGGCGACGACCCGGCCGTCGGGTGACCACACGGGGCGCCGGTCCTGTCCGCCGAAGGTGAGCCGGGTGAGCGGCCCGCGATCGAGTTGCTTGATCCAGATGCCCAGCGCGCCGCTCGCCAGACCGACGCCCATCGCGAGGCGTCGTCCGTCCGGCGACAGCGCGAACGAATTGAAGCCGCCGCGCCAGCTCGAGTCGACCGGCACGGCGACGCCGTCCCGCGTCACCCGCACCACTTCGCTCTCGGCCAGGGTATTGGTGCCCTGCATGTAGGCGAGCGTACCGGTGCGGGACCAGGTGAGGAACGCTGCGCCGTTCGCCACCAGCACGCCGTCGAGGACCGGTACGGCAGGTCCGGAGACCGCGAGCTTCTCGAGATCGAATGGTGCCGCGAACGCCGTTCCGGTGCGGTCCACGTAGAGCAGATGTCCGGTCGGGAGGTAGGAGGCATCGACCATGTCGTCGAGCAGGAGACGCTGGCGTCCGGACCGGAGGTCGAGGACATGGACGCTGACGTTCACGCATCCCGAGGAGCAGACCGTGAAAAGAACGCCTCGCGCCCCGGGCAGCGGACCGAAGTTCCCGATTCCGAGGCCGGCCAGGGTAGAGTCGGTCATGACGGCGGTGCCGGCGCCGCCCGCCGCGCTCACTCGTGAGATCTCGCTGAAGCCTGGCCCCCCGTAGATCACAGTGCCGTCGTCGAGCGACGCCGCGCCACCGAGACTGAGCGTCAGGTAGGCGCCCGTGGAGAGGGTGACCGCCCCACCCTGGCCCGGATGGACCTTCTTGATGCTGTCGGCGACCTGGAACACGATCCATTGGCCATCGGAAGAGAACGCGGGCAGGTTGGCTCGCTCGGTGCCCGGCACCGGGACAGCGTGCAGATCGCCCCGGCGCTTGATCCAGATCCGTCCGTTCTGTCCATTCTCCCGTACCGCGAGGGCGTTGCCGTCGGGTGAGAGCGCCAGCGGGGCGACCACCGTATTAGGCACGAGCCCGTCGCCGAAGGTGATGTACTGCCAACTCGTTCCTTCCCGCGGCGATCGCTCGCGCCAGGCCCAGGCGGCGCCGGCGAGCGCCAGTGCGGCGAGGAGCCACGGTGCGATCATCCGCGCGCGGGATTGCCAGGTCGGGATCCGGGCGGCCGCGGCGCGCGTCGCGGGTGTGACGACCGTCGTCAGGCCGGGCCGGGCCAGCGCCTCGGCGAACAGCGCGGCGGTGGCAAACCGGTCGGCCGGCAGCTTCGACAGCGCGGTGAGAACCGCGGCCTCGACGTGCGGCGGGATCGTCCTGCGCTGAAGCGTGAGCGACCGCGGCTCCTCCGTCATCACCCGGGCGATGATCGCTTGCGCTGTGGGGCCGGTGAACGGCGGCTCGCCCGTCAGCATCTCGTAGAGCACGCAGCCGAGCGCGTAGACGTCGCTCTTGGCCGTGATCTCCCGCTCGCCCATCGCCTGTTCCGGACTCATGTAATAGGGCGTGCCGAGACTCATCCCCGTCTCGGTCATCCGCGAGCCGCCCTCCGAGCGCGCGGCCGCCAGCGCGATCCCGAAATCCGCCACCATCGCGCGGCCCTCGTGCAGCAGGATGTTTTCCGGCTTGATGTCGCGGTGGATCACGTGATGGCGATGGGCGTAGTCGAGCGCGTCGGCCACCTCCCGCCCGATTCGCACGGCTTCCTCGACCGGAAGCTGCTTCTCCCGGGCGAGTCGAGCCCGGAGGCTCTCGCCTTCGACGTACGGCATCACGTAGAACACGACGCCGTCGGCCTCGCCCGAGTCGAAGAGGCCCAGGATGTGGGGATGCTGCAGGTTGGCGGTGGTCTTGATCTCGGCGAGGAACCGCTGGGCGCCGAGGATGGCCGATAGCTCGGGACGGAGGACCTTGAGCGCCACCTTGCGGTCGTGGCGGACGTCGTGCGCGAGATAGACGGTGGCCATCCCGCCCTGACCAAGCTCCCGCTCGATGCGGTAGCGGTCGGCCAGCGCCGAAGAGAGGAGCGCGTGCGAGTCAGCCATCCGGGGGCACGTCCGTTATGGAAGGAGTGGGGAGGAATATGTCCCGCTGCAGGGTCGCGGGCTAGCGAGGCGGCCGGACACCGCGCCCGCCGACATTGCGGCCGGAAAGTACTCGCTGCACTATGGTGGAGCCGTCATCCCCCATACAGAGGATCCCATGAGCCGGTACATCATCCTCAACTTCGAAGACAAGATCACCGACACGCAGAAGGGGGCGGCCGACAGTACGATCCTCGGGTTGAAGGCGCGGTACGAGGTCATCAAGAACCCGAAGGGGATCAGCGGCGTCTTCATGAGCAAGAATACGGTGACGGAGCACCGCTGCGTCGAGGCGGGGCCGCCGATCAAGCTCACCGATGACGCCACGCGGATCTCCGCGATCAGGGCCGCGTGCGGCGGCGCCGAGAAGATCTATCTCGTCATGCACGGCGATCCGCGGACGACCGACGTGTGCTACACCAACGCCGTTCCGAGTACCGCCGGCGTGGTGCAGCTCGTCTCGGCCCCCCAGCTGGCCGCGTTTCTCGCGAAGGTCCTGGTGAGCACGAAGCAGGAAGGCCGTCTCGCGCTGATCATGTGCTATGGTGCGCGATGCAGGGACTACGTCAGCGCCAACGTCAACCACCAGGGCATGATCCCGCAGGCGGATCTCGTCACCAGCTTCGCGTATCGGCTGTTCTATGCCCTCGTCCATGACCACGCGGTCAAGGCCAGGCTCAGCGCGGTGACCGGCAAGATCTCGCACGATTCGAAAACCGGCGGCGCCATGGTCGAAGTGGAGGAGATGATCGACTTGAACATGGAGTTCAGCGAGGCGAATAGCGCCAAGCTCGCCTCGATGCGGGATGCGGTCGGCGCACCCAAGGCGCTGAACGAGCAGGACGCGACGTACAAGGCCAGCTATGCCGCCTGGAGCAGCAGTCCCGCCGGGGCCGCGCTGACTCAGCGTGTCAAGACGGCCCAGGACGCTCGCAAGGCCGTGGTCAGCAAGCTGCCGACGGAGAAGGCCTCCGGCTCCATGCACAAGTACGGCAAGATCGAGTATCGCCTCAAAGGGAGCAAACTCATCATCGCGTCGAAGTACGGTGACTCGGCGGCCGGGCTGAAGGCGGGGACTGTGCTCTATTCGGGGGACCTGCTCACGCCGGGGTGACGTGCGTCGCTCCGGGCTCCGAGGGGGGTAAACGACACCGCCGCCGACAGTCGCGACTATCGGCGGCGGTTCATTCGTTATTACGCCCGGATGAAGGGCCCCGGGTCATGCGGCCGGCCTGACGTCACCGTTGGTTGGCGGTGTCGTCCCGTCCTCCTGAAGCGTTCCGTCCTTCGGAGTGGACACTGGCTTCGGCCTGCCCAGCACCGTGCGCACGCTGTTCCACGTCCCCAGTTGCTGTCCGTCGTTCTGGAAGCGCTGCTGGTTGTGCGCGTCCATCACCCGCACGGTCCGGCCGATTTCCGCGGCGACCACGTCGAGCTCCCGGGTGGCAGCCTTGTGCGCGGCGCGGCCGGTGGCGCCGAGGCTGACGGCCGAGTCGAACTGATCGAGCAGCTGCACGAAGAGGTTGAGCACCGACTCGGACAAGCCATGCTTCATGAGCAGCTCCTTGTGGGTCTGGGCCGCGGCAGCCATGGTGCCGGCGGCGGTCCGGAACGCGAGGTACGTCTCGGCGCTGGGCTTGAAAATGAACGACTTACCCAGCTCGTGATCCTCGCGTGCGGCGAGCCTTCCCAGCTCGGCGAGGTGCGCGATCGGGCCGGCGAGCATGGCCCGGCGGAGCGTCCGCTTCTGCGCCGCCGCGGCGTGGACGTCGATCACGCCCTCGCGTTGCGTAGCGGCGAGTCCTCGACCGCGTTCGACCAGCTGCGTGAGCCTGGTCGCCGACACGTTGTAGCCCGCGTCGGTGTCCGGGTGCGCCACACTGAACTCGTCGGCGCTGGCACCCATCTCGAGAAGTCTTCGAGCGTTTCCATTCATACAAACTCTCCTGCGTGTGACCGGCGGATGGCCGGGCATCCTCCGGTACGTGTGGTGATGCAATGGATATTGGAACCGACACGCGTCCGGCGCGTGATCGGTTCGCGGGGGTGAGAAGCATCGGGCGTGCCACGGATTGCGATGGTCGTTTGGTCGGTCGCGTGGCAGAAAAAACGATTGCGGGTGCGGCTCGGTCGATCGCGCGGGGTTGCGGACGATCGCGCCGCGAGGTCGTGGGATGTCAGGTGCGTGGCGGATGGTGCCAGGTGCGTGTCGGCGGAAGTCGCGCGCGATCGGATGGTGTCGTGTGCGAAACAGGAGCTTCGGCGACGGTCAGGACGATCGCGCGAGCGGGGCGGATGATGATGATGGCCTGTCGGATGATGCCGCCTGCGCTCGGGATGATGTCGGGTGCGCGTCGGACGATGTCGCGGCGATCCGGACGGCGTCGCGGAGCTGCGGATGATGTCGAGTGGGCGACGGATGATCCCGGGACGGCGGCGTGACCTCGCGACAAGAAACGGACACTGTGGTCCCGCGGCCGGGCTCGCTCCGCTCGTGCGCCCGCTCGCGTGCTTGACGGCATTGAGCACCTACCCCCAATGTGATAGTCGAAGACTCCCTGTCGTAGGGACGCGCCCAGCGGCCGGCGACCTTATCGTGTGGTCCAACGCCACGGGGTTCGGCCGGCGCTCGTCGCCTATTCGTAGAGCCGTCACGAAACCATGGAGAAGGAGACAGACATGCCCGTCACGATGGAAAAGCCACAGACAGCCACGGCCATCCGGCCGTTCAAGTACGAGGCCCCCCAGGCCGAGCTCGACGAGCTGCGTGCCCGCATCAAGGCCACGCGCTGGCCCGAGAAGGAGGCCGTCACAGATGACACGCAGGGCGTCCAGCTCGCCACGATTCAGAAGCTGGCGAACTACTGGGCGACGGAGCACGACTGGCGCAAGGTCGAGGCGAAGCTGAACTCCTATCCGCATTTCATCACCGAGGTCGACGGGCTCGACATTCACTTCATGCACATTCGTTCGAAGCATGAGAATGCGTTGCCGCTCCTCGTCAACCACGGCTGGCCCGGCTCGATCATCGAGCAGCTCAAGATCATCGAGCCACTGACCAATCCGACGGCCCACGGCGGGAGCGCCGAAGATGCGTTTCACCTGGTGATTCCGTCGATGCCGGGCTACGGCTTCTCAGGGAAGCCGACCACGAACGGCTGGGGCCCAGAACGCATTGCCCGGGCCAATGCCACCCTGATGGAGCGCCTGGGATACGAGCGCTACGCCGCGCAAGGCGGCGACTGGGGTGGGTTGATCGTCGACTTCATGGGTGTACAGGCACCGAAGGGGCTGGTGGCCATTCACACCAACATGGCCGGTGCGATTCCGCCCGAGGTTGATGCGGCGGCCTTTGCCGGCGCCGCGGCGCCTCCCGGCCTGGACGAAGAGGAGAAGTACTCCTTCGATCACGTCTCGTTCTTCTACAAGCATGGTCTTGGCTATGCCCTGGAGATGGGGAACCGGCCGCAAACGCTGTATGGGCTCCAGGACTCCCCGGTCGCCTTGGCCGCGTGGATCATCGATCATGATATCTGGACCTACCGGCAAATCGCGCGGGTCTTCGACGGCGTCGCCGAAGGCCTGACCCGAGACGATATCTGCGACAACATCACCCTCTACTGGCTGACCAGGACGGGGGTTTCGTCGGCCCGCCTGTACTGGGAGAACAAGAGCGCCTTCTTCGCCCCCAAGGGGGTGAAGATCCCCGTGGTGGTGAGCGCTTTCCCGGAAGAGATCTGCCCGATTCCGCGCAAGTGGGCCGAGAAGGCGTATCCCAAGCTGGTCTACTACAAGCGCCATCCGAAGGGCGCGCACTTCGCCGCGTGGGAGCAGCCGGCGGCACTGGTGGGAGATCTTCGCGCGGGGTTCAAGACGCTGCGGTAGGTTGAGCGAGAGGCGGTGGGCGGCGCGCCGATCGGCGCGTCCTCCTGCCGCGTAACGATCCCGTCACGGACCCTCGCCTACACACTCGCGTAGTCGCAATCCGGCAGACATCCTACACTAGCCTGATAGTCGAAGCCAACCTTGGAGGAAGCGATGACCGCCACCGCAACACACACTCAGGACGCGAAAAGCAACGCGCGCGTCGGGAACGACCTGAAGCTCGAGGTGATCACCATCCCCGTCTCGGACGTCGACCGCGCGAGAGAGTTCTATGGAGGGCTCGGCTGGCGGCTCGATGCCGACTTCACGTCGCCCACCGACCATGTGGTCCAGTTCACGCCGCCTGGATCCCCGTGCTCGATTCACTTCGGCACGAACCTCACGACCGCCGCGCCGGGGTCCGCCCAGGGCTTGCTGCTGATCGTTTCCGACATTCAGGCTGCGCGCGAGGAGCTCGTCAAGCGCGGCATCCCGGCGAGCGAGGTGTTCCACTTCGCCGGCTGGAATCGCGTCGACCCCAGCGGGCGGTTGAATGGACCCGCTCCGGAGCGGCAGAGCTACGCGTCGTTCGTGTCGTTCAGCGATCCGGACGGCAACGGCTGGCTGCTCCAGGAGATCACGACGCGGCTGCCCGGCCGGATCCAGGCGACTGAGACCGTCTACACGTCCACGGCGGATTTGATGAGCGCGCTCTGGCGGGCGGCGC
>DATBSO010000120.1:0-10987 GCA_036559745.1 Gemmatimonadales bacterium | reverse complement strand
GTCCAACCTCTACAGCGACACGGAAACCGCCACCCTCCCGGCGGAAGCCGTGTTGGCCTCGCTCGGCTGCGGTAACCCCACCGCACTGGCCGAGCTGCGCGAAGGTGAGGTCGTCCTCGACCTCGGGTCAGGCGGCGGCATCGATGTGCTGCTCTCCGCCCGGCGTGTCGGACCCACCGGCAAGGCGTACGGGCTGGACATGACCGACGAGATGCTCGGGCTCGCCCGGGAGAACCAGCGGAGGGCGGGCGTGGAGAACGTCGAGTTCCTGAAGGGCGACATCGAGGCCATCCCCCTGCCCGACGCCTCCGTGGACGTCATCATCTCCAACTGCGTCATCAACCTGTCCGCCGACAAACAGAAGGTGATCCGTGAGGCGTATCGGGTGCTCAAGCCCGGCGGGCGCTTCGCCGTCTCGGACGTTGTGATCAGGGGGGACGTCCCGGCCGCCGTCCGGTCCAGCATGGAGCTGTGGGTCGGGTGCGTCGCCGGAGCACTCACCGAGCAGGAGTTCCATTCCCTCCTGTGGGAGTCCGGGTTCGAGAAGATCGACATCGAGCCCACGCGAGTCTACGAGTTCGAGGACGCGAAGGCGTTCCTGAGCGGAGCCGGCCTGGATACGGAGGTGCTTGCCCGTGAAGTAGGAGGCCGGGTGATGGGCGCGTTCGTGCGGGCGACCAAGCCCGCCATCAAGCGGTCGTGCTGCGGCCCGGAATGCTGCGCATGATCACCAGCCCGGAAAAGGGAGATGCCATGGCGAGCTCCGATGAGCAGTGCGTTGCACTGCGACGGGCCGGACAGGCCGACCACGAGGCGATTGCAGCCCTCCTGCGTGGCCTCGAGCTGCCGACCGACGGTGTCGCGGATTGGCTCGATCGATTCTGGGTCGGTGAGTACGCAGGAGCGGTCGTCGGCGTCGCCGGGATGGAGCGCTACGGCGACGCCGGATTGCTCCGCTCGGTTGCGGTGGCTCCAGAGTGGCGAGGCAGCGGCATCGAGCGTGCGCTCGTGGATCGGGTGCTCGACGATGGTCGCATCGCCGGCATCAAGGACGTCTTCCTGCTCACCACCACAGCCGAGCAGTACTTCCCGAGGATGGGATTCGCCTGCGTGGATCGCGAGTGCGTCCCCGCCGCGGTTCGCACGTCAGCAGAGTTCACCGGGGCCTGCCCGGCATCCGCCACGGTCATGCGCAAAGAGTTGGAGCGGGTCTGAACACGCGCCGCAGCGCGGCGAAGGAGCAAGCATGCAGGTATCCGGGAAGCCGCTGCGAGTGTTGTTCGTCTGTACCGGCAACAGCGCCCGCAGCCAGATCGCGGAGAGACTCCTCACCCGGAAGGGTCGCGGCCGGTTCACGGCCGAGAGCGCCGGGTCTCGCCCGGCAGGCCAGGTCAACCCCTACGCCATCGAGACCTTGGAGCGCCACGGTTACTTCTGGACGGGTGGGCGGCCTCGGAGCGTTGATGGACTAATCCACGAAGACTGGGATTTCGTGATCACCGTGTGCGATCGGGCCAAGGAGGCCTGTCCCGTGTTCCCCGGACAGCCAGTTATCGCGCACTGGGGCATGCCGGACCCCGCCGACGTGGAGGGTACAGAGGACGACAAGCGCCGGGCCTTCGACGATACCCTGCTGGTCATCAGCCGCCGTCTCGATCTGCTGCTCGCCTTGCCGATCGAGAAGCTGTCGCGGCTCGCGCTGGAGCATCGCATCAAGGCGATCGGGGCCGTGGGCGCGACTGAGCCCACCAGTCCGACGGCCTGACCATGCGGTACGCTCTCATCTCCGACATCCACGCAAACCTGCCCGCCCTCCGGGCGGTCCTGGTCGATGTCGCGCACCGCGGCGACGCGGACGCAATGTATCACCTTGGCGACCTGGTCGGCTATGCACCATGGCCGAATGAGGTTGTCGACCTGCTTCGCGACGAGGGCGTCCCCGGTGTGTCGGGCAACTACGACTCCACGGTGGCGACGGCCTACAAGCATTGCGGGTGCCGCTACGAGGATGCGCACCAGGAGGAGCTGTCCCACCTCAGCTACGACTGGACCCGGCGCAACGTCACGGCGAAGACCAAGGCCTACCTCGGCGGCTTGCCCTTCCGGATCGATCTGACCCCTGCGGGAGGGCATCTCACCGGGCCTCGTATCGTGCTGGTCCATGGGACACCGACGCTCAACACCCTGTACTGGACGGAGGACCGCCCCGATGACTTCTGCTTGAAGATGGCCCACCACGCAGGGATGAAGCGTGGCGATGTGATTGCCTTCGGCCACACCCACAAACCGTGGCACCGGGAGATCGAAGGAATCCACTTCGTGAATACCGGCAGCGTCGGCAGGCCGAAGGATGGCGACTGGCGAGCGGGGTACGTCTCGCTCGACATGGATCGAGGAAACGTGGGCGTGGAGTTCATCCGTGTCGCCTACGACCTCGACGAGGCGATGAGCGGAATTCGTGCCAGCGACCTTCCGCACGAGTTCGCAGACTACCTGCGCACCGGTGGTGAGGCCTCCGCCCTGCGAAACGCCAAGTGAGGCTGCCCGAGGAGCTACCGTGAGCTGGTTATTCCCGAACGAGCGCGCTTTCTACGATCACCTGACCGGCATCGCGACCCGATTGACGAGGCTGGCTGTCCTGCTGCAGCAGGCCCTTGATGATCCGGCCCATCTGGCAACAGTAGTGGCGGACATCGAACGAGTTCAGCACGAGGCAGACAAGGCTGCCCATGACCTCGACGTGAACGTCGAGAAGCTGTTCATCCCACCCATGGACCGGGAGGACATCCACCTCCTGACCACCCGCCTCGGACTCGTGGCCGATTTCATCGGAGGCACAGCCAGGCGGATCAGGAGCCTTCGGGCTACGTCCCGCCGCGAGCCGGCCGCGACCATGGCACGACTCGTAGTCAAGGCTGTGCGTGAGATCGAGGGGGCCGTGACCAACATCAAGGCGAGCGACGCAGTACTGGCCCACTGCCGCGCGGTGAAGGCTGTCGAGGAGGAGGGCGACGCCGCGTGGCAATCCGCCGTCTCCGAGTTGTTCGAGGGCGCTCCCGACCCGGTCGAGGTCGTGCGATGGAAGGCTCTGTACGATCAGTTGGAGGACACGCTCGACGCCTGCGATGATGTCGCGAACGAGCTCGAAACTCTCACGGTCAAGCACGCCTGATGGCTGACCACTGCTCAATCCAACCGATCGCCTAACAGCAGATGACGTCGACCCACCGATGGACCCAGCTCGCACGTCGCCTGGCAGCCGAGGGCATCGGAACCTTCTACCTCGTCCTGATCGGCCCCGGTGCGGTGATGGTGGACGCGTACTCCCACGGTCGTGTCGGGCACGTGGGTGTTGCCCTCGCCTTCGCGCTCGTGGTCATCGCCATGGTTTACGCCTTGGGTCATCTGTCAGGCGCGCACATCAACCCCGCCGTCACCATCGCCTTCTGGTCCGTAGGCCGCTTTCCTGCTTCGGAGGTCATTCTGTACGTGCTCGCCCAATGCATGGGTGCCGTGGCGGCTTCCTGGACGCTGCGAGCGGTGCTCGGAGCAGTGGGTCGGATGGGCGCGAACGGTCCAGCCATACCCGCCGGTGGAGCCTTCGTGATCGAGTGGCTGTTGTCTTTCGCCCTGATGTTTGTGGTGATGGCAGTGGCGACCGACGACCGTGTCGCGGACGGATTCGCGCCGCTCGCTATTGGCCTCACAGTTGGGTTTTGTGCCTTGATGGCGGGCCCCCTCACCGGGGCGAGCATGAATCCGGCGAGGTCGTTCGGCCCTGCCTTAGCGGGCAGCATCTGGGAGAGCCACTGGGTCTACTGGCTGGCCCCTATCACTGGAATGGTCGCGGCGGCAAACGTCTACGATCGTCTCCGCGATACGCGAGTTCCTGCCCTGACCGCCGAACCCGGCTCGGTAGGAGTTCAGGGGCAGATTCCGGAGTAGTTCCATCCCCAGGTCGTGGCTCAGAGACACCCGCCTGCGATACGGCACGGCATGACCACATGGTCGGTTGACCTTGGTGCCAGGATCTGCCGGCCCGGGCCCGGCTGGTGGTCCCCACATGCCATTTCAGGCCGGTGAAAGGGTGCAATTCTGCACCGGTGTTGACACTCCGGGCACCGGAGCGGCTCCCCTGCCGCTTCACGGTGCGCATGCTGCAGGCAGACACCCACTCCACAGTCAGCGCACACCCCAACGGCCTGACGGATTCCATATCGGGTGCCGCTGGGTCCGCCCTCAACCTCGCAGAAGTAGCAGTGCATCCTCGCCTCCAGAGACGGGGTCCTACGACTCGACCGCTGCTGTCGCCGGGGCCGATCTCGCGTCCGCGTGAGCCACGGCTTCGCCGTAATACCGGCGTCGGAAGTAGAGGGCGAGATTGACCAGCCCTATCATCACTGGCACTTCCACCAATGGGCCGATGACGGTCGCGAAGGCCGCCGCGGAGTTGATGCCGAAGACGCCGATCGCCACCGCGATGGCGAGCTCGAAGTCATTGCTCGCCGCTGTCAGGGAGACCGTCGTGTTCTCCGGGTATCCCGCCCGCACGGCCCGCGTGCGCGCCACGAAGAACGTGAGCACGAACATGGCAACGAAATAGATCGTGAGCGGGACCGCGATCCGGATCACGTCGAGCGGCAGCTGTACGATCAGGTGCCCCTTGAGCGAGAACATCACCACGATGGTGAAGAGCAGCGCCACCAGCGTCACCGGGCTGAGCTTGGGGATGAAGCGCTGCTCGTACCACTCGCGACCACGGCTATGCACCAACCCCAGTCGTGTCACCACCCCGGCCACGAACGGGATACCCAGGTAGATGAAGACGGTCTGGGCGATCTCGCCCACAGTCACCTGCACCCGCACGCTCTCGAGGCCGACGAACGGCGAGAGCACCGTGAGGAAGACGAAGGCATAAACCCCGTAGAAGAGCACCTGGAACAGCGCGTTGAACGCGACGAGGCCAGCCACGAGGTCGGGATCGCCCTCGGAGAGGTCGTTCCAGACCAACACCATGGCGATGCAGCGGGCGAGGCCCACCAGGATGATGCCGACCGCGTACTCGGGGAGGTCGTGGAGCAACGCGGCCGCGAGCCCGAACATCACGATCGGCCCGACCACCCAGTTCTGCAGGAGCGAGAGGGCGAGCACGCGCCGGTGCCGGAAGACGGAGCCCAAGCGCTCGTAGCGGACCTTGGCGAGGGGCGGGTACATCATGAGAATCAGCCCTACGGCGATGGGGATGCTCGTACTGCCGATCTGGAATCGCGTGATGAACGCGTCCACGCCGGGGATGAGGTAGCCAGCGCCGACTCCCACGGCCATGGCCAGCAAGATCCAGAGCGTCAGGTAGCGATCCAGGAAGGAGAGGCGCTTTGCCAGACCATGCGGCGCAGGCTTCGTGATCGGTGTCATGGAACTCTCATGCGTTCAGTGAGCGCAGGGAGGTGCGGGCGTCGGCGCCCCCGTTTCCGTCGCGTGAGTCCCGGCCAAATCCTGGAGCAGGGCGGTCGCCCGACTCAGGCGCTGGCGATTGATGCAGTAGCAGGTCCGGGGACCCTCGACCTCACCCTGAACCAACCCGGCGTCGCGCAGGATGCGCAGGTGCTGCGAAACCGTGGACGCCGCGAGCGGGAACTCGTCCGCAAGCGACCCATAGAAGCAGCGCGTCTGCGCGGCCAGCAGACGTAGCATCCGGAGGCGCGCCGGATGTCCGAGCGCTTTCATCAGCTGGGCGAGCTCGGCATCCGGATACCGCGTGGGGCGTCGGCGCGAGGCTGGATGGGAGGGCGGGTTTGATGTCGAGGGCATGCGTCAATCTCCCAGAGGTCATCGTGCGCGCCGTTCGTCGAATGGCGAATGGTTTTCATAAATTGGCCCTTCCACCCTGAAGACGGTGTGAAGTCGGGGTGAAGGTTTGGGGCCCCAGGGGGCCGGCCGAGACCTCAACCAAGCCGGCGCGATGGAGGTAGCGGAATTGCCGAGCGACAGTGGATTGCGTCGCCGGCGACCAGGAGATTCAGGATGCGAACGACGGCCTGCGCCGTTCGATTACAGTCAGGGGTGCCGCCATACCTTGACTGCGGACACGAGAAGGAGGAGCGCGAGCGCGGGTAGAATCAGAGCCGCCGGTACGACCCCCAGCAGCCTCCCGCCGAGGAACGTCCCTGCCAGCGAACCGCTTGCCATCCAGACAACAAACTCACGGTTGGACCCGAGAACCGCGAAGCTTCGGTCCCGACTGTACCGAGCGAAGCCCACGAGCATGGTCGGCAGACTCACGCATAGCGAGAGGCTGCCGGCGAGCTTCACTTCCGCACCGAACAGCAGGACGATAGTCGGAATGAGCAGCTCTCCTCCCGCGACACCCAAGAACGCGGCTATTGCACCGATCACCAAGCCGGCTATGACTCCCTCGACCACGCGGAGAGGTGTAACGGCGCCGGCACTGGTTGACGCCGAGGGGTGGTGAGCGAACAGAAGGACAGCGGCGATGGCGACGAGCAAGACGGCGATGATCCGCCGCAGCCGAGCTGGCGCAAGTAGAGTGGCCCAACTCGCGCCGAGCCACGCCCCCAGAAGGCTGCCTGCGAGTAGGTTGGCGACCACCCACCAGTGCGTCGAGACGGCATCCCACGGCACCGAGACTGCGCGGAACGGGAGAGCAGAAGCGACCACGATAAGGCTCATGGCCTTGTTGAGGATCACCGCCTCAAGCGGAGCGAAGCCAAATCCCCCCAGCAGCAGTGGAAGCCGGAACTCGGCTCCTCCAAGTCCGATCAATCCGCCGAGGAGGCCAATTAGGAGACCCCCTAGAAAAGCACTGACACGTTTCCACGGCGTCACGGCAGCCTTACACCATGCCGTTGACCGCAGGAGCGAGGCCCCATCTGGGCGAGCTTGTCCATGTTGTTGCTGGGGCCTACTTTGAGAGCCTGAGGCGTGGTGGCCGAGCGGTTGAAGGCAGCGGTCTTGAAAACCGCCAAGGGCGAAAGTCCTTCGTGAGTTCGAATCTCACCCACGCCGCTGTGATACCTGGTCCGACGAGCGCTCCACGGCAGGCTCGGTGCCCGCCACGGCACGACCATCTCCCTCGGACAACCGCTGTCCCATCGGGTCGAACAGCCGCGATTTCGCGATGCTCCAGACATGCAGCCGGAACTTCACCGCGGTCACGAGCACACCCACCCCATACCGCACCGACCGGCCGAAGCTGATGGACGACGCCTCGGGGAAATAGCGTGTCGGGCACGAGATCTCCCCGATCCGCCAGCGAAACGCCACCGCCTGGGCGATCATCTCATTGTCGAATACGAAGTCGTCCGAGTTCTCGCTCAAGGGCAGCGTGTCGAGCACGCGCCGGGAGAACGCGCGGTAGCCGGTGTGATACTCCGACAGCTTCACGCCCAGCAGGATGTTTTCGACGAGGGTGAGAAACCGGTTCGCGACGTACTTCCACCACGGCATGCCCCCCGCCAGCGCGCCCTTCCCCAGAATCCTCGATCCGAGGACGACATCGAACTCATCGGAGGCAACGAGCCAGGCCATCGCCCCGATGAGCTTGGGGCTGTACTGGTAGTCGGGGTGGAGCATGACGATGATGTCGGCGCCGCGGGCCAGCGCCGCCGCATAGCAGGTCTTCTGGTTTCCGCCGTAGCCGCGGTTCTTGGAATGAACGATGAGGGGAAGGCCGAGCCGCGTGGCGACGTCAACGGTCGCATCGCGCGAGGCGTCGTCCACCAGCAGAAACTCGTCCACCACGCCGGGTGGAACGTCGGCAACGGTTCGCTCGAGCGTTCGCTCGGCGTTATAGGCCGGCAGGACGACGATGACGCGCTTGCCGTTCACCATGGCGCCGTCCTGGTGATCACTTGGAGATTCCGAACCGCTGCCACTCGAGCTTGAGCGCGTCGGCCAGCTCGGGTGGGATGGCAATGCCCTGGTAGAGACTCGCGGCCGCCCCGTCACCGGGGATCCCCAACCGGCGACGCGCCTCCGCCACCGGCACATCCCACAGCTCGTCCACCGGAATGGTGAACAGGTTGGTGAGACGCGTACGCCGCGCGTGATCGTAGGCGCGATTGAAAAGCCCGAGCCGGATCCCCCGGAAGACCTGGCGAAACGACGCGATCCGCCGCGCGCACTCCACGAACGCGCCCCCGTAGAAGAGAATCCATCCCGCCAGCTTCGGCGCCCCGCGGGAGCCGAAGTAGAGGCCCTGCTCTACCGCCTCGCCGGCGAGGAGCACCAGCGGTGGCTCCTGGTGGGTGAACGTCGTGCCGGTCAGCACGTGCGAGGCATCGTGCACCCGATAGATCAGCTCCGGAGGGCGCGAGCCGTTAATGAGGCGGCGAAAGACCTTGATGAAGGCTGGCTTGGCCGGAACCGGCAAACCGACGTACCCGTTGACGTCGCGGAAGCGCTGGACCGCCTCGCCGAGGGTGATGCGCTCCCGGTCGCTCTCCCAATCGTAGGACGACTGAAGGAGGGCGGCCGCGGTGCTCATCGGACGCTCGACGTCAGCGCTCCGTCCGCCGGCTCCGGCTCGGACAGCTCCGCCTCGAGATCGGCAGTCGAGCGGCGGGAGATGTAACGCCGGTACCAGACCTCGGCGGCGAGCAGGAGCCAGATACGATTGCCGTGATCGCGGCGCCGCTCGAGGTGCTCGGAGACCAGCGTGCGGACGCGCTCGCCACGGAGATAGCCGTCGCGGACGAGCTCGCTCCGCAGCAGGAGCCGCGGGGCGAGCGCGCGGACCTCGTTCTCCATGATGTACATCAGCGGCGATGCGAAGCCCTGCTTCTTGCGCTGCAGGACCTCGGGCGGGAGATACCGCTCCCCCAGCCGGCGCTCGAGGTGGCGCAGGCGGCGACCCTTGATCTTGAGCGACACCGGAACCCGGGCCATGAACTCCGCGAGCCGCGGATCGAGGAATGGTGACCGGGACTCGAGACTGTACGCCATCGTCGCCCGGTCGAGGATCATGAGCGACTGGCCCGGCAGGCGGGACATGTCGTCCACGTACATCATCCGGTCGGCCGCATCGGTCGCCTTGGCAGAGGCGAACAGCTCGAGCAGGCACGCGTCGGGGCGACGGCCTCCCAGCTGCCGGCGGAACTCCGGCGTGTACAGTTCCAGCCGGTGCGCCTCGTTGAACCAGAAGTACTGGAGGCTCTCCGCGTAGCGTTCGCCGCCCGTCTTCCGGGCCATCAGATCGACCCAGCGGAGCTTGTGGGTGAAGCTCTTGAAGGTGAACTGGTCCGGGAGTCGTCTCAACACCTGGCCCGCCACCAGATTCCGCACCGGCTCGGGCACCGCACGGTACGCGTCGAGCCACCGGTCGGCCGCGTACCGGTCGTAGCCGCCGAAGAGCTCGTCCCCTCCGTCACCGCCGAGCACCACCTTCACCTCGCGCGCGGTCATCTGCGCCAGGTGAAGCAGGCAGATCGAGAGCGGATCGGCCGGCTCATCGAGCGCCGAGATGAGGCGCGGCAGGTCTGCCCCGATGGACGGACTCACTTCCTGCGCGAAGTGGCGGGTTCCGTAGCGGGCGGCGACCGCCGCGGCAGCCGGCAGCTCGTTGAGATCACGGTAGGGAATCCCCATCGAGAACGTGCGCAGCTCGGAGCCGAGCACTCTCGCGGCGTACGAGGCGACGAGGGTGGAATCGAGACCGCCGCTCAGGAAGGCGCCGACGGGGACATCGCTCGTGAGGTGCAGGCGTACGGCCTCCGCCAGCAGCTCGTCGATCCGGTCGACGGTATCGTCTTCCGAGTAGGTCCACTTCGGTCCGAAGCTCAGGTCCCAGTATCGCTCGATCCTCGTGCCCGCGTCGTCACGGATCATGAAGTGAGCGGGCGGGAGCGAGCGGACGCGCTCGAAGAAGGTGTCGGGCGGCTGGACGAACCGGAGGGTCAGGTACTGATCGAGCGCGAACGGCGAGAGCGTCGCGAGACTGGGATCGTCAGCGAGAAGGGCCTTCACCTCCGAGGCAAAGGCGAAGCCTCGAGGAGACTCGGTGTAGAAGAGCGGCTTCTGCCCGAAGTGATCGCGGGCGAGCAGCAGCCGGCGGTTGCGCCGGTCCCAGATCGCAAATGCGAACATACCGCGGAGCCGGGGAAGAAAGCGCTCGCCTTCCTCTTCATAGAGGTGGACCAGGACCTCGGTGTCGCTCCGGGTGCGGAACGTGTGACCCTTGGCGACCAGCTCGGCGTGCAGGCTCTCGTGGTTGTAGATCTCGCCGTTGTACACCACGACGACGCTGCCGTCCTCGTTCTCGATCGGCTGGTGGCCGCCGGCGAGATCGATGATGCTGAGGCGGCGCATGCCGAGCCCCACGCCTCCCTCGAGGAAGCGCCCCCAGTCGTCGGGTCCGCGGTGCGCGATCGCGTCGCACATCCGGCGAATCTCCATCTCGCCGACCTGTCCAGGCACGATCTTCCCCGCGATCCCGCACATGTCAGGCCTTCCTTCCCCACGTCGCCATCATGTACCCCGGCGAGAACGGGATCAGGTTGTCGAGCATGGTCCAGGCACGGAGCGCGGGATAGACGGCCGAATACACCTTGTACGCCGTCCCCACCTTGTCGAGCGCCTCGGCGGACATCGGGGCGGTGTCGCCGTGGAAGTCCTGCTCGGCCTCGGCCTTCCCCTTCATCGCCTTGCGGTGGTAGGCGAAGTTGAGCAGGTCTTCCAGCGATTCGGTGAAGAAGCGGCAATAGCTCTCCTGCCCCTGGACCACGAGCCCATGCCGCTCCATGATGGCCTTCGCCGCGTCGGGCGGATAGCCGTCGCGCGCGTGGCCGAACCCCTCCTGGTCGGCGGTGAATCCAAGCACCCTCTTGACCGCGTAGCCTGCTCGTCCCGACTCGCCCTTCGGCGCCATGAACAGGAAGTCACCGCCGGGCTTGAGCACACGCACCATTTCGGCGAAGAACGTCTCGTCATCCTTGATGTGCTCGAGGAAGTTGATGGCGGCCACGACGTC
>DATBSO010000119.1:0-17595 GCA_036559745.1 Gemmatimonadales bacterium | reverse complement strand
ATCGATACGGGCGACATCCTCGTGCAACGCGCGCTCCCGATCCACTGGACCGACACCTATGGCGACGTCCTGGCGCGAGTCGTCGACGCGATTCCCGATCTCGTGAGCGAGACCGTCGCCGGGCTTGCCGATGGCACGGTGGTTCGCCAGCCCCAGCCGGCGGGGGGGACGTATTTCGGTGGTCGCGGCGAGGGTGACGAGTGGCTCAACTGGTCGGATACGAGCCTCAACATCTACAACAAGATCCGGGGAATCAGCCGGCCCGGTCCGGGTGCGCGGACCCTGCTGTGCGACCGCCCGGTGGTGATCTGGAGCGCCGAGTACGATCCGACCTGGCCGAAGTATCTGGCCACGCCGGGTCAGGTCGTTGGCCGGGCCGACGGAGGCGGAGTCGTGGTCAAGACCGGGGACTCGACCCTGGTGCTTCGCGAAGTGCAGCTCGACGCCATGGCGGTCGAATCACCCTCGTGGGCGATCGGGACCCGGTTGGGTCAGGATCCGGCCGGCATGCTGCCGGCACTCCTGGCCCGGATGGCGGCATTGGAAGGTCAACTCATCGGCAGGAGTCACGCATGAGCTTCGTAGAGGCCGTAGCACGGCTCGAGACGGCGACGATCGGGCCTTCCGCGACGATCGCCGATGCCCTGAGGCGGCTCGAGGTTGCTGGCACGGGCGCGCTACTGGTGTGCGACACCGACGGCCGCCTGTGCGGGCTGCTGACCGACGGAGACATCCGGCGCGCGATTCTCGGCAATATCCCCCTGACGGACCCGTGCGGGACGATCGCCTCGCCCCAGCCGCTGTGCGGCCGGCCGGATCTCAGCTCGGCCCAGGCGCTGCAACTCATGGACACCGGGCGCGACTTCGTGGTGAACCAGCTCCCGCTGGTGGACGACCGCGGCATGGCGGCCGGACTCTTGCTCCGGAGCGACCTCGCGACCCAGGAGCGCCTGGGGATGTCGGCGGTCATCATGGCCGGCGGATTCGGTACCCGGCTCCTGCCGCTGACCGAGCGCACGCCCAAGCCGTTGCTCCCGGTCGGCGACCGGCCGCTCCTCGACCGGACGATCAACCAGATGCGCCGGTCGGGCATTCGGCATGTCGTAGTCAGCACGCACTATCTGGCCGACCAGATCACGAATCACCTGGGGACCGGACAGGCCCACGGCGTCGACATCACGTACCTCTCCGAGGATCGCCCGCTCGGCACCGCCGGCGCGCTGCGGCTCCTGGGACAGCGAGCCGAACCGGTGCTGGTGATCAATGGGGACATCCTGACCGGCATGCGGTACGAGGAGATGCTCGCGTATCACCGGGAGCAGGCAGCCGAGGTCACCATAGGCGTGCGGCAATGCGACCTCGAGGTGCCGTACGGCGTGCTCGAGTGCGAGGGTGCGGCGGTCCGCGCGATTCGCGAGAAGCCGCACATGAATTTCCTGATCAACGCCGGGGTGTACCTCCTGGAGCCGTCGGTGCATCAGGACATCCCGGAAGACCGGCGGTTCGACATGACCGACCTCATCCAGCGTCTGCTGGACCAGGGACGCAAGGTCGCGTGCTTTCCGATCGTGGAGTACTGGCTGGACATCGGCCAACCTGCGGATTACGCGCAGGCTCAAGCGGACGTCAAAATTGCGAGGCTGGCATGACACGAGTGCTGGTGACCGGCGGGGCGGGGTACGTCGGCTCGACGCTGGTTCCCCTGCTGCTCGAGCGCGGATTCGAGGTCCGGGTGCTCGATTCGCTCATGCACGGTGGCGAATCGCTCCTTGGTGTGTGGGCCCACCCTGGATTCGAGTTTCAGCGTGGGGACGTACGGGACCGCGTCGCCGTCCGCGCCGCTCTGACGGGCATCGACGCGGTGGTGCACCTCGCCGCCATCGTGGGTGATCCCGCGTGCGCCCGGGATCCCGAGCTGGCGCGCGCGGTGAACCTCGAGGCGTCGCTGGCCCTGATCAGCGATTGCCGGTCGGCCGGCGTGTCGCGCATGGTGTTCGCGTCCACCTGCAGCAACTATGGCAAGATGGCAGACGCCGACGGGTTCGTCGACGAGACGTCGCCCTTGAGCCCGGTGTCGCTCTATGCCGAAACGAAAGTCGCCGTCGAACGGACGCTGCTCGATCCGACGTGCACCGGCGCGCTGTGCGCCACGCCGCTCCGCTTCGCGACCGTGTTCGGCGTGTCGCCCAGAATGCGGTTCGACCTGACGGTCAACGAGTTTACCGCCGAACTGATCACCAAACGCCGCCTCAAGGTGTTCGGCGAACAGTTCTGGCGCCCCTACGTTCACGTGCGCGACGCCGCCCGCGCGGTCGTCGGCGTCCTCGAAGCTCCGGAGGCTCGCGTCCGCGGCCAGGTGTTCAACGTGGGCGCCACCGACCAGAACTACCAGAAGCAGCAGCTGGTCGAGCTCATTCGTCCCCACGCCACCGACGCCGTGGTGGAGTACGTGCACAAGGCGGAGGACCCGCGGGACTATCGCGTCTCGTTCACCAAGATCGCCGAGCAGCTCGGGTTCCGCGTCACGCGCACGGTCCAGCAGGGCATCGACGAAATCGCCCACCTCGTCGCCGACGCCACCGTGGCCGACTGGACTCAGCCGAGGTATCGCAATTGAGCGCGTCCTTCGTTCCGCTCTGCGTACCGGAGATCGGCGGCAACGAGTGGCGGTACGTCAAGGAATGCCTGGACACCGGCTGGGTCTCGTCGGTGGGCTCCTACGTCGACCGGTTCGAGCAGGAGCTTGCTGGCTCGGTTGGCGTACAATTCGCCGTCGCAACGACCTCGGGCACCGCAGCCCTTCATACCGCGTTGCTCGTCGCCGGGGTCGAGCGGGATGACGAAGTCCTGGTGTCGACCCTGACGTTCATCGCGCCGGCCAACGCCATCCGGTATGTGGGCGCGTGGCCGGTGTTCATCGATGCCGAGCCCACGTACTGGCAGATGGACCCGGAGCAGGCCGTCCGCTTCCTCGAGCGTGGGTGCGTGTGGCGCGATGGGGCCCTCTACAATCACGTGACCGGCCGACGCGTCCGCGCCGTGGTTCCGGTGCACATCCTCGGACACCCCGTGGACATGACGCCTTTGCTCGAAGCGGCCCGCAAGTACGGGCTGGCCGTCATCGAAGACGCGACCGAGAGTCTCGGCGCGCGCTACGGAGAGGCGAGCGTCGGGCATCTCGGTGACGTTGCCTGCTTCAGCTTCAACGGCAACAAGCTGCTCACCACCGGTGGTGGCGGCATGTTGGTGACCGACGACGAGGCGTGGGCCCGACGCGCGCGGTATCTGACGACCCAGGCGAAGGACGACCCGATCGAGTACGTGCACCAGGAGATCGGCTTCAACTACCGGCTGACCAACGTGCAGGCCGCCCTCGGCGTGGCGCAGCTCGAGCGGCTTGGCGAGTTCGTCGAGCGGAAGCGCGGTATCGCCGCGCGGTACGCCCAGGCGCTCGGCGAGGTGGAGGGTGTCACGCCGATGGCCGAGGCGCCGTGGGCGACGAGCGCGTGGTGGATGTACACGGTGCTGATCGACGAGATGGCTTTCGGGCGTGACTCCCGTGCGCTCCTCAAGGCCCTCGACGGTGTGAAGATCCAGACGCGGCCTCTCTGGCAGCCGCTCCACTGCTCGCAGGCTCACCTCGGCGCCTATCACCTCCCCTGTCCGGTCGCCGAGCGGCTCAACCGTGAGGCGCTGAGCCTGCCGTGCTCGGTCGGACTCGGGGAGGAGGACCAGCGGCGAGTGACGGACATGATCGTCACACTCACTCGAGGCAACGCGTGATGGCCAAATCGCGGTCGGATTTCACCCGCGACCAGCTGGCATCCGCGTTACGCAGTGCTGGGGTGGGCCCCGGCGATATCCTGTTTCTCCACGTGGATCTCGACCGCCTGGGCACGATGGAAGGCGGAGAGCTTCCGGCGGCGCGCTCCCGGCTCGTGCATGAAGCCGTGCGCGAGGTCCTCGGACAAGAGGGCACGCTGCTGGTGCCCACCTATTCGTTCTCGTTCTGCCGCTACGAAGCGTTCGACGTGCAGCAGACGCCCACCCGAGGCGGCCCATGGAGTCCCACGGCCGACTTTCTGGAATACGTCCGTACGCTTCCCGGAACGATTCGCTCCGCGGACCCGATCCATTCCGTGGCGGGGCAAGGCCCCCGCGCACGCGAGCTCCTCGACGCCGTGGCACCGACCTGCTTCGGTTCCGGCAGCGTGTTCGACCGCCTGATACGAGCCGGAGGCAAGGTCTGCACACTCGGCCTTGGTCTGGACGAGGCGACGGTGCGCCACCATTCAGAGGAGATGGCCGCGGTCCCCTTCCGGTACAAGAAGCTCTTTACCGGGCGGATCTCCGACCGTGGCGTAACCCGGAAGTGGGGATGGATCTACAACGTCCGGATCATGGCTGACAACGGATTCCCGGACGGCCGCCGGCTCGAGCAGCTGGCGCGCGACGAGGGGGTGTGCCGGGCGTCCAGGATCGGCTGCGGGGAGCTGCTGGTCGTCGACGCGGAGTCGTACCACGCGCTGACCCTCCAGGCACTGGCGGATGATGCGTGGTTCACGGCGCGAGGCCCGGCCGTGAACCCGGTCGAGGCAGAGCAGAGCCGCGTCGGGGTGACGAACACCCCGGTCGCCCTGCCACCGGTTGCTTCACTCGGTGACTTGGTGAATGGGCTCTGGCAGCTCCCGCGCCACATCATCTCGGATGGCTACGACGCCGGACTCCGCGCACTCGCGGGCCAGCTACCCATGACCATCCACGAATACCCGTCCGGCATGGAGTGCTGGAGCTGGCTGGTGCCCGAAAAGTGGACCTGCCATGAGGCGTACCTCGAGCGACTCAACGGCGAGCGCCTGTTCTCCTATGCGGACAATCCGCTGCACGTGGTCTCCTATTCGCTTCCCTTCGAAGGCGAGGTGACCCGTGAACAGCTTCTCGAGCACCTCCACGTGCATCCACGGCTCTGCGATGCGGTCCCATTCATCTTCAAGTATTACGAGCGCGATTGGGGGCTCTGCTGCAGCGGCCGGCTCCGCGATGCCCTGCAGGACGAGCGCTACCGGGTCGTGATCCGCAGCGAGTTCAGCTACGGGACGCTCAAGGTGGGCGAGGTGGTGGCCCCTGGTCGCACGGACGACTGCATCGTGCTGTGTGCGCACCTGTGCCACCCGGCGATGGTCAATGATGACCTGTCCGGCGTAGTCGTGGGCATGGAGGTGATGCGTGCCCTGCAGGCGCGCCGTGATCTCAAGTACACCTACCGATTCCTGATCGTGCCGGAGACGATCGGATCCGTCGCCCATCTGAGTCGGCACCCGGAGCTCATTCCCGCCATGAGAGGCGGGATCTTTCTCGAGATGCTCGGGCTCGACCATCCGCACGCGCTCCAGCTCTCCTTCGACGGCGACACCGCGATGGATCGGGCGGGCATCGCCGGACTCCGCGCCGTCGATCCGCAGGGCTGGACCGCTCCATTCCGGACCCTCGCCGGGAACGACGAGCGGCAGTTCAACGCGCCAGGCGTCCGGGTCCCGATGCTTTCGCTGTCGCGGATGCTGCCCCCCGCCCACCCGGAGCATCCCTATCGCGAGTATCACTCGAGCTTTGACACGCCCGCGGTGACTTCGGTGGAGCACCTCGCCCACTCCCGGGACGCGGTTCTCAGCATCGTGGACCAGCTGGAGCGGCGCGAGGTCCCGATCAACCGCTTCGCCGGCGAGGTGTTCTGTTCGCGGTACGGCATCCACATCGATCCCTTCGAGAATCCGGAAGGACACCGGGCGCTGTTCGACATCATGTATTTGATCGATGGCACTCGCTCCGTCGAGGAGATCGCTGACCGATGCGGGATCTCCGTGGCCGCCGCGCGCGCTACGATCGCGGAGCTGGAGCAGCACGGACTGGTGGCCTGGTGAGCGGCTCGAAGGCCGGCACGGTCGTGATCGGTGGCGGCATCGTTGGGCTGGCGACGGCCTATAAGCTGCTCCTGGCTAGGCCCGGTGCTTCGGTGACGGTCATCGAGAAGGAGCCCGGCGTCGGGCGCCACCAGAGCGGCCACAACAGCGGCGTGCTCCACGCGGGGCTCTCCTACACACCGGGCTCCTTCAAGGCGAGACTCGCGGTGGACGGCATCCGTCAAATGGTCTCGTTCTGCGAAGCCGAAGGGATTCCCCACGACCGCTGCGGCAAGCTCGTGGTGGCCACGGAGGCGCTGGAGGTTCCACGCCTGCGTGCGTTGCTCGAGCGGGGTCAGGCCAATGGTCTCCGGGGTCTCACCTGGCTCGATGGCTCAGCGCTAACCGACATCGAGCCGAATGTTCGGGGGATCTCCGCGGTGCACGTCCCCGAGGAGGGGATCGTCGACTATTCCCTCGTGTGCGCTGCGCTGGCCCGCCGGGTGCAGGCGCTTGGGGGCTCCGTAGTGACCGGCGCTGAAGTGCGCGCGCTCCGGGAGGTGGACGGAGGCTGGGCCGTGACCACCACGGCCGGCGAATTCCACGCGGCGTTTCTGGTCAACTGCGCGGGTCTTCAGTGCGACCGGATCGCGCGGATGGCGGGGACGGAACCCGAGGTCCGCATCGTGCCGTTCCGCGGGGACTATTACACGCTCGCCCCGGAGCGCCGCCGCCTGGTGCGCCACCTCGTGTATCCAGTTCCACACCCCGGTTTTCCCTTTCTCGGCGTGCACCTCACGCGGCGAATGGATGGGCGGGTGGATGCGGGGCCGAACGCGGTGCTCGCGCTCTCGCGAGAATCGTACAGGAAGGGAGCGGTGCGCGGAGAGGACGCGATGGAAGCGCTCGGCTTCATCGGCGTCTGGCGTTTCGCGGCCAGGCATCCGGCCATGTGCTGGGCCGAGCTGCGCCGCTCGCAGAGCCGGCGGGTGTTCGCGGCGGCCCTGCGGCGCCTCGTGCCGGATATCGCGTCGGACGATCTGCGCCCCGGTGGGTGCGGTGTCCGGGCACAGGCGATGACGCGCGACGGCTCGCTCGTCGATGACTTCCTGTTTCTCGACCGGCCGAAGAGTCTGCACCTGCTCAACGCCCCGAGCCCCGGTGCCACCGCCTCCCTGGCCATCGGGGACGTGATCGTCGCCCGCATGGCGAAGGCGGCCTGATGAACACTCGGGCCGAGTCGCCACGTGTCGCCTTCGTCGTGGATCATCCCCAGCGAGATCTGGCGGGGGTGGTATTGACCGCCTTCGAGATGTGTCAGCGTGGCGCGACCTGTCATCTCGTCCCGCTGAACGTGCAGCATCGCGAGATATGGTCTCTCGCTCCCCAGATGGTCGTGCTCAACTACCTGCGGCGCAACAACGAACGATTCGGCAAGCAGCTGATGGAGGCCGGGATCAGCCTCGCGGCCATGGATACCGAAGGTGGCGTGTGGCCGGACGTGGAGCACTACGCCGAAATCCTCTGGCAGGATGCCGAGGTGCGGCGACGGGTCCAGCTGGCCTGCATGTGGGGACCGCATCTCGCCGACGCCATGGTCGAGAGGGGAACCCTGGCCAGGAGCCAGGTTGCGGTCACCGGGTGCCCCCGGTTCGATCTGTATCACCCGCTCTGGAATGGCGTGACGGAAAGCACGCGGGATCGCCAAGTGCCCCGGGTGCTCATCAACACGAACTTCTCGATCAGCAATCCCCGGTTCGCGACGCCGGAGGAGAACGCGCGACACCTGCAGGAGCACCTCGGATGGCCGGGCGAGCGGTTGAAGGATTATGTGGAGGCGGAAGAGCAGGCGATCAGCCTGGTGATTGCGCTCGCCCGGGATCTGCACCGGGACTATCCCTCGATCGAGATCGTCCTCCGGCCGCATCCATTCGAGAACCTGGAGCGATATCGCGTCCCGCTGGGCGATGCACCACGAATCCGGATCGAGAACGCGACGCCGGTTCAGGGCGAGATCGCCGCCGCTTCCGTTGTCATCCAGCGGAGCTGTTCGACGGCGATCGAGTCGGGGTTGGCCGGCGTGCCGACCCTGTCCCCTCAATGGGTCCCGGCGCCCTGGCTCATGCCGACCGCGGAGTCTGTGAGCGATTCCTGTGCGTCATATCAGGACCTTCGCGAGCGGCTGGACGCCGTGTTTCACGGGTCCTATCGGTCGCCCGATGTGATCCAGACGGCCATCGGCGAGGTGGTTCGCGAATGGTTCTACCGGAACGACGGGCTCGCGCATGATCGGGTGAGCAAGGCGCTCCTGCAGTCGCTCAACGGGAATGGCCACGTCGACCGGCGGCGGTGTTTGCGTCACCTGTGCGGTCTCGATGGCTCTTCCGGCTTCGGCGCGGGCCGGCTCGGTGGCGAGCTGCGCTATGCGTTGGGGCTGTCACCGGACTGGTCGTTCATGCAATTCCGGCGGATGCCGAACACGGAATGGACCCGGACGGGGAAGTATTTCGGAGTGCCGGAAGTAGAGGAGCTGGTCGGCAGCATTCAGCGGGCCCGCGCGACTCGGGGCGAGGACACCAGGCCGGTCCATGTCCGGGCGGCTCGTCAAACCGGGGAATATCTCAGGCCCCATGAGGGCCACTCGGTGACCCTGTTCTGCGACCACGCGACGGTTGCGGCGTGACAACCTGCGCGTTCAGCGCAGGCGCCGTTGACCCGAAGGAGACCCCGGGAGTCCCCGCGACCGCGGTGCGATTGGCCACTTTGTGGCGATGCTGCCACAACCGCGTACCTTAGTCCCCAGTCGCCTGCCGCCGCCAGGGACTAACCATTCGCTGCGAGGCCCGCGAACTCGCGGCTCGCTGGCCGGATACAGGACCGCCCCCGGCGCCCAGCTAGCGCATCCGGTCCGGGTATCTCGGTGGAACCGATGGCGCGGTTCTTGCTAACTTGTTGAAACGTCTGGTTTTCCGTTACCCAGCTTCCAACAGAGAGCCTCGGCCGTCTCGTGCGGCCGCCGGCTCGGCTTCCTGGTTTCTTGACTCGGCCTGAGGTGCCGTCCTGAATGAGTCCGCGCAAAATCTGCGTCGTGGTAACCGCACGGCCCAGCTATAGCCGTATCAAGAGTGCCTTGCGGGCCATCCAATCCCATCCCGACTTGGAGCTTCAGCTCGTGGTCGCCGGATCAGCGCTGCTGAATCGGTACGGCAACGCTGTTCGCGCGATCGAAGAAGAAGGCTTTCCCGTGGCGGCACGTGTGCTGATGGTGATCGAAGGCGGCAATCTCGCCGCGATGGCCAAGACCACGGGTATCGGACTGCTGGAGCTGACGACGGTGTTCGACAACCTGCGGCCGGACGCCGTGGTCACCATCGCCGACCGGTACGAGACCATCGCGACCGCCATCGCGGCGGCGTACATGAACATACCGGTCGTCCACGTGCAGGGGGGGGAGGTCACGGGCTCGATCGACGAGAAGGTTCGTCACGCCGTGACCAAACTGGCGGATGTCCATTTCGTCGCGACCAACTGCGCGGCCGAGCGGGTGCACCGCATGGGAGAAGAGCCCGGCTCGATCTTCGTGACCGGCTGTCCCTCCGTCGATCTCGCCGTCGAGATGCTCCGCAATCCCGCCCCGGATTTCGACCCCTTCGAGCGGTACGGTGGCGTGGGCGAGCGACTGGATCTGTCGAACGGCTATCTCATCGTGCTGCAGCACCCGGTGACGACCGAGTACGAGCTCGCCCGGCAGCAGGTCACCGAAACGCTTCGGGCCGTCGAAGGGACCGAGTTACCGATACTCTGGTTCTGGCCCAACGTGGATGCCGGAACGGATGGCACCTCGAACGGCATCAGGGCCTACCGTGAGCGCAACCGCCCGGGCCGGTTCCACTTCTTCAAGAACATGATGCCGGAGGACTTCCTGCGGCTCCTGCACAACTCGCGGTGCCTGGTGGGCAATTCCAGTGTGGGAATACGGGAGTGCTCGTTTCTCGGCGTGCCGGTGGTCAACATCGGGACTCGCCAGTCCGGGCGGGACCGCGGGGCCAACGTGCTGGACGTCGGCTATGATCACGAGGCGATCGGAACCGCCATCCGGTCCCACGTCCGCAATGGGCGTTACGCCAGTGATCCGCTCTACGGCGACGGGCATGCAGGAGAGCGCATGGCCAAGTTACTCGCCGATGTGCCGCTTGGTATCACCAAGCGACTCGCGTACTGAGGCTTCTCGGTGTCATCGTCGGCGATTCGAGTGCTCGGCCTGATTCCGGCCCGAGGCGGCTCCAAGGGTGTGCCGCGGAAAAACGCGCGGCTGCTCAACGGCAAGCCGTTGCTCGCCTATACTGCCGAGGCCGCATCCGCGGCTCGCAGGCTCTCCCGGGTGATTCTCAGCACCGACGATGAAGAGATCGCCGACATCGGACGGTCCTTGGGCCTGGAAGTCCCGTTCATGAGACCCGCCGCCCTGGCCGGAGACGATGTCCCGATGCTGCCCGTGGTTCAGCATGCGCTCCGCACCCTGGAGGCTGCCGGCGATACGTTCGACGCGGTCTGTCTTCTTCAGCCCACGACGCCACTCCGCCGGCCGGAGGACATCGACGGTTGCATCGCTCTCCTCGAGCAGCGGGGCGCCGATGCGGTCACGACCGTCCTCCCGGTTCCGCCAACCTACAACCCACATTGGGTGTACTTCGCCGACGGTGCAGGGTCCCTCCGGTTGTCCACCGGGGAGACCACGCCCATTTCCCGCCGCCAATCGCTCCCGCCCGCATTTCACCGGGAAGGGTCGGTGTATGTCACGCGGCGGGATGTCGTGATGGAGAAGAACAGCCTTTATGGCGATCACCTCGTCGGCTACATTCTCGCGCCCGGCCCTCGCGCCAACATCGATACCACCGAGGACTGGGGACGTGCTGAAAGGCTTCTACGTAATGCACAGCTCGGCTGAGGGTCTCGGGAGCGCGATCGGATCGGACCAGGCGGAGCGTGCGATGCACCCGGGTCGCGTCGTCATCCTGGCGCCGACCGCCTGGGGGCTCCGGAACATGGTGCTCAGCGGCGCGCTTGAACGACTCCGCGACACGCTGGGGTCGGTGACGGTCCTCGCCAGCAGCCAAGCGAACAACGCACTGGCCGAGGAGTGGCGCGCTGACGATACCCAATCCGAACCTTTGGTCCGCAGCAGCCGCACACCCGTCGGTCTCATTCCCTACACGGTCTCCGCCCTGCTGCACGCCTCCTTCGGCCAGCGACACGACATCGCGTCGTATCGCATTTTCGGTCGTTGGCGGCGGAGAGACGCTTCGCGCTGGCAGCAGCTTCGGTACGACGGTCTTCGAGGGCTCGCCACGGTTACCGGCCGGCAGCCGTTCTATGGCTGGCAGGTCCGTTACCTGGAGCGTGCCTGCCTTCGGACTCCCGCCGCGGCAGAAGTCGTGGAGCAGCTCCAGCGACTGCGGCCCACGCTGCTCGTGTCCACCAGCTGCGTCGTCAGTGATGAGGTCCCGTACATCCTGGCCGCGCGCCGGCTTGGGATCCCAACGCTCGGGTGCATCCTCAGCTTCGACAATCTGACGAGCAAGAGCGTCCTGCCGACGTTCGACTCCTATGCCGTCTGGGCGCAGCGCATGGGCGACGAAGTGCTGCGGTACTATCCGGATCGCGATGCCAGGCGCATTCATGTGACCGGATCACCGCAGTTCGATTTTCACCGCAGCACAGAGTATCGGTGGACTCGAGATCGGACGCTCCGCGAGCTGGGTCTCGGGCCGGGAGACCGATACATCCTCTATGCCGCGAACTGTGCGGCGTACACCCCGACGGAACCGGCTCTCATCGCCACGTTCGCCGACGCGTGTGACCGCACGCCGTCATTGCGTGATCACAAGATCATCGTGCGGCCCCATCCGGCGGACGATCCCGGACGCTGGGCCGGCGTGGCCGCTCTTCACGCGCAAATTCGGCTCGCTCCCCCGCGAGACGTCGGAACGCCGTTCGCCACAGCAGAGGCACAAGCCAGACTGGTGAGCTCGATTCTTCACGCCGACGTATGCCTCAACATGGCGTCGACGATGACTCTGGATGCCGCGATTCTCGACACGCCGGTCGTCTGCGTGGGTTTTGCCCTCGAAGCCGGAAGCGAGGAGGATTGGCTTGCTGGTGCCTGCTATCGCACCGAGCATTTCGAGCCGGTGGCGGCAAGCGGCGGCGTTCGGCTGGCTCGAGGGATGGAGGACCTGGTGCAGTACACGGCGAGCTACGTGGACGACCGTTCGCGCGACAGGGCAGGTCGCGCGAAGCTCGTCGAGGACATTTGTGGGGTGGCGGACGGGCGCGCCGGTGAGCGAGTCGCCAACCTGATCGTCCAGCTCGCGACGGAGGGCGATCGCGAGGGACCGTCGGCAGGGCGGCGATCCTGACCGACGCGATCGGGATGACCTACCCGCGCGAAGGAGTCCGGGACGAGGCTGGCGTCGTCCGATCGCTGCACTGGGGCGAGTGTCTCGACCCAGGGGATCCTCTCAGCCAGGCACGAGCCGTCGAGACCGGATACAGCGTGGCCATCTGCACCTATCGCCGGCCCGACAGTCTGCTTCGCCTCCTCCGGTCGGTGGCGCTGCAACAGCCGCAGCCTGCTCAACTGGTAATCGTCGACGCAAGCCCTGACGATGCCACCGAGCGCGTCGTGGCTGGCTGGGTGACGGAGCATGCCACGCCCCGCTGCGTTCTCTATTACCGTGTGGCGGACCAACTCCGGGGGCTCACCCGCCAGCGCAACTTTGCTCTCGCGAGGGTGTCGACCGACCTCGTGGCTTTTTTCGACGACGACATCGTCCTGCGGGATGGATGTCTCGATCAGATGCAGCAGGTTCACCGCCGGCGACCGGACGTCGTCGGAGTGGGCGCGTTGATCGCCAACCACAGCGATCATCCGGATTTGGTCTGGCGTCTCCGGCGTCTGCTCTTCATGGTGCCGAACCTGTCACCCGGGCGGTACTACGCCTCTGGGGTCTCGACTCCATGGTGGCCGGCCCGCATGGCCACCGCGCCGGAGGTGGAAGGCGACTGGCTTCCCGGCGGCGCCACGATGTGGCGCACGGTGGCCGCGCGTGAGACGGGCTTCGTCGAGGGCTTCGACGGATACGGGAGCGGGGAAGACCTGGAGTTCAGCCTCCGCGTCTCGCGCCAGGGCAAGCTCGTCATGGCCGCCGCGGCGCAGGTCGAGCACCTGCACGAGCGGGGTGGCCGGCCGGACGAGGAGGAGCTGGGGTACGCCACACTCCGCAACCATCACTCGATCCACTCGGCTTCATGGGGGCGTTTCCGCTGGGCGCAGATGTGGTTTGCGTATGCCACCCTCGCCGAAAGCCTTCTCCAGTCCGTGCATCTCGTCAGGCCCCATCTGAGCCGGGGAACCTGGCGGTACCTCCGCGGTACCCTGCGGTATGTCCAGGACTGGCGCCGTTCGGCCGCACGATGACCATGTCGGGTCGCACCGGTCGAGTCGTCATTTTCTGGGACTACGACACTCAATGGGGGATGGACGCGGATCTCGCCCGCGGCCTGCCGGTGCCGGTGCGGCCGGGTCACCTAGAATTCGAGTACACCGAGCGTCTGCTGGAGCTGCACGGAGAGTACGAGGTGCCTGGCTGCTTCGCAGTCGTCGGCGCAGCGGCGCTTCCCGGAGCACGCCCGTATCATGATCCGGATCAGATCCGCCGAATCCACGCGGCCGGTCACGAGGTGGCCAGCCATAGCTTCCGGCACGAATGGCTGCCGGGACTCGACCGCTCGCAACTGGCCGCGACGCTGCGCGAGAGCAAGGATGCGCTGGAGCAGTGTCTGGGCGCGCCCGTCACCTCGTTCGTGCCGCCCTACAATCAACCATTCGACCATCTCGCCAAGGGGTCGATCAGCTTCTCGGAGCGCCGCGCTGCCGGCTCCGGCCGCACCACGGTGTCCCGGCTATGTGAGGAGCTCCGGGAATGCGGCTACTCCTTCTGTCGAGTCGGCTATCGTCCGCCGCACCTTCGACTCTCGGACCTGGTGTTCCGCCGGCCACTCGACGGGCCGGGGCGCACCGAGCGCATCGGAGGCATCACCTGTGTCCGTCTCAATACTCCGTGCGGGTTCGATGATCCGGCGGTGGCGATGGTAAGACGAACAGCAGCCCGGGGTGGGATCGCCGTACTGTACGGTCATCCGCATTCGCTGGGAAACGGCCAGTCCCAGGACGAACGACACCTGACGCGCCTGTTCCGGGAGATTCGGTCGCTTCGACGCAACGCCGGCCTCGAGGTATGGCTGCCTCGGGCGTTGGCCGCGGAAGGGTAGACCGGTGCATCTCTGCGTCGTCTCCTTCAAGCAGTGCTGGCAGGATGAGCACGGACGCTGGCTCTCCTACGGCGGGTTTCCCTACCAGATGGCCGCCCTCGCCGACATGTTCGAGCGGACGACACTCGTGGTGGTTCGGGGCAAGCCGCAGGGAAAGGGCATTCCGCTGCCGCCGAAAGCGACCGTCGTTGCGCTACGGAGCCCGGTGGGCGTCGATTTCCGCCGTAAAGTCTCCGTCGCTCGACATTTCCCGTACTATTGGCGCATGATATCCCGCCAGGTTCGAGACGCCGATGTGATCCACGCGCCGGTGCCCGGGGACATCTCGCTGCTCGGGATGATCATCGCGCTGCTGCAGCGGAAGCGTCTCGTGGGCCTCTACAACGGGTCGTGGAGACCGAATTCCGAGACCACGATCATGAATCGGATTACCCGCACCTGCATGCGACTGACCGGCGGGGGTCGCAATGTGATGCTGGCCGTCGGCGATGGTGAAACGCCGCCGGCGCGCCGCGTCGACTGGGTGTTTTGTACGGCACTGTCCGATGACGAGGTCCGCCGCATTCGGCCGGACTGCGATCGCGGGCTGTCGGCGAGGCCGAAGCTGATCTATGCGGGCAGACTCTCGGTGGAGAAGGGCGTGCCGAACCTCGTGCGTGCGCTCGCGCAACTTCGCGACGAAGGATTCTCGCCGCTGCCCCACTGCACGCTCGCCGGTGACGGTCCACAGCGCGCCGAGATCGAACGGCTCGTGACCGAGCTCGGCTGCGAGGAGATGGTGACCTTCGCCGGCCAGCTCGATCGTCCAGCTCTTTCGGAGCAGTTCCGGCAGGCCGATCTCTGCGTCCATCCCTCGTTCACCGAGGGCTACTGCAAGGCCTGGCTAGATGCGATGATGCACGGGCTACCGGTCCTGACGACCGAGGTCGGCGCCGCCGCCGCGGTGATCGGCGAGCCGGGTGAGCGCGGCTGGCTCGTCCCCCCAGGAGACGTCACGGCGTTCGCGACGGAGCTTCGCCGCGTCCTCATGGAGCCGATCGACTGGCCCGCGATGCGCCGGCGGTGCCGGGCATACGCCGAGGCGCGAACCCTCGAAGGATGGGCATCCACCATCGGCGGGATGTGCGTGTCGCAGTGGGGGATCGCCATTGATCGCGGGAAGCTCGTGGCATGAGCGCAGTCCAGGTGTCTCCCGATGCCGTGAGACGCGCCCACGCGCACGCCACCCGGATGGAGATCGAGACCTGGGGTCCGGCCGTCACGCTCATCGGGCTGGGCGTCTGGGGCGCCGGGGTAGTCCTGAACATCGAGCTGTGCGTCTCGCTGCTCGCCGCACTCGGGTTCGGGCTTGCCATCGTGGGATTGTGGCGCCCGGCGCTGGGACTTCTCGGCGTGGCCGTACTCTGTACTCTTGATCCCTTGATGAATGCCTACGTCTTCACCGGCGGCATCCTCCGGTGGAACACCTTCAATTACTGGCTGCTGTTCGTGCTGGCCCTGTTTCCGTGGATCCTCCTCCGTTTGCAGAACGGCCAGCTGGCGCTGCTGGAATGCTGGCTGGGGCTGCTCGGCATCGAGCTCCTCATCAGCGCGGATTACCTGACCGGAATGCAGGACCTGTTCGGCGCCTTCGCGGTGCTGGGCCTGCTCGTGTATTTCGCGCGGGGAGGGGAGCAGCCCGGGGCGTGGTACTGGTTGGCCGTGATCAGCAGCACGATCGCCGCCGGCGGCAGCCTGTCCTATTTCCTCCATGCCAGCGCTACCGACCTGATCAATCCCAATGCGATGGCGTACATGCCCATCACCGGGCTCTTCGCCTGCTGTATGGGACTGCCGTTCGCCACCAGGTATCGCATGGGGCAGCCGCTGCTCGCGGCCATGGCCGGTCTGAATCTGGTGCTGGTAGTCCTCACGGCGAGCCGAGGGTCCATGGTGACCGGCACTGCCTGCGCGGCGTACATGCTGGTGAGCATCCGCGGGATCGGCCGGAAGGCGGTCGTGATCGGTCTCGTCGCACTGATCGCCATCGTGGCCCTCAGCCAATTCACCGAGATGCGAACCTACGCGTTTCATCGGCTGAACCTGCTGGTGGACCCGAATGTGGGTCTGACCGACGCGACATCGGGGCGGGCGGATCTCGCCAAAGCGGGCGTGCGCATGTTCGAGCAGAAGCCGATGGGGCTGGGCACGGGCGGGTTCGCCACCGCGTGGTCGCAGCTGAGCTATCGTGACAGCGAGAGCGGCTGGGGCATCGGACACCTGAAGGCCGCGCACTCGGGCTGGATCAAGATTCTGGTGGAGAACGGCTTCCCAGGCGTGCTGCTGTACGGACTCTTCCTGCTCGCGTTCACGATCTCGGGCTGGCGCAGCGGCTCCCGCGACATGTTGCTCCTGGGCGGCCTCGCGACAATCACGCTGAGTCTGGCGTTCCTCACGACGGAGTACCAATCGAAGGGCGTCTGGTTCATCGCGGCCGGCGTCATGACAATGCTGCGGTCTCGTCAGTCCGCGGCGCCGGCCCGGTCCGTCGCCCCGGAGCGGCCAGGCCGCTCGCTCGCGGTCCGCTCTTGAGCGAGCGGCTGCGCGTCGCGTTGGTTGCGGGAACGCTGGGGCAGGGAGGGGCGGAGAAACAGCTCACCTATATGGCTCGCGGGCTCCACGCGGCGGGTGTCGATTGCCGGGTCTTCTGTACCACGCAAGGTGAATTCTATTCGGGCATCCTCGAGCAATACGGCATCAGCCCCACGTGGCTGGGCCCGCGAGAACAGCCGTTCCACCGGCTGAGCGCGCTCGTCCGTCTCCTCCGGCAGTTCAGGCCCCACGTGGTTCAGGCGGGCCATTTCTTCGTCAACCTCTACGTGACGCTGGCGGCCCGCGCGTGCGGAGCCATGCCCATCGGCACGATACGCAACGACGCCCGCCACGAGCTGGATACGCATGGGGCCTGGGGCCCCGCGCTGTTGCGACTGCCCCCGTCCATCCTCGCCAATTCATGGGCCGCGAGAGCCAATGCCGAGACATTGGGAGTGCCGCTCCGCCGCCTGCACGTCCTGACCAACGTCATCGACCTCGACGAGCTGGATCGCGCGCTCGCCATGACGGCGCCGCGGCCGATCTCAAGCCGGCCGACTCTCCTCATGCTCTGCCGGCTGTATCCAGTCAAGCGCGTGGATCGATTCCTCCGAGTGGTCGAGGCTGTGAAACGCCGGGTCCCCGACGTGCGGGCGATGATCGTCGGCGAGGGCACGGAGCGCGCGGCGCTGGAGGCGATGGCGGGAGCTCTCGGACTCCTGCCCGGGACGGTGGAGTTCCTGGGCCGCCGTGACGACATCGCGACGGTGCTGCGGACCGCGGACGCGCTGGT
>DATBSO010000118.1:0-20534 GCA_036559745.1 Gemmatimonadales bacterium | reverse complement strand
GAGAAGCGCTACATCCTGCATCCCAAGGGTCTGAGCCAGGGCGACACCATCGTGTCCGGGCCGGGGTCCGACAGCCGGATCGGGAACGCGCTTCCGTTGAGCGAGATTCCGCTCGGCACCACGGTGCACAATGTGGAGCTCAAGATCGGCAAGGGCGGCCAGATGATCCGCACCGCCGGCTCGAGCGCTCAGGTAGTCGCCAAGGAAGGCGAGTACGTGACACTCCGTCTCCGATCTACCGAGATGCGCCTGGTCCATGGCCGTTGTCTGGCCACCGTCGGCGAGGTCGGGAACGCCGAGCACGAGTTGCTGTCGGTCGGCAAGGCCGGCAAGAGCCGCTGGCTGGGCAAGCGTCCCAAGGTGCGTGGCGTGGCGATGAACCCGGTCGACCACCCGCTGGGTGGCGGCGAGGGCAAGAGCTCCGGTGGCCGTCCTCCGACGTCCCCGTGGGGGAAGCCCGAGGGCAAGAAGACCCGGCATCGGAAGAAGGCGTCGACCAGACTGATCGTCCGAGGCCGCAAGCGGGGGAAGGCAACGCAGTAAAGCGGCTGGAAGCTGGAAGCTGAAGGCTGGCTCCGATGACCTCGAGCCGCCGACGATCATGCCTCCAGCCTATAGCCTTGAGCCTTTAGCTATCAGCCGAGAGCCAACATGGCAAGAAGCGTCAAGAAGGGCCCGTTCGTGCAGGATGCGTTGATGACCAAGGTCATGGTCCTCAACAGCAAGAATGAAAAGCGGGTGGTGAAGACCTGGAGCCGGGCGAGCACCATTCTGCCCGAGTTCGTAGGCCACACCTTCGCGGTGCACAACGGGAACAAGTTCGTTCCGGTGTATGTCACCGAGAACATGGTGGGTCATAAGCTCGGCGAGTTCGCGCCGACCCGCCTTTTCCGCGGTCATAGCGGGAAGCTCGTGGCGGACAAGAAGGCCAAGCCGGAGTAACCATGAGCGGCCATGCGATTCAGCGGCTGGTGCGCCAGTCGCCAAGGAAAATGCGACTCGTCATCGATCTCATCCGCGGGAAGGATGTGGCCGAGGCGTACGCCATCCTGCAGTTCAACAAGAAGCTCGCCGCCAAGCAGATCGCCAAGACGCTCAAGTCGGCGGTCGCGAACGCCGAGCAGAAGGCGCTCCGGGACAACGAGCGGTTCGATCCCGACGCGCTCTACGTGAAGACCGCGATCGTCAACGGCGGCCAGCCGCTCAAGCGGTTCACCGCCGCCGCGCAGGGACGCGCGACGCCGATTCGCAAGCGGACCAGCCACGTCGAGATCTACGTGGCCACCAGGGGGAGCTGAGGCATGGGTCAGAAGACGCATCCGATCGGGCTCCGGCTCGGCATCGTCAAGCAGTCCTCGTCGCGGTGGTTCGCCACCAAGGACATGCCGGCGCTGCTCAAAGAGGACGAGCTCATCCGGAAGTACCTCAAGACGCGGCTCGGACACGCCGCCATCGCGCAGATCGACGTCGAGCGGCGCCCCGGCAAGGTCACCATCACGGTGCACACCGGCCGGCCCGGAGTCGTGATCGGCAAGCGCGGCGCCGAGGTGGACAAGCTGCGCGACGAGCTGGCCCAGCTCACCGGGAAGGAAGCGGCGATCAACGTCGAGGAGATCAAGCGGCCCGAGCTGTCGGCGCAGCTGGTCGGCGACAACATCGCCCACCAGCTCACCCAGCGCATCTCGTTCAGGCGCGCGATGAAGCGCGCGGTCCAGAGCGCCATGCGCATGGGCGCGCAGGGCATCAAGGTGCGCGCGGCCGGCCGGCTTGGCGGCGCCGAGATCGCGCGGACCGAGGGGTATCACGAAGGGCGAGTGCCGCTTCATACGTTGCGGGCCGACATCGACTACGCCACCAGCACCGCGAAGACCACCTACGGCACCATCGGCATCAAGGTCTGGATCTTCAAGGGTGAGGTGATCGAGGATATGGCCGGTCGTACTTACAGCACGGGGGCCTGAGTCCGATGCTCGCGCCCAAGCGCATCAAGTTCCGCAAGACGTTCAAGGGTCGCACCAAGGGGGTCGCGTCCCGCGGCAACTCGGTCTCCTTCGGGGAGTTCGGGCTCATGAGCCTGGAGCCGGGGTGGATCACCAACCGGCAGATCGAGGCGTCCCGCGTCGCCATGACCCGCGAGATGAAGCGCGGCGGCAAGGTGTGGATCCGGATCTTTCCCGACAAGCCGATCACCAAGAAGCCGGCCGAGACCCGCATGGGAAAGGGCAAGGGCAATCCCGAGGGGTGGGTCGCGGTGGTGAAGCCGGGGCGGGTGCTGTTCGAGATCGAGGGCATCAGCGAGGATCTCGCGAAGAAGGCGCTCGCGCTCGCCTCGGCGAAGCTCCCGGTGCGTACGCGGTTCGTCCACCGCGAGGAGGCCTGAGCGATGAAGCCCAACGAGCTGCGCGAAATGTCGCAGGAGGATCTGCAGGCCAAGCTCGATGAGCTCGTGGCCGAGCGGTTCAACCTTCGCTTCCGCTCGGCGACTGAATCGATCGAGAATCCGATGCGCTTCCGGGCTCTCCGGCGCGACATCGCGCGCATCAAGACCGTCCTGCGCCAGCGGGCCGGCCAGGCCGAGGAGTAACCGATGACCGAGTCGAGCACGACGCGCAACCGGCGGAAGATCCGCACCGGCGTGGTGACCAGCGACAAGATGGACAAGACCGTGACCGTCGTGCTGGTGCGGCGCTACGCCCACCCGGAGTACGGCAAGCAGGTCACCCGCACCAAGAAGATCAAGGCGCGGAACGAGCACGGCGCGAAGGCGGGCGATACGGTGCGCATCATGGAGACGAGGCCACTGGCCAAGACCGTCCGGTGGCGGGTGACCGAGATCGTCGAGAGGGCGAAATAGCCATGGTCCAGCAAGAGTCCATCCTCCGCATCGCCGACAACTCCGGGGCGCGCCGGGCGCTCGTCATCCGGGTGCTCGGCGGGAGCAAGCGCCGGTACGCGGGCCTGGGCGATACCGTCGTCGTGGCCATCAAGGACGCGATCCCCACCGGGCAGGTCAAGAAGGGCGATGTGGCCAAGGCGGTCATCGTGCGGACGGCCAAGGAGACCCGCCGCAAGGACGGGTCCTATATCCGCTTCGACGAGAACGCCGCGGTGCTCATCAACGACGCGGGCGAGCCGCGGGCCACTCGTATCTTCGGCCCGGTCGCCCGGGAGCTGCGCGAGAAGCGCTACATGAAGATCGTCTCGCTCGCGCCGGAGGTTCTGTAGCATGAAGCCGCTCGTCTACAAGAAGGCCAAGCGCCTCCGGCACCAGGCACCGGTGCGGCAGCGCATGCACGTCACCAAGGGTGACACGGTCCAGGTGATCTCCGGCGACGACAAGGGCAAGCGGGGCGCGGTGCTGCACGTCTACCCCAAGACGGGCCGGGTGACTGTGCAGGGCGTCAACATCATCAAGCGCCACCAGCGCCAGACGCCCACCGCCGAGGCGGGCATCATCGAGCGTGAGGCGCCGATCCACCATTCGAAGGTGATGCTGCTGGATCCCAAGAGCGGCACGCCCACCCGAGTCCGTCGTCGTATCGACGCGGACGGCACCGTGGAGCGTATTGCCGTGCGGTCGGACCAGCCGATCCCGAGGACGCGGTAACCATGGCCGAGACTACCGAGAAGCCCAAGGCACCGGCTCCTGACAAGGGCAAGGGAAAGGGCGCGCCGGCGGGCGGTAAGGGCAAGGACAAGGGCGGCGCCAGCGCGGTCGACCATGACCCCAAGGCGTCCGAAGGCAATCCGCGGCTGCATCTCTTCTATCAGCAGACCGTGCGCCCACGTCTTCAGAAGGAGTTCGGCCTCGCCAATCTGCACGAGATTCCGCGGCTCGAGAAGGTCGTACTCAACGTGGGGATGGGCGACGCGGGCAAGAACCCGAAGCAGCTCGAGGCGGCGGTGGAAGAGCTGGGCATGATCACCGGCCAGAGAGCCGTTGTCACGCGGGCCAAGAAGGCCATCGCGAATTTCGGTCTTCGGGCGGGCATGCCGGTCGGCTGCACGGTGACGCTGCGAGGAGCGCGGATGTACGAGTTCCTCGACCGCTTCATCACACTGGCGGTTCCCCGGATTCGAGATTTCCGCGGGCTGCCCACCCGCAGCTTCGACGGCCGTGGCAACTACACGTTCGGCATCAAGGAGCAGATGATCTTCCCCGAGATCGACTTCGACAAGGTGGAGAAGATCCACGGGATGGACATCACGCTCGTCACCTCGACACGGCGGGACGACCTGGCGATGGCGCTTCTGCGCGAGCTGGGATGGCCGTTCCGGGGCGAGACACCTCAGAGGGTTGCGTAAATGGCCAAGACTGCCTGGATCGAGCGCGCCAAGCGCACACCGAAGTTCAAGGTCCGCACCGTGCGGCGCTGTCAGCGGTGCGGTCGCTCGCGCGCCGTGCTGCGCAAGTTCGGCCTATGCCGTATCTGTTTCCGTGAGCTCGCCTTGAGGGGGGAAATCCCGGGCGTGCGCAAGGCCAGCTGGTAAGGGGAACGAGGGAATGAGCCTGACAGATCCCGTCGCGGATATGCTGACCCGCATCCGGAACGCCTGCTCGGCGGGCCACCGGCGTGTGGACATGCCGGTGTCCAAGCTGAAAGCGGAGGTGGCCCGGCTGCTTCGGGACAACCACTACATCGCGGATTTCAAGATCCTCGATGACGGCGCCCACGGCGTCCTGCGGTTGTACCTGAAGTATCACAACGAGCTGCCGGTCATCCGGGAGCTCCGGCGCGTCTCCACACCCGGCCTCCGGCGCTATGTGAAGTGCCGCGAGCTGCCTCGCGTGAAGAACGGCCTGGGTATGGCGATCGTCTCCACCCCCCGCGGGTTGATGACCGATCGTGAGGCCCGGACCGCCAACCTCGGCGGCGAGCTGCTCGCCGTCGTCTGGTAGGAGTCGCCATGTCGCGAATCGGCAAGAAGCCCGTCACCCTTCCCAAGGGCGTCGCGCTCGAAGTGCAGGGCCAGGTCGTGGCGGTGAAGGGTCCCCGGGGCGAGCTGCGGCGGTCGCTGCATCCGGAGATGCAGATCGCCTTCGCCGACGGCACCTTCACGGTGGCGCGCCCGAGCGACGACAAGCGCCACAAGGCGCTCCACGGGCTCACCCGGACCCTGGTCCAGAACATGGTGGACGGTGTCTCCAAGGGATTCAGCAAAACCCTCGAGATCCAGGGCGTCGGCTACAAGGCCGAGGCCAAGCCATACGGCGTGAACCTGATCGTCGGGTACTCGCATCCGGTGAAATACGAGGCGCCCAAGGGCATCAAGATCACGGTGGACAACAACACCACCGTCAAGATCGAGGGCGCCGACAAGGAAGTGGTGGGTCAGGTTGCGGCCGAGCTTCGGTCGGTACGGCCCCCGGAGCCCTACAAGGGCAAGGGCATCCGCTATCAGGGTGAGCAGGTCCGCCGCAAGGCCGGCAAGACAGGAGCCAAGTAAGCATGCGCACCATTCACGCACCGAAGACCCGCGCCCAGCTCCGCTATCGGCGGCACCTTCGCGTTCGCCGGCGCCTGTCGGGCACGGCGGAGCGGCCCCGGCTGGTGGTGTTCCGCTCGCTCAAGCACATCTACGCCCAGCTCGTCAACGACGATCTCGGCGTGACGCTACTGGGAGTCGGAGATGCAGCCGAAGGGCTCTCGGTCGAAGGCACCGGCAAGACGGCGCGGGGCAAGGCGGTTGGGAAACTGATCGCCGAAAAGGCCAAGGCCGCCGGAATCAAGAGGGTTGTGTTCGATCGCGCGGGTTACCGTTACCATGGTCGCGTGCAGGCCGTCGCCGACGGCGCGCGCGAAGGTGGATTGGAGTTCTAAATGGCAGACGAGACGACCACACCGCCGGCGACTGAGACCGCCGAACAACCCGCCGCGCCCAGCGAGCGGCCCGCCGGATCCGAGCGGCCCCGGGGTCGGGGCGGGCGCGGCGGAGGTGAGCGTGGTGGCCGGGGCGGCGGTCGCCGCGACCGGAACGAGCGGGACCATGCCAGCGATCACGTGGAGAACGTCATCGCGATCAACCGGGTGGCCAAGGTCGTCAAGGGCGGCCGTCGGTTCTCCTTCAACGCTCTCGTGGCCGTCGGCGACGGGAAGACCAAGGTCGGCATCGCCACCGGGAAGGCCAACGAGGTGTCGGAAGCGGTGCGCAAAGCGGTTGAGGCCGCCAAGCGCAGCATGGTCGAGCTGCCCAAGACCGGCTCGACGATCCCGCACGAGGTCATCGGCGCTCATGGGGCTGGGCGGGTCCTGCTCAAGCCAGCCGCGACCGGTACGGGCGTCATCGCGGGCGGCCCGGTTCGCGCCGTGCTCGAGTGCGCCGGGATCACCGATATTCTCACCAAGAGTCTCGGGTCCACCAACCCGCACAACATGGTGCGCGCGACGATGGACGGTCTCAGCCGCCTGGTATCGGCGCGGCAGGTGGCCCGTGAGCGCGGCATCGACGTGGACCAGATCCCGTACAAGCCGCGGCAGGAGAGCTGACGATGGGTCGTAACCCGGTCGTAGGTCGCCAGGGCCCCGAGTACCATGCCGCAGTGATCCCGAGTGAGGCCGAGGCGAAGGCGGTATCGGTGAAGCAGATCCGGTCGGAAATCGGTCACCCGGAGACGATGCGGCGCACGTTGCGCGCGCTCGGGCTCCGTCACCACCAGCAGGTCGTACGCCTGACCAATACGGCGTCGATCCGCGGCATGCTTTACAAGGTGCGACACCTCGTCGAGGTGTCGCCGGCTGGGGAGAAGTGATGGCGAAGAAATTCAAGACCCTGACGCTGTCCAACCTGAGCCCTGCCCGCGGCTCGACGTCGGCCCGCAAGCGTGTCGGGCGGGGTCCGGGATCGGGTCTGGGCAAGACGTCCGGCAAGGGGCACAAGGGTCACAAGGCGCGTACCGGGGGGCAGACCAATCCGGGCTTCGAAGGCGGCCAGATGCCGATGTACCGGCGGCTGCCGAAGCGCGGATTCACCAATCCGTTCAAGGTCGTTGCCCAGGCGGTCAACCTTGGGCAGCTCAAGAAGGTCAACGGGACCGACGTCAGTCCGGAGACGCTCTACTCCTCGGGCCTCATCAGCAAGGTCGAGGCTCCTGTGAAGCTGCTGGGTACCGGCGACGCCGACCGGGCCTACTCGGTTCGTGGCGTGGCCATTTCCGCGTCGGCGCGCGCGAAGATCGAGGCGGCCGGCGGCAAGATCGAGGGGTAAGTGACCGCACCTCGCGTTCCCAACCTGGCGATCGATGACGAGCTGAAACGGAAGCTGCTGTTTACGCTTCTGGCGCTCGTCATCTACCGGATCGGCGCCCACATCGCGGCGCCGGGCGTCAACGTCACCGCGCTGGCCGACTTCATCCGGAACTCCGCCGCGGCGGGCTTCTTCGGCCTGTATGACGCGCTGGGCGGCGGGCTCTCCCGGGCCACGGTCTTCGCCCTGGGCATCATGCCCTACATCTCGGCCTCGATCATCTTCCAGTTGGCCGGCGGCGTCGCCCCGTCCATCGGCAAGATGCAGAAGGACGAGGAGGGCAAGAAGAAGATCACCCAGTGGACGCGGTACCTCACCGTGTTCATCTCGCTCTCCCAGGCTTACACCTTCGCCCTGTTCACCGAGTCGATCCCGGGCGCGGTGCCCGAACCCGGCTTCGCCTCCCGCCTCATCATGGTGGTGACCCTCACCACCGGCGCGATCTTCGTGATGTGGCTGGGCGAGCAGATCACCGAGCGGGGCATCGGCAACGGGATGAGCCTCCTCATCACGTTCTCGATCCTCGAGCGGCTCTGGCCCGGCACACTCCAGCTTCTCCAGTTCATCAAGAGTGGGGTCGTGACGGTCCTTGGCGCCGTGTCGTTCCTCGCGATTCTGGTCGCGGTGATCGGGGCGGTCGTAGCGATGACCATCGCGGCGCGGCGGATCCCGATTCAGATTCCGCGCAAGGTCATGGGGCGCGGACGTATCCGCGAGGGGCAAAAGACCTTCATCCCGATCCGGCTCATCACGGCCGGCGTGATGCCGATCATCTTCGCCCAGACGATCATCATCGTCCCGGGGACCCTGGCGACGTTCACCAAGAACCCGGTCCTGACCGACATCGCCAGCTTCTTCAACCCCGGCGACCTGCCGTACGACATCACGTTCGCCGTCATGATCCTCCTGTTCAGCTATTTCTACACGTCGATCATTTTCAATTCCGTCGACCTGGCGGAAAACCTGAAGAAGCAGGGTGGATTCATTCCGGGCGTGAAGCCGGGTGCGAGCACGGCCGACTACATCGATGGCGTCCTCGCCCGCATCACCCTGCCGGGCGGCCTGTTCCTCGCCGGTGTTGCCCTCCTGCCGATTCTCGTCTCCCGGTGGTTCGGGATTCCCAATCGCGGCTTCGGAGGCACCTCGGTCCTCATCGTCGTCGGCGTGCTGCTCGACACGATCGCGCAGGTCGAACAGCATCGCACGCTCCGCAAGTACGACGGCTTCATGAAGACCGGCCGGGTCAAGTTTCGGGGCAGACAGCAGCGATACATGTAGACATGGAGAAGGGAGAAGCGAGAACGGAGAAGGGCGGACTTCTTCGCTTGCTCGTCTCTCCCTTCTCCTTTTCACTTCCCCGTTCTCCTTGGTACCACATGGATATCCTCCTTCTCGGGCCTCCCGGCGCCGGCAAAGGCACCCAAGGGGCGCTTCTGGCCGAGGCTCTCGGCCTCCCCAAGTTCGCGACGGGAGATCTGCTGCGTGACGCCGTGAAGCGGGGTACCCCGCTCGGGCTCAAGGCCAAGGCGGTGATGGAGGCCGGTCATCTCGTCGGCGACGATGTCATCCTCGGTGTCGTCCGGGACGAGCTGGGCAAGGCGGAGGCCGCCAAAGGCGTCATCTTCGATGGTGTCGTGCGCACCATTCCACAGGCTGAAGGGATGCAGCGGATTCTGGAGGAGAAGGGACGAAAGATGGATGCCGTCCTCTTTTTCGACGTGTCCGATGACGAGATTCTGACGCGGCTCGGTCGGCGGAGGGAGCTGGAGCACCGGCCGGATGACGACCCCGCGGCCCTCGCTATCCGTCTCAAGGCGTACCGGGAGCAAACAGCGCCCGTGCTCTCCTGGTACGAAGCTCGGAACGGCGTCCGCAAGATTCCCGCGGTCGGCACCGTTCAGGAGATCGCCGAGCGAGTACAACGGGCGCTCGGCCGGTAGCCATGATCACCCTCAAGTCTCCCCGGGAGGTCGAGGTCATGGCCCGGGCGGGACGGATCGTCGCGACGACGCTCGCGTTGATGGCCAAGACGGTGCGACCCGGGCTCACCACGGAAGACCTGGACGCCGCCGCCGAGGAATTCATCCGCAGTCACGAGGGCGCGACGCCTTCCTTCAAGGGTCTGTACGGTTTTCCAAAGACCCTCTGCACTTCGATCGACGATGAGATCGTCCACGGGATTCCGTCATCCCGGCGCGTACTCACGGAGGGGAGCATCGTGAGCGTGGACGTCGGGGTGCACCTCGAAGGGCTTCACGCCGATTCCGCGGCCACGTTTCCGGTGGGGGACATCGGAACCGAGACGGAGCGCCTGCTCCAGGTGACGCAGGAAGCGCTGGCGGCCGGCATCGCCCAGGCGAAGCTCGGGAATCACGTGGGTGACATCGGGCACGCGGTGCAGATGGTGGCGGAGGGAGCCGGTTACGGCGTCGTCCGGGAGCTGGTGGGTCACGGGATCGGCACCCGGTTCCACGAGGAACCCCAGGTGCCGAACTACGGAAGCCCGCGGAGGGGACCACGCCTCCTCGAGGGAATGACGCTCGCGATCGAGCCCATGATCACGGTCGGCAGCCCCGTCACGAGGACTCTGCCCGACAAGTGGACCGTAGTCACGGCGGATGGCACGCTCGCCGCACATTTCGAACACACCGTCGCGATCACCGCGAACGGCCCGAGGATCCTCACGACAACCTGAGCGTCAGTGAATCCGCTCGTTCAGGATCTGCCGCGCCCGCCACTCCGCCGCTTCAGCCTTTTCCAGCAGCTCCAATCCCCCCACCAGCATCGACTCGGCGTCGGGGGACGTCGCATCGAGATCGGCCCGCATCGCCCAGTACGCGCTTCGGGCGGCCGCGGCGGCGAGGAACGTTCCCGTGGCCGCGTCCCCGAGCGCGCTCGGAGCCCCCGCGTCGGCCATCGTGACGGCCAGGTCGGCGGCCGCGGCGGCCGAGCGCAACAGCTCGAGTTGCACCGCAGCTGCCTCACGAAGCGCCGCCGTCTTGGCCTCGCCGCGGGCGTTGAAGAAGCGCTCGAATGCTTCCGCATCGCGCACGGCCAGGGACAGCAGGTCATTGCGCAGGGCCGTCGCGCGCCCCAGGACCGAACGAGCTCGCTCGTGCCCCGCGGCGTAGCGTTCCTTGCCGTGGGTGACGGCGGCGACCATTCCCGCGAGCGCCGTCCCGAGAGCCGCAGCGATGGCTGCGGCGGAGCCCCCGGCGGGCCCGGGAGGCGGGGCCGCGACGGCCTCGACCCAGGCGGCCAACGATGACTTCACATCCGGGCGATTGTCGACGGGCATCAGTCCTCCTTCGTAATCTGCGCCAAGAGCCAGGCGTGGATCGCCGGGTTCCCCGCGGCCACGGCCGTGTGCTCGACTCTCACGTCCCGGCCCGTGAAGTCCGTGACGATGCCTCCCGCCTCGCGAACCAGCACGACGCCCGCGGCGATGTCCCAGGCGGATAGCCGCTGTTCCCAGAAGCCGTCGAAGCGGCCCGCGGCCACGTCGGCGAGATCCAGCGCGGCGGCGCCGGGCCTGCGGATCCCGCTTGTCGCACCCGAGATCCGGGCAAACTGACGCTGGTACTCCTCGATGCCGGCATTGTCCCGGAAGGGGAATCCAGTACCGATGAGGGCAAAATCCGGCTCGCTGATGGAGGAGACGGCCAGCCTCCGCTCCTCCTCCCATGCGCCACCGCCTCGCCATGCGGTGTAGGTCCGGTTCCGTGGGACGTCGACCACCACTCCAGCCTCGAGAACGCCGTCCACCGCGGCGGCTATCGAGACCGCATAACAGGGGAAGTCGTGCAGAAAGTTGGTGGTGCCGTCCAGCGGATCAACGATCCACACGAGCCCGTCCGAAACGACCTCGGGGCTCAGCTCCTCGCCCACGATTCGGCTTCCCGGCTCGGCGGCGAGGAGGACCTCGGAGATCATTCGCTCCGCTGTCCGGTCCACCTCGGTGACGAAGTCGCGTCGGCCCTTGGCGGTCCATCCGGCGGGATCGAAAGGTCGCTCGACCGAGCGGATGTAGCGGGATGCGCGCCCGGCCGCGGTCTTGGCCAGATGAAGTAAGTCCAAGGGCGACACTGTCTTGCATGCTCCAATGGAACCGGGTAAGTTGCCGCCATGCCACGCATATTCTCGGGAATCCAGCCATCCGGTGAGCTGCACATCGGTAACTGGCTCGGCGCCGTGCAGAACTGGGTCAATCTCCAGCTCAGCTACGACTGCATCTACTGCGTCGTGGACCTGCACGCGATCACGGGGAAATACGAGCAGGCGACGCTGTCCGAACGGACCCGGGAGATGGCGATCGGCCTGCTCGCTTCGGGGATCGACCCGTCCCGGGCGGTACTCTTCGTGCAGTCGCACGTGCCGGAACACTCCGAGCTCCAGTGGCTCCTCACCACGCTGACGCCCATCGGCGAGCTCGAGCGGATGACGCAGTTCAAAGATAAGGCGCAGCGGTTCGAAAGCGTCCCGGCAGGTCTGCTCTGTTATCCGATCCTCATGGCCGCCGACATTCTGCTCTACCGCGCCGATCTCGTGCCGGTGGGTGAAGATCAGACCCAGCATCTGGAGTTGAGCCGGGAGATCGCGCGTAAATGGAATGCTGAGTTCGGCCGGGGTGAGGACTACTTTCCGGAGCCCAAGCCGCTGCTCACGGAAGCCAAACGGATCATGGGACTCGACGGTCAGGCCAAGATGTCCAAGAGCCTGGGCAATACCATCGGATTGATGGACTCACCGGACGAGATCTGGGCCAAGCTCAGGCCGGCCAAAACCGATCCCGCGAGAGTCACCAGGAAGGATCCCGGCAATCCGGAGATCTGCAACGTCTTTAGCCTCCACAAATACTTTTCGCCGCCCGAGACGGTCGCTATGGTGGCTGACAACTGCCGGGGAGCGAAGTGGGGCTGTCTCGAGTGCAAGCGCGTGCTGGCCGACAACATGATCGCGACCCTGGCGCCGATCCGGGAGCGGGCGCTGGAGCTTCAGGCGGAGCCCGGGAGGGTCGAGGAGATTCTTGCCGTCGGCGCCGCATCCGCGCGTCGGATGGCCGGTGAGACGATGCGGGAGGTCCGGGACAGGATGGGATTACTCAAGGCCAGAGGCTAAAGGCTGGAGCTATGGAAAAGATCATCAAAGCCGCGGTCGAGCGGGGTGCGTCCGACCTCCACATCAAGGCCGGCGATGTTTTCCGCGCTCGAATCAACGGAAAGCTGGTCGCCCTGACCAAGCAACGGCTGACGCCCGACCAGACCCGGGCCATCGCCCTCAAGCTGATCAACAACAACGAAGACCGCGCCCGCATCGACGCCCTCCGCGACTTCGACTGCTCCTGGGGAATGCCCGGCGTCGGACGGTTCCGGGTCAACGTCCTGCGCCAGCGCTCGTCGTTCATGATCGTCATGCGGGTCATCCCGTTTACCGTGCCTACGATCGAATCGCTGCATCTCCCCGAGGTGCTCAAGCAGATCGCCATCTCGGACCGGGGCCTCGTCCTCGTGAGCGGCGTCAGCGGGAGCGGCAAGAGCTCTACCGTCGCCGCAATGGTGCACCACATCAACCTTACGCTGCACAAGCACGTCGTCACCATCGAAAACCCGATCGAGTTCCTCCATCGCGATGTCAACTGCTCGATCACCCAACGCGAGATCGGGGTCGATACCGACTCGCTCGCGGCCGGGCTTCGCGCCGCGCTGCGACAGGACCCCGACGTCATCGTGCTCGGTGAGATGGCCGATGCCGACACCGTCGATACCGCGATCAAGGGCGCCGAGACGGGTCATCTCGTCATCGCGACCCTCCCCACCTCCGATGCCCTCACGACCATCGAGCGGGTACTCGCCACCATGCCTACGGAGGAACGCGAGATCGGACGGATGCGATTCTCGGAGACCATTCGCGCGATCGTCTCGCAGCAGCTCCTGCCTCAGAAGGGCGAAAAGGGCCGGATTCCGGCCGTCGAGGTGCTCATCGCCACACCCGCGGTCCGCGAGGCGCTCAAGAATCCCGCCCGCACCGGCGACGTGCGAAAACTCATGACCGACGGCAAGAAGCAGCTCGGTACGCAGACGTACGAACAGCATGTCGCCGAGCTGATCGATGCCGGACTCATCACTCCGGATACCGCCAAGGCCGCCGTGGCGCTCGTCGGGGCGTCCGCGGCCGCTCCCACGCCCAAGCGAGGCTCCAAGGCAGCCTCGGCCTGACCGGCGCCGTGCCGACGCTGGACGACACCCTCAGCCGCCTGCTCTCGATGACTCGGGAAGCCGGCACCCCCGCCGCCGCCGAGGCCCGCGCACTGGTCACCGCGCATCTCGAATCCTTGGGGTATACGGTCACCGTCCAGCGCTTCTTCTTTCATCCATCCAGCCTCACCGCATTCCCCTTGTTCGGCGCCGGTCTCGGCGGTATCGCCCTCCTCTTGCTCCCGCTCCTGGTGCTTCCTTCGCTCCCCGACTGGGGTGCGGCCGTGACCCTGTTTGGTGGATTGACCAGCATCATCCTGCTCGCATTCGGCGTCGGTACAGGCCGGATCCCCCTCGGCGGCGAGCCGCGCGAAGACGCCAATCTCGTCGCGGTTCGCGGCAGGGAGCCGGTGCGACGCTGGATCGTGGCGCACCTCGACACGAAGGCACAGGGGCACTCCATGGCCGGGCGACTGGTGGCGGTCTGGGTGATCGGTATCGCCATAGCCGTCCTGATCGCGCTGGCGGCCGTCCGACTTGGCGGTCCGGTCCCCACCGGGATCGCCGGGGGAGCCGTGGGGATCACACTCCTCGCGGGCGTGCTTGCCGGTCGCGGCCGGCTCCAGGGGCAATCACTGGGGGCGCGTGACAACGGCAGCGGGATCGCCGCGGCCCTGGCGGCGGCGGAAGTTTCTCGAGAGGGCGGCACCGGCCTGCTGCTCACCGGCGCCGAGGAATTCGGGATGGTCGGGGCGCGAGTGTTCGTCAGACTGGAAGCGTCGCGGCTCGCGGGCGTCGTCGCGGTCAACCTCGATACCATCGACGAGGAGGGAGATCTCTACCTCGTCACTCACGACCATGCCGGAGCCGTGCTCGCGGGCGTCGAGGCCGGTCGGCTGACATCGGCCGGGTTGGCTCCGCGGACCCGCCGCCTGCCGATCGGAATCCTGGTGGACAGCCTTCCCCTCGCGCGCGCGGGGGTTCCGACGCTCACGGTGGGTCGCTTGACCTGGCGAACGCTTCGGGTCATTCACACTCCGCGCGACACGCCGGACGGTCTCACACTCGCGACGGCGAAGGCCGTCGGCAGGGCACTCGCGTGAATTGACCTTTCCTCGGTCCGCGCGTACGTTTCGCCGAGGATGCAGGGGCCCCGCGAGGGGCTCTTTTCGTTGGCTCACCGGAGGAATCCGCATGTTCGACGCCAGGACCACTTGCGTGGTGGTCGTCGGGGCGCAGTGGGGCGACGAAGGCAAAGGCAAGCTGGTGGATGTCCTCGCGGAGCGTGCCGACCTCGTGGTGCGCTACCAGGGCGGCGCCAACGCGGGCCACACGGTCGTCATCGGGGATTCGCAGTTCATCTTGCGGCAGATCCCCTCGGGCATCCTCCAGCCGACCGCGGTCTGCATCGTCGGCAACGGCGTGGTCCTGGAGCCCGAGACCTTCTGTGGCGAGCTCGATCAGCTCGTCGAACGGGGCATCCGGACCGACGGTCGGATCTTCGTCTCCGATCGAGCCCACCTCGTTCTTCCGTACCATAAGCTGCTCGACGCCGCCCACGAGCGGAGCCAGAACATCGGCACCACGGGCCGAGGCATCGGACCGGCGTACGAGGACAAGTACGGACGCCGCGGCATCCGGGTCATCGACCTGCGCCGGCTCGACTGTCTGCCGGAGCTTCTCGCGACCAGGGTCGGGCGCGCGAATCAGTTGCTCGATCTCATGGGGAGCACCGAGCGCGCGTCGCTCGAGTCCCACGTGGCGCTCCTGGAGCGGCTGGCTCCGCGTATCCTCCCCATGGCAGCGGATACCGGGCTGATGGTCCATCGGGCGCTTCGGGAGGGCAGAAAGGTGTTGCTGGAGGGCGCCCAGGGCTCGCTGCTCGACGTGGATCACGGCACCTATCCCTACGTCACCTCGTCGAACACGACGGCCGGGGGCGCGGCGGTCGGTGCGGGAATCGGCCCGACGGCGATCGACGGCGTCCTGGGCGTGGTGAAGGCGTACACGACGCGGGTGGGAAACGGCCCCCTTCCCACGGAAGCAGAAAGTGGAGCGGGGGAGCGCCTGCGCGAGCTCGGCGGGGAGTACGGCGCGGTGACCGGCCGGCCTCGGCGCTGCGGGTGGTTCGATGCCACCGTGGTGCGTTATGCCGCCCGGGTGAACGGGCTCACGGCGCTGGCCGTGACCAAGCTCGACGTGCTCGATTCGTTCGAAGAGATACCGGTCTGCACGGCGTACCGGCTCGACGGCGAGGATTGCGGCGAGATGCCGGCCCACGTCGATGCGCTGGCCCGGGTGCGGCCGAACTATGAGGTCCTTCCCGGATGGCGTTCGCCCACCGGCGGGAGCCGCCGCCTCGCCGATCTCCCGGCGCCGGCGCGTGCCTACCTGGCCCGTCTCGAGGCGCTATCCGGTGTGCCGGTGCGGTTCGTGAGCGTCGGTACCAGGCGGGATCAGATCATCGAAGTGACCTAGCACCGAGGAGTGATGGAAGAGACGGATCTGCTCATCATCGGAGCCGGACCGTGCGGTCTCGCGGCGGGTATCGCCGCCACGCAGGCGGGGATCTCCTGCGTTCTGCTCGACCGGCGAACCATCGTCTCCACCATCGACCGTTACCCGCTCGCCATGACGTTCTTCTCCACGCCAGAGCGGATCGAGATCGGTGGTGTTCCGTTCATCGCGAGTCACGAAAAGCCCACCCGGCAGGACGGGATGCTGTACTACCGGCGGGTGGCCGAGTACTACGGTCTCGACGTTCATCCCATGGAAGAGGTGACGGACGTGACGCGGCAGCCGGATGGCCGCTTTCGGCTGGAGGTCACCCGGCCGCACGATCGCACGACCTATCATGCGGGGGCCGTCGTGTTCGCCACCGGATACTACGACAATCCCAACTTCATGGGTGTTCCCGGCGAAGACCTGCCGCACGTGACTCACTACTTCGTCGAAGGACATCCGTACTGGCACCGTCGCGTGATTGTTATCGGGGCCGGCAACAGCAGCGTCGATGCTGCCTTGGAGTGCTGGCGTGCCGGCGCGGCGGTGACGATGGTGCACTTCGGCGAGGGATTCGACCGCACGGTCAAGGCGTGGGTCCTGCCGGACATCACCAATCGAGTGAAGCAGGGAAGCATCGCGGTCCGGTGGCGGTCCCGGATCCGCGCCATTACGCCAACCGATGTAGAGCTGGTGTCCGAAGACAGCGGAAGGGTCGAGCGCCTGCCGGCCGACGCGGTCCTCGCGATGACCGGATACCACGCTGATACGACCATGCTGCGACGACTCGGCGTCCCGGTGGATCCCGAAACCGGCGTGCCGGCGCACGACGAGTCGTCCATGAGCACGCCGGTGCCCGGCCTCTACCTGGCGGGTGTGATCGCCAGCGGCAACGATGCCAATCGGTTGTTCATCGAGAACGCCAGAGGCCACGGCGAGCTGATCGTGCGCCACCTGCAGGCGGCGCGCCGGGGGCGGCAGGGCGGGATCACGCCGGCTGCGTGACGATGGCTCCTTCGGTCTTCCGCAGCATCGCGCTGAACGCCAGGGCGATCTCGGGGTCGAACTCGGTGCCGGAGCGCTGCTCGATGTACGCGACGGCCCGCTCCGACTCCCACGCCTCCCGATAGGGCCGCTTGGTTCGCAAGGCGTCGTACACGTCGCAGACGTGGACCAGCCTGCTCGCGAACTGCGCGTTGCGGGGAAAGTGGAGACAGGGGTAACCGCCCCCATCGATCATGATATGGTGCTCGTAGGCCACGAGCGCCGCGAGATCCAGGGGATCCTGGCCCGCGAGCAGGATTCTGGCTCCGTCGACCGGATGCGCCTGGACGACGGCGCGCTCCTCCGGCGAGAGCTTGCCGGGCTTGTTGAGGATGTCGAGCGGAATGCGAATCTTGCCAAGGTCGTGCAGCAACCCCGCCATGCCGATGTTCCGCACTGTATCCCGCGATAATCCGAGGTATTCCGCCACCGCCATCGCCAGGACCGATACGTTCATCGCGTGCGTGGTCGTGTACTGATCGTATTCCTTGAGCTCGAGCAACGGGACCATCATCGAGCGCTGCATGTGCATCGTGATCGACAGGGACCGGACCACGGCATCCGCCTCGGCCACCGGCAGGCGGCCACGGGACGCGACCTCGTGGTTGATCCATTCGACGGCCTGCCGCTCCTCGTCGGTATTGCATTCGAGCACGGCGGCGAGGGTCTCGGGCCGCGGGACCCGGGGCGCGTCCCGCAGGGCCACCTGACCGAACCGGATGGCGCTCGGGCCCATCTGCCACAGGTCGGAGGACGGTGTCGGGCGGAGACCCAATCTCGCGGCCACCTGATCGAGGAACCGGGTGAACTGGTCCGCGTCCACGTGGTCGGTGAACTCGAGCCGCTCGATCCCCGCCTCGGACAGCCGCGTGTTCCAGTCCCACCCCTGCAGACCGTTCATGACCTCTTCGCCGAACAGCACCTCCTTGCCCAGGAAGGTGAACTCTAGCCGGGGCAGGGAGGCCTGCAGCTCGAGGAGGCGCTGGTGCGCCTTCTCCTGGGCCCGGGCTGTGGCGGGGTGGTCGTCGCCGTAGAGCGCCACCGAGGAGAGCGTCTGCGACAGGGCGGTGAGGAAACGGACTGGGTCGCTCATGCTGGGACGCTCGCCGCGGAGCGGATCTCGGGGTCACGGTGTTTGCGGGCGCGCCCGAGTACATCGGCGGCCCGGGGATCGTCGGCGTAATGGCTGGCGAGGCCGGCCACCGCCGCGAGCACCTCGGGTGACTTCGCGGCGATCCGCCGCGGGAAAAAGCGGAACTTCCGAATCAACACCAGCCCGGCGAGTGTATCGACCACGCCCGGAATGCCGCAGCGGGCGAGCACGCGAATCGCCAGTGTGCGCGTCGCGGAATGGCACGATGCGTCTTCCACGATTCGCTTCACCGTCGGCACCACATTCCGGGGGCACCCCTCGAGCGCTGCCGTCAGGGCGAGCCCCCGAATCGCTTCGTCGCTGTCCAGCACGCCCGCGGAAAGGCCCTCATCTCTCCGTCCCGGCGATTCCAGCATCAGCTTGATCGCTTCTCTCCGGACCCTGGCATCGGCATGCGTCAGGTAGGGCGGGGTGGGCAGTTTGTCGGGCCAGGTGCCGATCCGGCCGAGCAGCACGAACAGGTTCCGCTGCACGTACCAGGGTGAGCTGGGAAGCAGTACGATCGCACGCTCGGAGGCGGCGGACCCCAGTCCGACCAGCATGCGCAACGCGGCCGCGCGCATGGCACGCTCGTCGGCATTCGCCAGCAAGTCCAGAAGCGGATCGACGGCCTGCGACCCAAGGCGGGCGATAAGCGCAGAGGTCGAGTCACTCAGGAGCCGGCCGGCCTTCAGCTCCTGGCGTAGCCGGGGTAGGGTCGCGACCTGAGCCCAGATCGTATCGGTCGGCGCGCTCGACGGCGCGTTCTGGAGCAGCCCGATGATGTCCTCGAGCCGCCCGGCCGAGAGTGCGTCGTGCGTCGCATTCTCGGTGCGCGGACCGGTGATCCCCGCCTCGAGCGCCGCCTGAAGGATCACGATCGGATCGCAGGCCTCGACCCGGCCGCCCTCTCCCGGCGTCGCCATCGCCATGGTATCGAGCGCCGCCGTGTAGCGCTCCGGGTTCGGGTCGTCCAGGCGCCAGTCTTCCAGCAGTCGGTTGACGTTGGCGCGAAGGGCCGCGTCGGCCGCGACCTTGGTTTCGGCGGGGGCCGCCGGACTCATCTTCCCCATCTTCCGCAGCAGCCGAAGGAGGTGATGGGAAACCTCCTGGTGGGCCGCCGCCGCGATCGCCTCGAGCACCTTCATCACCGCGCTCACATCGAGCGATGCCGAAGCGGCCATGACGAAGCGTCTCCGCTCGTCATCGTCCTCCCCGGCGGCGAGGAGCCGGGTCAGTGTGCCCGGGCGCAAGGAGCTCAGGAGCTTCGAGAGTCGCGCCTGCAGCGCCTGATCGCGCGGGTTGTCCGTGTCGGCCAGCTCTTCGGCGAGCCGGGTGAGTTTCCCGAGAATCTCACGGTCGTACCCGGCCTCCGTCGATCCGAAATCGATGCTCTGTGCGAGCACGAGTGGCTCGGACTCGTCGGACAGGTGTGAACCGGGGCTCGAGTCGGCGGTCAGGCGCGCGAGGTCGACCCAGAGATCGTCGCTCCGCCGTGGCGGGGCCCCCGCGGTCTCTCCGCCCGGCTCACCTTCCTCCAGGACAATGCGGTCGTATTCGATCGCCTGAACCTGGACGTGCTCCAGCGAGCCCAGCTCGGCGATCAGCGAGCTTCGACCCTTGGCCGGCTCCGCGCACAAGAGGGTAACCAGCCGGTCGAGCTCGACGGCCGTAATTCCGCGCGCGAGGCGCAGTGTGGCGAGGCGGTGGCGGTGAAGGCGCTCGGCGAGGTCGCGGAAGATATTGTTCCGGGCTTCGGTGGCGGCGCCGTCCATGACGATCTGATCGCGGGCGATGCCGAACACGGCGAGGGGGATCGCGGCGAGCAGGGTTTCCACCCTGCGCATGAGCCGCTCGGTCGCGGTCTGCAGGTACGGATGGCCCGCCGGGTACATGGCTCGCTTCTGCAGCGAAACCGACAACTCGATCAGGAACTCCGCGGCCTCCCGTGGCAGCACGGGTGGCTGGGCAGCCTGCGGCTCCGCCCGCTGGGCGGTGGTCGAGAGATCGGAGTAAGCGGAATGGGTCACATGGCCTCGACCGGCGTCCCTGTCCTGACCGATGGCGTTCCCCGTCCTAGCGCAAAAGGTGCGCCTTCTGGCAGTCCATCACATATGATTTGGTAGTAATGACTTACATTGCTGGCGTCTGGTGCCGGGATGGGGCGATGACAGTGATTCCGCCTGTCATCCCGGTTCTTGCCATGCCGGGCGGAAGGGGCGTAAAACAAGCACCCCGGCGAGGTTGCGCGATTCGCCGGGGTGCCGTGAGGCTGGGTTTCGTCAGTTGTTCTGATTCGCCGCGAACCAGGATGCGACATTGAAATTGCGCGGGTCGAGCTCGTAGATCCGGTTCCGCGCGAAACGCCCGGTGGTCGGGAAGTACGGCGGCGGATCGTTCACCGCGCACGAGTTGTA
>DATBSO010000117.1:0-15740 GCA_036559745.1 Gemmatimonadales bacterium | reverse complement strand
CGGGTGATTCGGGCGCGGAGGGTCTCGCCCTCGACGTATGGCATGACGTAGAAGAAAAAGCCGCCGGCCTCCCCGGAATCGAGCAGACTGAGGATATGGGGGTGCTGGAGCTGGGCGGTGAGCCGGATCTCCCGCAGGAATCGCTCGCCGCCCAGCACCACGGCGAGGTCAGGGCGGAGCACCTTGATGGCGACTGGGCGATCGTGCTTGAGGTCGCGGGCGAGATAGACGGTGGCCATGCCGCCGCGCCCGAGCTCGCGCTCAAGCACATAGCGGTCGGTTAAGTCCGCCTGGAGTTGATCGCGGGGATCGCTCACCCGGGGACCTGGGTTGGGGAGGAGAGACTCCCTCAAACATACCTGCGCCGCGGCGTCGGGATAGCTCCGCGGAAGGACCTGACCGCGCTTGGAGCAGTCGGACAGATTAGATAGTCGTACGACCCAGACGGCGAGAGCCGTGGCCCTGCTTGCACTAGTTCAGTGCACCGCCGGCCTGCGCCAGCCCGTGCGAAGATGCGGGCCCGTCGTAGGCCTATTCGGAGCCGAGCGGTTTGCCAACTGGCAAAGTTCCGGCAAAGGTCACGCCTAGCGTCCCCGGACCAGTCAGAATGTAAGTTATTGTTCTCCTGGAAGATGCGAACGCCGGGAGTCGAACCCGGACCCCTTGCGGGACAGGATCCTAAGTCCTGCGCGTCTGCCAGTTCCGCCACGTTCGCGATCCCACGAATATACGCCCGGCGCGAGGCGCCGGGCGCATCCTCTGCTCTACTGCCCGGCGAGGACGATCGTCACGGTGAACGGGCCGAAGGTGAGCTGGTCCGCGGCCGCGTCGTGTCCATATCCCACGGTCACCGCACCCGCTCCGATCTCGGAGCCCGCCCTCACCACCTTGTGGAAGTGCTGGTTCGTGACGTCGGTCGATGTGGCGAGCGTCGAAGGCGTGAATGTGAGCTTGGCGAAATGGTCGCCCTCGATACCGGTAATTTCGTCGCCGTCGTCGTGGTAGAACTTGACCTCGACCGGTACGGTCGAGCCCGCCACGAGAAAAATCGGATCTCCAGAACCAATGGGCGTGCCGTCGACGACGAGCGCGGCAGAGGCTGGCGTGTGGCTCTCTTCCGGGGGCGTCTCGGTCCCGTCGTTGCACGCCGCGATCGCGAGCAGGCCGATCAAGAGGGCGGGGGAAAAGCGGGGCGTCGTCACGCGCATGTCACTATCCTCACGTTGAGTAAAGGCCGACCCGTGCTCAGCTGGGCTCCGAGAAGCGCAGCGCCATTCGCAGGGTCCTGGGCGCGCCGGGATTGATGAATCCCGACGCCCGGAGCTCCGGATACTTCGTGTCCAGCACATTGAGAAGATCGAGATCCACCACCGGACCGGTGCCGCGGACCGAGAAGGAAATGCCCGCATCCACGACCCCGTAGGATTGGGTCCGGATGCCGGGCTCGCCGATCGGGGTGTACGGACCGGTGAACCGCCAGATCGCCCGGGCGCCGAGCCGGCTGCCGAGTGCGCGCTCCACCCCGACTCGCCCGTAATAGCGCGAGACGCCGGGGACGTCGTCGCCCGGGGAGAGCGGGACGTCATGGAAGCTCGGCCGAAGGGGCGTGCCGTCGGGGAGCGTTGGAACGGCGGCGGCGGACGACGACAGCGCGCCGATGAACGCGTTGCTGCGCTGGATGCCGGTCACCTTTGGGTCGTTGAACGTCGCTTCGGCGATCACGCTCATGGCGTCGCTCACCTTGAGCCGGGCCTCGACCGACGCGCCGCGCCGGCGGCTCCGCCCTGCCGTGGACTGCTCGCGCGTGACGGGATCGAGGATCCGCTCGTCCTGCACGGCGGTCTGGAAGAGCGCGCCCTGCGCGTGCAGACGGCTGTCGTCGTACGTCACGCCGACCTCCTTGGCCCAGCCGGTGACGAGGGGCCGGGTCGGATCACCGATGACGCCGACCGCTCCCCGAAACCCCCGGCTCATCGATGCCAGGAGCGCCACCCGATCGCTCGCGAGATATCGAAGTCCGAGCTTCGGACTCACCAGCCAGTCGGTGGCGTTTTCCCACGGCGCGCCAGTCAGTCGGTCGAGGCTGCCATAGCGGATGCCGTCTACTCTCGCGCCCACGTCGTACACCAGCCGGTTCCACAATAGCCCGCGCCACCGGGCGAAGGCGCCGCCCGCCAAGTACCGTCCGTCGTCGGCCTGCTCCGGGCTCCCTCGTACGCGCGCGACTGTCTCGAACAGGTCGTAGGCCGTCCAGTCGGCCCGCCAGGTCAGGCCACCGCTCAGCTCGCCCGCGAGGGTGTGGTGGGTGATCTGGAGCTGGCCACCCGATGCGGTCCGCCGATCGCGCTCTTCGGTCTGCCGTACCTCTCCATCTTCCGGGATGTTGAGGAAGACGGTGGATCGGACGAGTTGGCCCCAGGCCGAGAGATCGAGACTGGTGCTGGGATCCAGGGGACGCCCGTAGCGTCCGTTGAGCACGAATCTCCGGGCATTGCCGCCGTCGGTCGGGTCAGTGGCCGACTCGAGATCGTCGGCGTTGTACCGTGCGACAGGAACGAACCCCGGCGAGTCCCAACTCGAGCCGTAGGCGGCAAGCCCGCCCTCGATGCGCCCGGCTCCGAGGCGGCGCCATCCCCGCAGCAAGCCATTGCCGAGCCAATAGGCCGAGTTGTCTCGCCATCCCTGCTCCCGGCGTCCGTCGACGGCAAAGAGGTACCCGCCATTCTCCATGCGCCGTCCCGTTCGGAGCCAACCGCCGGCATCCCCCTGGCTCGAACCCGAGATCCCGCCTGTCGCGCCGACGGCGTCGGGGGCGGTGAACACCTCGACCACCCCACCGAGCGAGAAGTCTCCATACAGCGGACTCGCGGGTCCGTGGATGACGCGAAGGGAGCTCACCGCCGCCGGAGAGAGGACGCTCCAATCGGCGTAACCCTCCACATGACCGTGCACGGGGAGGTTGATCGGGACACCGTCGACGATGAGCAGGACATCGGACGAGTGGTCGGATGTGAAGCCGCGGATGACGGCGTCCGAGGCGAACCCGGGCCCCTGCCCCTGTTCGTGGACCTCGATCCCTGCGGCGCGCCGCACGAGGTCGTACGAGGTTCCGGCCGGCGTGCGACGGAGCGCCTCCGGGGGTACGTCGGCGGTCGTGACGGGCGGCGCCACCGCCCGTTCGCGGGTGGCGGTGACGGTGATGGGCGCCAGGATGGTGATCCTGGTACTGTCGCGCCGGACGGCCGATACCGAATCCTGGGCCTCGGCATCTCCCGTTGCCGGCGATACCGCGAGCGCGAATGCGCACGCGGCAAGGCGAGCGATCTTCGATTGCGCCATGACTCTCGACTCGCCGTTACGGGCGAGTCCCTCCTTCAGAGCGGTCCGATGTACAGAGTGGAGCGGATGACGGGGGTCAGGCGGAGGGGCTGGGAGGTGCCGTTGCGTATGGAAGGAGGCGGGGTGCGTCAGCGGGCAACGGAGACGAGCGTGGCGATGCGTAGACGATTTCTGTTTCGAGCGCGACTGCGATGGTAAGACCGGGCGCCGGTGGCGCCAACGGGGCGTAGTTGCAGGCGTGGCCGACGCAGTCGCACTGCGCCATGGGAGACGCTGGTGTCTGACCGCCGTCATGATGGTGTCCCGCCGGCTCGCCGATCGCCGTGCTCGCCGAGCACCCATGACGCGCGCCCAAGCCAAGGGCGCTGATCGCGAAGCAGAGCGCGATCCACGCGAAGACGGCTCGCCGGAGCGCCGTCGGCCGGGTCAGAGTCTCGTATGGCACTCTTTCAAGATACCTCAGGAGATCCGCTCCCGCACCCAGGCCTGGAACAAGGTCTCGCAGTAGGGATTATTGATCGAGTTTTCTGTCTTGACCCGCTCACCGTCCTCGAGCACGGCGAACGCGCAAAACTGGGCGACGGTCGGCTTGCCGTTGGGACCGGTGCAGTTGGGTACTGCCTTCTCATTGACGGCGATCCAGACGGACTCCCCCGGGTTGGATTGCTGCCAGGCGGCGCATTTGCCGCCGACATCCGGGTCGACCTGCCGGCCGGCGGGCCGAACCACGAGCCGAAGGACCGTGGGGGTCTTGCCACCGCCGGTCGATCGGGATGGCTTCTGCGTGGTGCTATCCCGGGAGGCGGGTTTGGCCGTCCCCTTCTCGACGGCTGGGCGAACGAACTCCCAGGGTGTGCAGCTCTCGCCGGACAGGCGGCTGCGGTACACCCCCGAGACGCAGGAATGTCCCTTCCCCGTGCTTCCGGTGGGTGGCGCGGCGATCCGCAGCGTATCGCTGCGCTGTCTGGAGGGAAGCAGGACGACGTTGGGATCGGTCCCCTCGAGTCCAACCTCGAGCCGGGCGGAATCAGGTTGCGGAGTGCCGGCCGTATCGGCGAACGCCCAGGACACGATGACGTCGAGTGAATCGCCCACGCCCGTGACGTCGGTGTGCACGTTATGCGCGACCGCCACGACCGTCGGCGCCACGTTCCTCAGCCGGCCGACGAGATACCAGAGACCCACCGCCACGCCGGCCAGCAGGAGCGTCCACAGGAGGAGCTTCCCCAGCGGGCGACGCTTCGGAATGACGATTTCCTGCTCGTCCTGCTCCCATTCCGACATGCTTACCGCTCCAGCCCGAGCACGTCCACGCCCTGCTCGAATACGATGTCCACCGGAATTCCTTTCGTCTCCAGACGTGCGAGATCGCCTTTGAGCGTCGGCGAGAGTGTCACATACTGGTCCATGAAGCGCCGGGCCGCGGCGGCGTCGCCATCACCCTGAAGCCGCAGGAGGCGGGCGGCCATTGAATCCACCGCGATCCGCATCTTCGGGACATCCACGCGGTATCGCCCCGACACGGAGTCCCGGGTAAAGGCGCCCTGGTCCTGGAAGAAGGAGATCTGCGCCGCGTTGGCCCGCCCGTGGGCGTCACCGGCGCCGAAGCGCACCGACCTGAGGATTCCCGCCAGAAACGTGACGTAGTGATCATCCACGCTGGTGCCGGACAGCTCTCCGGTCTTGAGCAGTCGGGTGGCCAGGTAGAGACCCAGAATGTCGGCCTTGCCTTCCTCGATCGCGCTCGCCTGATCCTTCAGCGATTCCCGGACGGTGCCGTCCCCGTGAATCGTGTGTTTGATCCCGAGTCCGTGGGCCACCTCGTGGAACATGACGTTCGCGAAGAATGCATCGAAGATGACGTGACTCCGCTGCTCCGGGGCGATCAGCTCATCCGCGATGGGCCCGAGAATACGATCGAATTTGGCGCGCATGACGTTCTTGAGCTGCAGGCGGCGCGTGCCCTTCTGCAGCTGCACCTGCTCATCGTTCGGGAGATTGATGGCGATGGTCTTGCCGCCCGCGTTTCCCTCGCCGGCGTAGTACACGGCGTCGTACGCGTTCAGGTCCGAGTCTGTGCCGGGACGCTCCCGCTTGTAGGCGGCCCCGACGGGGAGCCCTCGCTGAAGCTCGGGCAGGAGCCGTGCGTAGCGCGCGAGCCGGGCACTCCACTCCTTGTCCTTGATGAGCACATAGGATTCGGCGGCCGCCTTGTAACCGAAGAGGCGGTCGCTGTACGTCTCGATCGGACCGATGACCACGTCTATCGTGTTGTTCTTCATGTCGAGCCAGGCCAGGTCGCTCGCTTTGTAGTCATCGGCTTCGAGCGCCTTCGCCCGCAGCTCCAGAAACCGTCGCAGACCGGGATCTTCCGCGATGGCCGCGGCCGACCGCAGCTTGGCGGCTGCCAGTTTGACCTGATCGGCGTAAACCTCGTGATACGGGACGGTCCCGAGTCCACCGGTGGAATCGCGACGGACGACGGTATAGAGGCTTCGAAGCGCCCCTCCGTTCTCGCCGGCAGCCGCCTTCTCGAATTCCTCCTTCGTCATGTCTTGCGGATAGAACTCTGCGCCCGGCGGCCGGGGACCGACGCCCGGAACCAACGGCTTGTCATCGTCGAGACGGTCCCACGGGCCTGAGTTGATGACGATGAGGCGGCGGAGTGTGGAGTCCGAGACCGCGCCCAGCAGGGAGTCGCGCGCCGGATAGACCTGCCGCCAGAAGATGGTGTCCATCGTCCGGGCGGCATCGATCAGCAGCGGGAGCATGCGCCGTTCGCTGGGCGTCAGCTTCGTCACATCGGCGGTGAGGCGAACCGGGGTGTATTGGCGGAGCTTGGCCGAGAGCTCCGTGTCGCTCGCTCCCGTGCTCGCGCGTGACGGCGGGCTGGCGGCGCTCCCGCCACATCCCACCAACGTCAGAGCCGCGCTCATTCCGAGAGCCAGGCTGGCCCAGCGTACCATGAACTGCTCCTCTCCCAGGGTCGTCCGGGGCAATATACAAGAAGGGGGTCGGCGTGGCCGACCCCCTTCTGAGTACGAATATGTGCCGAATGTTCCGGCGCTAGCGTCCGTCTCCCAGCCGCACCCGCTCCACCCGGCGGCTCTGTGTGCGCGGGTTGAAGATCCGGAGCGTCACGATGTTGCCCGGCTGCTCCGCCTGCAATGCCTTCCGGAGGTCTCCCTCGGTCTTCACTGCCTTGCCTTCGACCGAGAGGATGATGTCCGGCCCGCCACGCTGGGGATCGTCCACGAGGACGTCCCACGCGGGCCCGCCGGGCGTGACGTCGGTGACGATGAGGCCGCGCACATCCGCCGGCAGCTGGAGCTGCTGCGCCGTCTGGGTCGACACGGGCTCGACGCTGATGCCGAGCCGGCCCATCGCCGCGCCAGGCGACGCGTTGGTCTGGTCTGAATCCTCATCGCCGGCAGTCGCCACCTGCGGTGTGTCGTTGAGGGGCTGAAGCTTCACGTTGAACGTCTTGTGAACGCCGCCCTTCCGTGCCACTTCAACCTTGACCACATCGCCAGGCTTGCGGAACCCGATCACCTGCTGCAGCTGGCCGACGTATTCCACCGGCTTGCCGTCCACCGCCACGATGATGTCGCCCGGCTCGATGCCCGCCGCCTTGGCCGGCGAGTCGTCGGTGGGGATGTCCTTCACCACAACGCCACGAATCTCGGGGAGCCCGACGTACGCCGCGTCGTTGAGCGACACGTTGTCGATCTGCACGCCCAGCGCCGCGCGGTGGACCACGCCATCCTTGACGAGCTGATCCATGACCGTGCGGACCAGGTTGATCGGAATCGCGAAGCCATACCCCGAGTAGAAACCGGTCTCGCTCGCGATGGCGGAGTTGATCCCGATCACTTCGCCCCGCACGCTGACGAGCGGGCCGCCGGAGTTGCCCGGATTGATGGCCGCATCGGTCTGAATGAAGTCCTGGATGCTGCCCTGTCCACGGCCCGGGAGCCCGTTGAGCGCGCGTCCCTTGGCGCTCACGATGCCGGATGTGACCGTGAAGGTCAGACCTTCGCCGAGCGGGTTTCCGATCGCCAGGACCCACTCACCGACCCGCGCATCATCGCTGTTGCCGAGAGATACCGGCGGGAGGTTCTTCGCGTCGATCTTCACCACCGCGACGTCGGTGTTGGGATCGGTACCCACCACCCTCGCCTTGAACTCCCGGCGGTCGAGTAGGCGCACTGTGACCTGCTCCGCCCCTTCGACGACATGGTTGTTCGTGAGGATGAATCCATCCGCCGAGACGATGAATCCGGAGCCGCTGCCCTGTTCGATTTCGGGTTGCTGGCGGAAGCGGGGGAAGAATCGCTCCATCCCCGGCGGCACGCGCTGCTGGGTGGTGTGCTCGGTGCGTTGGGAGCGGATATACACGACGCTGGGTTTCACGTGCTCGGCCACGGCCGCGAACGCCTCGCTCAAATCCTGGAGCGGCCGTGCAGCCGGAATGGAGGGGGCGGCGACCGGCGCGATGACCGACGTCGTCTTTCCCTGCTCCTGGGCGGAGGACCGGTTGGGCAGGTCCAGCAGCCCCGCGAACAGCAGTCCCAGCGCGAATGCCAGGGCCACGAGGCCACCGAACTTGAGCCAGTTCAACGAGCGAGCGGACATCGACCTATCCTATCCTGATACGTGGAAGTGGCACACCCAGGCTGATACCTAATAGTACCTAGATGTGCCACCGTGTGTTTCGGTCGCGGCTTACTTCTTGTCGTCTACGATCTCGTAGTCGGCCTCGACCACGTCCTCCGGCCCCTTTTCGGGCTCCGCTGCCGGAGCCTGCTCTCCTGGAGCACCCTGTTGGCTCTGGGCCTGATACAAGGACGCGCCGGCGGCCGAATAGGCCGCATTGAGCTCGTCGAGCGCGCGCCGAATCCCATCTCCCTCCCCGGTCCGGAGAGCCTGCTTGGCCGACTCGAGCGCCGTGTCGAGCTTCGACTTGGCATCAGCCGGAAGCTTGTCGACCCATTCCTTGCTGTCCTTCTCGACCCGGTAGACCAGGCTGTCGAGGTGGTTGCGGGCCTCGATCTGCTCCCGGCGGCCCTTGTCTTCCTGGGCATGCTGTTCGGCCGCCTTGACCATCCGGTCGATCTCGGCGTCGTTCAGACCGCTCGAGGCCTCGATCCGGATCTTCTGCTCCTTGCCCGTGGCCTTGTCCTTAGCCGAGACGTGGAGAATGCCGTTCGCGTCGATGTCGAACGTGACCTCGACCTGGGGCATGCCCCGCGGTGCGGGCGGGATTCCGGTGAGCTGGAACTTGCCGATGGTTCGGTTGTCCGACGCCATCTGGCGCTCACCCTGCAGCACGTGGATCTCCACCGTCGTCTGGTTGTCCTCCGCCGTGGAGAACACCTCCGACTTCTTGGTGGGAATCGTGGTGTTCCGGCCGATGAGCACCGTGGTGACCCCACCCAGCGTCTCGATGCCGAGCGAGAGGGGCGTGACATCCAGCAGGAGCACGTCCTTCACCTCGCCGCCGAGAACGCCGCCCTGAATGGCCGCGCCGATGGCCACGACCTCATCGGGATTGACGCCCTTGTGGGGCTCCTTGCCGAAGAACTCCTTCACGATCTCCTGCACCTTCGGCATACGCGTCTGGCCGCCGACCAGGATGACCTCGTCGATCTGTTTGGGATCGAGTCCCGCGTCCTTGAGGGCCTGCTTCATCGGCGGAATCGTCCGCTGGACGAGGTCGTCCACCAGCTGCTCGAACTTGGCCCGGGTCAGATTGATGTTCAGGTGCTTGGGGCCCGACTGGTCGGCCGTGATGAACGGCAGATTGATGTCCGTCTGGTTGGTGCTGGACAACTCCATCTTGGCCTTCTCGGCGGCTTCCTTGAGACGCTGGAGCGCCATCGGGTCCTTGGAGAGGTCGATGCCCTGGTCCTTCTTGAATTCCGCCACCAGCCAGTCGATCAGCCGCTGGTCGAAGTCATCACCGCCCAGGTGGGTGTCGCCGTTGGTGCTCTTCACCTCGAACACGCCTTCGGCGAGCTCGAGCACCGAGATGTCGTACGTACCACCACCGAGGTCGAAGACCGCGATCTTCTCTTCCTTCTTCTTGTCGAGACCGTAGGCCAGCGCCGCGGCCGTGGGCTCGTTGATGATGCGGAGCACCTCGAGGCCGGCGATCTTGCCGGCGTCCTTGGTGGCCTGCCGCTGGGCGTCGTTGAAGTACGCGGGGACCGTGATGACCGCCCGGTCGACGGTCTGACCCAGATAGTCTTCGGCGGTCTGCTTCATCTTCTGCAGGATCATGGCCGAAATCTCCGGCGGCGAGTACGCCTTACCGGCGATCTCGACTGCGGCCATGGCGTTGGGTCCGGAGGTGACTTTGTACGGGACGCGCTTGGTCTCTTCCTTGACCTCCTCGAGACGGCGCCCCATGAAACGCTTGATCGAGAAGATGGTCTGCTTGGGGTTGGTCACGGCCTGCCGCTTGGCGACCTGACCGACGAGCCGTTCCGCATCTTTGGTGAAGGCGACGACCGACGGAGTGGTGCGCCCGCCTTCCGCGTTGGGGATGACGACCGGATCGCCGCCCTCCATGACCGCGACCACCGAGTTGGTGGTTCCCAGGTCTATACCGATGATCTTGGATGCCATGATTACTCCGTTGGGGTCTGTACGCCGAAGTGCTTGGTTTTTCTGCCACTTCGCGCGGGATCATGGTCGAAGGAGCAAGTGTCGTACCCGCTAAAGCTGCCGAATTGGCAGCATCCAAGGCTTCTGCTTCCAGCCGATGACAGGGCTGCCGGTCGACCGAGCGGCTTGGTAGCCGGTCGGCCAATGCGGCGTATATTCGCAAGATGTTCCCCTATCGAGACGACAACCCCAGCCTCGCCACGCCTGTCGTCACGATCCTCCTGATCGCGCTCAATGTGGCGGTCTGGATTCTGGTGCAGGGCATGGGAATGGAGCCTGGACTGTCCCGCTCGGTCTGCGAGCTTGGTTTGATTCCCGGGGAGTTTCTCGGCAGGGTCGCGGAAGGGACCTCTCTCAGGCTGAGCCCGAACACTGTCTGCGTGCTCGGCGGCGGCCAGACCTGGTACGCTCCCCTCTCCTCGATGTTCCTGCACGGCGGATGGCTTCACCTCCTCGGCAACATGTGGTTCCTCTGGCTTTTTGGAAACAACGTCGAAGACAGCATGGGCCGGGCGAAATATCTGGTGTTTTATCTGTTGGCCGGTCTCGCGGCGGCAGCAGCGCAGACGGTGCTCAACCCATCGAGTATCGTGCCGATGGTCGGGGCGTCGGGCGCGATCAGCGGCGTCATGGGGGCGTACGTGATCCTGTACCCCAGGGTGCGGGTCCACATGTTGGTCGTGCTCGTCGTCTTCGTGACCCGGATCGTGGTCCCGGCCTACCTCATGCTGGGGTACTGGTTTCTTCTCCAACTCCTGGGCGGAACCACAGCGACCGGCGAGGGTGGGGTGGCATTCGGAGCTCACGTGGGTGGGTTTCTGGCCGGAGCCCTGCTGATCAGGTTCTTCAAGGACGATGAGCTGGTCGCCAAACACCGCGCGATTGCACTTTCGATGGCGGGATGGGGGAGCCGTGACCTCTGAGCTGTCAGCCATGACGATTCCGCGGTAACTTCCCGTCCATGGCCGAGTCTCCCCAGCCGAGTACCCTTCCGCTGTCCTCTACTGTGCCGCTGGACGTGCCGGTAGCCCCGCGGAATCCGGGGATGCCGCTCGAGATGGATTGGGTTGAAGAGGTCCGGGTCAACCGCAGCGCCGTCGAGCGGCGGGCGGCGACGCTGCGCACGCGGCGGACCGTCAAGAAGCAATGGCAGGCGGCGTGGTTGCTGCGCGCAGTGACGCTGATGGATCTCACGACGCTCTCAGGCGACGACACGCCCGATCGAGTGCGCCGGCTCTGCGCAAAGGCTCGGCGTCCCGTCCGTGCCGACCTTCTCGACGCCATGGGCGCGTCCCAGCTCCCCATCAGGGTCGCCGCGGTCTGCGTCTATCACCATTTCGTGCCGACCGCGGTGGCGGCTCTCGAAGGATCGGGGATCCCCGTCGCCGCGGTGTCGACCGGATTTCCGGCGGGGCTTTCCCCGTTCCCCCAGCGCATCGCGGAGATCCGGGCGTCGGTCGCGGCCGGCGCGGAAGAGATCGACGTCGTCATCACGCGGGCCCATGCCCTGGCCGAAAACTGGCGCGCGCTCTACGACGAAGTCCGGGCGATGCGCGAGGCCTGCGGTGACGCCCACATCAAGACCATTCTCGCCACCGGCGAGCTCGGCACGCTTCGGGCGGTGGCCCGGGCCAGCATGGTGTGCATGATGGCCGGCGCCGACTTCATCAAGACCTCGACCGGCAAAGAGTCGGTCAACGCCACGCTGCCGGTGGGGCTGGTGATGGCGCGCGCCATTCGAGAGTATCGCGAGCGCACCGGACAGCTCGTTGGGCTCAAGCCGGCGGGGGGCATCCGGTCCGCGAGGGACGCCCTCGACTGGCTCGCGCTCGTGAAGGACGAGCTCGGGGACCGGTGGCTGCGACCGAACCTGTTCCGCTTCGGGGCCAGCGCGTTGCTCACCGATATCGAGCGCCAGCTCGAACATTTCGTGACCGGGCGGTATTCGGCGGGGCACCGGCATCCCACGACGTGAGACCCCTCACGGGCGAGACGTCATGACGTCCATTCCCGACATCTTCGGAACGATGGCCTATGGCCCCGCGCCGGAGGCGGTTGCTCCTGCCCAGGCGTGGCTGGAGCAGCACGGCCGTCGCTTCGGGCTGTTCATCGAGGGCCGCTGGACCGAGGGCAAGGGCGAAACCTTCGAGACCTTCAACCCGGCCACCGGCAACCCGCTCGCGCGTCTCACGCAGGCATCCACGGCGGACGTGGATCGGGCGGTGCGGGCGGCGCGCGCGGCGCAGCCCGCGTGGTGGGGTCTCGGGGGGCACGCGCGCGCGCGTCACCTCTATGCCATCGCGAGACAGATCCAGAAACACAGCCGGCTTTTCGCCGTGCTCGAATCGCTCGACAACGGCAAGCCGATTCGCGAGTCGCGGGACATCGACGTGCCGCTGGTCGCCCGGCATTTCTACTATCACGCCGGCTGGGCGCAGCTCATGGAGCGCGAGTTGCCGGGCAGGGTGCCGGTCGGCGTGATCGGCCAGATCATTCCCTGGAATTTTCCGCTGCTCATGCTGGCCTGGAAAATCGCGCCGGCGCTCTCGATGGGAAACACGGTGGTCCTCAAGCCCGCGGAGTTCACGTCCATCACCGCGCTCCGCTTCGCCGAGCTGTGCGAGGAGATCGGGCTCCCGGCGGGCGTGGTGAACATCATTACCGGCGACGGACGCACGGGCGAAGCGCTCGTAGCGCATCCGGATGTCGACAAGATTGCGTTCACCGGCTCGACCGACGTGGGCCGGATCATCCGCACGGCCACGGCGGGGACCGGGAAGAAGCTTTCTCTCGAGCTGGGCGGAAAGTCACCCTTCGTCGTGTTCTCCGACGCCGACATCGACAGCGTCGTCGAGGGCGTCGTGGACGCCATCTGGTTCAATCAGGGGCAGGTCTGCTGCGCGGGATCCCGGATTCTGGCGCAGGAGGGGGTGGCTCCGCGACTGGTGGACAAGCTCAAGGCGCGGATGGAGACCCTCCGGGTGGGTGAACCGCTGGACAAAGCGGTGGACATGGGCGCGATCATCGCTCCCGTTCAACTGGAGAAGATTCAGAGCCTGGTGCGGCAGGGGGAGGAAGAAGGCGCCACCCTGTGGCAGCCTTCGTGGAGCTGTCCCCGCGAGGGATGGTTCTTCCCGCCCACTCTGTTCACCGAGGTATCGCCGGCCGCGACGATCGCACAGGTCGAGATCTTCGGCCCCGTCGTCGTCCTCATGACGTTCCGGACACCGGTGGAAGCGGTGGAACTGGCCAACAACACCCGGTACGGGCTGGCAGCCAGCCTCTGGACCGAGAACATCAACCTCGCCCTCGACGTCGCGCCGCAGCTCAAGGCGGGCACCGTCTGGATCAACTGCACCAACGTCTTCGATGCGGCGAGTGGTTTCGGCGGCTATCGCGAGAGCGGCTTCGGACGTGAGGGCGGGCGGGAGGGGCTGCGGGAATACGTGATGTGGAAGGACGGAAAGGACGGAAAGGGCGGAAAGGACGGAAAGGATGTTCGGAAGGCGACTAAGCGAGCTGCCTCTGCGCGCGCCGCTGGTTCGTCTATCCGCGCCTCGGCGTCCTCTACGTCTTCTGCGTCCTTACCAGCGATCGACCGCACCCCCAAGCTCTACATCGGTGGAAAGCAGGTTCGACCGGATTCGGGGTACAGCCTGCCGGTGCTCGACGCGTCGGGACGGCGCATCGGCGAGGTTGGCCACGGAAACCGGAAGGACGTGCGGAACGCCGTCGAGGCAGCCCATAAGGCGTCCGGGTGGGCACGGTCGACGGCGCACAATCGGGCGCAGGTGCTGTACTACATCGCGGAGAATCTGGCCGCACGCGCCCAGGAGTTCGCGCTGCGGCTGGCGGCATCCGGGAGCGACGCGGCCTCGGCCCAGGAGGTCGCCCTCTCGATCGAACGGATCTATACCTACGCCGCCTGGGCCGACAAGTACGACGGCCTGGTTCACCACACGCCATTCCGCAATGTCACGCTGGCCATGCCGGAGCCGATCGGCGTGCTCGGCGTCGTCTGTCCCGACGCGTGTCCCCTGCTCGGGTTTCTCTCGGTCGCGCTCCCGCCGATCGCGATGGGGAACACGATCGTCGCGGTTCCCTCGAGCAGAGCCCCGCTCACCGCCACGGATCTCTACCAGGTGTTCGACACCTCGGACCTTCCGGGCGGGGTCGTGAACATCGTGACCGGTCTTCGCGATGAGCTCGCCCCCGTGCTGGCAGCGCACGACGACGTAGACGGCATCTGGTACTTCGGCACACCGGAGGGGTCTGCGGAGGTGGAGCGTCTGTCCGCCGGGAACATGAAGCGGACCTGGGTGGATTACGGCCGTGGGCGCGACTGGTCCGAGCCTGAAGCAGGTGAAGGGGAGGAGTTCCTCGAGCAGGCGACCCAGGTGAAAAACATCTGGGTGCCGTACGGCGAGTGAGATTTACGAGGGCAGGTCTTCCGCGCTGATAACGACGTCACGCTCCAGCAATCTCGCCAGCACATCCGCCTTCCGCGACGCGCCCCAGCACTCGAGGCCGAGATCGGCTTTCGCCTTGTGTGGCGTGATGCGGACCGTCAGCGCCTCGTCGGTCAGCTCGGTGGTGAGATTCTCCACCGCGGCGGTATGGCCCCGGTCGAGACCGTCGGCGACGCGGAGCAGACCGCTCAGCCTGCGCACGATCGCCTGATCGGTCTCCGGCAGCGCCGCGAACTCGGCATGCTTCCGGCGAGGACCCGTCTTCCGGTGGTAGCGGCTGATGAGCGCGACGAGACCCCGCTCCCGCGCCGGGAGCCCGAGCCGCTCGGCGTGGGTAATCAGCTCGTAGCTGTGCTTGTGATGCTTCCGGTAGGACACCAACTGTCCCACGTCGTGGAGAAGCCCCGCCGCCTCGAGCAGGAGGCGCTCTTCCGGCTCGCACCCGAGCTCCTCGCCGAGCTGGTCGAAGAGCGTAAGGGCCAGCGTCCTGACCTGCTCCACGTGTTTCCGGTCCGATTGGCAGCGTTCGGCGAACTCGCGGAACAACCGCAGCGGATCGGGCGCGCTCGTGTCCTTGGCGCCCGCCATCTCGAGCAGCAGTCCCTCACGAAGCCCGAAGGCGCTCACGGTGATGCTTCGGCCGCGGACCCGGTCGAGCAGCTCCGCGGTCACGGCGAGTCCGGCGAGAATGATGTCGGCCCGTTCGGGACTGAGGCCGGCGACCTGCTTCCGCTCTTCGGGCGTGCGGCTCGCCAGCCAGTCGATGAGCTGCTCGACTTCGGCCGCGGTCACCGATACACCGTGGACCGAGTCGCCCGGCGAGAGCCCGCGCCGCGCGAGCACCATACGGCCAAGACTGGTGAACGTGCCGCCGCTTCCGATGATGGTGGCCGCCGCCCATTCGCGGCTCGAGATGCTTCGCTTGAGCTTCTTGGCGAGATACTCGCGAAGCTGCGCGACCTCCTTCCGCGCGGAGTGCCGCCCTTGGAGATGCAGCTCCGTGAGCCGGACCGCGCCGAGGGGAAGCGAGAGCGACAGCTCGACCAGGCCATCCACGGCGCCGATCAACTCGAGGCTGCCGCCGCCGATGTCGGCCACGAGGGCGCGCTCGCCGGCGAGCCTGAAGTGATGGGCGACCGAGCGGTAGGACAGCGCCGCTTCGGTCTCCGCGTCGATGATCCGGAGCGGGATGTCCAGCTCCTTCCGGACCCGCCGGACGAACCACTTTCCGTTCTCGGCCTCGCGAACCGCGGCGGTGGCGAC
>DATBSO010000116.1:0-15612 GCA_036559745.1 Gemmatimonadales bacterium | reverse complement strand
ATCGTTTGCCGCCGAGCCCTGGCCGACGTGGACCTGGCGGCTGCGCGATGGGCACCGGGTGGAGCAGGAACTGTTCGTGACTCATGGGGCGCCGGTGGCGGCGCTCCGGTGGAGGATGGTCGGAAAGCCGGCGCCCCTACGCCTGGCCATTCGCCCTTTCCTCTCGGGGCGCGACTCCCACTCGACTCACAACGAGAATCCTGCCTTCCGATTCGCCGCTGATGAGACGGACGGACGGACCACCTGGAGACCCTACGAGGGCGTGCCCCCGGTGACGGCTATCGCGAATGGTCGTTACACGGCGGAGCCGGTCTGGTATCGCGGGTTCCTCTACACGGAGGAACGGGCGCGCGGCCTCGATGCCGTCGAGGATCTGGGCGCCCCAGGTGTGTTCCGCTGGGAACTGGGCGACGGTGATGCCATTCTCGTTCTGGGAGTGGCGGACGAGATGCCGATGGAAAGGGACGCGCGGAAGCTCTTTGCCCGCCTGCGCCGCTCGGAGCGCGCGAGGCGGGGTCGGATTCCTACCCGGCTCGAGCGATCGGGAGACACCTACCTCGTTGGACGCGGCGCCGGCAAGACGATCGTAGCAGGATATCCCTGGTTCACGGATTGGGGCCGCGACACGTTCATCTCGATTCGTGGACTCTGCCTGGCCACCGAACGACTGGATGACGCCCGCTCCATTCTTCTCGGCTGGGCGGAACTCGTGTCCGAGGGGATGCTGCCTAATCGGTTCGTGGACCAGGGCGACGCACCCGAGTACAACACGGTAGACGCGTCGCTCTGGTACGTCGTCGCCGTCCACGAGTATCTCGCGGCGCTGGAAGCGCGAGGCGTCAAGGCTCCTGCCCACGAGCTACGGGAACTCCGTGCCGCGGTCCTGGCGATCCTGGCCGGTCACATGCGGGGCACGCGCTACCGCATCCGTGCCTCCGATGATGGGCTGCTCGCCGCCGGAGAGCCCGGAGTGCAGCTCACCTGGATGGACGCGAAGGTCGGCGATTGGGTCGTCACGCCGCGAATCGGAAAGCCCGTCGAGATCCAGGCGCTCTGGCTCAATGCGCTGCGGGCCGCCGAGCGGTTCACGGACGAGTATCGCGGCGTGCTCGAGCGGGGGACGCAATCATTCCTGGATCGATTCTGGAATGCGTCGGGTGGATACCTGTACGACGTCATCGATGCCGACCATGTCCTCGGACGCGACGACGCCTCGCTCAGACCGAATCAGATCCTCGCGGTCGGTGGCCTTCCCTTCTCCCTGCTCGATGGCGCGCGCGCACGGCAGGTCGTCGACGTGGTCGAGCGGACCTTGCTCACGCCTCTCGGTCTTCGCACCCTCGCGCCTGGGTCGGACGGGTACCGACCGGTCTACGAAGGCGATATGGTCGCGCGTGATGGCGCCTATCACCAGGGTACTGTCTGGCCCTGGCTTCTGGGACCGTTCGTCGAGGCGTGGGTACGAGTCCGGGGCGACACCGATGAGGTCCGTCGCGAGGCCCGCCGGCGCTTCTTCCAGCCTCTGCTCCGGCATCTCGACCAAGCTGGGATTGGTCACGTCTCCGAGATCGCCGACGCCGAGCCCCCGCACGCACCACGCGGCTGTCCGTTCCAGGCGTGGTCGGTCGCGGAGGCCATCCGCATGGACCGGGTCGTCCTCGCGGTGCCGGAGACTTCGGGCAGGCTCGGTCACGTGGTGGGTGCCGCCGGATGACTGGCAATCGGCTGCAGACACTTTCGCACCACTGGCCCGAGTATCTGATGGAGGCCGCGCTCCTCGCCCTCTTCATGATGTCGGCGTGCGCCTTCACGGTGCTGATCGAGCATCCCGCGTCTCCGGTGCGTCAAGCGATCGCGGATCAGAACGTGCGGCGGTTTCTCATCGGAGTCGCGATGGGCACGACCGCGATCTGCCTCATCTACTCTCCCTGGGGCAGGCAGTCTGGCGCGCACTTCAACCCCTCCACCACGCTCACCTTCTGGTGGCTCGGCAAGGTGCGGCCGCGCGACGCGGCCTGGTATGTCGTGGCGCAGTTTGCCGGTGCAGCGGTCGGAGTCCTGATCGCGAGGGGGCTGCTCGGACCTCGGCTGGCGCATCCTGCGGCGCACTTCGCGGTGACCATGCCGGGATCACGAGGGGCGGCCGTTGCGTTCACGGCCGAAGCAGCGATCTCATTCGTGTTGATGTCGGTGATTCTGCGGGTCTCCAACCACCCATCGTTGGCGCGGTACACCGGGTTGTTCGCCGGCGGGCTGGTTGCCCTGTACATCACCTTCGAGGCGCCGCTTTCGGGGATGAGCATGAATCCCGCGAGGACCTTCGGGTCGGCGATCATTGCGGGCGATTTGAAGTCGCTCTGGCTCTACTTCACCGCCCCGCCACTCGGGATGCTGGCTGCCGCATCGCTGTACGTGCGCCGGCGGGGGCGGGACGCGGTGTTCTGTGCCAAGTTGTGTCATGAACAGCCGTGTCTGTTCTGTGACTGGAGGAGAGAGCGCCTCGGCCGCCGCGCTTAGTTCGACACCGTCTCCTGAACGATCCCTCGCTCGACCGCAACGCCCCACAGCGCTTTCTGCAGCATCCGCCGGCCGCGGTGCAGTCGCGATCGCACCGTCCCCACCGGGCAGTCCAGGACGTCGGCGATCTGCTGGTAGGAGAAATCCTCGATGAAGTAGAGAGTCGCGACCAGCCGATACTCCTCTGGGAGCTCCTCGAGCGCGGTGCCCACGTGCTCGGTGTCGAGCTTGTCCATGAGGGCCGAGGCGGGATCACGCTCTTGGCCGTGCAGGCCGGCCTCGGCGGTCTTGGTGTATAGATAGAGCGCCGGCAGGTCCTCAGTGCTGAGGTTGGCCTTCTCGTGCTTGTCTTTCCGGTGCCGGCTGTAGAACGCGTTGGTGAGGATCCGGAAGAACCACGCCTTGAAGTTGGTGCCACGCTGGAACGAGGCAAACGCCCGGTAGGCCAACAGCGCCGCGTCCTGGATCAAGTCCTCTGCCTCGGTTCGATCCCGGGTAAGCCGCACCGCAGTCCCGAAGGCCATGGACAGAATGGGGGAGAACAGCTCCTCGAATTCGATCTGAACCCTAGTGGGATCATCGGTGCTGACGCTGCTCATGAGGCGTCCTCCTCCACCAGCTCGTACAGCAGCGAGGGACAGTTGATGAGGATGACGGATCGGGCTGCCAGCTTTCCCAGCAGCCGCACTCCGCGCCGGTCGAGATAGCTCACGTTGGCCAGATCCAGGAACAGCTTCCGGTGCGTGTCCAGCAGTTCCAGACATTCTGCCTCCAGTAGCTCTACCCATTCACCCACGATCTGACCTTCCAGTACAAGAACGACATCATGGGGAAGGCGGATCGTTCGGGTCAGGCGAAGCATCAAGGCTCCAAGTAGCGGTGCTGCAAGGAAAGGCACACGCCGTGCCAGTCAGCCTGAGGGATGTCTGTGGTGCAGTATAGCGAAGTGGGGTATGGTGTTACGAGTTTCGGCGCTGGGTGTTCCTGGGGAGGGTAGTTGGGAAATTTATCCCAATCACATTGGGAAAATCACGACGATTGGGATTTGGTACTCGGCCGAGTGATCCCCAGCCGTTTCATCCTTGCTTCCAGGGTCGTGGGTTTGAGCCCGAGGAGTTGGGCGGCCCCCCGAGGGCCGCTTACCCGCCAACCAGTCTCTTCGAGGGCCTCGATGATCCGGTGGCGAGTCAGGTCCTCGGATGTCGAGTCCCGGGGGACAGGAATGGGCTGAACTGGCAAGGTGACCCACTCGCCGAGCTCGAGCGTGGTACCCCTGCTGATGATGACCGATCGCTCGAGCACATTCGCGAGCTCTCGCACGTTGCCCGGCCACGCATACGAGCCGAGCGTGTCGAGGGCGGACTTTGGCACCGTGTCGATTCGCTTGCCCATCTTCGAGGCGTACTTCATCACGAAATAGCGCACCAACGCCGGAACGTCCTCCCGCCGCTCCCGTAGTGCGGGCGTCCGGATCGGGAAAACGTTGAGCCGGTAGAACAGGTCGGCTCGGAAGCGCCCTTCGGCCACCGCTGCGTCGAGGTTCTTGTGGGTCGCGGCGATGACCCGCACGTCGACCTTGATCGTGCGAGACCCGCCTACGCGCTCGAGTTCGCCTTCCTGGAGCACTCGGAGAAGCTTGACTTGGAGATCGAGTGACAGATCGCCGATTTCATCCAAGAAGATGGTCCCGTCGGTAGCCAGCTCGAACCGCCCGATCTTGCGGTTGACCGCCCCGGTGAAGGCGCCCTTCTCATGGCCGAACAGCTCGCTCTCCACCAGGCCGGCCGAGATCGCCCCGCAGTTGACCGTCACCATCGGCCGGTCTTTGCGGGCGCTGAGGTTGTGGATCGCGCGAGCTATCAGCTCCTTGCCGGTTCCGGTCTCGCCGGTGATGAGAACCGTGGTATCCGTCGGGGCTACCTGTTCCACTTGCCGCAACACGCGCTGCAGCACCGGGCTTCGTCCCACGATCTCCTCGAAGCCCTGCTGTTGCTTGACCTCTTCCAGGAGGTAGATGTTCTCCGCCTGCAACCGGTCGCGAAGCTGGGCGACTTCGGTCAAGGCCGCGCGCAACGCTTCTTCTGCTCGCTTGGAGTCATCCAGATCGGTGCAGACACCGAACCACCGGACGATGGTCTCATCCTGACCCCGCATGGGGATACTCCGCGCCTTGAACCAGCGGTACTCGCCGTCCTTCCGCCGGAGACGGCACTCAGCCTCGAACGGGCTGCTCGTCCGCAGCGACTCGTCCCACATGGCCAGGGTGCGATCCAGGTCCATCGGGTGAAGCGAGGACGTCCAGCCAAACCCCAGTGCGGCCTCGGATGTCATGCCGGTGTAGTCCAGGAATCGCTGACTCACGTAGTCGCAGGAGCCATCCGGAAGATTCGTGTACAGCACCTCCGGCACTGTCTCGGCAAGCGTGCTGTAGCGCAGTTGGCTTTCCCGCAGCGCATCCTCCGCCCGCTGTCTTTCCAACTCGGTCCCGGCCCTGCTGGCGAAGATCTTGAGCACGGCCAGGTCCTGCGGCTCGGGCATGAGGGGTCGATCGTGGATCAGCGCGATGTGACCCACCACATCACCGGATGACCCGAGCAGCGGCACGCCAAGGTAGCCCTCGGCTCCGAGCGTCGAGAGGTCGCGATCGTCGGGGAACAGCGCCTGGATCCCACGCGGATGGTGACACATCTCGCCGGCGATCACAGCCTCACACGGGGTGCCGGCGAGGGGGTAGCTCACGTTGTCGCCGAAGCCGTCTCCCTGCCAGAAGGCCAGCGTCGCCACCCGTTCCTTGCGACCACCGACGACTTCGGCGACCAGCGCGTACTTCGTGTCGAGCGTCGTCGCCGCGAGGCGGGCGACCGTCCGAAAGAAGTCGATGCCCGTGAGCGCGGCCGTGCCTTCACTGATGGTCCGAAGCGCCGCTTCCATCCGGACTCGGTCCGCGATCTCCCGCTTGAGCCCCGAATAAAGCTGGGCGTTCTGAATGGCGATCGCGGCTTGCGAGGCTACGACCTGAAGCAAAGCGAGCCGACCGGGCGTGAAGACGCCGGTCGCCAGGTTGTTTTCCAGGTAGACGACGCCCAGCAGTCGGCCCTGATTGATCAACGGGGTAGCGATCACGGAGCGTGGTTGCCGGCTCAGTACGTGGGGATCGTGGCGATAGCGATCGTCACTGCGCGCGTCAGCGAGGACCAGACTCTCTCGAGCCCGGCGAACATAATTCACGATCACGACCGGTAGCGCGTCGGTCTCCGCCAGCGTCGGAGCGTCGTGCACCTGCACGACGACCTGGTCGCCCGACCCCTGGGCATGCACTCGCGGTGCGCCATCGTGTTCGAGCACCAGTCCGCCGCGCTCGGCCCCGGCGTTCTCGATCGCGATCGACAGGAGCTTCTCCAGCAGGCGCTCCAGCTCCATCTCGCTGGCCAGGACGCGGGCCGCCTTCATGACGGTCACGAGGTCAATGCTGCTGCCCTCGGCCAGGGCGGCGGACTCCGCCGTGCTGGCCGTGGCCAGCGAGTCGGATTCCGCCCGGCCGGCTATGACGCCGTAGCGACGGTCGAGGTCGGAGACCTTCGCTGACGCGCCCCACCGGGCGTAGGCCTGCCGGGCTGCCCCCAGGAAGGTTTCGGCGACCCTGGCCTGGCTCCGCTCCAACCAGAACCTGGCGAACAGCCAGTTGGCCAGGCCCTGATGCTGGAGCATCGAGGTGCGCTCGGCGTATTCGATGGCCTGCTCGTACAGCTCGAGCGCCACCAGGGGACCGCCTGTCACCCGTTCGATCTCCGCCGACAACAGCAGCGCCTGGCAGCGGAAGTTTTCGGGGCAGTTCTCCGCCAGGATCGCGAGCGATCGCCGCGCGTCTTCCATCTCCTGGAGACGGGCGGTTCGCTCTTCCTCCGTGCCCTGGGTGTAATTGGCCGCGAGGGTAAGGCCGTTCCAGAAGTCGAACTCAACGGGCCAGATCGTTCCTGACATCTGCCGCGCGACACGAGCGGTCCGCGTGGTTTCCAGCGCGCTGCCGTACTCCTCAAAGAGGTAGCAGAGTTGAAGCTTCGAGACGGCATGGATCGCCGTGAAGAACGGATTGTCCCGGTACCGCTCCAGGTAGTCGTTCTCGTCGATCCCCTCATCGGACAGCGAAAGGAGCCCGCGGGTTCTGCCCTGTAGCGCCCGGGCCCAATTAAGGATGATCCGCAACGAGTCGGCGAACGCGACGGCCTTCAGCTTCTGGATCAAATCCAGATTCTGGGAATACTCGCGGACGAACCGCGCCAGGTCCTGAGTCGCCACCATCGCGGGCCAGGCTTCGGTGGCGGCGCCGTAGGCGGCGTACAGGAAATCCCCGCTCTCGAGTCCGCTTCGGCAGGCCTCGCGTGCATGCGGTATGCATGTCGCCATCGGTTGCCGCCAGAGATTCACATGGGCATGGAACTGCTGGTGGATCTTTGCCCGGCGCCTGCCGTCGTTGAAGCGCTCGTTCACTCGGAGGGCCACTCTACCGAACTCGTATGCCGTCTTGTAGTCTCCGCGCACCGGCCCGACGGTGATCGCATGCGTCACGTAGCCGTACGCCGACTCTTCCACGTTGCCATGGACCAGGGACAAACGCACCATCGTGGCGGAGATCAGTCGTGCGAGAACCGGCTTGCCGAGGATGTAGGTCGAGGCCCAGATGTCGGTCAGGATGTTCATGACCATCCGGATCTCCGGATCGGTCATCACGGGGAGATCGACCAGCGATGCGATGCTGCGACCGCCTAGCAACGACTGGATGGACGCGATCTCCGCCTCCAGCGCGGCTTGCTGGTCGTCCGCGCCGTTGGGGAACGACACGCCGAATAGCCCGAGACATTCGCGGGCAGTGGCCAGCGCATCCGCGTAGCGCGACATGTTTTCATACTGGACGCTGCGCAGGCGATACGCCTTGGCCCGGTCCAGGCTGCTGGCGGCGCGTTGCAGGAGCAAGGGGAAGTGCTGCTCCGCCTCGGCGAAGTTCCCGCAGTGGTACTGGCACTCGGCGGCCTCGAGGTGCAGCGCGAAGGCGAGGTCGTAGTCCGAGCTCCACAGCTCGTCTCCCACCAGATCCAGTCCCGCCGAGAGATACCCCAGGGCGGCTTCGTGCGCGGTCGCGGACTTGGCCTTCTGGGCGGCGGTCAGGTTGAGCCTGGCGAGGGCGAGGCGCTCCGCCGGGTCCGCGATCAGGCCGCGCCCGAGGTTGAGGTGGTGCACCAGGTCGAAGATCCTCTCGTCCGCCTGCTGGGCATCGGCGCGCGATCGCAGCAGGCGGCCGACCGTCAAATGCACCATCTGCCTTTGCTCGACGGGGATGAGCGCGTACGCCGCTTGCTGGACCCGGTCGTGCAGAAACGCGTACGCAGTACCCACAGGCGTGCCATCCGTGTCGCGGGGCTCTCCGGCGTCGTAGTGTCGGGCAGCTGGCAGGATCAACCCTTCGTCGATCGCCTCTCGGAGATCCGCCGCCGCCGCATCCGGCGATTGCTCGCTGACGACGGCGAGGGTGTGCTGGTCGAACGGGTTCCCGATGCAGGCTGCGAGAGTCAGAGCCCGTTGGGTATCGGCCGGGAGCCGCTGGATGCTCCGAGTCATCAGATCGATGACGTTGTCCGTCATCCCGGCGTTCGCGATGGCGTCCATCTCGAACGTCCAGCGCTCCCGCTCGTAATCGAAGTTCAACAACCCTGCTTCTCGGAGCGCCTTGAGAAACTGGCCGACGAAGAAGGGATTGCCTCCGGTCTTCCGGGAGACGAGCGCGGCCAGGGGCTCGGCCTCCTCCTGGCCGCAATGGAGCGTGTCGCGGACAAGATGGACGAGGTCCGGTAGCCCGAGCGGATCCAGCGGCATACGCCTGACGGTGATACCGCCTGCCTCGAGCTCCGCGATGGCGCGATTCAGGGGATGCGGTGCGTCAACCTCGTTGTCGCGATATGCCCCGATGAGCAGCAGCGAGTCGATGTCCGCGCCGACGAGCAGGGGCTCCAGCAGATTCAGCGTCGCGTTGTCGGCCCACTGCAGGTCATCCAGAAAGATGACCAGGGGATGGTCCCGTCTGGCCAGGGCCCGAAGGAAGCTCTGAAACACCAGGCGGAAACGGTTTTGGGTCTCGGCCGGACCCAGGGCGGGGGCGGGAGGTTGCGGGCCGAGGATCGATGTGACTTCAGGAACGACCTCGGCGAGTACGGGCGCGCCCGCCCCCAGCGCCTCGGTCAGGCGAGCACGCCACGCCGACACCTGCTCTTCGTCTTCGGTGAGTAGCTGCTGAACCAGCTCCCGAAACGCCTGAAGCAGCGCGCCATAGGGAACCCGCAAGACCTGGTCGAACTTTCCGGCGATGAAGTACCCTCGCCGCCCGACGAGCGGCTTGTAGAGCTCCCGGATCAGGGAGCTCTTGCCGACACCGGAGTATCCGGAGACCAGCACCAGCTCGCTCGGACCCGCCCCCACCTGCTCGAATGCAGTCATCAGCTGAGCGAGCTGCCGCTCGCGGCCATACAGTCGCTGGGGAACCAGGAAGCGATCGCCAAAGTCGCTCCGGCCCGGCGCCACAGGGCTGAGATCCTGACCGGCATTCCATTCCGCTTGCCACTTGGAGAGGTCTGCCTTCAGCCTGGCCGCGCTTTGGTAGCGCTCTTCTGCCGCCTTCGCCAGGAGCTTCATGACCATGTCGGACAGGGGCGGCGGAATCTCCGGCCGGAGGTCGCGCGGGGAAGGGGGCGTTCTCGCGATGTGACCGTGAATCACCTCGAGCGGGTCGCCAGAATCGAAGGGCAGGCGCCCTGTCAGCAGCTCGTAGAACGTCACGCCCAGGGAGTAGAAGTCGGTTCGGTAATCGATGTCTCGGTTCATCCTGCCGGTCTGCTCTGGCGACAGGTACCCGATGGTGCCCTCGAGCACGCTGGGGTGGCGCAGCTCCTGATGCTCGGCCGGCATCCGGGAGGCGATGCTGAAGTCGATCAGCCTCAACCGGCCGGTCTGGGGAGCGACCAGGACGTGGTTGGGATTCATGTCCTTGTGAATGATCCTGCGGTGGTGCAGGCCTTCGAGGATTTCGGCGAGTTGGCACCCGAGGCGGAAGTAGGTGGCGAAGTCGATCCCGCCGGGGGGAATCAACGTCTTGAGACGCGGTCCTCCCTGATCCTCGAGCACCAGTGCGACGTGGTCACCGCTGCGGATCAGGTCGATCGTCCGGGGAACCCCGTCCAGGTCGAGACTCTGGATGAGCTCGTACTCCCGGCCGATCGCCTCCGTTCCTCCCGAACCCTCAAGCAGGGTCTTGACGATGACACGGGCGCCATCACGATCGCGGGATCCTCGATACACGATCCGCCGCCGGTCTCGATACACCTCTTCGGCGATCGTGTAGCCAGGGAGCAGGCTGGTGGTACCGCTGGTATGGGCAAGTGCCACCGGGGCTCCGGCCTGGGCTGAGAAGTGAAGGGTGAAGTCTCTAGTCTAGGAGACGGCGTGCCGGTTGGCTAGACGCCGTATGCCGTACCGGGGAACCAAACCCCACCCCCCTGCATTACACCCGCCGTCGGCACCCCGTCCCACTACATAAGGAGAAGGAAGCATGCAGCGCCGTACCTGGATTGTCGGCCTGGTCGCCCTCGGAGCCATCGGCTGGTACCTCTTCCGCCCCGAGCTGCTGTTCGTGAACAAGAAGGTGAACGAGGAGCAAGTGGCGAGCACTGGGTCATCGGCCATGGCGGCGCTCTTGGCCGGCCAGTTTCACTCGGTTGCCCACGAGACGCACGGCGCCGCCACGGTGCAGGACCTCGGGAACGGACATCGGGTGCTTCGATTGACCGAGTTCGCAACCTCGAATGGACCGGACGTGCGGGTCTACCTCGTCGCCGCGCCGGACGCCGCCGACAATGAGACGGTCACTAAGGCCGGCTTCGTCGAGCTGGGAGTGCTCAAGGGGAATGAGGGAGACCAGAACTACGAGATCCCGGCAAGCGTTGATTTGGATAAGTACCGTGCGGTCACGATCTGGTGCCGCCGCTTCGGAGTCAACTTCGCCACGGCGCCGCTCGCGCCCGCATCCTGAACAGGAGATCGTCACGATGTTTGCTCGCGCACTCGTCCTCGGCGCCGCCGGCCTCGGCCTGGTTCAGGGTCTAGCGGCCCAGGGCGCCCCGTCCGCCACGAAGTTCACGATCCGGGTGGAAAACATTTCGAAGGGTGAGGCTCTGAAGCTCTCCAATGGCAAGTCGGCGCCATTCGTCTCGGCGCCGGTCCTCTGGGCGATCCATTCCGGCGCCAATCCCATCTTCACCGGCGGCCAGGTGGATGCGGGCAAGGGACTGGAAACCCTCGCGGAGACCGGCAACCCGGGCCCCCTCGCCAGGTCGCTCGGCAGCGCTCCTGGCGTGATCAGTATTGGAGCTGATGATCATCCGGTCGGAGCCAACGCCGGCGGGCCGATCCCGCCGGGCCAGTCCTACGAGTTCGAGATCACGGCGGCGCCTGGCCAATACCTGTCCACGGCATGGATGTTCGGTCAGTCCAACGACCTGTTCTATTCGAACGAGCGGCCCATCGCCCTGTTTAGCGGTGACAAGCCGGTCAGCGGCGACATGACTGCCCAGCTCGCCCTTTGGGACGCGGGGACCGAGGTCAACGAAGAGCCCGGTCTGGGTCCGAACCAGGGCCCGCGACAGGCGACGCCGGACGCAGGCGTGCAGGAGAAGAACGCCGTGGCCCACGTGGGTGATGCTTACACGTACCCGAAGATCGCCAGCGTGCTGCGCCTCACCATCACGCCCGACACGAAGGCGATGAGCAGCAGGTAACCAGGAGAATATGTCCATTCTCTCGAAGGCCCGAGCCATGTCCGCAGCCCAGCACTACGACGTCATCATCATCGGTTCCGGGGCCGGCGGCGGAACGCTGGCCCATCGCCTGGCCTCGTCCGGGAAGAGAATCCTGATCCTCGAGCGCGGCGAATACGTGCCGCGTGAGCCGGCCAATTGGAGCACCCGGGCGGTGAATGTCGAGGGGCGCTACGCCACCAAGGAGACATGGCGTGACATGAAGGGGAAGGAGCTCCACCCGCACACGAACTACTGGGTTGGTGGAAACACCAAATTCTACGGCGCGGCACTGTTCCGCCTCAGGGCAGAGGATTTCGGGGAGCTTCGCCATCACGGCGGTATGTCACCGGCGTGGCCGCTCGGATATAGGGATCTCGAGCCGTATTACACGGAGGCGGAACATCTGTACCAGGTGCACGGGGAGCGGGACGTCGATCCGACAGACCCCCCGGCGAGTGCGCCCTATAGCCATCCGCCGGTGAGCCACGAGCCACGGATCCGACAGCTGAGCGAGGACTTCGCCAGACTCGGACTGAACCCGTTCCACGTCCCACTCGGGGTCATGCTCGACGAGAGCAATCCCCTCCGAAGCCGGTGTATCCGCTGCTCCACCTGCGACGGACACCCATGCCTGGTCTGGGCCAAGTCCGACGCCCAGGTCGTGTGCGTTGACCCCGCGCTGGCCCACCCGAACGTCACACTGATGACCGGCGCCTACGTCTCGCGCCTCGTGACGGATGCATCCGGGCGAGAGGTGACCGGCGTGCAGGTCGAACGCGATGGCGCCCGCGAGACGCTGTCGGCGGACATCGTGGTCGTCTCATGCGGGGCGATCAACTCCGCGGCGTTGCTCCTCCGGTCGGCGAACGACAAACATCCTCGCGGCCTCGCCAATGGGTCTGATGTCGTGGGCCGGCACTACATGGGACACATCAACTCCGTGCTCATGGCGCTTTCGCGGTGCCCCAACCCGACGGTGTTTCAGAAGACGCTGGCGATCAACGATTTCTACTTCGGCTCGCCGGAGTGGGCATTTCCGATGGGCCACATCTCATTTGTCGGCAAGCTGGATGGTGATACGCTGTCCGCCGGCGCGCCGGCGATCGCACCCGGCTGGACCCTCGAGCTGATGGGAAAGCACTCGCTCGACTTCTGGCTCACGTCCGAGGACTTGCCCGATCCCGATAACCGGGTCACGCTCGATCGCGATGGGAAGATCGTGCTCGCGTATACTCCCAACAACGGAGAAGGCCACAAGCGACTCATCGCCAAGCTCGAGCATCTCATGCAACAACAGACTGCCTGCTCGATTCATGGCGGTGAGTGCCACCAGGGGCTGTTCAGCCGGAATCTCTTTCTGGGGCAACGGATCCCCCTGGCTGGCGTCGCCCATCAGAACGGCACGATCCGTTTCGGCAACGACCCGGCGACTTCGGCGCTCGACGTCAACTGCAAGGCCCACGAGGTGGACAACCTGTATGTCGTGGACGGCAGCTTCTTCCCGTCCAGTGGCGCGGTCAATCCAGCGCTCACCATCATGGCGAATGCGCTCCGCGTGGGTGATCACCTGCTGGAGCGGCTGGGTGCCGCTCGCGGTGCGTTGGCCTCGAGGCAACCAGCCATGCGGGTCACCGCTCCAGCATGAGAGAGACCTGGCTCTACTCGATGCTGCTGCTGGTCGGCCTGCTGGGCCCACCGCCGGCAGCGGCGCAGGCCCGGCCGCCATGGCAGGGACGCGGAGCCGTACCGAGTCAGGCCGGTTCCAGCAACGGTTCGGCAGGCAACCCGGTCGGTGTCCAGGCGGTGGCGATGGTCGGGATGACCGTCTCGGACATGGACCGGTCAGTCGATTTCTATACCAGGGTTCTGGATTTCGAGCGGGTCACCGACGACGAGCTGGTTGGTGAGCCATACGAAGAGCTGTCCGGCGTGTTCGGCGCGCGGCTCCGGGTCGTGCGACTCAGGGTGGGACAGGAATATCTTCAGCTTACGCAATATCTCGCGTCCCCCGGGCGTCTGGCTCCCGTTGATGCCCGAAGCAATGACCGCTGGTTCCAGCACGTGGCGATCATCGTGCGCGACATGGACAGCGCCTACGCGCGACTGCGCCGGTTCAAGGTGCAGCACGCGTCCACCGGTCCACAGCTGCTCCCCAAGACTATTCCGGGCGCCGCTGGGATTCGTGCGTTCTATTTTCGGGACCCCGACGGGCATCCCCTCGAGGTGCTGCAGTTTCCGCCCGACAAGGGCGACCCCAAGTGGCACGTTCCGACAGACCGGTTGTTTCTGGGCATCGACCACACGGCGATCGTCGTCTCCGACACTCGCGCCAGTCTCGTCTTCTATCGCGACGTGCTCGGCTTCCGAGTGGCGGGTGAGAGCATGAACTTCGGGACCGAGCAGGAGCACTTGAACAACGTGAAGGGCGCCCGACTCCACATCACGGGGCTTCGGGCGCCGACCGGACCCGGGATCGAGTTTCTCGAGTATATCACCCCGCACGACGGCCGGCCTTTCCCGGTGGACGAGCAGCCGAACGACCTGGTGCACTGGCAAACAACGGTAATCGTCCCTGACGCGGAGGCGGCAGCCGGCGCCGTCCGGGGTGGCAACTTCCGGATCAGCCGTGCCACCCCAGTCGCGCTTCCCGATACTACGCTCGGCTTTCGGCGCGCGCTGCTGGTGCGCGACCCCGACGGCCATGTTCTTCAACTGGCAGAGCCTTGAGGAGTCCTCCCATGCCCACGACGGACCGTCCGAGTGCCGGCGTTCTCGCCACATCGACGCGGATACCGGCCGCCCGGAATGAGCCGGCTGTAATGAAGGCGATCGCGGTCTTCCCGGGCAAGGCCGACTCGATGCACCTGACGATGACCCCGAAGCCGTCCCTGACCGATGTGCCCGACGGCCGCGGCGTGCTCGTGAAGGTGCTTCGTGTCGGAGTCGACGGGACCGACAAGGAGATCAATGCGGCCGAGTACGGGGCGGCCCCGCCGGGCTTCGACTATCTCATCACCGGGCACGAGAGCTTCGGCCGGGTCGAGGCTGTGGGTCCGAAGGTCACCGAGCTCGCGCCGGGCGACTACGTCGTCGCGACGGTGCGTCGTCCGGGGATGAGCATCTACGATCGGATCGGCACCTACGACATGACGACCGATGACACCTACTTCGAGCGCGGCATCAACCTGCGCCACGGATTTCTAACCGAGTATTACGTCGACGATCCCGAGTACATCGTGAAGATTCCGCCCGGTCTCAAGGAGGTGGCGGTTCTCCTGGAGCCGACGACCGTGGTGGAGAAGGGAATCGCCCAGGCGTATGAGATCCAGCGACGGCTGCGTGTCTGGCGCCCGCGGCGCGCCGCGGTCATGGGCGCCGGAACGATCGGGCTGCTGGCCGCGATGGTACTCCGCCTTCGCGGGCTCGACGTCACCGTATTCGGCCGCACGTCGCGACCCTACCTCAACTCCGACCTGGTCGAGGCGCTTGGCGCCCGCTACCTCAGCACCGCCGAGATGCCGATCATGGATGGCGCGGAGAAGTTCGGCCCATTCGACCTCATCTTCGAAGCCACGGGGGCGTCCTCGGTCGTCTTCGAAAGCATGCGCGCGCTCGGCAAGAACGGCGTGCTGGTGCTGTCGAGCGTGACGGGAGGGGACAAGCGGCTCGAGATACCGGCTGACCGTATCAACCTCGAGTTCGTCCTGGGCAACAAGGTGATGGTGGGGACCGTGAACGCCAATCGTGAGTATTTCGAGATGGGTGTGAAGGACATGGCGCACTCGGAGTCGCAGTACGCTGGTTGGCTCGAGCGCCTGCTCACCCACCCGGTCAGGGGATTGGAGAACTGGAAGTTGCTTCTCGAGACGCTGACCACTGCCAAGGGCGCCATCAAGGTATATTGTGAGGTCGCCAGCGAATGAGGAGGTACGTATGACGGCGACGAGCGTGACTTCGCCGGCGCTCGCCCGGGTAGGAGTGCGTGAAGCGAGGCTCCACCCCGAGTTCGCCCCGTTGTATCCCGGCATCCCCTCAGGTGAATGGCTCTGCGCCGCGGTGCTCGCGGACCGTGTTCTGGTCGGCCGGCTGCTGCGAGGAGCCAGCTCGGCTCTGTGGGGGCGGGTCCTGCCTGAAGAGCATTTCGAGTTCCGTGGCGGGGAGGCGGGGCACCGGGGGGAGCGCACCGGCTGTCGGCCGCGCAGGGGAATCCGTTAAGCCTCCGCCCGGCGGGTATCCAGATGCCCGCACCGCGGGC
>DATBSO010000115.1:0-2031 GCA_036559745.1 Gemmatimonadales bacterium | reverse complement strand
TTCGATCGCCCCCCACTCCCGCCGGGCGCTTTCCATCTGATTGGCCGCCACTTCAACCCGGGCGCGATCGCCATGGTGGCGGACGCGCAAGTCACCGCCGATGCCCAGCGACCGGAGGAAGGCCTCGCCGTCCTCGACCTGACGGAGACGGGCCGGAGTGACCTCGAGACCGTATCGAATTCTGCTCGAGAGGCAGGGCGAGGCAGGCGCATCCCATCCGGGCAGACCCAGGTCCCGCGACGCCTCGCGGACGTTCGCCTTGCTCCATCCCAGCTCGGCCAGGGGAGAGCGAACGGCGTGTTCGCCGCCGGCCTGCTGTCCGGGTCGATGTTCCGTCAGGTCGTCCGCGTTGGTCCCATCGAGGATGGTGGGAAAGCGGCGGGTGGTCGCCACTTCACGAAGCCTGGACCAGAGCTCGGTCTTGCAGAAATAGCAGCGGTCCGTCGGGTTCGCGCGGTAGCGCGGATCGGCGAGCTCGCCCGTCTCGACTTCCAGCAGCGGGATCTCGAAGCGCCGGGCCAGCTCCACGGCCGTCCGCCATTGCGCGAGCGGATACGACTCGCTCCGGCCGATGACTGCCAGGAAATCAGCGGCGCCGAGCGCCTGGTGGGCCACGACGGCGAGCAAGGCGGAATCGACACCGCCGGAGTAGCCGAGCAGCGACCGTCCGATGCTGCGGAGATGCCGTCGCAGTGCGTCGAGGTCCGTCATGGGCAGTAACGTAATGCTATCCCGAGGCAACGGAAGAAGGTTTGCGGCGCGCTGGAGCGAGAATTAGATAGGTGACATGGATGACCCCGGTTTCCTCGTGATTTCCCCTGCGCTTCGCATTCCCCTCGCGGAGCTCGAGTACCGCGCGTCCCGTTCCGGTGGCCCCGGAGGGCAACACGTGAACACGTCGTCCACTCGAATCGAGATCTGGTGGGACGTGGCGGGCACGCCGTCGCTCTCCGACGAGCAGCGTGCGCGGTTGCTATCCCGGCTCGCCAGCCGGCTCGACTCGTCGGGGCGGCTGCGCTTGGTATCGAGCGGGTCGCGGAGCCAGCTCCGGAATCGCGAGGACGTGACCTCGCGGTTGCAGACCATTGTGGCCGAGGCGCTCACGGTGCCCAAGCGGCGCCGCGCCACGCGACCCACCAAGGCGGCAAAGGCCGCCCGTCTCGAATCGAAGCGCAGGCGAGGCTCGATCAAGCGGGAACGCCGGCGCCCCGATACGACCGACGAATGAGCGCACCCGGGAAACCCCTCCGCGCACCCGGCCGTACGGGCGTCATGGCCGTTTTTGCTCGAGCCGCGATCGCGATCCTCTTGGTACTCTCTCTCTGCCACGGCATCCTCGCAGCCCAGTCGTCCGGGGAGACCGCGGGCTTCATCATCCAGCTCGGTCGGGACACCATCGCCGTCGAGCAGTACCGCCGGTCGGATCGAGCCCTCGAGAGCGAGCTCGCGGTTCGCGTACCGTTCGCCCGCCGGGTTCACTTCCTCGCCGCGCTCGACACCGCCGGGCACATGACCCAATTCGACATGACGGTGCGGCCGCTCACCCACTCGGTGGGGCGGGCGGCCACCTCCACCGTCACCTTCCACGGGGACAGTGCCGATCTCACCCTCATGCTCGGCGACAGCGTCCGGCGGCTGCGAATCCCGACACGGCCCGGGGCCGTGCCCCTGTCCGCTTTCTCGGCATCCCTGATCGAGCAGGCAATCCTCCAATCGAGACGCGCGGGGCGCGACAGCGTCGAATTCGATTGGCTCGCCCTCGGCTCACCGGCAGCCACTCCCTCGTACGTCGCGCGGCACGGCAAGGACTCGGTGGCCGTGGGATTTCTCGGGAATCCGCTGCTGGCGCGCGTCGACGGGCGGGGGCGTCTCCTCGGACTCGACGGAAGGGAGACTACGCAAAAGGTCGTGGTGACCCGGGTGAAAGCCGTCAATGTGGGAGCGTACGCCACGGCCATCGGGCAGGCAGAGACCGCGCACGGACCGACGGGACAGCTCTCCCCACGCGACACCGTGCGCGCCGAGGTGGCC
>DATBSO010000114.1:0-3958 GCA_036559745.1 Gemmatimonadales bacterium | reverse complement strand
GGACGTCGGGCTACAAGAATGCGATCACGCCGGAGCTGGGCGAGGCAGCCCAGGTGGCGCACAATTCCTACCTCTCCGTCCTGGTGGAGGAAGGGATTCCCGGCTTCTTCCTGTTCATGCTGATGTTCGCTGCCGTGTTCTTTTCCCTTCTCCGGCTTCCCCTGCTCGAACGACGATTTACCCTCGTCCTCCTGGCCACGCTCATGATCGCGATGGCCCCGCTGACCTGGGAGGACCAGAAGGTGGTCTGGTTCGTCCTGGCCGTGCTGCTCGGACTGGCGCAGGCCATGGGAATCCCCCGCCGGGTGGTCGTGGCTCAGCCGGTTCCCGCCTCACGAGGGCGGATCCCCGCCCGCCCGGTACGCCCCGTCGCCAGACCAGCCTTTCCGGCGGGGAGGATGCCGCGGCGCGATGCCTAGGGTGAGCGTCGTCAGCACCGTCTACAACGGCGAGACGTACTTCGACCGGGCCATTCCCGGGATTCTGGCTCAGACCTTCGAGGACTTCGAGTTCGTCTTGGTAGACGACGGCTCGACCGACCGAAGTCTCGAGAAGCTTCACGAGCTGGCCCGCCAGGATTCTCGCGTGCGGGTCTTCTCCCCGGGACGCCTTGGGGCCGCGGGTGCGTACAACTACGGCGTATCCCAGGCTCGTGGCGAATACGTCGCCCGCCAGGACTTCGACGACCGCAGCTATCCCAATCGATTGCGTCTCCAGGTCGACCTGCTGGATGCCCATCCTGACGTGGGCATGGTCGGCGGGTACTACATCCTCGTGGACGAGCGGCGTAACGAGCGCTACGTGCGCATGCCGCCCACGGGGCACGACGCGATCCTCGCCGCCATGGCGCGCTACGTCCCGATCGCGCATACCGTCGCGACGTTTCGCCGCCAGGCGTGGACCGAGGCCGGCGGCTATCCCGTGGTCAACAACCTCATCGATCTCCGGTTCTATCTGCGGGTCGGGAAGCTGGGGTGGCGTTTCGCCAACGTTCCCGAGGTGGTGGGCGAACATTTCGTTCACGACGCCAGCTGGTTCCACCGTACCCTCAAGTACGTCGAGCGCCAGCGCGACCTCGCGCGGGTGCAGGCGCAGGCGGTCCGGGACCTCGATCTGCCGCGCTGGATGTACGTGTACTCCATCGGCCGCCATGCCTATGCCTATCTCCCGCCGGGGTTGAAGCGCGTCCTTCGCCGCGAGATGGTCGGCTCGCGAGAGCGCGACGTATGAGGATCCTCTTCCTCTCGACCAGCATGGGCATGGGTGGGGCCGACAAGCAGCTCATGTGCGCCGCGCAGGAGCTTCAGGCCCGGGGTCACGAGACGATGATCGTCTCGCTCACCGAGCTCGGCCCGATGGGTCTCGAGGCCAGAAGCCTCGGGATCCCGACAGAGTCACTAGAAGTGCGGCGGGGGATTCCCGATCCACGGGGACTCATGCGGCTGGTGCGAATCGCGCGCGCCTGGAAGCCGGATGTGGTGCACAGCCACATGGTCCACGCCAACCTCCTGGCCCGGGCGATGCGGCTCTTCGCGCCGGTGCCGGCGCTGCTCTCCACGATTCACAACATCTACGAGGGCGGCCGGTTGCGGATGGGAGCCTACCGTCTGACGAATGGCCTGGTCGACCACATGACCATCGTGAGCGAAGCCGCGGCCGACCGGTTCGTCTCCGAGCGCATCGTGCCGCGGGAGCTGTTGACGGTCGTACCCAATGGGGTCGACATCGACCTGTTCCGGACCCCACCCGAGACCCGTGATGCCATCCGGCGATCACTCGGGCTCGGGGAGGAATTCGTCTGGCTGGCGGTGGGGCGTTTCGAGCTCGCGAAGGATTATCCCAACATGCTGCGGGCGTTCGCGAGGGTCCGCGAGCGATATCCCGAAGCGATACTTCTACTGGTGGGTCGCGGGTCCCTGCAACCCGAGACCGAAGCGCTGGCCGACTCCCTGGGTCTCCGTCCCGCCGTTCGGTTTCTCGGCGTCCGGCAGGATATCCCGCAGGTGATGAGCGCTGCCGATGGATACGTCATGTCGTCGGCCTGGGAGGGGATGCCGATGGTACTGCTCGAGGCGGCGGCAGCGGGTCTGCCCATCGTCGCGACCATGGTCGGTGGAAATCTTGAGGTCGTCTCGGATGGGGAGACCGGATTCCTGCTGCCCCCCGGAGACTCAGACGCGCTCAGCGAGGCGATGCTGCGGCTCATGGGCGTCCCGGAAGCCGACCGCCGTGCGATGGGGGCGAAGGGCAGGGAGCGGGTGCGGGCTCACTACGGCCTCGCCCGAGTAGCCGACCGGTGGGAGGGACTCTACCGCGACGTGCTCGCCCGGAAGGGACTGGCCGTTCCGACCAGCGTGGCTTCCTGAGCTATCCGGGCGTCGTCGGCGGACAGCGGTATATCTGGAGGTATTGCTGCCGGAAATCCACCCGGCCCTGTCCGACGGTATTCCGCAATTGGCAGTTCCCGTAGATCCAGGTAATCAGTCCTCCCTGCTTGAGATTGGTCCGTAGGGCGTGCGATAAGCCCGGCGCCACGATCCAGACCGCCCCCGTCTCCGACCCGCGATGCACGTCCCGAAGTGATGCCTCTAGCGGCTGCACGTTGTACCGCAGGCGCTCGACATCCATTCCCTCGAGATAGTGCTTGAGGACCAGAGGCTGGTCGGAGTAGGCGACGTCTCCCGGCTGCGCCTCCTTCTGAAGCCACCGCCCCGCCGCCCGGAAATCGTAGCGACGACCGTTCCGATAGTCGGAGGCGAGAGTGGGCAGACTCGCGGCGATCACCACACCCAGCACGGTGACCGGAAAAAGCCACTGGGGCCGTACCCCCCAATCGACCTCGTAGAGCTTGTCGAAAAACACACCGGCCCCGATGAGAAAGACCGGCACGGTCGGCAGGAGGTAGTAGGTCGAAACCGGCGTCCGCATCGAGATGAGCGTGAGGAAGACGATCGGAACCGCGGCCACACTGATCAGGTACTTGGCCAGCGTCCGGTCCTTCACCTTCCACAGCAGATACAGTCCCACTACCGAGCAGGCCGCAACCGGCAACGACAGGTTATCGATGAAGGCCAGGATGTACACGATCTGCTTGACCCCGGGCGCACCCGTGGGAGGGGTGAGGAACTGGCCGCTTCCGGGGTTCTCATCATGCTCGGTGATCCATCTCTGGAGGATGGGGAGGAGCCGGACGACGGCGGCCGCGGCGAGCAGGACCGCGACCAGCACGGCCCACCGGACGGCTTTCTGGTTCCACAACGACTTGAGACGCTCCCCCCGGAGGTTGGCGGCCAGCAGCAGCCCGGGCCCGACTACCGCCAGGGCAGAGACAGGATGCGCCAGGATGCCGAGGACGAGGGTCACGAGCCCAAGCGTGAGCGCGCGGTTGTTGCGGTCGCGAACTCCCAGGTAGAGGGCGTAGGGGTAGATGGTCGAGAGGCAGAACACGAGCGACCAGTACCGGGCGAGCTGGGAATAGGAGATGAGCAGCGGGCTGATCGCGAGCAGGAGCGCACCGAACAACGCCGCGCGATTGCTGACCAGGCGACGGGATACGTAGTAGAACGAGGGGACGGCCAGCACGCCGAAGATCGCAGGGAGGAGTCTAAGCCCAAACTCGTCCAGCGGCATGAATGGCCGCACGACGTAGTAATTGAGCAGGTAGCCGAGCGGGCGAGGGTTGCGGAATTGAGGGCGAACGGAATCCCGCAGTGTAAAGATCTCTGTCGCCTGTAAGTTCCACTCGCCCAGGCGCCAGAAGCGCAACACGAGCGCGAGCACGATGAGGCCGGCCAGAATCGCGAGGGCGGTCGTATCGGGCCGGCGATCGGCTTCTGGAGCGCTCACGAGGGGCCTCCACGAGGGAACACGAGGTCACGGGTGATCATGGCGGGGCGTTCCCGAAACGGTGAAGGCATGGACGGCAGAAGGCAGGGCGAAATGTCGCGGGGAGGGGAAG
>DATBSO010000113.1:0-174794 GCA_036559745.1 Gemmatimonadales bacterium | reverse complement strand
TACCGCCAGCGATTTCTCGACGTCGATCTCCTGCTCGTGGACGACGTGCAGTTCCTCACCCACCGGCGTGAGATGCAGGCGGAGCTCCTGCGCCTCACCGACGCGCTGCAAGCCGCCAACCGGCAGATCGTGCTCACCAGTGACCGCCCGCCCGCCGAGATCGAACTGCTCGACGACCGGCTCATCCGCCGATTCGCGGGCGGCCTCGTGATCGACGTGTCAGCCCCCGATTACGAGACGCGCGCCGCCATTCTGCGCCGGAAGGCGGACGAGCGCCGGGCCACGTTCGCGGACGGCGTGCTCGATGCGGTGGCCGGGCTCGAGATCGACAACGTGCGTGAGCTGCTCGGCGCGCTCAACCGCCTGATCGCCTTCCAGTCGGTCAGCGATACGCCGCTGACGGCGGAGCAGGCAAGAAGGCTGGTTGGTGGGGAGACGCAGACGACGGAGAGGACGCAGAAGACGCAGGAGGTGGGTGGACTGCCGACATCTTCGCCTGCTGCGTCCTCCGCGTCCTCTCCGTCGGAGTTCGACGACTTCCTCTCCGAGATCACCGCCACCGTTGCCCAGCAGGTGGACGCGTGGCGGACGAAGGTGGCGGCCGCGATCCTGCGCTGGGAGGGAGAGGGATTCCGGACCACCCGGCTCGAGGCGCTGCTCGAACAGGAGATGGTCGACGATCCCGAGGCCGCCATCCGTGCCTACGAAGCCGATGTCGCCCGGCTGATCGAGATGCGCACCGAGGCAGCGGAGCTCGCGCCGGAGCTGGCCGGCTCGGCCACATTCAAGGATCCTGGTGACCTCGCCGCGGCGAGGGCAGAGCTCCAGCAGGCCCGGGAAGGGACGACGCCTCCGCCGTCTCCCTCACCGCTCTGGACCATGGACGACCTGGTCGAATCCGGCGGAAACCGCATGGCGCTCGAAGCGGCGCGGGCCGTGAGCGGGGCGCCTGGTGTGCGATACAACCCGCTCGTCATCGCGGGAGGGGTCGGGACAGGGAAGACCCACCTGTTGCATGCGGTGGGCAACGCGCTCGGCGAGCTCGACGGTCCGGTCGCGTGTCTGAGCGCGTCCGAGTTTACCAGCGAGCTGATCGAGGCGATCAATCGCGATGCGGTGGGCGCCTGGCGAGCCCGGTATCGCCGGGCGGCCGCGTTTCTCCTCGACGACGTCCATCTTGCCGCCGAGACCGATCGCACGCAGGACGAGTTGTTCGTCTTGTTCAATCTGTTCGCCGAGTCCGGCCGGCAGATGATCTTCACGTCCGCCGTCCCGCTCGCATCGCTGGAACGTCTCGAGGCGCGGCTGCGGACCCGGCTCGAGGGCGGTCTCGTGGTCGAGCTTCCCGCGCCCGATTCCGATGTACGCGAGCGCGTGATCGCCCGCGACCTCACGGCCCGGCTCGGCGCGTGCGACCAGGCTCTCGCGACCTATCTCGCGTCGAGACCGGCCGAGTCGGTGCGCGCCGCCCAGGGGTTGGTCCACCGTGTGCTCGCGACGGCCGAGGAGCGGCAGATCCCTCCCACCGCGGCGCTCGCTCGCGAGGTGCTCGAGGGCCTCACCCCCGCGGCCCCACCCGTGCGCGCGCCGGTCCGGTCGAGCGGAATCGTCGCGCCGTCGGCGAGTGGGGCACGCAGCCGCGAGAAGATGATCTGGGAATGGCCGGAAGTCGGCGACCGGATCGTCGAGGAGTGGCGCTGATGGCGATCAAGGGCAGTCTCAAGGAGGCGAGCCTCCCCGACGTGATCCAGCTGCTGTTCCTCGGCCGCCGGACCGGGTGTCTGGCCCTCGCGGACCGGCACAATTTCGGCACGATTCACTTCGACGAAGGCCACATCATCTACGCCACGATCGTCAACCGCCGCGACCGGCTGGGCGACATTCTGGTGCGGAACGGGCGCGTGACCCAGGAGGCGCTGCAGGCGGCGATCGACCGGCAGGAGGGCGACCGCGAGCACAAGGTGGGCGAGATCCTCATGGAGCTCGGCGCGATCACGCGCGAGGAGCTCGAGAGCTACATGCGGATGCAGATCGAGGAGGCGGTCTACTACCTGTTCACCTGGACCTCCGGCACGTTCAACTTCGAGGCCGGTGTCGCGCCCGAACGGGAGGATTTCCTCGTTCGGATCAACCCGGAGTTCCTCCTGCTCGAGGGCGCCCGCCGGGTCGACGAGTGGAGTCTCATCGAAAAGAAGATTCCGTCGTTCGACCTCATCTTCGCCGCGGATCAGCAGCGGGTGCAGGAGTCGGGGGCCGACCTTTCGGCCGAACAGCGCGGGATCCTGCCGTTGCTCGACGGGACGCGCGACGTCCAGCAGGTGATGGACGAATCGGGGCTCGTCGAGTTCGAGGTGGGGAAGGCCCTCTTCGGGCTCATCACCGCGGGGTTCGCCCATCGCACGGGAACGTCCACGCCGGCGGCGCCCAAAGTCAACGACAGCAGGGTAGAGGAGCATCGCAATCTCGGCGTCGCCTTCTACAAGGCCGGGATGTTCGACGAGGCGCTGCGTGAGTTCAGACGCGTAGCGGATCTGCGGCCCACCGACGCGAGCGCGCCCTTCCATCTCGGGCTGATCGCGCTGCGCCAGGCGCGGTGGGCCGACGCCGCGGACGCGTTCCGCCAGGCGGCCGACAGCGCCGGCGGCCGGCCGGCGGCGCTGCACAACCTGGGCTTGGCGCTCGAGCGGCTGGGACGCCTCGACGAGGCCGAGGTTGCCTACGGCGATGCCGCGGGGCGCGCGCGCGACGATGCCCGCATCATGCTGGGCTGGAGCATCGTGGCGCTGAAGCGCGGCGAGTATCAGGTGGCGCAGGGCCGGCTCGCCCGTGCGCTCGAGCTGCTTGGGGGGCGTCCGGCGCCGGCCCTGTGGTACTGGGCGGCGACGCTGGCATCGGCCGGCATGGACGATCACGCCGGCGCGATCCGCGCGGCACGTGCCGGCACGGCCGCGTATCCGGAGCATCCCGCGCTTCAGAACAACCTGGCCGTCCTGCTCGAGGTGAGCGGGGACGTGGCCGGCGCCGAAACGATCCTGCGCGGCGCGCTCGCCGAGGACCCGTCACTGCCCCAGATCTCGAAGAACCTCGCGGATGTCCTCTACCGCAATGGACGCTACGACGAGGCGAAGGAAGCGTACGAGCGGGCCGCGAAGCTCTCTCCCGATCTGGGCGACGATCTGTATTTCAAGCTCGGGAACATCGCCTACAAGCGACGGGAGACCGCCCGGGCCCGGGAAAGCTGGAGCCGCGCCACCGAGATCAACCCCGGCCACGAGCTGGCCCGCGCCAATCTCGAGATGCTGGACGTGAGCCGATGACGCCGGTCGACGAGCCGAACTTCGCCAGACTGGCGCGCAAGATCTCGGAAGGCTCCGGGTTCGCGCTCGAGGCCTACAAGGACAAGTGCGTCCGCCGGCGCATCGCCGTCCGTATGCGCGCGTGCGGTGTCCACACCTACGCCGATTACCTCGAGTTTCTCGAGGCCAGCCCTGGCGAATACGACCGGCTGCGCGACGCGCTGACGATCAACGTGACCCGGTTCTACCGGAACGCGGAGACGTGGAATCTCGTGCGCACGCAGTTGCTGCCGGACCTGACGACACGCGTCGAAGGAGAGCTGCGTGCCTGGAGCGCGGGCTGCTCGTCGGGCGAAGAGGCATACACGCTTGCCATGCTGCTGGCCGAGCGGTTCGACCGTGACCAGCGCCCGGATCTCCTGCAGCGCGCCGCGGTGGATGCGACGGACGTGGACAGGGTCAGTCTCGAGCGCGCCCGCGCGGCTCGGTATCGGGCGGATGGTCTCGCCGAGACTCCGGCCGAGCTCGTGCGAGCCTATCTCGAGCCGGAAGGGCCGGAGTATCGGGTGACCGAGCGGGTGCGTCGTCGCGTCTTCGTTCGACGACTCGATCTGAACCGGGAACCGCCACCCCGAACCGACTACCACCTGATCTTTTGCCGGAACGTGGTGATCTATTTCGATCGTCCGATGCAGGAGCGCCTGTTCCTCTGCTTCGCCTCCGCGCTGGCACCCGGAGGCTACCTGGTCCTCGGCAAGGTCGAGACTCTCTTCGGTCCCGCGCGGGATCGCCTGACGCTGGTGGACCCGCGCGAACGGGTGTATCGGCGGCCCGGATGACCCATGGAGAGATCATCGTTCGGGTCGCCGATCTCCGGATCGGCACGGGTGATGACGTCCTGGTCACCGTGGGTCTGGGCAGCTGTGTTGCGGTGCTGCTCTACGATCCGGTCGCACGAGTCGGTGGACTCGCGCACGTTCTGTTGCCGTCTCCGGCGCTCAGCAGGGCCGATCACAATCCGGCCAAGTTTCCGCAGACCGCCATTCCCCATCTGCTGGAGCTGATGGCGCGGGAAGGCGGCAGCTCTCGACGAATGACCGGACGCCTGGCGGGAGGCGCGAGCATGTTCGCGAGCCTCGCCGCTCCCGGCACGATCCAGATGGGCGAGCGCAACGTCGTCGCGTGCCGGCAGGTCCTCTACGCGCACGGCATTCCGCTGAAGGCGGAAGCCGTCGGAGGGGACTACGGACGGACCGTGAAACTCCGCGTCTCCGACGGGCAGATCGAGGTCTTCACGGTGGCGCACGGTGTCCACGGCCTCTAAGGAGACCACGGTTCTGGTTGTGGATGACAGTCCCTTCTTCCGTCGGCTCCTGACCGACGTCGTGGACGGGACGGGCGAATTCAAGGTGATCGCCACCGCGCGCAACGGGATGGACGCGCTCAAGAAGGTGCACGCATACGCGCCGGACGTTGTCCTGATGGATCTCGAGATGCCCGAGCTCGATGGGCTCGGCGCCATCGGGTACATCATGTCCGAGTCACCCCGGCCGATCGTCGTGGTGAGCTCCTATGCTGGTCCCGGGACCGCGGCCGCGATCCGGGCGCTCGAGCTCGGTGCCGTGGATCTGGTGGCCAAGGAGGACGATCGAAGCGAGCGCTCGACGGCCCGCTTCGGCGAGCGGCTCGTCGGTGTGCTGCGCGCGGCCCGAAGCGCGGATATCACCCGGCTTCCGGTCCTCGCGCGGCCCGCGCACCGGGTGCCTCCGCAGGCGCTCTTCGCTTTGCCAGGCCGGGCGCGGTACTGCGTCGCGATCGCGGCCTCCACCGGAGGACCGCGAGCACTCGCGGAGGTCGTCCCGCTGCTCCAGTCGGGCGCGGAGGCGGCGGTGCTGATCGTGCAGCACATGCCCCCGAGGTTTACCCAGAGTCTCGCGGAGCGGCTTGCGGCGCAGAGTCGCATGCGCGTGGTCGAAGCGGGTCACGGGTCACCGATGGTCGCGGATACGGCCTACGTCGCGCCGGGGGATTATCACATGCGGATCGCGGTGGGCGCCGATGGGTTGCGGCTCGATCTGGACCAGGAGCCCACCGTCTGGGGCGTCCGGCCCGCCGCGGATCCGCTGTTCCGCACGGTCGCACGGCACTTCGGACCGCGCGCGGTGGGCGTGGTCCTCACGGGTCTCGGGCGGGACGGGGCGGACGGACTCCGCGAGATCCACGACGCCGGCGGCGTCGGTATCGCGCAGGACCGCGGCAGCGCCACGATCTTCGGGATGCCGAATGCGGCGGCGCAGGCAGGGGGAGCCGACTACGTTTTGCCCGTGGGGCAGATCGCTACCCGGATCGGAATGGAGCTCGCGAGGATGGCACGCAGATGAGCAACGTGCGGGATGGTTACCTGCTCGTCAGGGCTGGAGGCCGTTGCGTCGGTCTCGCGCTCGATCAGGTCATCGAGGTGCTCGACCCCGGCGACGCGTTCCCGGTCCCGGCGATCGAGCCCGCCGTTCGCGGCGTGACGCGGGTCCGCGGCCGAATCATGCCCCTGGTCCACCTCGGCGCGTTGCTCGACGGGTCGCGCTGCCCGGCTGAGCGGGGCGATACCGCCGTCGTCGTCGAGCTGTCCGGCCGGCGTGTGTGCCTGGAAGTGGAGGCCGCGGAGTCAGTCCTCCCCGGCGCGGGTCTTCCCGTCCCGGCCGACGCGGAAATGCCGTGGGCGGTCGCGGTGGCACGCACCGAGACGGGTCTGCTGCCACTGCTCGATCTCACCGCGCTCGGCGCCCGCATTACCGAGACCACGATCCCATGAAAGGCGTCGACGACATTCAGGTCGTCACCTTCAAGGTGGGTGCTCAGGAGTTCGCGCTCGACATCCTGCAGATCGAGCGCATCCTGCGCTACACACCACCGGCTCCTCTGCCCAAGTCACCGCCGTTTCTCGAGGGCGTGGTGCAGTATGAGGGCGGAGCGGTGCCGGTGGTCGACCTTCGGAAGCGGTTCGAGCTCGAGGCGACCATCCGGGAAGAGACCCGGCTCATGGTTCTCGATCTCGAGGATCAGCGGATCGGTATTCTCGTGGACGAAGTGCGCGAGGTATTGCGGGTGGACAGTACCACGATCAGCGCGCCGGGCCCGATCGTCAGCGGTCTCGCCGCCGCGTACATCTCCGGGATCATCACCCGTCCGGCGCGAACGATCATCATCCTCAACGCCCGCCGCCTGCTCTCCTCGACGGAGCGGCTCGCGCTGGCGGGGATGGGGAGCTCGTGAGATGACCGATCAGTGGCTGGCGGCCCTTCGCGGCCAATTCCAGGACATCGAGGGCAGGCTCGCCGGGGCAGGGCAGCCCGCCGAGCGCGAGGCCGTCAAGCGGGACATCATCGCCCTGTTCAAGCGGGTGGATGCCAGCCTCACGGATCTCACGCAAATGAAGGAGGACATCCGCGGGCTGGTCGAGCGGTTCAAGCAGGCCGGCGCGGCGGCGGAGTCCGCGCCCGCGCCCCAGTTTACGGGATCGCGGCCGGCGGTCCATGCGGATCATCTGGGCGCCTCCACTTATATAGAGAAGGGCTGGAGCCTCATTTCGCTCGGCGACTACGCCGGCGCCATTCAGTCGCTCGACAAGGCGCTCAGTCTCTCCCCTGGTGCCGTGCAGGCCCAATCGCTGCTGGGCTGGGCCCAGATGCTCCACGAGGATTACGACGACGCGCTGGGTACCTTCTCGAAGGTGCTGATGAAGGAACCGGCCAACGCGCTGGCCCGGATCAACGTCGGGTACATCTGCCTCAAGAAACGGATCTTCGGCGAGGCCATCGAGCACCTGTCGAAGGCAATCCGCCTCGACAACGATCGCAAGGCGACGCTGTACGCGCACTACTATCTCGGATTGGTGTACCTGGAGCGGGAGATGTATGACGACGCGCAGACCTTCTTCCGGAAGACGCTCAAGCTCGGGCCCAACCTGATCGAAGCGTACTTCGAGCTGGGACGGGCACTCTGGTTTTCCGGCCAGCACGACGAGGCCCAGAAGGTCTGGGGAGAAGGCCACAAGGCGAACAAGTTCAACCCGTGGGCCAAACGCTGCAAAGAGATGATGGACGTGGCGGCCGCCGGAGGAGAGGTCCCGCGCAGTCTGCTTTCCTAGCCCTCCTCGTTGCTCTTGGGCCAACCGGCCCTGACCAGCCGAGCGTCGTCCAGGTGGGACAAGTCACCGCGGTCGCCTGGCCGGCCCAACTACCCCTCGCGCGCGAACTTGCCCGGATCGCCGGCCGTCCTCAGGAGTGGCCTGGTCTGGGGACAGTAGACCCCGGACCCATCCGCCTGATCATCGTGCCCGACGCTCGGCGGCTCGATTCGCTCACCGGCGGACGAGCCCCCGCCTGGGGAGCAGCCATCGCGCTCCCGGCCGCCCATACGATCCTCCTCCGCGCCGACGCGGGCGATCTCCCGCAGACGCTCCGACACGAGCTCGCGCACCTCGTTTTGCACCGGAAGGTGCCTGTGCGGGTTCCCCTCTGGTTCGACGAGGGGTACGCCGCCTGGGCGGCGGGCGAATGGGATCGTCTGGGAGCACTCGAACTCAATCTGTCCGTCGTGCGCGGGGCGGTGCCCGATCTCCGCACGCTCGACGGTGCGCTGCGCGGAACGCCCTCGACCGCTGACGCGGCGTATGGCCTCGCAGTGTCGGCGGTGGTCGAGCTGGCTCGGCGGAACCCGACCGGCACGCTGGATCCCCTGCTCGCGGCGCTGTCGTCTGGAACGGACTTCGAGGCAGCAGTGCTTCGGACCACGGGACTCACGATAGGCCGCTTCGAGGAAGGCTGGCAGCGTACAGTCAAACGCCGGTACAGTCTCGGCGTATGGCTCGTGGCCGGCGGGGGGTGGGTCATTGTTGCGCTCGTCGTGGTCGTACTGGTGCAGCTCCGCCGCCGCCGGGATCGGCCGCGCCGGGCAGCCCTCGACGTCGGATGGGAGGTAGAGCCCGAAGATGCAGGGGGATCAGAACTTGACCGAACCAGCCAACGGTGATAGCCTCATGCCCTATGTCTGGTCCTCGCCCATCGGTCGCGCCAAGGCGTTTGCTCCTCACGCGCCGTAACCTGGTGATCCTCGCCGCCGCCGTGCTCGTTTTGGTTGCTGGATACATCACCCTGTCGGCGGGCTACCCAAGCACCGCCGCGGTGCTGCTCGTGATCGGGTACTGCGTGTTGGTCCCTGTCGGGATCGCCCTTTAGGGCGGCTGGGCTGTTGCGGCACGGTCCCTGCGCAAGCATGTCCCACGCCGGCCGCGCGAGTCACCGGGGCGAATAGCTCAGCTGGTTCAGAGCGCCTGCCTTACACGCAGGAAGTCGGGGGTTCGAATCCCTCTTCGCCCATCGACAACCGCGCGCCGAGCGCGGATCTGAGTGGCCCCTCGGGGCCGACCCTTTGTGGAGGCATTGGCATGTTTCTCCTTCGTCTCGTCACATGCGCGGCGTTGAGCGCGGCGGTGGTGACACCGTTGGTGGCCCAGGGCATTCCCCGGAACGCCCGGCCGTCCAGCGCCACGGTCCAGGCGCCACGGCTCATGGTCGCCAATCCGTTCGCGTTCGCCTCCGCCGACTCGGCGTCGGCCGTGAAGATCGGCACGTCGATGCGCGAGGAGATGAAAGGGGCGGTTGGCCGGGACTATTTGGTCATCGAGCAGGCGCAGATGAACGATGCCCTCAAGCAGTATGGCTATCCGATCGATGCGATTCTGAGCGAGGCGCTCGCCACCACCCTGGCCAAGAACATTCAGGCCCGCTTCGTGCTGACATCCACGATGGCCAAGGGTGAGGGCGGCCGATACGCGATAACGGCCCGCCTCAGGGGCGTGAGCGACGATGCCGGCATCGTGGTGAGCCTGACCCAGAACTCGGGTGAGACCCCGGACGCCTACGGGAAGCGGCTGGTCGACGCGCTCGAACCCGCGGTCAAATCGATCGCCGATTCCAAGGCGTGTATCGACCAGCGGACCTCCAAGCCCGACAAGGCCATCGAGGCCGCCAACAAGGCGATCAAGGCCGTCCCGAATCATGGACTCGCGGAGTATTGCCTTGCGCTCATTGCGGCGGATAAGAAGCAGCCACGCGCAGAAGTCGTCAAACACCTGACGGCGTCGACCAAGGGCGATCCGCTGAGTCTCCCAGTCTGGACCGCGTTGGCGGGTCAATACCAGCAGGCCAACGACACGGCCAATACCCTCGTGGCGTTCAAGCAGATGCTCCGCGTCGCGCCGACCAACCAGAAGCTGCGCGAGGAGCTCTTCAAGTACTTCCTCCAGTCCGGACACCCGGAGACGGCGAAGGAAGTGGCGGACGAGGGGCTCAAGATCGATCCGTACAATGCGGACCTCTACGACCTGAAGAGCAACGCCTGTCTCTTCCTGAGCGACTTCAAGTGCGCCGTGGACGCGCTCGAGACCATGTACGCCACCGACAGCACTAAGGCGGACACCCTCTTCTTTACGAAGATTTCGGCGGCGGCCGCCGAGGGTGAGAAGCCCGATACGGTGCGGCTGATGAAGTGGTCGCAGAAGGGCGGGCAGAAGTACCCTGACAATCCAACGATTGGCGGTTACCTGCTCCGGGCGTACGCGATGACCTGCCAGACCGATAGCGTCGTCTCCGTGACAACGCGGGTCATCCAGAAGGACACCACCGCCGTACCGGCGGCTCTGAATGCCGCGAAGGCGCTCATCAGCCCCGACAGCACCTGCGCCAAGAAGGTGGTGACCGGCCCCAGCGCCGACTCGACTCAAAAGCCGAGGACGGGTCCCGACAGCGCTACTACGTCGGCGGCCTCCATCAAGCGACCCAAGGAGGCCATGCCGTTCCTCGACTTCGCCATCGCCCACGGCGATCCGCAGGCGAAGGAGAACGCGGCGGCGCTGCTGTACCAGGGCGGGGCGTCGCTCTTGCAGCAGCCGCAGGATCTCGCGGGTGCCGCGGAGTTGCTGCGGAAGGCTGTGACCACCGCCAACCCCTCAGGGAAGGTGGCCCCGGCGTCGAACTATCTGCTCGGTCTCGCCACGCTGTTCCAGGTGCCACAGATCGACCCGCAGGCCGAGAAGGGCAAGTCCTGCGATCTGGCCAAGCAGGAGGAGGCCCTTCTGACCGAGTCAGAGACGGCACTGACGGCGGGGCAGTCGGTCAACCCCGACGCGGTCAAGAAGAACCTCGACATCATCAAGAAGTACAAGCCGCGCATCGCCTCGATGCTGAAGGCGTATTGTAAGTAGGCTAGAAGCTGGAAGCTGGAAGTTTGTTCCGCTAGCGAACGGCCCTCCTTGGCACGAACCAAGGAGGGTCGTTTGCTTCCAGCTTCTAGCCTCTAGCCTATAGCCTCCAGCCGCTCTCCTTTCTATATTCCCGCCTCGCCGGGGGCTGTAGCTCAGCTTGGTTAGAGTGCCGCACTGTCACTGCGGAGGTCGCGGGTTCGAGCCCCGTCAGCCCCGTTCGGTTTCCACCCCGTCCCTGCGGACGGGGTGTTGCGTTTCCAACCCCGAACAGGACACGCCCATCCCGGCCTCGCCCACCCACATCCCCGTGCTTCTCCCTGCCGTCCTCAACGCTGCCAAGGGCGCCGTCCGGGTCGTGGACGCCACGCTGGGAGATGGCGGTCACGCCGCATCGCTGCTGGCCCCAGGCGTCGAGCTGCTCGGCATCGACAGAGATCCCGACGCCATCGCACGGAGTCGGCACCGCCTGGGTGACGGAGTCCGGTTCATCGGGGCTTCGTTTGACGATCCCGTGTCGTTGGCGGCGGTGGCCGAGTTCCGTCCTGACTTCGTGCTCCTCGATCTGGGCGTCTCCTCCCGGCAATTGGATGAGACGGACCGCGGTTTTACTTTCCGACCGGGTGCGCCTCTCGACATGCGCATGGCCGGTCGTGGACGGACAGCCGCTGACTTCCTGAACAACGCAGACGAGACTGAGCTGGAGCGAGCGTTCGCCGACTTCGGGGACGAGCGTAAAGCACGCCGGCTGGCGCGGACAGTCGTCCACCGGAGAGCCCGCCAGCCATTCGCGACCAGCGACGATCTGGTGAACGCCATCCGAGGCGTCCTCGGGCCGCGTGCGGGGGCTCCGGATTTCGCCAGGCTCTTTCAGGCGGTTCGCATCGCGGTGAATGACGAGCTGGACGGTCTCGCCCGCGCGCTCCCGGCTTTTCGCGACGCGCTGACCCCGGGCGGACGACTGGCTGTCATCACATACCACTCGGGCGAGGACCGTCTCGTGAAGCACGCCTTTCGTGAGTGGGCCAGTGACTGCGTGTGCCCTCCACGGCAGCCGGTCTGCATGTGCCGCGGCCGCGCGCTGGGACGGCTCGAGCCTCGCAAGCCGATACTTCCCGATCCCGCGGAGGTGTCGGAGAATCCTCGCGCCAGGAGCGCCAAGCTCAGAATCTTCAGGGTTGCCGATGCGCCTTAAGGGCCGCCATTGGATGGTGATCTGGCTGCTGATCTTCCTCTGCGTGCTGGTCGCAATCACGACGCGCCAGACGGCGGGCTTCCGCACGGCACGGCGCGTCCGGGAGTTGCGGGAAGAGCGACTGGCGCTCGAGTCAAGACGGGCAGACCTGGAACGGCGTATCCGCGTCGCCTCGAGCCGCCAGGTGCTGGTGCCCGTCGCCGAGCGCGCGCTCGGTCTCCATGAGCCAGGCGACTCCGAGTTCGTGCTCTTCGCGGTCCCGGCCGCGGGGCAGGGCAAGCCCTGATGGCAAAGCCCACCGCGAGAATTGCCGCCGTGCAGTTCGGCTTTGCCCTCGCCGTCGTGGCCGTGATCGGCCGGGCGGCGCAGGTCCAGATCATTCAGCGTGAGCGGTGGGCCGGCGAGGCCGAACGGCAACGGACCGAGCGTGCGGTGCTGCCCGCGCGCCGTGGTGCGCTCTACGATCGGAACGGCGTGCCACTCGCCCTCACCCAGGAGTTCTATCACGTCGGCGTGGCGCCGAACGAGCTCGAAGACATACGCAGGGGGTTCGTCCTGCTGGTGCGGAGCCTCGGAGTGTCGGCGCCGGCGCTCGACCGGGAATTCCAGGCGCGCAAGAAGTGGATCTATCTGCACGGCCCCTTCAACGCCACCCAGGTGCAGCCCCTTCGTGGAGTGAAGGGGATTCATCTAACCGGCGATTTCCAACGTTTCTATCCCTCACGCGACCTCGCCCGCCCGATCATCGGCGGGCTCGATCCCGATCGGTCGTCGGGGGCGGCCGGACTCGAGCTGTCGCTCGACTCGATTCTCACGGGCCGCCCCGGCGAGGCGGTGTTTCTCAAGGACCGCGCGGGCCGGCGGTACGAGTCGCCGAGCCGCCTGGTGCGGGACCCCGTGGCGGGGAACGACGTGGTGCTGACTCTGGATGCCGAGCTTCAGGAAATCGCCGAGCGGGGGCTCGACGACGCCCTGACGGAGATGAAGGCAGAGGGCGGCGATGTGGTGTTTCTCGACCCGGCGACCGGCGAGCTGCTGGCTCTGGCGTCGCGTCAGGCGCAGCGAGGAGTTCGCCCGCGCGCGTCGACGTTCACCGATCCGTTCGAGCCCGGCTCGACGGCCAAACTCTTCACGGCGGCCGCGCTGCTCATGCGCAACCGGGTGGACAGTGCGGACGTTGTGGCCGGGGAAAACGGACGCTGGCTCATGCCGGTGAATTCTTCGGGCAGGACCCGCAAGATCGAAGACACGCACAAGAGTCCTGGGATGCTGACCCTGGCCCAGGCGATTCGGGTCTCCAGCAACATCGCCATGGCCAAGTTTTCCCTCCGGCTCAAGCCGGAGGAGCAGTTCGAGGTCTTGCGGGACTTCGGCTTCGGAACGCCGACGGCGGCGGAATTTCCCTCGGAATCGCGCGGGCGTCTGGCCCGGCCGGACCGGTGGCAACCCATGTATACGCGCGCCAGCATGGCGATGGGGTACGAGTTCGGCGTGACACCCGTCCAGCTCGCGGCCGCGTATGCGGCGATCGCCAACGACGGCGTTCTCCTCGCGCCGACGCTGGTTCGCGAAGTGAGAGACCCGTCGGGTGCGCTCCTCTACCACCACAACCCCGAGCCGGTCCGGCGTGTCGTCACCTCGGAGGTCGCGGGGAAGCTTCGCGAATTCCTGCGCGGGGCCGTCGGTGAAGGGGGAACCGGAGAGCGGGCTCAGCTCGTGAACTACACGCTGCTGGGAAAGACCGGCACGGCAGTCAAGTTCGAGGGTGGTCATTACGTGCACGACGAGCACACGGCGTCCTTCGCGGCCTTGTTCCCGGCCGATCAACCGCAGCTGGCGGTCATTGTGAAGATCGACAGCCCGAAGGGCAGTTACTACGGCGGTCTCACGGCGGCCCCGGTCACTCGAACGATGCTGCAGCAGGCCCTGGCCTCCCGGCGGGTGGCGATCGACCGCGGCCGGCTCGCCGCCCGCGACTCGGTGCCTGAAGAAGCCGAGCAGTCGGAGCCGGTGCCCGTGGGCCGGCCCATGGTCGCGCTGGCCTGGCCCTCACGTCCGGATGCTCCCGCGACGGATCCGCTGCCCGTACCCAGCGTGGCCGGCCGTAGCGTGCGCGAAGCGGCACTTGCGCTGCATCGGCGAGGGTTTCGCGTGAGCCTGCAGGGCATGGGGCGAGTGGTCCGGACCGCGCCTGAAGCCGGTGAGAACGCCCGGCCGGGTAGCGCCGTGGTGGTCTATGCAGAGTAGCGCTCTGCTCGACGCCCTCAGGCGGAACGACCTTCTCGTCACCGCTCCTCACAGCCTGCCGCCGATCACCGGCCTAGGGGTGGACAGTCGCTCGATCGTGCCGGGCATGCTGTACGTCGCGGTGCGCGGCAGTCAGGTGGACGGCCATCGCTACCTGGCCGACGCGGTGGCACGCGGCGCCTCCGCAGTTGTCGTCGAGCAATCCCAGCCCGTCGGAATTCCGGAGATCGTGGTGCGAGACGGCCGGCGCGCGGCGATCGCGCTCGGCGCCGCGTGGTACGAGTATCCCGCGCGACGCCTCACGCTTCTCGGCGTCACCGGTACCAACGGCAAGACCACCACGACGGGCTTGCTCAAGCACCTCTTCAACGAGCGCGGGACCGCGGGGAGCATCGGCACGCTGGGTGCGTTCGATGGCCAGAACGAGTCGATCACGTCGACCGCCGGCTCCCTGACGACGCCCGGTCCGGTCGATCTCCAAGCCACCCTCGCGGAGCTGGTCGCGCGCGGGACGACGCACGTCGCCATGGAGGCATCATCGCACAGCCTCGATCAGGGACGGCTCGACGGCCTGCTGTTCGCGGCAGCGATATACACCAACCTCACGCGTGACCACTTGGACTATCACGGCACGATGGAGGCGTATCTCGCGGCCAAGCTCAAGCTCGGCGCGTTGCTCGCGACGGGCGGCCTGGAGGTGGTGAATCTGGACGACGAGGCGTGGCAAGTCCTGCCGTCACGAGCGCCGCGGGTCACTTTCGGCCTGCATCCCGCGGCGGACGTGCGCGGATCGGGTGTCGTGCTCGATGCCTCGGGAAGCCGATTCGAGATCGGTGGGCGGTTCGGGGTCGCCGAGGCGTCAGTTCCTCTGCTCGGCGACTTCAACGTCGCCAATGCGCTGGCCGCAGCCGCGTGCTCGCTCGGGATGGGCCATCCGCTCGGCGAGGTGGTGGACCGTCTGGCGACGACCCCCCAGGTGCCTGGCCGGATGGAACGGATCTCGGAGGTCCCGTGCGTCGTGCTTCGAGACTACGCGCACACTCCGGACGCCCTGGAACGCGCGATCGCCACCCTTCGCCCGCTCACGCGCGGACGCCTGATCGTCCTGTTCGGCTGCGGTGGCGACCGCGACCGCGGAAAACGGCCGATCATGGGCCGGATCGCGGCGGAGGGGGCGGATATCGCTGTCGTCACCTCGGACAATCCCCGTACGGAAGATCCGGGCGCGATCATCGACGACGTGGAGCAGGGAATGGGCAACGTTCCCCACCGCCGGGTGGTCGACCGTCTCGCCGCGATTCATGCCTCGCTCGAAGAGGCGCGTGCCGGCGACACGCTCCTGCTCGCAGGCAAGGGACACGAGACCTATCAGGTGATCGGCACGGAACGGGTCGCCTTCGACGAGCGGGAGATCGTCGCACGGGCCATGAAGGGCGCGCGGTGACGGGAGACGATCTGCAGGTCGCACCAGCGGGTGTGTCGTGGACCGAGGCCGAGGTCTGCACGGCGCTCGGCCTCCCGGCGCCCACTGCCTCGCTCAGCTTTTCCGGCATCACGACCGACAGCCGAGCCGTCAAGCCGGGCGCGCTCTTCGTCGCCCTCGTGGGCGAGCGGTTCGATGGTCACGACTATCTCTCCGCGGTGGCCGCGGCTGGAGCAACCGGCGCCGTCGTGAGGCAAGGAACAACGCCGGTTCCGGGTCTCCGTCTTTTCACCATACCCGACACGCTCGTCGCCCTCGGCGATCTCGCGCGGGCACGTCGCCGCCGTATCGCGGGGCCGGTCGTCGCGATCACCGGAACCAACGGCAAGACCAGCACCAAGGAGATGTTGGCGGCGGTGCTCGGCACCCGATACAGGGTCCACGCCACCCGGGCCAACCTGAACAATCTGATCGGCGTTCCTCTCACGATCCTGGAGGCGCCGGCGGACATCGAGGCGCTCGTTGTCGAGGCCGGGGCCAGCGTGCCCGGCGAGATCGCGCGCGCGCGCCGGATCATCGAGCCGGACATCGTGGTGCTCACCAACGCCGTGGCCGGCCACCTCGAGGGGTTCGGCTCGCTGGCCGGTGTGATCGAGGAGAAGCTCTCCATCAGCGATGGCATCGCGCTCGCCATCGTGGGTCCCGAGCCACCGGAGCTGGCTGCCGGCGCCCGGCAGAGGGCCCGCCGCGTCCTCACCGCCGGACTCCGAGGCGCGGACCTCGTTCCCGAGCGCGCGGTCGTCGGTCAGGACGCCAGGCCGGTCATGACGATCGGCGGTCAGACGTTCACACTCGCCGCGCGCGGACTTCACCAGGCCGACAACGCCGTGCGGGTCTGGGCGGTCGTCGAAGCCCTCCGCCTCGATCCTGTGGCCGCGGGACAGGCGTTGGAGCACTTCACCATCCCGGGTGGACGCGGCGAGCTCATGCAGATCGGTGGACTCACCATACTCAACGACTGCTACAACGCGAATCCGCAGTCGTTCCGGGCGGCCATCGAGACCGCCAAGTCACTCCGGGGCAATCGGCGGCTGGTCTTTCTTGCGGGCACGATGCGAGAGTTGGGAAGCGAGGCGGAGACACTCCATCGGGACATCGCCCGGGGGCTCGTCGAGCTGGAGCCGGCGCTGCTCGGAGCAGTCGGAGAGTTCGTGCCCGCCCTCGAGCCGTACCGGGCCACACTCGGTGACCGTCTCGTCACCGCGCCCGATCCGATCGCGCTGGGTGAGCGCATCGCCGGCCGTCTGGAGGGGACCGAGGTCATCGTGCTCAAGGCATCCCGTGGGGTGGCACTCGAACGTATACTTCCGGCGCTCACGGCCCAGGCACATCCCGCCGCTGGCGACGCCCGTCACCGCTCACGCTGAGGCTCGATGTTCTATCACTGGCTCGCGCCGCTCGGCAAGACGTTCATCATTTTCAATCTCTTCAACTACATCAGTTTTCGGGCCGCGGGCGCGACGGTCACGGCCCTGCTGCTCTCGTTCCTCGTCGGTCCGCCGGTGATCGCGCGCCTCCGGGCACGCAAAGTGGGACAGGTGATCCGGGCCGATGGTCCGGTAACGCACCAGAGCAAGCGTGGCACGCCGACCATGGGCGGCCTGATCATCATCCTTGCTACGGTCGTCCCCACGCTGCTCTGGGCGCCGCTCAACAACCGATTTGTCGTCGTGGCGATGTTGTCGACGCTCTGGATGGGTTGCATCGGATTCCTCGACGATTACCTCAAGATCGTGCAGGGGAAGTCACGCGGTCTCGTGGCGCGGTGGAAGCTGGTCGGCCAGGTGAGCTTCGGCGTCCTCCTCGGCCTCTTTCTCACGTACCACCCGGTGGTACCGGGGGATACCATCCCCGCGACCGCCACCACGCTTCCGTTCTTCAAGTACCTCGTCGTCAACTTCGCCCCGTGGCTCTACGTCGCTTTCGTGACGCTGGTGGCGACGGGCACCAGCAACGCCGTCAACCTGACCGATGGTCTCGATGGTCTGGCGGCGGGCCTGGCGGGCATCGCGGCGGCGGCCTTCGCCACCTTCGCCTATCTTTTCGGACGGGTAGACGTCACCGGGTATCTCAATCTTTTCTATCTGCCGGGCGCGGGCGAGCTCACGATCTTCTGCGCGTCCCTCATGGGCGCCACGATCGGTTTCCTCTGGTACAACGCACATCCCGCCCAGGTGTTCATGGGAGACACGGGCAGTCTCGCGATCGGTGGTGCGCTCGGCACCGTCGCGATCCTGCTCAAGGCCGAGTTCCTTCTGCTCGTGATCGGCGGAGTGTTCGCCACCGAGGCGGTGTCGGTTTTGCTGCAGACAGGCACGTACAAGTGGTACAAGCGCACGCGCGGGCGTGAATATGCCGACGCGCACCGGGTCTTCCGCATGGCTCCGCTGCATCACCATTTCGAGAAGCTCGGCTGGGCCGAGACCACCGTCGTGACCCGTTTCTACATTCTCGGGCTCTTCTGCGCCCTGATCGCCCTGTCGACACTGAAGGTTCGTTGAGGTGAGGACCGTTTCGCTGTTCGAGGAATGGCGGCACACGGGTCGCGAGGTGGCGGTCGTCGGGCTGGGCAAGAGCGGCGTGGCGGCGACGCTTCTCCTCAGAAGCTACGGGCTCCCCGTCTACGCGTCGGATACCGGCACGGGGAAGCAGTTCGATGCCTGGGCCGTGACGCTGCGAGCGGCTGGGGCCGCTGTCGATCTCGGATCCCACGACCTCAGGCGCATCGGGAGCGCGGTCGCGGTGGTGGTTGCTCCCGGCGTTCCACCAGGCGTGCCTCCGCTCGCCGCCGCGCAGGCCGCGGGTCTCTCCATCTACGCCGAGGTGGACATCGGCTTTCTCGCCCTCCGCGACACGAAGTGTGCCGCCATCACGGGGACCAACGGGAAGACGACGACGACCTCGATGGTGGCGCATCTGCTGGTTGCCGGAGGACTCCGCGCCGAAGCGGCGGGGAATATCGGCCGGCCGCTGTGCGATGTCGCCCTCGCGCCCGCGCCTCCGGAGTGGCTGGCGCTGGAGCTGTCCTCGTTTCAGCTGCACGACGCACCGCACGTCCGACCCACGATCGGCGTTCTCACCAACCTCGCTCCCAACCACCTCGACCGGTACGCGACGCTCGAGGACTACTATGGAGACAAGGCCCGGCTCTTCCGGAACGCCACGGCCGATTCGGTGTGGGTGAGCAATGCGGACGATCCGGCGGTGGTCGCCATGGTTGCGCCGGTCCCGGGACGGCACTTCCGGTTCTCGATCGACGCGCGCGCGGATGGCTGGTTCGATCGAGCGGGTGAGCGGCTCATGCTGGGCGAGGAGCCGTTGCTGGCGCGCGCGGATCTTCCGCTGCTGGGTGACCACAACGTGGCCAATGCCTTGACCGCCGCGCTCGTCGCCCGGCAGGCAGGGTGCACCTTCGATCGCATCGCCGCGGGCCTGCGCACCTTCCGCGCGATCCCGCATCGGGTCGAGCCGGTGAGCGAAGTGGACGGGATCCTCTGGATCAACGACTCCAAGTCCACCAACATCACCAGTACCGAGGTGGCGGTCGCCTCACTCGATCGTCCCTTCGTTCTTCTGCTGGGAGGCCGGCACAAGGGCGAGCCCTACACGAGGCTGGTGGATCCGTTGCGGGGTCGGTGCCGGGCAGTCGTTGCCTATGGCGAGGCCGGTCCTCTCATCGTTCACGATCTCGGAGACGCGATCCGCGTGGTGCCGGCCGGCGACTTCGACGAGGTCGTCGTTACCGCTCGCCGGTTGGCCCAGCGGGGCGATGCTGTGCTGCTGTCGCCCGCGTGCTCGAGCTATGACATGTTCCGCAACTACGAAGAGCGCGGCGAACGGTTCCGGGCCGCCGTGGAGGCGATGCGATGATCGAGGGCAGGGCAGTCCGGCATCCGGGCGAGCTCCGGTGGGAGACGCGGCTGCTCGGCATGGTTACCGCCGTTCTGGTGGTTTTCGGGATCGCCACCACGTATGGCGCCGCCAGTCTCGTCACGGTGAACGGCCAGAACGTCGGGCTGGGCTTTGCCGGGCGCCAGCTGAGCGGAGCGGTCTTGGGGGGGGTCCTCCTGCTCCTGGCCTCGCGCCAGGACTACTATCGCTGGCGTCAGCTTGCGTGGCCCCTCCTCCTTGTCACCGTGGTGCTGCTTCTCATTCCGCTTCTCCCGTTCACGAGGGGAATGTCTCCGCTCGTCAACGGCGCGCGGCGCTGGGTGGACATCGGTGTGGTGAACTTCCAACCCTCCGAGCTGGCGCGGCTCGCCATCGTGATCTGGTGCGCCATGCTCGCATCGAAAAAGGGGCAGCAGATCCGCGAGTTCAAACGCGGCGTGCTCCCATTCATCCTGATTCTCGGACTCGTCTCCCTCCTCATCTTTCTCGAGCCGAATTTGTCGATGGCGACCCTGGTCGCCCTCCTGGGTGGTCTGGTGCTGTTCACGTCCGGCGCGAAGATGGGGCAGCTCGTCCTGCTCTCCGGCGTCGCGGTGATTCTGGTGTTCCATCAGATCCGTGACGCGCAATACCGTCTCGCGCGTCTGGTGACGTTCCTCAATCCGGGCGACGCGACGACCGAGGCGGGCTTCCAGATTCACCAGTCCCTGGTGGGGATCGGATCGGGTGGCATCTTCGGGACCGGCTTCGGGGAAGGCCAGCAGAAGCTGGGATATCTTCCGTACGCCTACTCCGACTTTCTCTTCAGCACCATCGGCGAGGAGTGGGGTTTCCTGGGCGTCCTGGTCGTCGTGTCGCTCTTCGCCGTCTTCTGCTGGCTGGGCTTCCGGATCGCGCGCACCGCGGCCGACCCGTTCGGCCAGTATCTTGCGGTCGGGCTCACCGCGACGATCGGCCTGACGGCATTCATGCACATGGCCGTGTCGCTCGGGCTGATACCGACGACAGGGCTCACGCTTCCGTTCATGTCCTACGGGCGCTCGAGCCAGGTGATCTCGCTGCTCGGCACCGGCATCCTCCTCAACATCGGCCGGCTTCGCGGCCGGCCGGCCCCGCACAAACGGTCGAGGGACACCCAAGCGGAACAATGAAGGCAGAGGCGACGCGCCGAATCCTGATCGCCGGCGGCGGCACAGGCGGGCATCTCATGCCGGCGCTGGCCATCGCGGGAGCCATCCGGGAAAAGGCACCGGGATTCGAGCCGGTTCTCGTCGGCGCGATTCGGGGCGTGGAGGCTCGCATCCTTCCCGGCAGGGATTTTCGCTACCATCTGCTGCCCTCCGAGCCGATCTACCGTCGCACCTGGTGGCGCAACTTCCGCTGGCCCCTCGTCGCGGGACGTCTCCTGCATCAGCTGCGCGAGCTGTTCGAGCGCGAGCGTCCCGTGGCAGTGCTCGGCACCGGAGGGTACGCATCGGGACCGGTGGTATGGTGGGCCTCCAGGCTCGGCATTCCGACCGCCGTTCAGGAGCAGAACGCTTATCCGGGCGTGGCGACGCGTTTGCTGGCGAAGCGAGTCCGGCACATCTACCTCGGCTTACCGGAAGCGCGGCAGCTCATCACGATCGGGCCACGAACACAGGTGTTCGACACAGGCAATCCCATCACACCGCCCACGCCCGAGCGGCGGCCGGCGGCCCTCGATCTCTTCGGGATCGACGAACGACGCGGAGTGGTGCTGGTGACGGGAGGCAGTCAGGGGGCTCTCGCGATCAACCGTGCGGTCGCCGGGTGGCTGGACGCGGGTGGTCCCGGCGACGTCTCACTCCTCTGGGTGACCGGCCGGGGCACCTACGATGAGTTCTCCAAGTACCACCGTCCCCCGGCCGTCCGGGTGGTGGATTTTCTCGATCCCATGGCGGATGGCTATGCGGTCGCCGATGTGGTGGTGTCGCGCGCGGGGATGCTGACGGTCGCGGAGCTGTGCGCGTGGGGTCTTCCCAGCGTCCTCGTTCCTTTGCCGACCGCTGCAGCCGATCATCAGACGCATAACGCCAGGGTGCTCGCGGACGCCGGAGCCACTCTCATGCTGCTCCAGTCGGAGCTGACCCCGGCGAGTCTCGCGAATGCCATCACGCGGCTGCGCTCGGACACCACCCTGCGCACCACAATGGCCGAGCGGGCCAGGGCACGAGGCCGGCCGGCGGCGGCCGACGAGATCGTGATCAAATTGTTGACGCTGGTCGCGTGAGCGTTGCTCTTTGAGAAGGCCAATGGCCTACTTACATTTGCTCATCCACCATGGACTTGTTTTCTCCCGCCGACAGGCGTCCTGTTCATTTCATTGGAATCGGCGGGGCGGGCATGAGCGCTTTGGCTCTCATCGCTCGCCGCCGGGGGGTTTCGGTCAGCGGGTGTGATACCGACCCCACCGGCGCGCACGACCTCTCATCGATGGCCGTGCCGCTCTTCAAGGGACACGATCCGGCACATCTCGACGGCGTCCGGGCGGTCGTCGTCACCGCCGCAGTCCCGACTGAGCATCCAGAGCTGGTGCGGGCGCGGGCGTTGGGCCTCCCGGTCATTCCGCGCAAGGAGGCGCTGGCCGGCCTCATCGGAAAGGCCCGCTCGGTGGCCGTATCCGGAACTCATGGGAAGACCACGACGACGGTCATGGCCACCGAGGCCCTCACTGCTGCGGGGCTCTCGCCGACCGGCATCGCCGGCGGCCGGGTGAGTGCCTGGGGGGGCAATGCCTTGCTCGCGGGGGATTCGCTCTTCGTGGTCGAGGCCGATGAGTATGACAAGGCCTTCCTGACCCTTTACCCGTCCGTCGCGATCGTCAACAACGTCGAACCCGATCATCTGGAATGCTACGGCTCGGTGGCGGCGTTGGAGGATGCGTTCGTCGAGTTCGCCAGTCGGGCCGGGACGGCCATCGTGAGCGCCGACGATCCCGGAGCCCAGCGCGTCGGCCGCCGACTACCATCGTCCGTACGGCGGTTCGGCTTCGCTTCCGACGCCGACATCGCCATCTCCAACGTGAATCAGCGAAGCGACGTGACGGAAGCCCTGGTCACCTGGAAAGACCGCCGCTCCCTCCCGATCCGTCTGCATGTCCCCGGGGTTCACAACCTCAGGAACGCCGTGGCGGCCCTCGGAGCGGTGGAGGTGCTGGGCGGAAATCTCGACGCGGCCGCACAGGCCCTCGAAAGTTTTCAGGGAGTCGGTCGGCGGTTCGAGCGTCTCGGTGAGCATGGCGGAGTGGCCGTCGTGGACGACTACGCGCATCACCCATCGGAGTTGGAAGCGACCCTTTCCGCGGCGCGGCAGGCGTATCCAGGCCGGCGGCTCGTCGCCGTCTTTCAGCCGCATCTCTACTCGAGGACCGCCGAGCATGGCCCGGCCATGGGGCGGGCACTCGCCGCCGCGGATCTGGTGATCGTCACCGAGATATACGCGGCTCGTGAGCAGCCCATCCCGGGCGTGAGCGGCCGGCAAGTGGCGGAGGCCGCCACCGGCGCCGGCGCCGTCGCTTCCTTCGAGCCGGTTCGGTCAGAGGTCGGGAAGCGCGTCTTCGCCGCGCTTCGTCCCGGCGACGTCGTCCTCACGCTCGGCGCGGGAGACATCACTCGGGTCGGGCCCGAGCTGGTCCGGTGGCTGGACGCGGCCTGAGGCGGAGCTGGGTGGTCGTTGCGGCGCTCGGCGGACTGCTCGCCGCGACGCTGATCGGGCCGCGTTTGCTTCGAGAGATTGGCTTTTTTCGCGTGAGGCGGGTGGAGATCGGCGGACTGCAGTATCTTGCTCCGTCGACGCTCCTGACTGCGGTCGGTCTCTCCACCTCCGCGAGCGTGTTCGATGATCCAGCACCGCTGGCGCGACGCGCCGGCGCCGTGCCCGGGGTCTCGTCGGTAATAATCCGGCGGCGGCTCCCCGGCACGCTGCAGATCATCGTGGAAGAGGCGGTGCCGGTTGCCTTGGCACCCGGGCGGGGCGGACTTTCGCTGCTCGACGCGAACGGAAAAGTGCTGCCGTTCGACCCGGTCACGTCCTCGCCCGACCTGCCCCTGGCGGTCGGCGCCGATCGTCTCGTTGCCAGCGTGCTCGCCAGAGTGCGGGACTTCGCCCCGGATCTCTTCTCCCGGGTCAACGAGGGATGGCGGTCCGGACCCGACGTGGTGCTGGAGGTGGACGGCCGCCACCTGTGGTTCAGCGCGGATGTTTCCGCGGAGGACATTCGAGCGGTGATGGCGGTGGAACAGTCACTCACCAGGCAGGGACGCCCATTTCTGGAACTCGACGGCCGCTACTCCGGCCAGGTGATCGTCCGCGGATGGCGAGGGTGAGCGCTGCTCCCCAGCGGCTCGTCGCGGCCCTTGACCTGGGCTCGACCAAAGTAGTGGCGCTCATCGCGGAAGTGACGGGTGACGCCCGCGAGAGCGGCGCCAAGATCCTTGGCGTCGGGGTCGAGCGCAGCACCGGTATCCGCCGCGGCGTGGTGCGCGACATCGAGGAGACCACCCGCGCCATTGACCGCGCCATGAAGAGTGCGCAGCGGATGGCTGGGGTGGAGGTTGGATCGGCCTATTGCGGCATCGCGGGCGAGCACACCGCCGGCCGCAGCTCCCACGGGATGGTGTCGGTGACCGGTGACGAGATCCGGACGAGCGACGTGGCCCGGGTCAACGACATGGCGAGCAACATCAGCTTCGGCCGCGACCACGAGCTGCTCCACGCGATTCCGCAGGACTATCTGATCGACCAGCAGGGCGGGATCAGCGAGCCCATCGGAATGACAGGCTCGAGACTGGAAGCTGAGGTATATCTCGTTACTGTTCTGTCGAGCGTCCTCCAGAACCTGCGCAAGTGCGTCGAGCGTGCGGGCTATCACGTGGCGGAATTCGTTCTGGAGCCGCTGGCCGCGTCGCTCGGCGTGCTCACGCCGGACGAGATCGAGCTCGGGTGCGCCATCGTGGAGCTGGGCGGCGGCTCGACCAACGTCTCGATCTTCCATAACGGCAAGATTCGACATACTGGGTCGCTGCTGTGTGCCGGTGGTCACGTCACCGCCGACATCGTGCACGGTCTGCAGGTCACCCAGCTGGACGCGGAGCGACTGAAGGAACGTTACGGCGCCGGATTCGAACCGCTGGTGCCGGAGAGCGATACCTTCGATCTTCCGAGCACGCCGGGGCAGGGCGCCAGGAATGCACAGCGCCGGGTCCTCGCGCACATCATGCACATGCGGCTCCAGGAAGTGCTGGAGTACGCGCTCGACGAGATCACGCGCGCCGGCTACCACCAACGGCTTCCCGCGGGGGTCATCCTGACGGGCGGCGGCGCGCTGACTCCTGGGATCGTCGAGCTGGCCCGCGAGGTGTTCGCCATGCCCGCCCGGTGCGGCATCCCCGGTCAGCGGCTGCGGGGCCTCGCCGACAGCGTGGAATCTCCCAGAATGGCGGTACCGGCCGGGCTGGTGCTCTACGGCGCCCGCCAGGTCGCGATGAGTGGTGGGTTCGGCGCCGGCGCGCGCAAGTCGCCGGCGGTCGAGAAGGTGCTCGCTCCGGTGAAACGGTGGCTCCAGGACTTCTTCTGAGCTAGGCCGAGGGAACTGACCATGATTTTCGAGCTGGAAGACAACGTCGTTCAGACCGCCAGAATGAAGGTGGTCGGTGTGGGTGGCGGCGGCGGCAACGCCGTGAACCGCATGATCGAGGACCAGCTCGGCGGCGTCGAGTTCATCTCGGTCAATACCGATGCGCAGGCGTTGGCGATGTCCAAGTCGGACATCAAGATCCAGATCGGCCGCAAACTCACCCGCGGCCTCGGCGCCGGCGCTCGGCCGGAAATCGGACGCCAGGCGATCGAGGAAAACCGCGACGAAGTGGCGTCGGCGGTGCAGGGCGCCGACATGGTCTTCATCACGTGTGGCATGGGCGGTGGAACCGGGACAGGGGCGGCGCCGGTCGTCTCCCAGATGGCGCGCGAGAGTGGCGCGCTCACCGTCGGGATCGTGACCAAGCCCTTCCTCTTCGAAGGCCGGCGGCGGATGAAGCAGGCCGACAGCGGCATCACCGAGATGCGCAAGAATGTCGACACGATGATCGTCGTCCCCAATGAGCGCCTGCTCGCGGTCGTGGGGAAAGGCATTCCGTTCCAGGACGCGCTCAAGAAGGCCGATGAGGTGCTCCTCCATGCCACCCAGGGCATCGCGAGCCTCATCACCTCCACCGGCATCATCAACGTCGACTTCGCGGACGTGCGCACGGTCATGCAAAACGGCGGCGCGGCGCTCATGGGCACGGGCATCGGCAGGGGAGAGAACCGGGCCCTGGAAGCGGCCCAGCAGGCGATCTCCAGTCCGCTGCTCGACAACGTCTCGATCGCCGGGGCCATGGGCGTCCTCATCAATATCATCGGCGGCGACGACCTCACCCTGGGCGAGACGACCCAGATCAACGACATCATCCATGACGCGGTCGGCGATGACGCGGAGATCATTTTCGGCGCGGGCAACGATCCCGCGATGCGCGGCGAAGTGCGGGTGACGGTGATCGCGACCGGCTTCGACCGCGCCGTCACCGGAGAGCAGCCGCTCGGCCGAGTCTCGGGCGCGAGCAGCGTGATCAACTTTCCGCGGCAAACTCGGGTGTCCAGCCCCGCCATGCCGACGCCACAGCCCACACCGACGGCGAACCCACGGGTGCAGCCACGGGCGCCCTCACAACCTCCGGCGACCGACGTTCCCGAGATGGAGATCCCCACGTTCATCCGACGGCAGATGGACTGATGCCGCGGGGATGGCTCGCCGCGGTCATTGCGTTGGCGGCGGTCGCGGGCGTGGTTGCGGCGATATCGTACGGGGCGGGGCGACGAAGCGAGCCGGACATGGTACGCCCGCCCGTCGTGGCCCGCCCCGAGGTTGTCATGACCGAGACGACCGACACGCTCCGCCGGGGCGAGACCGTTTCCCATCTCTTCGCTCGCCACGGGGTCAACATCGACCTCGCCCGACTCGACTCCGACCTGCCCTTCGATCCGCGTCGGCTGCCATCCGGCCTCGTCTTCAGTTTCGGTCGAGCCCCGACGGACACCTCACCCACGCGAGTCGTCGTTCGCACTGCCCCCGAGCAGCAAATCACGTTTCGGCGGAGCGCCGATCGCTGGAACACCGTGGTCGAGTCCATCGTCTGGAAGGCAGAACCGGTCCGCATCGAGGGCCCGATCGACAATTCGCTCTATGAGGCGCTGGACGCGCAAGTGCCCGACGCGGAGCTCGACGCGGGCGATCGGCAGCGGCTGGCCTGGGATCTGGCCGACGTGTATGCCTGGCAAGTGGACTTCACCAGGGATATCCAGCGTGGCGATCGCTTCGAGGTCCTCTTCGAACGGCTCCTCTCGCCCGATGGTGAGGTCCGCTTCGGCCGGGTGCTGGCCAGCGACCTCACGATGTCGGGCAAGCATTTCACGGCGTTCCGGTTTGACTCCGGTGGTCGGCCCGCCTACTACGACGCCGACGGCAATTCGCTCCGGCGTGCATTCCTGCGCGCCCCTGTGCAGTTCCGCCGGATCTCATCGAGCTTTGCCCGGGCGCGCTTTCATCCCGTCCTGGGAATCAGCCGGCGCCATGAGGGCACCGACTACGCGGCCGATCCGGGAACGCCGGTCATGGCAGCGGGCGATGGCGTCGTGGCGCGGGCAGGCTGGACCGGTGGATACGGGAACATGGTAGAGATACGGCATCGGAGCGGGATCGTGACGCGGTACGGACACCTTCGCAGCTTCGCGCGCGGCATCCGCTCCGGCACGCGGGTCACCCAGGGTCAGGTGATCGGCTACGTCGGCTCCACTGGTCTCGCCACCGGTCCGCACCTCCACTATGAGTTCCGGGTCAACGGCGCGGCGCGCGACGCGCGGCGGGTGTCGGTTGGAAACGGGGCGCCGATCTCGCCGGTGATGCGTGAGACATTCCTCAGGGAGCGCGAGAGGCTTTCCGCCGTGAGTCGCGAGCTGACCCCGGGCGTTCAGGCAGGGCAGGACAGCGCCTCGGGGCAGGCGACTCCGGGCTCGTAGCTCACCTCTCATCCCTCCTCTCCCAAACTCCCGTGCTCCTATTCCCCGCCATCGACATCCGCGGCGGCCGTGTCGTTCGCCTGAGTCAGGGTGAGGCGGCCCGCGAGCAGATCTACGGGGAAGACCCCGTCGCGGTGGCCGAGCGGTTCGTGGGGGCCGGGGTCGCATGGATCCACGTCGTGGACCTCGATCGAGCGTTCGGCGAGGGGGACAACATCGCGATGATCCGGAGTCTCGTCTCGCGCGTGGGCCGGAGGGCGCGCATTCAGCTCGGCGGCGGTCTCCGCTCGCTCGACCTGGTCCGGGCAGCGCTCGATCTCGGCGTTGCTCGCGCGGTGGTGGGAACGTCTGCCGCGACCGATCCCTCCTTCGTTCCTGGCGCCCTCGCCTTGGGCGGGCCGGACCGGATCGCGATCGGGGTCGACGCACGCGATGGATTCGTCGCAGTGAGAGGCTGGACCGAAACCTCGTCGCTCCGGGCAGAGGAGCTGGTGCGCCGAGTGGTCGGGGATGGCGCGGTCACGGTCATTTATACCGATGTCTCTCGCGACGGCATGCTCGGAGGCCCCGATCTGGAGGCGGCCGTCGCGCTCCAGCGAACGGGTGCCAGCGTCATCGCGAGCGGTGGGGTTGCCACGCTCGATCACCTGCGCGGAGCGTGCGCGGCCGGGCTTGCCGGCGCGATCGTGGGCCGCGCGCTCTATGAGGGCCGGTTCGACCTCGCCGCCGCACTCGAAGCCGCTGGATGCGCGTCCTCCTCGTAGTCCTCCTCGCGACCGCCGTCGCTGCCGGTACCTACCTGTATCTCGAGGGAATCGGCCGGCGTGCGTGGGAGGCCATCGTATGTCGCGCCCTCGCGTTGGCCGCGCTTGGCCTGTTGGTGCTCAACGTGAGCTGCCCGGTTTCCGGAGCGGCGCGCCGCCCGCTCGTGCTGCTCGATGGGTCACTCAGCATGGCGGGCGCGGGCGGGCGCTGGGCTGAGGCACGCGACTCCGCGGCGCGGTGGGGCGAGGTCAGACGCTTCGGCGACGAGCGGGGCGGCGCCGATACCGCACCAGTTCGCGGGCGCTCGGAACTTTCGTCGGCGCTTCTCGCGGCGTCTTCCTCCGATCGTCCCGTCATCGTCGTGACCGACGGAGAAGTCGAGGACGCCCCGGATCTCCCGCGCGATCTCCTGGGGCGCACCGGCGTACGGCTGTTTCCGCGAAAGCCGATCCGCGACCTTGCGGTGAGCCGGGTGACCGGCCCCGCACGCGTCACGGCCGGCGACTCGATTCCGCTGGACGTCGAGCTCGAGTTCGACGGCGACTCGGCGCCTGATACGGCCTCGGTTCAGATCGTTGCGGGGACAACGAGACTCGTCACGAGGAAGGTGCGACTGGCGAGTGGCCGCGGGCGGGCCAGAATCGTTCTCCCAAGCTCCCAGATCGGTCCCGGGGACCATCTCCTCGATGTCTCGCTGGCCGGCTGGAAGGACGAGGAGCCCCGTACCGACACGCGTCTCCACTACGTGAGCGTCGCACCGACGCCCGGCGTCGTGTTGCTCGCAGCGCCGGCCGACTGGGATACCCGGTTCTTCTACCGCGCGCTGCATGATGTCGCTCAGTTGCCGGTGCGGGGGTTCGTGCGGCTCGACGCCGACCGGTGGCGATCCATGAGCGACCTCTCTGTCGTCTCGGGAGAGCGGGTGCGCCAGGCCGCCCGCCGAGCGGATCTCCTGGTCCTCTTCGGCGCGGCCACTCCCTTTGCGGAGGGAACCACTGCGCGCGGCATCCTGAGCTGGTTGGCGCCGATTGTGGAGGATTCCCAACTCCCTGGCGATTGGTACCTCGCTGCCGATGGGGGCTCGCCATTGGCAGGCGCCTTTCTTGGCCAGCCGGTGGACAGTTTTCCCCCGGCGTTTCAACTCGTCCCGATAGAGGCAGAGGCCGGCGATTGGGTGGGGCTCTCGGCTCAGTTGGGACGACGCGGGCCGTCCCGGCCTGCCGTGATTGGACGGCAGCAGGGGCGGACGAGACGGGTGATCGTCGCGGTAGACGGCCTCTGGCGATGGGCGTTTCGTGGCGGGTCCAGTGAGGAAAGTTACCGGTCGTGGGTAGCGGCCACTGCGAGCTGGCTTCTTGGCGGCGTCGACTCCGTACGCGGCGCCGCGCGTGTAGCGCGGCCGGTCGTGGAGAACGGCCGCCCGATCGTCTTTGAATGGGTCGGTAGCGGCGCGGCCCAACCGACCGGCATTTCCTGGACCGGAGAGGGCTCGCCGCCTCCGGACACGTTGCGCTTCGATGGGTCGGGGCGGGCGCTCGTCTGGCTCAGGCCGGGCACGTACCGCTATCGTCTCTCCATCGGTGGCTCGGGAACGGTGGCCGTCGAGCAGTATTCGGAGGAATTCCGGAGCCGCCCGGTCGTGCTGACCGCACGGGATCCGAGGGCGCCCCTCGGATCAAGGCGGCAATCGGCCAGAGACTGGCCCTGGCTTTTCGCGCTCACCATCCTTGCCCTCGCGGGGGAGTGGCTCGCGCGACGACGCCTAGGGCTGAGGTAGCGGGGGTATAAGTTTCACCATGGCCGAATCCAGACTGGGTGAACGGAAGGAAGGTCTCTGGTCCCGCATCAAGCGGCTCGCCATGACCGACGTCGGCGCTCTCATGCGAGGGCTCAACGCCGAAGACGTCGCCACCATGGAGCGCATTCTGATCGAGGCCGATTTCGGTGTTGCCGCCACCATCGAGCTCACGCAGGCCCTCGACGACGACATACGAGACGGAAAGCTCAAGACTGAAGCCGATCTCCGGTCCGCGCTCGAGGGGCGCCTCGCGGCCATGCTCGACGGCGGGCCCGAGCCCGGGGTCGTGGCCCGGGCATCCGACGGCCCGACGGTCATTCTCGTGGTGGGGGTCAACGGCACCGGCAAGACCACCACGGTCGCCAAACTCGCCCGGCGGCTCCAGCGGGAACGGCGGCAGGTGCTTCTTGCGGCGGCCGACACCTATCGCGCCGGAGCCATCTCACAGCTTCAGGTGTGGGCCGATCGGTTGGGCGTCGCCTGTGTGGCGGGCTCGCCCGGCGGTGATCCCGCCGCCGTCGCGTTCGACGCCATCGACGCGGCGTCCTCGCGCGGGCTCGACACGGTCATCGTGGATACGGCCGGCCGGCTGCACACGCAGGAAGGGCTCATGGACGAGCTCCGCAAGGTGGTCCGGGTCGTGGCTCGGCGGTTACCGGGGGCGCCTCACGAAACCTTTCTGGTGCTCGATGGAACTGTGGGACAGAATGCGGTGCAGCAGGGCCGGCTGTTCACGCAGGCCGTGAACCCGACCGGGATCGTCGTCACGAAACTCGATGGGAGCGCGCGGGGCGGCGCCGTGACGGCCCTGCGGCGCGAGCTGGGGCTGCCTATCCGTTTCATCGGGACCGGTGAGACGGTGGACGATCTCGAGCCGTTCGATGCGCGAGGCTTCGCGGCCCACCTGCTGTCCGACCCGGCATGAGCTGACTCGTTTACCACGGAGACACAGAGGACACGGAGATCTCCGGCTATTCACCACGAAGACACGAAGGGCGCGAAGTCTCCCCAACTCCACCCCAAAGAAACTCATTCTTGGGTGCGGGGTGTGGCTTCGTGTCCCCTTGGTGTTCTTTGTGTCTTCGTGGTGAATTTCCCGATCCCGCTGTTCTCTGTGCCTCTGTGGTGAACCCACGACGCCATGGACGCCCCTAGAACGCGGTCGGCGGGCACGCCGAGGCTCGACACCCCAGTCAAGTTCCTGAAAGGCATCGGTGAGCGCCGCGCCGAGCAGTTCGAGCGGCTCGGCGTCCGGACGGCACGCGATCTCCTTTGGCACCTCCCCCACCGGTATGTCGACGCCTCGTCCCTGACCCCGCTCGCACATGTGCGTCTGGGCCAGGAAGTCGCCTGCGTCGGTCGGGTCGTCGCCAAGGGTGTGCTCCCCACCCGGCGAGGTCTCCGCATTTTTCACGCGGTGCTCCGCGACGACAGCGGGGTGCTCGAGTGCGTCTGGCCGGGCCAGGCGTTCCTCGACCGCTCCATCCTGGTCGGCCAGATCCTGCTCGTCTCCGGTCCCGTGCGCTTCTATCACGGCCGGCAGCTGGCGCCGCGGGAATTCGTCGTGCTCGCGGACCCCGACGGGGACGGTGATCCGCTCACCGCGGGCAAGGTCCTTCCGGTCTATCCCGCGACGGAAGGACTCAGCCACAAAACCATCCGCGCCCTCATCGATCGCCACCTCGACACGCTGATCACGCTGTCCCCGGACATCATGCCCGAGACTGTCCGTGGCTCGCTCAACCTTTTCACGCTTCCCGAGGCATTGCGGGCGGTTCATCGGCCGACGTCGTTGGACGAGGCAGAGGCGGGTCGGCGGCGTCTCGCGTTCGACGAGCTGCTGGACCTTCAGCTCATGCTGATTCGCGCGAGAACTGTCGCCAAGCGGCAACGAAGCGGCATCGCCTTCGAGGTGAAGCGGCGATTCACCACCAAATTGCGCGAGAATCTGCCGTGGGAGCTCACCCAGGATCAGCAGCAGGCGCTCAAGGAGATCACCGCCGATATGACGGCGTCGGACCGGATGCACCGGCTGCTGATGGGGGATGTCGGGACAGGAAAGACCGTCGTCGCCCTGTTCGCGATGCTCCTGGCGGCGGAGAACGACTTCCAGTCGGTGCTCATGGCGCCGACCGAGTTGCTGGCGGAGCAGCACCTGGCCACCCTCACCCGCCTGCTCGCTGCTCTCGAGATCCGGCCCGAGCTGCTCCTCGGCCGGCAAACGGCGGCGGAGAAGTCGGCGGTGCGCGCTCGGCTTTCGTCCGGAGAGAGCCGGCTGGCGGTCGGGACCCACGCGCTGATGCAGGAGACGGTCTCCTTCCGCCGGCTGGGCCTGGTCGTCATCGACGAGCAGCACCGGTTCGGCGTCGAGCAGCGCGCCGCGCTCATCGGGAAGGGGGCGGCGCCGGACGTCTTGTTGCTGACCGCCACGCCGATCCCGCGTACGCTCGCACTCACCCTGTACGGCGACCTGGACGTCTCAACGCTCCGGATACGGCCACCGGGCCGGGGCACGATCCGGACCGCGCTCCGCAGCGAGAGCCAGCGGAAACGGGTGCTGGAGTTCGTGCACACGGAGTGCGCGGCGGGCCGGCAGGCGTACATCGTCCTGCCGGTCATCGAGGAATCGGAGCGGGCCGATCTTCGCGCGGCCTCGACGATGGCGCGCACGCTCGCCGCACAATGGCCGGACCTCGAGGTCGGTCTCGTCCACGGCAGACTCAAAGCGGAAGAGAAGGACGACGTGATGCGCCGATTCCGCGCGGGGCAGGTGAAGGTCCTGGTCTGCACGACGGTGATCGAGGTCGGCATCGACGTACCCGCCGCGAGCATCATGGTTATCGAGCATCCCGAGCGTTTCGGGCTCGCCCAGCTCCACCAGCTCCGCGGGCGAGTCGGGCGCGGCGCCGACGAGAGCTTCTGCATCCTGCTGGAGAATGGCCAGGGGGACGACCGCCTCCGCGCGTTCGCGGCGACGCAGGACGGCTTCCGAATCGCGGAGCTGGATCTTGCCGAGCGGGGGATGGGTGACCTCATCGGGGCACGGCAGGCAGGCGGTGTGGAAGTGCGCCACGCGCGGCTTCCCGCGGACGAAGACCTGCTCGGACGGGCGCGCGATCTGGCCATCAAGCTCATCGGCGCCGACCCCGCGCTGCAACGGCCGGAGAACCAGCGTCTTCGCGAGCGCGCGGTGTCGCGGTATCCTCGTGCGGTCGAGCTGTTCCGGGTGGGGTAGAGCCCTGTGGGAAGCGGCGTCAGAACTCGACGCGCAGGCCGATGCCGGTGGCCTGGCGGAGGGTGCGGAGTTCGGGCTCGAACGGGATGTTGTCGGGCTTGGAGGTGTGCCGTGTCAGCTCCCAGACGAAGATCACCGCGGATCCCAGAAGCGCCGCCTCGCCGCCGAAGAGCCAGCGGCGAGCGCGGCGGTCGTACCGCAAAGATTCCTGATAGAACATCTCGCTAATCCCATCGACATACCGTCCCGAAGCGTCGAGATCACACTGCCTCGGGTCGTTCAGGCAGCGCCGCTCGAGCGCATGAAAGTTGTCATCGGCTTTGTCGTGAGTCTTGGCCGCGAGATAGTTCATGCCGATCGACCCCGCGGCGAGCAGAAACTTGCCGTACTTGAAAATGGGCCGGGATCCCTGAGCGTGCGCCGGTGACGCAGTCCCGATGATCAGGAACACCGCGAGAAGGGCGCGGCTCACCGGCGGTACCGGTGCAGGTCCCCATCGCCACCCACCGCCAGGAGTCCGTCGCTCAGCGCGACCGGTCCCAGCTCGACCGGCCGCCACACCTGTACTCGCCACTGCTCCGCTCCGTTCGGCGCGAGCGCCCGGATGGCCCCGTCGGCGCCGCCCAGAAGAATCTGCCCGTCCATCACCGTCACGGGGGCGGTGATCGCCCAGTCGAGCGCGACGACCGGCGTAGCCTGTGGCGCCGAGTCGGCGATGATACGATAGAGGGTGCCCCGACGCGTGGCCGCGTACAGCGTGTCACCGATTGCCGCGGGAGAATCGAGCACCGGGGCATCGACCTTCACCTGCCAGCTCACGCTCAGATCCCTGGGCCGGATCGAGATGACCAGGGAGTCGGTGGTTCCGGCCACGAGGGAGCTATCCAGGCTGATCCAGGGGGAGAGAATTGTCCCGGGCGATCTGGCGCGACGCACCACCTCTCCATCGGCGGTGCCGATCACGAACAGCGAGTCCACGGTCGCCACCAGCACGCTCGCGCTGTCGGCGGGTACGGCGGACACCCGGGCGACGCCGAGCCTCCGGCGCCACTTGATCGTCCCGGTCGACGGATCGAGTCCTACGACGTCGCCGAGCTGAGTGGGCGCGATGAGCATTCCGCGCCATAACGCGAGCGGGGCGCCCACCGTGCCGGTCCCCTTCTCCCAGATCTTCTTGCCGGTGCCCCGATCGAGGGCGGTCACGCGGCCCTGTGGCCTCGACGTCGCCGCGTAGATGGTGTCTCCGGAGAGCAGCACGCCGCCGACGATCATGCCTGAGAGGCGAGCCGACCATCGTACGGCTCCGCTTTCGAGGTCCACCGCGTACACCTTGCGATCGACGCCCGCCCCGTAAAACGTATCGCCGGTGAGGGCAGTGCGACCGGTGAATCGCCGGCCGGCTCTCGTGGTCCAAACCTGGTTGGGCGCTCCACCGGCCGCCTCGGCTGAGAGGGGCGCTGGCGGCGGACGGAGGTTGACGCACCCCGCGTTGACGCCCCCCAGGAGCAGGGCTACACTGAACGCTCCCCGGCGCACTCCCATTCTCAGAGCGGAACAGGCATGACGGCGGTCACGATCAACGAGCTGCCCTCGCATGTGGGCGACGTGGTCACCCTGCGGGGCTGGGCGGTCACGACGCGATCGAGCGGGAAGATCGCCTTTCTCGTGCTTCGAGACGGCTCGGGGCAAGTGCAATGTGTAGTGTCCCGGAAAGAGGTGGCCGACACCGACTGGCAGGCTTTTGGGGCGATCACTCAGGAAACCAGCGTCGAGGTGACCGGGACCGTCCGTGCCGAGCCGCGATCACCGGGAGGCCACGAGCTGAGCGTCACCGGGCTCCGGATCCTCGGCGCCAGCCCAGAGTATCCCATCACCCCTAAAGAACATGGGACGACGTTCCTCTTCGAGCATAGACACCTCTGGCTCCGCACCCGCTCTCAGGCGGCCATTGCGCGGGTGCGCCACGAGGCGGTTCAGGCCATCCGGGACTACTTCTACCACGAAGGGTTCACCCTGGTCGATACCCCGATACTGACCGGCGCGATCGGGGAGGAAGCCGGAAATCTGTTCTCGACCGAGTACTTCGATCTGGGCAAGGCGTACCTGGCGCAGACGGGCCAGCTCTACGTCGAGGCGGCGGCGGCGGCGCTGGGCAAGGTGTATTGCTTCGGGCCGACGTTTCGGGCGGAGAAATCGAAGACCCGGCGCCATCTCACCGAGTTCTGGATGGTGGAGCCCGAGGTGGCCTTCAACGACTCGAACGACAACATGCGGCTCCAGGAGTCGTTCGTGAGCGCCGTCGTCGGCCGGGTGCTCGACCGGAGAAAAGCCGAGCTGGCCGAGCTCGAGCGGGATACCGCGCCCCTCGAGAGGGTGTCGCCCCCGTTCGGCCGCATCTCGTACACCGACGCCGTCACGCGCCTCAACCAACTCGGCTCCGACATCACCTGGGGCGACGACCTCGGTGGCGACGATGAGACACTCCTGGCGAAGGACTACGATCGGCCCGTGTTCGTCTTCAACTATCCCAAGGAGGTCAAGGCCTTCTACATGAAAGAGAACCCTGCGGATCCGCGGACGGTGCTCAACAACGATTGCCTCGCGCCCGAGGGCTACGGCGAGATCATCGGTGGCTCGCAGCGCGAAGACGACTACGACAAGTTACTGGCCCGCATCCATCAGCAGCATCTCGACCCGGGCGCCTACCGATGGTATCTCGACCTCCGGAAGTACGGTACGTTCGTCCATTCCGGATTCGGACTCGGCGTCGAGCGGACCGTCGCCTGGATCTGCGGCATTCCCCACATCAGGGAGGCGATCGCCTTCCCGAGACAGATTCACCGGTTGTTCCCGTAGCCTTCACCTCGTCCCACAGTCCATCCAGCACCTCGAGCCCGGCGCTCTCCACGTCGATGCCGCGGTCCGCGGCGAGGCGCTCGACCGCCTCGAAGCGATCGCGAAACTTCCGGTTCGCGCCGTCGAGCGCGGACCCCGGTTGAACACCGGCTTTCCGGGAGAGATTGACGACCGCGAAGAGCAGATCGCCGATCTCGTCGGTGAGCCGATCGCTGGGAGCCGGTCGGGGCGTGTTGGGATCGGCGCCGGCAGTCGTGGCCCGGATGTATCCAGGATCAGGCAGCTCGCCCTCGACCTCATCCAGCTCTTCCCGCACCTTGGCGAGGGGCCCGGTGACGTCCGGCCAATCGAACCCCACGGATGCGGCGCGCTCCTGGAGACGAAAGGCCTTGAGCAGAGGCGGGAGGGTGGGGACGACCCCGGCAAGCGTGTGTCCCTGCCGCTCTCGCCGCTTGAGTCGCTCCCACGGCTCGGGGGCGCCGAGGTCGAAGAGGTGAGGGTGTCGGCGCCGCATCTTCGTCTCCAGCAGATCCGCGACGTCCGAGGCCGTGAATTCACCCTTTTCCTCCGCGATCACGATCTGGAAGGCGAGGTGCAGCAGGACGTCGCTCAACTCGGCGCGAATCGACGTGGCGTCCCCGGAGCCGAGTGCATCGTCGAGCTCGAGCGCCTCCTCGACCAGATAGGGGCGCAGGGTCTGCCGGGTCTGCGCGCGGTCCCACGGGCATCGGAGCCGGAGATCCCGGACCATGGCAACAGCGCGTCCAAGCGCTGAATTGTCTTGCATTTAAGCCTCGCGCCAGATAAGATACCCGCCGCCTTGACCACGCCCTTCACGCCCGAAACCGCCCGCGCCTGGGTGGACATCGACCTCGCTGCGCTGGCCGAAAACGCTCGCACGGTTGCCACCGTCTCCGGCCGTCCATTGATGCCGATGGTCAAAGCTAACGGCTATGGGCTCGGCGCGATCGAGGTGGCACGAGCGCTCGAGTCGGTGGAGCCGTGGGGATTCGGCGTCGCGACGATCGAGGAGGGAACGGCGCTTCGCCGCGCCGGTATCACCCGGCCTATCCTGATCGCGAGCCCTCTCCTCCCGGCAGATCTGGAGCGGTGCCACGATCAGGATCTGCGGCCGTCGATCGGCGATCCTGTGACACTGGAATCATGGGTCTCACGATCGGACCGGCCGTTCCACGTCGAGTTGGATACCGGGATGAGCCGAGGCGGCGTGCGGTGGAACGATGGTGAGGCGCTGGACGCGATGCGTGCCGCGCTTTCCTCCGCCGGTGGATGGGAGGGGCTGTACACCCACTTCCACTCCGCCGAAACAGACCTCGGGTCAGTGCAGCTGCAATGGGACCGCCTGCAGGGCGTGCTCGCCACGATGCCGCGCCGGCCAGCGCTCGTCCACGCGGCCAACAGCGCCGCGGCGCTTCGGGGGACGGCCTTCGCCGCGGACCTGGTTCGCCCGGGCATCTTCCTCTACGGCTGCAAGGCCGGGGCGGTCGAGCCGCGTCCGGTGGTCGCGCTCCGGGCCAGGGTGGTGGCGGTCCGCAGCGTCGAGAAAGGGGGCACCGTGAGCTACGGAGCAACCTGGTCGGCAAAGCGGAAGACCGTCATTGCGACACTCGGCCTGGGTTATGCCGACGGCTTCCCGCGCGCGACGCGTGAAGGCCGCACCGCGCGGTCCCGGCCCACCAGGGTGATCGAAATGGGGGGCCACACCAACGCGGTGGTCGGACGGGTGACGATGGATCTCACGATGGTCGCTGTTGGCGGCCACGTCGCCATGGGCGATGTGGCGACGGTGTACGGTGGCATCGTCTCCCTCGATCAGCAGGCGGAGGCGGCGGGTACGATATCCTATGAGCTGCTGACCGGGCTCGGAGCCCGGTTGCCTCGACGATATGCCGGAACCTGAGCGCAGACGGCCGACGACCAGGCGAGCCGCCATCATCGTGCTTGACGGGCTCGGGATCGGCCCTGCGCACGACACGGCCGCATACGGTGATGCGGGAAGCGACACGCTCGGCAACGTGTCTCGCCTGGTGGGCGGCCTCGATCTGCCGAATCTGACCGAGCTCGGTCTGGGGAGCTGCGCCCCGCTCGACGGCATGCCGCCGGCCAGTCCACCGCGCGCCGCATACGGTATCTGCGAGCCCGCGAGCGCCGGCAAGGATAGCACGAGCGGGCACTGGGAGATCTGCGGGCTGATTCTCGCAACTCCCTTTCCGACGTACCCGTCCGGCTTCCCGGCCGATGTCATCGACGAGTTCTCGCGGCGGACGGGCCGAGGCGTCCTCGGCAATCGCGCGGCGTCAGGCACGGCGGTGCTGGACGATTTCGGCGTCGAGCATCAGAGGTCGGGTCGATGGATCGTGTATACGTCGGTGGACAGCGTCTTTCAGGTCGCGGCGCATGAGGAAACAGTTCCCCTCGCCGAGCTCTACGCGGCCTGCGAATCGGCGCGGGCCCTGTTACAGGGAACACACGGCGTCTCCCGAGTCATCGCCCGACCGTTCCTGGGCACACCCGGAGCCTGGGTACGGACGCCGCGCCGCAAGGACTTCAGCCTTCCGCCACCGGGCTCGACGCTGCTCGACCGCCTCGCCGAGCATCACGTACCGAGGGTGGGCGTCGGCAAGGTGGACGATCTCTTCGCGGGGCGGGGGATCTCGAGCATACACACGGCGACGAACGCGGAAGCGTACGGGCTGATCGAAGGCGCGCTCACCGCCATGCGGCGTGGCCTCCTGTTGGCCAACGTGATCGAATTCGACCAGACGTGGGGACACCGGAACGATGTCCCCGGATTCCATCGTGGTCTCCGCGAGCTGGACCGGGCGCTGCCCAGATTGCTCGCGGGAGTCCGCGAGGAGGACCTCGTTATCTTTACCGCCGATCACGGCAACGACCCGACCACCCCATCGACCGATCACTCGCGCGAGGTGGTGCCTCTGCTCATCGTCGGGCCCCGGGTCCGTCCCGTGCCGCTCGGCCGCCGGTCCACCTTTGCCGACATCGGCCAGACCGTGGCCGAATTTCTGGGGGTGCCGGCGCTCCCGGCGGGCACCTCCTTTCTCTCTGAGGTCTGGAGTGACTGATTCTCTCGTCGCCGCGGCGCGTGCCGTCCAGCTCCGCGCGTACGCGCCCTACTCGCAGTTTCATGTCGGCTGCGCGCTCGAAGCCGAGGACGGCACGGTATACGTGGGCTGCAACGTCGAGAACGCCTCCTACGGCCTGACGATCTGCGCGGAACGCGCGGCCGTCTGCGCGGCGGTGAGCGCCGGCGTCCAGCGTTTTCGCCGCGCCGTCGTGGTCTCGGACATCGATCCTCCCGCCGCTCCGTGCGGCGCGTGCCGCCAGGTGCTCGCCGAATTCGGGCCTCGGCTTCTGGTGGAGGCCGTCGGTCCAGCGGGCTCGGTCAGCTGGACGATGGCGGAATTACTGCCCTCGGCGTTCGGCAAAGAGCAGCTTTCGTGAAGCAGGCAGTTCGCTGGGCCGTTTGTGTCGCGGCAATCGCGGCGGGTGCGCTCGCATGCCAGGAACACCTCACCTCGCCCGGGCAATGCCCGGAGCTTTGTCCCGGCGGAGAGCCGACGGTCTTCGACACCGTCCTCACTCCCGTTCCCGGGAGCGATGAGAGCGTTTCGGGATACGTGAGCCGGGGTGGGGGAGTGACGCTCCTCACGTCGAACGGCCTGCCGGCCTCCGAGGACCGCGCCGTCTACCGGATCGCCTCCCGGCTCGACTCCATCACCGTCCGCGATACCGCGCGCGCCTACTCGGTGGATTCGGTCTCTCTCGCCGTCACCATCGTGGCGCGGGACACCCTGGTGAACGGGCTCAAGATCTTCCTCTATCGGTTGCCTGCCGACATCAGTGTCGACACCGCGACCTTCGCCGGTATCGATCCCCAGCTTGCACCCGCCGCGCTCATCGACAGCATTCTGGTCCCCGATTCGGTCAACACCGGTCAGGTATCCACGATGTTGCGCGGCGCCGACGTAGATCGCGTCGCGTTGCCGGTGGGCACGGGTGGCGTGCTGGCCATTGGGGTCAAGATCTCGGCGGACAGCCCGACGGGCGTCCGGCTCGGCTCGATCGCGGGGAACAACGCGGCCACCTTCAACACGTTCGTCACCGTCGCCGTGCCCGACACCACGACGTCCATCGTGCATCAGCAGCTGAGCCGGTCCGCACAGTTCAACACCTTCGTGACCCAGACGCCGTATACCGCCGCGCCCGGCACGCTTCTCATCGGTGGTGAGCCGTCCTCGCGAGCCTTTATCCGGTTCAAGCTTCCGTCCCGCATCAAGGACTCGGCAACGGTGGTCCGAGCGACGCTCGAGCTGCTGCCTGTCGCGCCGATTTTGGGTCTTCCCACCGACCGGCCAATTCTTGAGAGCCGGGCCGTATTGTCCGACCTCGGTCCAAAGTCTCCCCTCACAGAGCAGGCGTCGCTCATCTCTCAAGACACACTGATTCTCGGGAGTACCGACACGGTACGGCTGGAGATCACGCGCGTCATTCAGCTCTGGCAGGCGTCCGACGAACGCCCCGAGGAAGTTGCACTAAGACTCGGGGGACCTGCGGTGCCTGGGGCAATAGCCGAAGGAGCCACCTTTACCCGGACCCTCTTCGGCTCGACCGACCCGGCCTCACCGGTGGGACCGCCCAGGCTCCGGATCACGTATCTGCTCGCTTTCCCCTTCGAGAATCCCTGAGTGCGGCGCGCTCTTCTTCTCTCGCTCGGCCTCCTGGTCCCCGGCGTCGTGGCGGCCCAGTCGTCCCAGTTCGGTGTGCGCGGGCTTGGCGCCCCCGGTCGCGGGCTGACGGCCAGGGCGGTGGGCAGCGCCGGGGCATTCGGTCTCTTCGATCCCGAGTCGAGCGTCAATCCTGCGGCGCTGGCGACGCTTCCCGCGATGACGGCCACCTTTACCGGCGTCCAGGATTATCGCCACGTCGAGAATCCCGCCGGCCGCCAATCGGTGCGGGAAAGCCGATTCCCCCAGCTCGCGATCGGCGGGCCGATCAAGCGCTTTCCGATGGTCCTCGGCCTCAGCTTCTCCAACTACACCAGCCGCGACTTTACGCTCGCAAGCGCGGACACCATTGTCCTGCGCGGAGTGCCGGTGCCGGTGAGCGACACCTTCGCGTCGCGCGGGGGCCTCAGCGATCTGCGTTTCGCGGCGTCGTATCGCATCCGCGACAACTGGATCGTGGGCGGGTCGTTTCACGTCATCACCGGCACGAACCGGCTCACGTCGGTCCGCGCCTTCGCCGACCCGGCATTCCAACCTGCACATCAGAGCTCCGAGATCTCATACGCGGGGGTCGGCCTGGATGTGGGGATGATTCGCAGTTTCGGGCCGAAGTTCTCGGTCGCGGCAATTGCACGGACGGACGGGCGCGCCTTGGTCGATCGAGATTCCACCCGGGTCTCGGACGTGGACCTGCCCTACACCTTCGGACTCGGCTTTCGCTGGCGCCCAAGCCCCAAGCTCGAGGTGGCCACCCAGGGCATCTATCGGACGTGGTCGGGTGCGAACAGCGACTTGCTGGCCCAGGGCGGCACCGGATCGGAGAATACGTATCAAGTAGCCTTCGGCGGCGAGTTGACGCCGGATCCTCGACGGCCATTCCGTCGCCCCATCCGGTTCGGCGCCCGATACGGAACGCTGCCGTTTCCGCTCGTTCCCGGAGAGCAGCCCACCGAGTTCGGTGTGTCGCTCGGGACCGGTGCCCGATTCGCCCAGCAACGAGCCGGCGTCGATCTCTCGCTCGAACACGTGTGGCGGTCTGCGGGAGACTACTCCGAACGGGCGTTCCTGGTGACCGTCGGGGTATCCATAAGGCCGTGAAGGGAGAAGGGAGAAGGGGGAAGGGGGAAGGTACAGGCCCTCCCAATCCCTTCTCCTTTCTCCTTTCCCCGTTCACCTTTCTGATGTCTATGGTCAAGCGCGTCTATATCGAGACCTACGGCTGCCAGATGAACGTCGCCGATTCGGAGCTGCTCTTCGGGCTGCTCGGACGGGACGGGTACGTCCGCGCCGATGAGCCGGCAGGGGCGGACGTCATGCTGGTGAACACCTGCGCCGTGCGAGACAACGCCGAGCAGCGGGTGATCGGGCGGATGGGGGAGCTCCAGCGCCACAAGCGTGCCGGCGATGTGCTTGGGGTGGTCGGATGCATGGCCCAGCGGCTCGGGGCCGCGCTTCTCGAGCGGGTGCCCAGGGTCGACTTCGTCGTAGGCCCCGATGCCTATCGGGGACTTCCCGACATCATTGCCCTGGCCGCTCAGGGCCAGCGCACCTCCGATACCGAGTTCCGGGGCTGGGAACATTACGAGGACGTGCCGCCCGTGCGCGAAACGGGGCCGACCGCGTTCATCACGGTACAGCGCGGGTGCGACTACCGCTGCACGTTCTGCATCGTTCCGTACACCCGCGGCCCCGAGCGAAGCCGGCGGCTTGAAGACATCGTAGCCGAGACCGTCTCGCTCGCGGACAGCGGTATCACCGAGGTCACGCTCCTCGGCCAAACCGTCAACAGCTATCACGACGGCCGATACGACTTTGCCGATCTGCTCCGGGCCGTCGGGGCCGTCGATGGCATCCGGCGGCTCCGGTTCACCAGTCCATATCCCACGGACTTCACTCCGCGCGTCATCGCGGCCATGGCCGAAACATCCACGGTCTGCGAGCACGTCCACCTCCCGGTGCAGAGCGGGTCGAACGCCGTGCTCCGCCGGATGCTGCGCAGGTACACGCGCGAACGGTATCTCGAGGTGGTGGCGGAGTTGCGGCAGGCCATGCCGGGCATCACGCTGTCGACCGACATCATCGTGTGCTTCCCGGGCGAGACCGAGGCCCAGTTCGAGGAGACGATCGCCCTCCTCGACGAGGCCGACTTCGACGACGCGTACACCTTCAAGTATTCCGTGCGCGACGGAACACCGGCGGTGCGCCTGGGCAATCACGTACCGGACGAGGTCGCCTCGTCCCGACTCGAGCGCCTCATCGAAGCCGTTCGGGCGCACGCACGTCGCAAGAACGTCGCCCGGGTGGGAGAGCTCCATGAGGTGCTGGTCGAGCGGCCGGCGCGACGGGGCGGATTCATGTTCGGACGCACGCGGGGCAACCATGCCGTGCTGCTCGAGCTGTCGGCCGGCGCCCTGGGGGAGTACCACGCCGTGCGTCTCACCGGCACGACCGGATCCACCTTCACCGGGGCGGTGGTATCGCCCTCATTGGCGGTGCTGTGATTCGAAACATCGCAGAAGATCACGTCAGCGCGGCCTACGACTCGCTGCGCGGGCACTTTCCCGATTTCTGTGGCTGCGAAGTGTGTCGGGACGATGCGTTCGTGTTCACGCTCAACCGTATCACTCCACGCTATGTCTCCAGCCTGACCGGGTCGGTGGTCACCGAGCTCAATCTGGAAAAAGAACAGAACCGTGCGGCCATCGACGTCGCGATGATGGATGCGCTCCGGCGCATTTCGTTGGCGCCGCGGTGCGACGGGAAGGGACGAGCCAAGAGCAACTGAGTTCGGGGCGGCCGTGAAGCCGCGACCCGCCATTCTCCTGACACTCGTCTATGGGGCCGGTCTCGCGACCGGCCTCTTGCATTTTGGCACCCCGCTCGGCGCGGCCGTGCTCCTTGCCGCCGCTCCGCTCTCCCGGCGCCCTCTTCTGTCGCTGTTGGCGATCGGCGCCATGATGGGACGAGTCACTGCCGAGACGGCGTGGCTCCGTGAACGGAATAGTTGCGCGGCCCGAATTCCGGCCGGTGAGCTGCGACTTCGCGTCCGGTTGCTCGAGCCGGTGCCATCGGAGGGAGGGCGAGCGTTCGTGCGCCCGTTGGCCGCATGTTCAGGGCCGCTCTCCGTCTCATGGCCCCGCGGGCAGCCACTCGCCGCCGGGCTGGCAGTGGCCGTCACGGGCCAGTGGATTCCAACTGCCGGCCCGGGCGGGCGTCCCGGTGGGACGCTGGCCATTCGTTCAGCGGATGCATCGTCGGGAACGCCAGGTCTGGGGGCTCGGCTGCGGACGGCGCTCGCCGGCGCGAGCCGGGCTCTCTATGGCGCCAGGGCTTCGCTCGTCGACGCACTCATACTCGGACGCCGTGGGGGAATCGATCCCGATCTCCAACAGCGCTTCGCCGACGCGGGGCTCGTGCATCTGCTCTCGATCTCGGGATTTCACGTCGGACTCATCACGGCCTGGCTCTTTCTCGTGGGCCGTCTCCTTCGCGCCGGTCGCTCCCGAGCGCTGATTCTCTCGGCCGTGGTCAGTGTGCTGTACGTGGCGTTCCTGGGCTGGCCGGCACCCGCCACGCGGGCCGCGGCGTTGGCGGTCGTGGCCACCCGATGCCGACTCACACAGAGACACGTGCACGCGGACTCGCTCCTCGCAGCCACGTGTCTCATGGTGCTCCTCCTCGACCCCTGGGCGATCCTCGATCTGGGGGGGTGGCTTTCCGCAAGCGCACTGTGGGGCGCCTCGCGGTTCAGCCGCTGGACCGACCACGCGTTCGGTACCGGATTCATCTGGAGAACTCTCGGGAGCTCGCTCGGAGCCACGCTCGCCACCGCACCCATCACCGCCGCGGCGCTCGGCACCGTCGCCCTCGCGGGACTGGTGCTCAACTTCGTCGCGATCCCCATCGCCGCGCTGGCGGTGCCGGGAGTCCTGGCGAGCCTTATCCTCTATCCGATCGTTCCCGTCGCCGCGCAGGCTTTCGCGGCGGGATCCGGTTTCGCGCTCCACCTGCTCGAATTGTCCGCGATCGCAGGGGCTGCGATCCCGGGCGGGCACATCCGAGTTGAGCCGGGTCACGCGGTTGCCGTGCTACCCTGGCTGACCGTGCTGGCGGTGGCGCTATGGATCATGGGATTCCGCAACACTATCGGGGAAGCGGGACGGAGGCTGGGCTGGGTCGTCACCGCGTCGGTCTGGGTCACGCTCGTTTCCCGGGCACCGCACGGATCGGGTGCCAGTGGTCGAGACCTCACGTTACATTTTCTCGACGTCGGGCAGGGGGATGCGGCGGTGCTCCGGACGCCAGGGGGCCACTGGGTCGTCGTGGATGCCGGACCCGCCGGTGACAGAAACGACGCCGGTCGCCGCGTCGTCGCCCCGTTCCTGTCCAGCCATGGCGTACGGAGCCTGGCCCTGGTCGTCATCTCTCATGCCCACGCGGATCACCTGGGCGGCGCCCCTTCGGTTCTGTCCCGGTTTCGTGCGGGTCTCGTCCTCGAGCCCGGCGCAATGGTCGCGGATGCGCGGTATACTGCGTTTCTTCGTCTGCTCGACAGCTCCGGGGTCTCGTGGCATCCCGTGCACGGCGGCGAACGGTTTACCCTGGACGGGGTGAGCTTCAGCGTCCTGCACCCGATACCGGGGTGGTCCCACTGGGGCGAGGACCTCAACGAAGATTCTCTCGTTCTGCTTGTCGAGTACGGGGGGTTTCAGGCTCTGCTCGCCGGGGATGCGGGATTCCCCGCCGAATCGGCGATGGGAGGGAAGCTCGGGCCGGTGGACGTACTCAAGGTGGGCCATCACGGGAGCCGCGGCAGTACCGGCGACGCATGGCTGGGGACGCTCCACCCGAGGGTGGCCGTGATTTCCGTGGGCAGGAATGACTACGGGCATCCTTCTCCCGTCACGCTGGCACGACTCGCTCGATCGGCGACCGAGGTCCACCGGACCGACCGGGAGGGAACCATCACCGTCACCACCGACGGTGCCCGCATGATCGTTCGCTCGCGCGGAGGGGTCGCGACGTTCGACGTGCGCTGAACCGCAGACTCAGAACCAATCTTTCTCACCGGGGGATCGCGTGCTGACGTCCGTCACGACCATCGAGCGTTTCATTCTCGATCAGGAGGACCGCTTCCCCGAAGCCACGGGCGAGCTCTCGAATCTGCTGTACGACATCGCGCTCGCGACCAAGATCATCGCCGCGGCGATTCGCCGCGCGGGTCTGGTCAACATTCTGGGTACCGACGGCGAGCGAAACGTCCAGGGGGAGATCCAGCAGAAGCTCGACGTACTGGCAAATGAGACCATCAAGAATTGCCTCAACCATACCGGCCGTGTGTGCGTGATGGGATCGGAGGAAGACGAAGACATCGTCCCGGTCCCTGCCGAATACGGCGTGGGCAAGTATGCAGTCCTCTTCGATCCCCTCGACGGCTCCTCGAACATCGATGTGAACTCGGCGGTCGGAACCATCTTCAGCATCTACCGGCGCGTGAGCATGGAAGGGCGGGGCACTGCGGCCGACGTGCTCCAGCCGGGCTGCCGCCAGGTGGCCGCGGGCTACGTCATGTACGGCTCGAGCACGATGCTGGTGTACACGACGGGGCAGGGCGCTCACGGCTTCACTCTCGATCCCACGATCGGTGAGTTCCTCCTCTCGCATCCGCGAATCATCACGCCGAGAGTCGGGACGTACTACAGTGTCAACGAGAGCAACTTTCCGCGGTGGGACAAGGCGGTGCAGACGGCGGTTCGGGGACTCAAGGGCGAATTCGAAGACGGCATGAAGCCCAAGAACAGCCGGTACATCGGCTCGCTGGTCGCGGATTTCCATCGCAACCTCATCAACGGCGGCGTGTTTCTGTATCCCGCCGACGCCCGGAATCCCGAAGGCAAGCTTCGCCTGCTCTACGAGGCGAGCCCGATGGCGTTCATCGCGGAGCAGGCCGAGGGGAGCGCGACCGACGGGGTCAACCGGATTCTGGACATCGTTCCCACTCGCCTGCACCAGCGCACGCCACTGGTGATCGGATCGCGAGAGGACGTGGGATTCGTGGCCGACACCATCCGACGCGCAACGTCGCGCGTCAGCGGCGCCACGGCTCAGCCCGCCCTGTGAAGCAGGTCTACGGTCCGTCGGACTGGACCGGCGATCCCGCGCGTGACCTCGGCGCTCCGGGGGAATTTCCGTTCACCCGCGGCGTCTACCCCACCATGTATGCCGGCCGTCTCTGGACGATGCGGCAGTACGCCGGGTTCGGGACGGCGGACGAGACCAATCGGCGGTTCCGCCAGCTGCTCGCCGCGGGCCAGATGGGACTGTCCACGGCGTTCGATCTTCCCACCCAGATGGGCTACGATTCGGACCATCCGATGGCGCAGGGCGAGGTGGGCCGGGTGGGCGTCGCGATCGACACGGTCGAAGACCTCGCGGCTCTCTTCCGGGAGATCCCGCTCGACCGCGTCTCCACCTCGATGACGATCAATGCCACCGCGGCGATCCTGCTCGCGATGTACGTGGTGGTTGGCGAGGAGCAGGGCGTGGAGCGGGCCCGGCTCACAGGCACGGTGCAGAACGACGTGCTCAAGGAGTACATCGCGCGCGGGACGTACATTTATCCGGCCGCACCGTCGCTCCGGTTGGTCGCCGACATCTTCCGCTTCGTGAGCGACGAGGGGATGAGCTTCAACCCGATCTCCATCAGCGGGTATCATATGCGCGAGGCGGGCGCGACCGCGATCCAGGAAGTCGGGTTCACCCTCGCCAACGCCTTCGAATACGTGCGCGTCGCGACCGACGCCGGGCTGGGCGTCGACGCCTTCGGGCCGCGACTCTCGTTCTTCTTCGCCAGCCACAACGACCTGTTCGAGGAAGTGGCCAAGTTCCGCGCGGCACGCCGTCTCTGGGCCCGTCTGGTTCGTGAACGATTCGGCGCGGGTGACGCGACGGCGCGGCTTCGGTTTCACACTCAAACCGGCGGCGTGACTCTGCAGGCTCAGCAGCCGCTCACCAACGTCGTGCGGGTGACGTTGCAGGCGCTCGCGGCTGTGCTGGGCGGCACGCAATCGCTGCATACGAACGGATACGACGAGGCACTGGCCCTGCCCACGGCGGAGTCGGCGACGCTGGCGCTCCGAACCCAGCAGATCATCGGCTACGAGAGTGGAGTGCCGGACGTGGTGGATCCGCTCGCCGGGAGCTACTACCTCGAGTCTCTCACGGACGAGATCGAGCGTGGGGCTCGCGAATTGATTGCGCAGGTTGACGACCTGGGCGGCGCGGCTCGAGCCATCGAACGGGGTTTCTTTCAGGAGGCGATTGCCCGGAGTGCGTATGCGCTCCAGCAGGCGCAGGAGTCGGGACAGATGGTCGTGGTCGGGGTGAACCGTTTCGCGGACGGCTCTCCGCCGCCGGTTATCGAGGCGCCGGACTTCTCCGCGCTGGAACGGGCGCAGCGCGAGCGCCTGGCCGAGGTCAAGCGGGTGCGGGACGGGAGCGCGGTGGCTCAGCGTCTCACGGCGCTCAAGCACGCCGCGGCCGGCACGACACCGCTGATGCCGCCGATTCTGGAGGCCGTTCGCGCCCGCGCGACGCTCGGCGAGATCAGTGATGCGCTTCGGGAGGTCTGGGGGGTGTACCGGCCGGCATGACGGCGCTTCGGGGTGCGAGGTTTGGATTGCTGGTCGAGCGTCGCTGGTTGCGAAGCTCAGTTCATGGTTCACCACAGAGGCACAGAGGACACAGAGAACAGCGATGTGGTGGTCTCCAGAGAGATCATCGGTGCTGCTGTGGAGGTGCACAGGGCATTGGGGCCGGGGCTACTCGAGTCGAGTTACCAGCATTGCCTATGTCACGAATTGGCACTTCGGAAAATCCAGTTCGAACGAGAGGTGCCGATACCGATACGCTATAAGGGCCTCGGGCTGGAATCGGGATACCGGATAGACCTGATCGTGGACGTTCGGTGGTCGTCGAGGTGAAAGCCATCGCCGCAGTTGATCCCATCCATAAGGCCCAACTTCTGACATACCTGAGGCTGACGAATCGTCGGGTCGGATTACTCATCAACTTCAACACTGAGCGCCTGGTCCAGGGAATTCGCAGGGTGGTAAACGGCTACTAAGACTCCGGTTGGTTCTCCGTGTCCTCTGTGCCTCTGTGGTGAAAGCGCCAGTGACGCAGTCTGGATGAAAGAGCACAAGTCCTTGAACCGAGGCCTTCGCAGCGCTAACTTTATTCGCTGACATCATTTAACCCACAGCGAGACCGCATGCCGACCTACGAATACCAGTGTCCCGAAGGTCACGGCTTCGAGAAATTCCAGAAGATGACCGAAAAGCCCCGCGCCAAGTGCCCGGTGTGCGGCCAAACGGCTATCCGGAAGATCTCGGGCGGCGCTGGGCTGGTCTTCAAAGGCAGCGGCTTCTACATCACCGATTACGGCAAGGACGGGAAGGGACCCCGCAAGGAGCCAACCCCCTCGAGCGCGGAGACCGGGGCCAAGGCTGACGCCGGCGAGAAGCCAACGACACCCAAGGAATCTCCGGCCAAGGCCGCCCCCGCCGAGTCCTCCTCCGGCACGAAAAAGAAGAAGGCTTCAGGCGAGTGAGCGACGCGCTCCGCGCCGAGCTCTCGCGGGTGGCCGCGCGACTCGGCGCCGATGGGGTCGAGTTCGTCCTGGAGCGTCCCCGCGATGCCGGTCACGGCGATCTCGCCACCAACCTGGCGATGGTGCTCGCCAGGAAGGAACGCGGCAATCCACGGAAGACCGCGGAGCGCGTCCTCGAGGAGTTACACCTCTCTGCCGAGCTCGTGGCCCGTACCGAGATCGCCGGTCCCGGATTCATCAATTTCTGGCTCGCCCAGAACCAGCTGGCCCTGGCGCACCGCCGCATTCTCGACGAGGGGCCTGCCTACGGGCGGTCCCTGGCCGCCCACCCGCTCATGGTGAATATCGAGTTCGTGTCGGCCAATCCGACGGGACCCCTCCACGTCGGTCACGGCCGCGGCGCGGCGCTGGGCGACGGTATCGCCGCGCTCCACGAGTGGACGGGCCATACGGTCACCCGCGAGTTCTACATCAACGATGCCGGTGTCCAGATCGACAAGCTGGCGCAGAGCCTGTGGGCCCGGATTCAGGAAGAAGCCGGCCGTTCAGCCGAAGTCCCCGAGGGCGGCTACTTCGGCGAATATCTCCGGGAAGACGCGCGGGATGTTCTCCGGCGCGAGGGACGGGCTTTCGGCGATCTTCCCCCCGATGAGGGCATCCGCCGCTGCCGGGAGCTGGCCCTCCAGATCCAGCGTGAGCAACAGGACCGCGATCTCCGGGATTTCGGCGTGGTGTTCGACGTGATGAGCTCGGAGCAGGCCATCTACGATGGGGGGAAGGTCGAGCAAAGCCTCGCGCTGCTCGCAGAGCGCGGCCTGACGTACGAAGCCGACGGGGCGCTATGGCTCCGGACGACGGACTTCGGCGACGACAAGGACCGGGTTCTCCGCAAGGGCGATGGCAGCTACACGTACCTGGTCCCCGACATCGCGTACCACGTGGACAAGCACGAGCGCGGCTTCGACCGCGCCATCGACGTCTGGGGCGCCGACCATCACGGGTACATCCCGCGAATGCGGGCGGTGCTGCAGGCGTTGGGCTATCCGCCGGAGTTCTTCGACGTGGCGCTGGTTCAGCTGGTGAAGGTGGAACGGTCCGGCGAAGAAGTGAAGATGTCGAAGCGGTCGGGCCAGTTCGTGACCCTGCGCGACCTCTTCGAGGAGGTCGGTGTGGACGCGGCCCGCTACTTCTTCCTCCGCACCAAGGGCGAGACGCCCATGGTGTTCGACATCGACCAGGCACTCAAGCAGACGGACGAGAATCCGATCTTCTACGTGCAGATGGCCCACGCGCGGCTGACCGGAATCTTCCGCACCGCCGGCCGGGAAGCGGAGTCGGTCGAAAGCGATCTCGATCTCGCGGCACTCACCGCTCCTCAGGACAGTGACCTGCTCAAGAAACTCGTCCTGTTTCCCGAGATCGTCGAGAAGGCGGCCCGCGAGCGTGAGCCGCATCGCATCACCGGGTACCTCCACGAGCTCGCGACGGTCGTCCACGCCTGGTACCATCACACCCGTGCCGTCGGCGCGCCCGAAGGGCCGGCGACCGAACAGGCGCGGCTGCTGCTTGCCCGCGCGGCGCGCATTACCCTCGCCAATGCCCTGGCCTTGCTCGGCATCTCCGCCCCCGACCGGATGTGATCGGATGAGCCTTCTCGTCGTCGGCAGTATCGCTCTCGATTCCATCTTCACGCCCTTCGGCGAGACCGCGGACGCCTTGGGGGGCTCCGCCGTCTACTTCAGCGTCGCCGGGTCGCTGCTCTATCCGGTGCAGGTGGTCGGTGTCGTTGGGAGCGACTATCCGGTCGCCGAGCTCGAGCGCCTCGCCTCGCGGGGCATCGACTGGTCAGGCGTCGAGCAGGCCGAGGGCGAAAGTTTTCGGTGGAAGGGGAAGTACTCCTACGATCTGCAGAGTAGAGAAACCCTCGAGACCCGGCTCGGCGTCTTCGCCAACTTTCAGCCCAAACTGCCGGAGAAGTTCCGCTCGGCCAAGTTTCTCTTTCTCGGCAACATCGACCCGGAGCTTCAGCTCGGCGTGCTCTCGCAGGTACACCAGCCGAAGATGGTCGTGTGCGACACCATGAACTACTGGATTCAGGGGAAGAAGCCGGCGCTGCTCGATCTCTTGTCCCGGGTCGACGTCCTGATGGTGAACGACAGCGAGGCCCGGGAGTTGAGCGGCGACTGGAACATCCATCGGGCGGGGAAGTGGATCCTGAACCACGGGCCGACGCGAGTCGTCATCAAACAGGGCGAGCACGGTGCTTTGCTCATCAGCGAGTCCCGCACATTCTACGTGCCGGCCTATCCGCTCGAGAACGTCTTCGATCCGACCGGTGCGGGTGATGCGTTCGCCGGAGGATTCATGGCCTACCTCGCCCGCACCGCCGATACATCCGATGAAGGCCTCCGCCGGGCGATGGTGTACGGCGCCGCGATGGGGTCGTACGCCGTCGAGCAGTTCGGCGTCCGTGGCTTCGATCATCTGAACCTCGCCGACGTCGAGACCCGGGTGCGGGCCTTCAAGGATCTCACGCACGTCGCACTCGCCGAGGAACTCGCATGAGCCGCGAGTACGCGGCTGCCGGGGTGGACCTCGCGGGCGCCGACGCCGCCAAGGCGCGCATCGGCGTACTCGTCGCGGGCACTCGCACCGCGCTCTCCGCCGGCCGGGTCGGCGCGTTCGGCGGCATGGTGCGGGTGCCTCCCGGCCTCAAGAAGCCGACGCTCGTGCTCAGCACCGATGGCGTCGGCACCAAGGTCCTCGTGGCGCTGCAGGCGGGGCGCTTCGATGGAGTGGGAGAGGATCTGGTGAACCACAGCGTCAACGACATTCTCGTGCATGGTGCCACGCCCATCGCCTTCATGGATTACATCGCGGGATCGGGACTCGAGGTCGAGCAGATCGAAGGCATCGTGGCGGGGATCGCGCGCGGGTGCCGCGCACACGCGATGGCGCTTGCGGGCGGAGAGACGGCGCAGATGCCGGGACTGTATCAGCCTGGGACGTACGATCTCGCGGGAACCATCGTGGGCATCGTCGAGGAGGACCGGGCCCTGCATGGGGTTGCGATCGTGCCGGGTGACGTTCTGCTCGGCTATGCGTCCACCGGATTGCACACCAACGGGTACACGCTCGCCCGCCGCATCGTATTCGAACGGCTAGGTCTCGAACTGGACGATCGCCTCGGCGACACCGGCCAGACCGTCGCGGATGCGCTGCTCGCCATACACCGCAGCTATTTCCGCAGCGTCACCCCCGTACTCGATCGGATGCACGGACTCGCGCACATCACCGGAGGGGGAATCCCGGGGAACCTGGTGCGGATATTGCCGCCTGGCTGCGAAGCGGTGGTAGATCCGGATGCATGGGAGCTGCCGCCGCTCTACGCCACCCTGCAGCAGGCGGGAAGCGTTTCCACCGGGGAAATGCGCGACGTCTTCAACCTCGGTGTGGGACTCATCGCCGTGCTGCCGCCCGACGCGCTGCCCGCGGCGCAGGCCGCCGCGAAAGCCGACGGGGTCGCAACTTGGCCGATGGGCGAGATCCGCCGCGGCGATACGGCGGTCACGTTCGCCCGTCCCTGACGGAGCCCACCGATGCGCACCGCCGTTCTCCTTTGCGCACTCCTCTCCACCGCGATCGTCTCTCCCGTTCTAGCTCAAGCCGCCGAGTGCACCCCGTTTTCCGGGGATGCGGAACGAGTCTGTACCGCGGCGGTCGATGCCACGAGGGCGTTTCATCCCCTGCTCGGCGGGTTGGTGAGTGGCGGCAACCCGGTATTCGGCACCGGCGGTCCTCTGGGCTCACCTGGACGCTTCGCCATCACGCCGCGGGTCAATGCCATGGAGATCGTGCTCCCTGACCTCTCGTACGATGGGAGCAGCAATACCGTACCGGCCGGGGACAAGGTCTTCGCACCGGCGCCACTGATCGAAGCGGCTGTCGGCCTCTACGGGGGCCTCCCCTCGGGGCTGCTCGCCGTGGACGTGCTCGGATCGGCACAGCTTCTCCCCACATCCGTACTCGATCACTTCACCGTGGACAACGACGCCCGACGCATCGGTGACGTCGCGCTCGGGCTGGGCTACGGCCTTCGAGTGGGCATCCTGAAGGAAACCGGCCCACTGCCGGGCGTGGCGGTGAGTGTGATGCGGCGCGACATTCCCACGATCACCTACGGGAGCATTGCCGACGGCGACGAGTTTCAATACTCGGTGGACCTCCACGCCACCAACCTCCGCCTCACGGTCGGCAAGCAGCTTGGCGTGATCGGGCTTGCGGGAGGCATCGGCTGGGATAAGTACACCGGTAACGGTCTGATTCGCGTGCCCACTGCGCTCCAACCGGCCGATTTCGGATTCCGGCTCAAAACGTCCCGCGCCACCGCCTTCCTGGACGCGGGACTCGGGCTCGGTGTGGTCACTCTCAATGGCGAGGCAGGATATCAGACGGGCAAGGACCAGGATCTCACGACCGACTTCGAGGACTTCGACACGACCAAAGGCAAGTTCTACGCGGGACTCGGCCTGCGCGTGGGACTCTAGGAGGCTTGTGGACGAGCGGGAGGCGATGACTCGCGCACTCGATCTCGCCTGGCGGGGTTGGGGAAGGGTACAGCCGAATCCGCTCGTCGGCGCCGTCGTCGTGAGCGACGGCGTCATGGTTGGAGAGGGCTGGCATGCGGAGTACGGCGGCCCGCATGCCGAGGTGGTGGCGCTGGCCCAGGCGGGTCCGGCAGCTCGCGGCGCCACGGTTGTCGTCACGCTCGAGCCCTGTGCGCATCACGGCAAGCAGCCGCCCTGCGCCGACGCGCTCATCGCCGCCGGCGTGCAGCGCGTCGTGGTCGCCCTCCCAGACCCAAATCCAGAAGCCGCCGGAGGCTCGGCGCGCCTGCGCGCCGCCGGCGTGGATGTGACGCTCGGTCTGCTCGAGCGTACTGCCGCCGATCAGAACGCCGCCTTCCTGCACAGGCACCGGGACAACACGCGACCCTTCGTCGCGCTCAAGCTCGCGACGACACTCGACGGCCGCATCGCGGACGCGAACGGGAACTCGCGCTGGATCTCGGGGCCCGAAGCGCGTGAGTATGTCCATTGGCTCCGGGCCGGGTTCGACGCCATCGGGGTCGGTGGCGTGACGGCCCGGGCCGACGACCCGTCGCTCACCGTCCGGGGGCCGATTCGTCCTCGAGTGACGCCGCTCCGCGTGGTCTTCGCTGCCGACGGCGACCTCCCCGCGACCCTTGACGTCGTCAGGACCGCCAGGGCGACGCCGACACTTGCGATCGTGGCTCCCACTGCCAAGGAAGCGCGTCTCGGTCCGGTGGAGACCGCTGGTGTCGAGATCATGCGGTCGTCCGACATCGCCCAGTGCCTGGCATCGCTCCGGAGTCGCGGAGTCAGCTCCCTTCTGGTGGAGGGCGGAGGCCGTCTGGCAGGCGCGCTCCTCGCGGCCGGCGTCGTGGACAGGTATTACTGGGTCCAGAGCCCGCTCTGGCTCGGCATGGGAGCCGTTCCCGCAACGGCAGGAGTTCCTGGGACCGGGCTCGCCGACGCCTCGCGCTGGCGGGTGAGCGATCGGCGGGCGCTCGGAGAGGATACGCTGCTCGTGGTGGATCGCGCCTGATGTTCACCGGTCTCATCGAGGTCGTCGGGACGGTCACGACGGCGCGGCCCGGTGCCGAGGGACTCGATCTCGTGGTGGGCACGCCCTGGCGCGATGTGGCGGACGGAGAAAGCATTGCGGTGGACGGCGCGTGCCTGACCGTGGCCGCGCAGGACGGCGGCAACCTCACGTTTCACATCATACAAACATCGCTAGACCGAACCAAGTTCAGCACTTACACGGCAGGACGGCAGGTGAATCTGGAGCGGGCGCTTCGGGTTGGCGACCGGCTGGGCGGGCACCTGGTCCAGGGCCACGTGGATGGGGTCGGGACCATCCGGGGGGTTCGCGATCGGGACGACGCGCGCCTCGTGGACATCGAGGCCCCTGCCGCCGTGAGCCGAATCTCCGTCCCGCTCGGCTCTATTACAGTGGACGGAGTGAGTCTGACGGTGAACGACTTGCCTTCGGACGGTGTCATCCAGGTGTCCCTCATTCCGTTTACCTTACAGCACACGACCTTAAGCAACCTGCGCCCCGGCGACCGGGTCCATCTCGAGGCCGACACGATCGGCAAGTACGTCGACCGTCTGATGAAAGGAGAACGGTGAAGGGGATCCGAGACCCTTCACCTTCGACATGACCACCTTCGGCACGATCGAACAGGCGATAGAAGACCTCCGAAACGGGAAGATCGTCATCGTCGCCGATGACGAGGACCGGGAGAACGAGGGTGACCTCGTCTGCGCGGCGGAGCTGGTCACGCCCGAGACCATCAACTTCATGACCCTGCACGGGCGAGGCCTGATCTGCCTCGCGCTGACCGGCGAGCGCTGCGATCAGCTAGGCCTCCCCCAGATGACCGAGCGCAACACCGAGGAGCTGTCGACCGCGTTCACCATCAGCATCGACGCGGAGCGGCGGTTCGGGGTCACCACGGGGATCTCGGCAAGCGACCGGTCACGGACGATCCATGTCGCCATCAATCCCGCGACCACACCATCCGATCTGCGCCGCCCGGGCCACGTGTTCCCGCTCCGCGCACGGCCCGGGGGTGTCCTGCAGCGCGTGGGGCAGACCGAGGCGAGCGTCGATCTCTCCCGTCTCGCGGGCCTGGTGCCCGCCGGCGTCATCTGCGAGATCCTCAACGCCGACGGCTCCATGGCGCGGCGGCCGGACCTCGAGACGATCGCGAAGCAGCACAACCTCACCTTCGTGACCGTCGCGCAGCTCGTCGCGTATCGGCTTCAGAAAGAGCAGCTGGTACATCGGGTCGCGGAGGCGCGTCTCCCGACCGAGTTCGGCGACTTCACGATCATCGGGTATCAGAACGACGTGGATCACGCGGAGCACGTCGCGCTGGTGTTCGGCGAGGTCGCGGGGCAGGCGGATGTGCTCGTGCGCATGCATTCGAAGTGTCTCACCGGCGACGTCTTCGGCTCGCAACGGTGCGACTGCGGCATCCAGCTCCACCGTGCGATGGAGCTGATCGCCCGGGAGGGACGCGGCGTGATCGTCTATCTCGATCAGGAAGGCCGCGGGATCGGCCTGCTCAACAAGCTGCGGGCGTACGCCCTCCAGGATTCCGGGGCCGACACGGTGCAAGCCAACGAGCGGCTCGGTTTCGCGCCCGATCTCCGGAACTACGGCATCGGCGCGCAGATCCTGCGCGACCTCGGGTTGTCGTCGATCCGCGTCATGACCAACAATCCCCGGAAGCTGGTCGGGCTCGAGGGCTACGGGCTGCAAATCAGCTCGCGCGTCCCGCTCGTCGCCGACCCGAATCAGGAGAACCGCGGGTATCTCCAGGTCAAGCGCGACAAGCTCGGCCACCTTCTCGCCCACTGAGCCCGTGCCCGACTTCTCTTCACGCCTGCGCCCGACCGGGCGTGTGGCGATCCTCGTGAGTCGCTACAACGAGCTGATCACATCGCGCCTGCTGGAGGGGGCGCTCGCGTGCTGCCAGGAGGCGGGCCTCGCGCGTGAGGCAATCGACGTCATCTGGGTGCCGGGTGCGTTCGAGCTGCCGGTGACAGCGGCGGCCGCGGCCGGCACCGGACGATATTCCTGCCTCGTCGCGCTCGGAGCGGTGATCAGGGGCGACACGCCACACTTCGAATACGTGGCGGGAGAGGCGGCGCGCGGGCTCAACGAGGTCGCGTTGAGGACAGGCGTGCCGGTCGGATTCGGCGTTCTCACGGTGGAGACGCTGCAGCAGGCCGTGGATCGGGCGGGTGGCGCCGCAGGCAACAAAGGGCACGAGGCGGCAGCTGCGGCGCTGCAGGCGGCCGACGTGATCGGACAGATTCGTGAATCAGATGCTCAGGCCTGAGACCAAAAGCCGTGCGCGGGCCCTGCAGCTCCTTTACGCGTGGGAGCTGCAGGGGGGACCGGATCTATCCGCGATCGCCCAGGGACTCTCGCGTCTCACCGGGCCGGAGCCTCGGGTTCTCGACCGGGCCGAGGAGCTCGCCAGCGATGTGGTGGCGGAGGTGGGAGCGCTCGATGCGGAGGCCGCGCGCGCGAGCGAGAACTGGCGACTCGGCCGCATGGCCGTCGTCGAGCGGAACATTCTGCGACTCGGCATCCACGAGCTGCGGCGCGGCTCGGTTCCGCCCAAGGTGGCGATCGACGAAGCCGTCCGTCTCGCGCACTGGTTCGGCGGTGCCCGCGCGCCGGGATTCGTGAACGGCGTCCTCGACGGCATCGCTCGCGCCACCGGGCGGCTGTGACCGTTTCAGCCATCCCGCGCCCATGAACATCCTGCTGGTCAATTGGCAGGATCGGGAGAATCCGCAGGCGGGCGGCGCCGAGGTCCACCTGTTCGAGATCTTCGGCCGGCTCGCGGATGCGGGGCACCGCGTCCGGCTGGTCTGCTCGGGGTGGGAGGGGGCGCCGGCCACCGCGACCGTGGCCGGCATTCAGGTGGAGCGGGTCGGCGCCCGGCACAGCTTCGCGGCGCTGGGACGCGGCGCCGTGCGCCGAGCGATTCGCGCCGGCCGCCCCGACGTCCTGGTGGAGGACATCAACAAACTTCCGCTTTTCCTCGCGCGAGAGGGCATCCCCTTCTGTGCGATCGTGCCGCACCTGTTCGGTGAAACGGTTTTTCAGGAAGCGCCGTGGCCGCTCGCCGCGCTCGTCTGGCTCGCGGAACGACCACTGTCGATCGCCTACCGCGGGTCGGCGTTTCACGCGATCAGTGAGAGCACACGCGACGACCTCGTGGCCCGGGGAATTCCGGCGCAGCACATCAGGGTCATTCATCCGGGCGTCGACAGCGTGCGACTTTCTCCCGATCCGGCGGGGCGGCGCGAGGCGGTGCCGACCTTCTTGTACGTTGGACGGTTGAAGCGTTATAAAGGAATAGGGTATGCCATTCGCGCGCTGGCGGCGGCACGGCGCACGCGGCCCGAGCTCCGGCTCGTCGTCGCTGGCGCCGGTGACTACCTTCCGGAACTGGTGCGACTGTCGGCAGAGCTGGGGCAGGATGGAGCCGTTGATTTCCGCGGCTTCGTGAGCGAAGAGGAAAAACTGTCGCTCTTGCGCGGGTGCTGGGCCAATCTCTTCCCATCTCCCAAGGAAGGGTGGGGTATCACCGTGGTCGAAGCCGCCGCGTGTGGCACGCCCTCGATCGCGTCGAACAGCCCGGGGCTTCGGGATTCGGTGCAGGACGGGGTCACCGGATTTCTGGTGCCGCATGGCGACGAGCAGGCACTGGCCGCCCGCATGCTCGAGCTCGCCGCTGCGCCCGGGCAAGTCGCCAGCCTCGGCGTCGCCGCTCGCCGGTTCGCGGAGGGGCTCACCTGGGAAGCCGCCGCGGCAGCCACGGAACGACACCTCGACGACATCATCGCCGGCACGGCGCTGCGCTGAGCCGGAGGAGGCATCATGCAGACGACCATTACCGCCCGCCATTGCGAGATTTCCGACGCGCTCAAGGAGCGCGCCCGCACCGTTGTCGAGCGGCTCGGGAGCATCGCGACCCGTCCGATCGAGTCGGCAGTGGTGTTCGACATGGAGGGACCGGTACTGACGGCCGAACTCCGGCTGCATGTGGCGCGCGGGGAGGTGCTCGTGGCCCGGGGCGAAGGCGGGGACCACCGGAGCGCGCTGGACCGTGCCGAGGAAAAACTGCGCCGCCAGCTGGAACGGGCCTCCACCCGTCCGCGTCGGTCCCGGACTCCGCCGTCTCAGTCGGTGTGATGCTGCGGCTACGGGATTTTCTCTCACGCCGGGGCGATCCGCTTCAGGTCGAGGCCCTCACGGGCGACCTCGGGCTGGATCGTCAGATGGCGGAAGCCGAAGTGGCGAGCCCAGGTCTGGTGCTCGCCGGCTATACCGGGCGCTTTGCGCCCAACCGGATTCACGTTCTCGGCGAGACCGAGATCACCTATCTCAATTCGCTCGCCCCCGAGCAGTGCCAGGCGTCGCTCGAGAAGTTCTTCGGGTTCGATCTACCCTGCATCTTCGTCACGAAGGGCCTCGACGTGCCGCCCGCGCTCCTGGATCTCGCGCGGACCCACGGCGTGCCGGTGTTTCGAAGCAAGCTCAAGACCGCCGAGTTCTATCGCCGGGTGAAGCCGATCGTCGAGGAAGCATTCGCGCCGCGGACGACGCTCCACGGCTCCCTCGCGGACGTCTACGGCGTGGGCCTGCTCTTCGTCGGACGCTCCGGTATCGGGAAGAGCGAGTGCGTACTCGACCTGGTCGAGCGGGGACACCGGCTGGTGGCCGACGACGTGGTACAGGTCACTCGTCGAGGCAACGACGTCCTCATCGGGCGCGGTCACGAGCTGGCGGCGCACCACATGGAGATCCGGGGCATCGGGCTCATCGACATTCCCGCGCTCTTCGGGGCGCGGTCGGTGCGCCAGCAGAAGCGCATCGAGGTGGTGGTGCAGCTCGAGGCCTGGGACACCGCGAAGGATGCCGACCGCACCGGTCTCAGCCAGGAGGAGACGGTCATCCTCGACGTCGCACTGCCACGGGTGGTGGTGCCGCTCAATCCCGGCAAGAACATCACGGTGATCTCCGAGGTGGTCGCGATGATGCATCTGTTGCGCTATTCCGGCGTCGATGTCGCGGCCGCATTCAACGCGCGGCTCATCAAGCGCATGAAGGAACAGAAGGGGGTGCGGGAATACCTCCAGGAAGATTATGAGTGACGAGCTGCGCGGCGTGGTGGTCTGCCATGCCAGGCTGGCGGGGGCGTTGATCGAGGCAGCCGAACAGATCAGTGGAGTGCGGGGCGCCCTGGTGCCCGTCTCCAACAGCGACTGCGACCGAGGCACCCTGGAAGAGCGGATCGCCCAGGCGGTGAACGGCGCGCCGGCCGTGGTATTCGTGGACCTTGCGAGCGGATCCTGCCTGTTCGCCACTCTCAATCGTTTGCGCGCGGTCCCCGGAGTCACGGTGGTCACCGGCGTGAACCTCGCGATGCTGGTCGATTTTCTCTTCCACCGTGACCTGCCATCCGGGGACGCGGCCGCTCGTGCGGCGGCCTCCGGTACGAAGGCGATCGGGACGCGCTGATGCCCATCGTCCTGAGCCGGGTGGACGACCGGCTGGTCCATGGGCAGGTCGTCATCGGATGGGGCCGCCCGCTCGCGATCGAGCTCATCGTGCTGGTAGATGATACGGTGGCGACAAGCGCGTGGGAGCAGGATCTCTATCGGATGGCCGTCTCGCCGGAGATCGAGCTGGAGTTCGCCAGCGTGAGTGACGCAACGCCCCGGCTCGGCGAATGGGAGCGGGGAACAAGGCGCGTCCTCGTCCTCACCGGCGATCTCTCGACCATGGCGGCGCTGCATGCGGCCGACCCCGCGGCGATGCACCGGATCAATCTCGGCGGCGTCCACCACCGGCCGGGCCGGCGGGAGCGCCTTCCTTATCTCTATCTCACCGACGACGAGCTGCGCGGGCTTCAAGCCCTCGAAGGCGCCGGCGCGGAAATCCAGGCGCAAGATCTGCCCACGACGACACCCGTACCGTTGAGATCGCTATCGTGAGCGAGTTACCGCCGTACGGGCTCGTGATCCTGATCGCCTGGGGCACGCTCACCGCGCTGGATCTCGTGAGCGTGCCGCAGGGACTGCTGTCCCGCCCCCTCGTCGCCGGCTCGGTCGCGGGGTGGCTCGCGGGTGACCTCGAAGCCGGTATTCGAGTCGGCGTTCTGTTCGAGTGCTTCGCGCTCGACGTCTTGCCCATCGGGGCGGTCCGCTACCCCGACTATGGTCCGGCGACCGTCGTCGCGACCGCTCTCGCCGCCGGCGCGCCGTGGGAGTTCGGCCTCGGCCCGAGCGTCGCGCTGGGGCTCGTCCTCGCGATACTTGGCGGGTGGAGTCTTCAATACGTGCGGCGGTGGAACGCGCGCGCCATCCAGCAGCGTGCGGCCGCGCTCGCCGCGGGCGAAGGAAGCGCGATCCGGCTGCTTCAGTACGGAGGCCTGGTCCGGGACGGAGTGCGCGGTGCCGCGCTCACGTCGGTGGGGCTGGCGGTCGCGGCGATGATCGCGCTTCACGTCCCGCTCGACCGCCGCACCGCGGTCGGCCTCAGCCTGATCGCGATCGGCGGCGCGATTTCGGCCGCGGTCAGCGGCGCCCTTCGGAGCGCAGGCCAGGGCGCGCGGTTGCGGTGGCTGATCGGCGGCGTCGGGGTCGGGCTTCTCGTGGCGATCCTCGCGTGACCGGCGGATGGCGCGCGCTGCTCCGCCTCTACGCGGTGCAGGGGACCTGGAACTACGAGCGGATGCTCGGCGTGGGAATGGGGTACGCCGCCGAGCCGCTGCTCGAGGATCTGAAGACGGTGGATCCTGTTCGCCACAGCGAAGCGGTGGTGCGCTCCACGGAGTTCTTCAACTGCAACCCCAATCTGGCGGGTCTCGCGCTCGGGGCGACCGCGCGCGCGGAATACGAGGCGGTGCCGGGCGCGCAGATCGCCCGGCTCCGGACCGCTCTCTGCAGTCCATTGGGAGCCCTGGGCGACGAGCTCTTCTGGACCGGCGCGGTCCCCGCACTCATCGGCCTGGCGCTTGCGGCTGTCGTGCTCGGCGCGGGCTGGTGGGCGATCGGCGGGCTGCTCGTCATCTACAACCTCTTCCGGCTGGGAACCGGTATCTGGGCGCTTCGCACTGGGTACGACGCCGGAATGAAGGTCGGCTCGGCAATCGCCGCGTCGTGGGTCCCCCGTGCGGTGGGTCGGATAGGTTTGGTGGCGGGGTTCACCATCGGGCTGGCGATTCCGATGGTCGCGGTGTGGTTCCTCCGAGGGTTCGGCTGGGCCGGAGGCCTCGGCGCGGCGGCACTGGGCGCCGTCGGTGTCGCGGTGACGCGGTGGTTCGGACCGTGGCTCACGAGCGTCCGGTTCACCCTCATCGCGATGCTGCTGCTGCTGGTCTTCAGGTGGATGGGGCTGTGATCGAGCGGGAAGCCACCATCGTCAACCAGGACGGGCTGCACGCCCGGCCCGCGGCACAGATCGTCCGGCTCGCGAACAACTTCGCGAGCGATATCGAGCTGGCGAAGGATGGCGTCGGCGTCAACGGCAAGAGCATCATGGGGGTCATGATGCTCGCGGCGGAATACGGGAGCTCCATCACCATCCGTGCCGACGGCCCGGATGCGGAGGCGGCCGTCGCCGCGCTGGCGGAGCTGGTCGCCGGCGGGTTCGGGGAGCCATAGGCATGTCACGTACTATCAGAGGAATCGGCGTCTCACCGGGCGTGGCCTGCGCGCCGGCTCTCGTGGTTCGCTGGGACTTCCCCGAGGTCCCCGACCGAACCGTGCGCCCCGACCAGGTGGATGCCGAGCTCCGTCGCCTGCGAGAAGCGGTGGAGATCGTTGTGGCGGACCTCCGCGATCTCGGCCGCCGCGTTCTCCAGCGCGCTGGACCCGAAGAATCCCGAATCTTCGACGCGCAGATCATGATGGCTCAGGACGAGGATTTCCTCGCGTCGGTCGAGACCTTGATCCGCAACAATCAGTTGAGCGCCGAGACCGCCTACGAGTTCAAGGCACTCGAGCTGCGCAACCTGTGGTCGGGGGCGGCGCGCCTGCGGGAGCGGCTGGCCGATCTTCACGCCATCCAGCTCCGGATGCTCAACCATCTGATGGGTCGCGTCGGTCCCGAGCCGTGGTCCATTCCCGCAGACGAACAGGTGATCGTGGTCGCGCGAGAGCTGTCGCCCGGCCTCACGGTGCAGCTCGACCGCGAGCACGTGGTCGGCCTGGTGAGCGAGGAAGGCACCCGGACGGCGCATGCGGCCATCCTGGCTCACTCGCTCGGCATCCCCGCGGTGATGGGCGCAGTCGGCGCGCTGGCCATGATTCCCGCCGGTGCCATGTTGCTGCTGGATGGTCAGAGCGGGATCATCGTCCTCGAGCCTACCCGCGGCGAGCTGGAAGAGGCCAAGACGCAGGTGAGCCGCAGACACCGCCTGGAGCTTCAGCTCGAGGCGGTGGTGGATTCTCCGTGCGTCACCCCGTCCGGGCGGCCGATCAAGCTCATGGGCAACGTGGATCTGCCGGAGGAGATCGAGGCGGCCGTGCGGATGGGAGCGCAGGGCGTCGGATTGCTCCGAACGGAATTCCTCCTCACCGGCCGCGCCAGTCTGCCGACCGAAAACGAGCAGACCGACTACTTCCGCCGGATCGCATCGGCATTCCCGGGCCAGCCGATCGTGGTCCGCTCGTTCGACCTCGGGGGCGACAAGTTCCCGGTGGCGTTCAAGGCGCCACAGGAGGCGAATCCGTTTCTGGGCTGGCGCTCCATCCGCGTCTGCCTCGACGAGCCGCTCGTGTTCCGACCACAGATCCGCGCCATTCTCCGGGCCGCGGCCGACCGCGACATTCATCTCATGCTGCCGCTGGTGACGCTGGTCGAGGAAGTCGAGCAAACCCGCGCCATGGTGCAGGAGGAAGCGGAGGCGCTGCGCCGCGAAGGCGTCCGCGCGGCCGAAACGATCCCGGTCGGCGTCATGATCGAGACGCCCGCCGCGGTAGTGATCGGCGACCGGCTGGCCGAGGTGAGCGACTTCTTCAGCGTGGGAACGAATGATCTCACCCAGTACACCATGGCCGTGGATCGCGGCAACGCCCGGCTCGCCGACCGGTTCACGCCGCACCACCCGTCGATCGTCCGCCAACTTCGAGAGGTGCTCGCGATCGGGCGGGCTGCGGACATTCCGGTCAGCGTGTGCGGCGAGATGGCGTCGGAGCCGCTGAGCGCCGTGCTGCTCATCGGCCTCGGGTACGAACGCCTCAGCGTCTCCCCTCCGGCACTTCCGCTGGTCAAGTGGGTCGTCCGTACCGTGCCCGAGCCGGCTGCGCGCCAGGCCGCCGAGTCCGCCCTCCTCGCGCGGAGCGCGGAGGAGGTCTCCGAGGCCCTCCGAAGCGTCGTGGGTGAGTACATCGATGTGCGGCTCCTCGACCCGCAATCGGCGTTGCCGGGCAGGGGACGGGTGGCTACCTTGCCACCCGGTACGGCGGCATCGTAAGCCGCTTTTTCTCTTTCTCCCACCGAGGCACAGCAGTCATGGCACCCAAGCGTCACGTCTTCACCTCCGAGTCGGTCACCGAGGGGCACCCGGACAAGGTCGCCGATCAGATTTCGGACGCCGTCCTGGATGCCATTCTCGCCCGGGATCCGGCGGGACGCGTGGCATGCGAGACATTGGTGACGACCGGGATGGCCGTCGTGGCTGGGGAGATCACGACGAAGACTTACGTGAACATTCCCGACCTGGTTCGGACGACCGTGGAGGGGATCGGCTATACCGACGCGTCGTATGGAATGGACGGGCGGACCTGCGCCGTGCTCACGTCGATCGACCGCCAGTCTCCCGACATCGCGATGGGTGTGGACACCGATGGGCTGAAAGCGCAAGGCGCGGGCGACCAGGGGATGATGTTCGGGTACGCCACGAACGAGACGCGCGAGCGCATGCCGCTGCCGATCATGCTGGCCCACCGGATCGCCGAGCGCCTCGCCGCGGTGCGCAAGGGCACCGGGGGACAGCGTCCGATCGAATGGCTCCGCCCGGACGGCAAATCACAGGTGTCGGTGGTATACGAGGGCGATCGCCCGATCGCGGTCCGCACGGTGGTCGTCTCCACCCAACACGCCGAGCGCAACGGATCGCGGCAACTGTCACAGAGCGCGATTCGTGAAGGCGTGATCGAGGAGGTCATCAAGCCCGTCCTCGAGGCCGCCCGGCTCGAGTACCGACGCACCAAATTCCTGATCAACCCCACGGGGCGCTTCGTGATCGGCGGCCCGCACGGCGACGCCGGACTCACCGGCCGCAAGATCATCGTGGACACGTACGGCGGCATGGCCCGACACGGCGGTGGCGCGTTCAGCGGGAAGGATCCGTCCAAGGTCGACCGCTCCGCAGCCTACGCCGCGCGCTGGGTGGCCAAGAACATCGTCGAAGCCAAACTGGCGCGCCGCTGCGAAGTGCAGTTCGCCTATGCCATCGGCGTGGCGCACCCGGTATCCATCATGGTGCAGACGTTCGGCACGGGAGAGCTGCCCGATGAGCGGCTGGAGAAGATCGTCGATGAGGTGTTCGACCTCACGCCGCGGGGCATCATCGACGCGCTGAAGTTGAAGCGTCCCATCTACCGGAAGACGGCGACCTACGGCCATTTCGGCCGCAAGAGCTCGCGCGGCACGTTCGCGGACGGAGAGAAGAAGATGACCGTCGATTTCTTCACCTGGGAAGAGGCCGACCGGGTGAAAGACCTGTTGTCGGCCGCACGTTGAGGAGCGCATGACCGCATCGATCACCATCCCGAAATACGACGTCAAGGACCTCGCTCTCGCCGAGGAAGGGAAGCGCCGTACCGAATGGGCCGAGCGTTCTATGCCGGTCCTCCGCCAGATCAGGGCACGCTTCGCCAAGGAGCAGCCGCTCAAGGGGCTCAAGCTGAGTGCCTGTCTCCATGTCACCACGGAGACGGCCAACCTGATGGCGACGCTCCGGGCCGGCGGGGCCGAGATCGCGCTGTGCGCGTCCAATCCCTTGTCCACCCAGGACGACGTGGCGGCTCATCTGGTCCGCAACCATGGCGTGCACGTCTACGCCATCAAGGGTGAGGACCACGAGACCTACTACACGCACATCTCGCAGGCGCTCGCGTTCGGCCCCGATATGACGCAGGATGACGGCGCCGATCTCGTGGGCGCGCTCCACATGATCGCCCTCAACCGGCTCGACGACCTCGCGCCCCCGATTCGCCGCTGGGTCGAGACCCTGTCGGCGGCCGACCGCAAGGCGCTGGTGTCGGGGGTACGAGGCTCGACCGAGGAGACCACGACCGGCGTCATCCGCCTCAAGGCGATGGCCAAGGAAGGCGTGCTCCAGTTCCCCATCGTCGCGGTCAACGATTCTCGAACCAAGCACATGTTCGATAACCGGTACGGCACGGGGCAGTCGACGCTCGATGGCATCATTCGCGCCACCAATCTTCTGCTGGCGGGAAGCACGGTCGTCGTCGCGGGCTACGGATGGTGCGGCAGGGGCGTCGCCAGCCGGGCCCGAGGTGCCGGCGCGCACGTGGTGGTGACCGAGGTCGATCCGGTCGCGGCGCTCGAGGCGCGGATGGACGGCTTCGAGGTCATGACCATGGCCGACGCCGCGCCGATCGGCGATCTCTTCGTCACGCTCACCGGCAACCTGCACGTCGTGCGGCCCGAGCACTTCTCGCGGATGAAGGATGGCGCGATCGTCGCCAACTCCGGCCACTTCAATGTGGAGCTCGATCTGGAAGGGCTTGCCCGGATCGCCGGTCCGAGTCGTCTCGTGCGACACATGGTGGAGGAGTACGTCGTCAACGGCCGGCGCATCATGGTGCTCGGCGAGGGCCGGCTCATCAATCTCGCGGCGGCCGAAGGCCATCCGGCGAGCGTCATGGACATGTCCTTCGCCAACCAGGCACTCGCCGCAGAGCTCCTGGCCAAACAGCATGGGTCGATGGCCAAGGCGGTGCACCGGCTGCCCCCGGCGGTGGATCAGGAGATTGCCCAGCTCAAGCTGCAGAGCATGGGAATCGGCATCGACACGCTCACGCCGGAGCAAGTGCAATATTTGTCAAGCTGGGATGCGGGGACATAGCAGCCGATTTCCGGCACACTGATAGATTAGGGATATGATCGAAGTCACCGTGGCCCATCTCGGACTCGACCGAACCTCCAACACCCCGGTGGTCATTCTCCGGGAGAAGGACGGAAGTCGGGTCCTGCCCATCTGGATCGGGCCCGCGGAGGCGAGTGCCATCGCCATGGAGCTTCAGGGGATGAAGGCCCAGCGCCCCCTGACCCACGACCTCCTGAAGCAGGTGCTCGTGGGCCTGGGGGGAGACCTCCGCCGGGTCTTCATCAGCGCCGTCAAGGAGAACACGTACTTCGCCGAGCTGCTCATCCGACGCGACGATCATGTGTTTCAGGTTGATGCGCGCCCGTCGGACAGCATCGCGCTGGCACTCCGGATGCGGGCGCCGATCTTCACGAGCGAGCAGTTGCTCGATCAGAGCGGCGTCGAGGCGGAGGAGCCCGCGCCCGATCCCTCACTCGAAGCCGACAAGCTCAAACAGTATCTCGAAAAGATGGACCCGCAGGATTTCGGGAAGTTCAATCCGTAGCCGACTCCTCGGCCCCCTGTGTGTCTGGGCCGCCCTGACCGCGCCCACCCCTCTTCTCTCTCAGAGCGTTGCCGCCGGCGCCGTCCGAATCCCTCGCGGGGCCGATACCGTCGCGGCTGCCGGCACGCGCGTATTGCTCCACCGGGTCGGGCGGGACTCGCAGGGGCCGCTCGATTCGACCGTGGCCGATGCCGCCGGCCGATTCCGGATGGGCTTTCGCGCCGATACCGGCGCGCTCTATCTGCTGAGCGCCCGGTATGGTGGGATCGAGTACTTCTCGAGCCCGGTGCACACCAATCCCGCTCAACCGGACACGGCTATCCGGGTGCTTGTGTACGACACATCCAGCACCGCTCCTGTCTCAATCGCCGCGCGACACATCGTCGTGCCACGACCGGATCAGGACGGGGCTCGAGCGGTGCTCGATCTTCTCGTGCTCCGAAACGAAGGCGTGGTCGCGCGCGTCGCGCCGGACACCGCTTCCCCGAGCTGGAGTGCCGCCTTGCCAAGCGGCTCGGCCGGCCTCCAGCTCGGCGAGAGTGACGTCTCTCCCGAGGCCGTCGTCCGTGAGGGAGACTCGGTGAAAATGTTCTCTCCGATCTCTCCCGGCGACAAGCAGCTCACGCTCGAGTATGTGATTCCGAGCGATCGGACCACAGTCGACTTTCCCGTCGCCGGACCTGGACCAGTGAACCTGCTGGTCGAGGAGCGTACCGCGAAGGTCGGCGCCACACTGGCCCTCGCGGACAGCCAGCTCATCCAGGGCCGTTGGTTCTTTCGGTGGAGCGGGCGTGCGGTGGCCGGGCAGCGGATCAGGTTGACGTTGCCGCGAAACGGTCGCTTGCCACGAGCGCTGCTCCCGGGCCTGGTCGCGGCACTCGCGCTCGGGCTGATCCTCGCGGCCTGGCGCATCGTGCCGTTGCGGGGACGGCGGGCGGTGCAGCCGGCGCCGAGCCGGCTGCTCGATACACTCGCCGAGCTCGACGCGCGCTATGCGGGACGCGAGTCGCAGGTGCCTGCGGCCGAGTGGGCGCAGTATCGCGAGGAGCGCGCGCGACTCAAGTCGGCGCTGGAAGCCGCTCTTGCGGGGACAGGAACGGCCCGGTAAGCTTTGCGCACGTTGGACAATCGAAATACGCGAATGGGGACGCTCGGAAGCCGGTGCAACGCCGGCGCGGCCCCGCCACTGTAACGGGCACGGCTCCCTCGCAGGGAACCGGCACTTCGCTCACGACGCCACTGGGTCACCGGGAAGGCGAGCGAAGGCCCGAAGCCAGGAGACCTCTCCGTTCGCGCCACCATGGAAACCCTCGGGGGAGGGTCGGTGGCGCTGCTCGTCGGCGCTCGCGCCTTCGTACACGCCCGTCTCTCCCGCCAGGGAGACGGGCGTCATCATTGTGAGCAGGTCGTATCGGCGGGCGCGATCCATCCGGGCCATCGTGGGACTGCTGCTGGGAGTGGCCGCGTGCCGGTCGCACGCGGCCGCGCCGCGCAGGCTGGCGCTGGTGGACGACGCGGGCGATACGACTCTCGTCGCGGCGCCGGCGAGTCGGGTGGCGTCATTGATTCCGGCCACCACGGAGCTGCTTTTCGCCATCGGGTCCGGGGACGCTGTCGTCGGGCGAACCGCCTGGTGTGACTATCCTCCCGCCGCCGCGGCGATTGCCAATCTTGGCGACGGCATCAGTCCCAATCTCGAAGCGATTCTCGCCACCCATCCGGACCTGGTGATCCTGTACAACTCCACCAGGAACGCGGAAGCCGCGGTCCAGTTGAGGAATGCGGGAGTTCCGGCTCTCCGCCTCAACACCGACCACCTGGCCGATGTCGGCCGGGTCGCGCGGCTGCTTGGACGCGCCACCGGTCACGCGCGGGGAGCCGACTCCGTGGCCGCGACCTTCGATACCGCGCTCGCCGCCGCGACGGTCGAGCCGGGTCCCCACGCGCCCAAGGTGCTGTTGCTCGTCTGGGAGCAACCGCCCATGACGATCGGGCGTGGCAGCTTCCTCAGCGAGCTCGTGGAGCGGGCCGGTGGACACAACCTCTTCGACGACGTCACCGCGTCGGCGGGAACGGTGAGCATCGAAGCAGTGGCGGCCCGGAATCCCGATCTCATCCTCACCGCGACCGAGGGACCGGTCTCCTTCATCGCCCGACCCGAATGGCAGGTCGTCCGTGCGGTTCGGGAACGCCGTCTGATTCGCGTGAGCGGCTCGGAGTTCAACCGGCCCGGTCCCCGGTCGGCGGCGGCGATTCGCGAGCTCGCCGAGCGGTTCCGCGAGGCGGTACGGTGACGCGCGCGAGGCTGGCGGCTCTCGTCCTCATGGTCGTCGTCTGTCTCGTGGCTGGACTCAGTGCGGGCACCGTCCCCCTCTCACCAGCCGAGGTGTGGGCCGGGTTGCGTGGAACCGACGCGCCGGCGGCGTTGATCGTCCGCGAGCTGCGGGCGCCGCGAGTCCTGCTCGCGTTTCTCGTGGGCGGAAGCCTCGCCGTCTGCGGCGCCGCGCTGCAGGCGATGATCCGCAATCCGCTCGCCGAGCCGTATCTACTCGGCCTCTCCGGAGGTGCGGGACTTGGCGCGGTGCTCGCAATTGCGACGAAGGCAGCCGGTCCGTGGGCCATTCCGCTCGCCGCCTTCGTCGGCGCGCTCGGAGCCGTGGCCCTGGTGTATCGGTTGAGCCTGGTGGTGGGACGACGCCTCGACCCTCGTGTACTGCTCCTGTCGGGCGTGGTAGTCGGCTCGTTCTTCATCGCGCTCATGAGCAGCATCATGGTCCTCTCCGACTCCGCGGCGACGCGGAACGCCTTTCTCTGGCTCCTGGGTGGATTCGGGACGTCGTCCTGGCAATCGCTCGCGGTCTTCGCCGTATATGCCGCCATCCCTCTCGGCTTCCTCGCATTCAAGGCGCGGGATCTGGACCTGCTCGCGCTCGGGGACGAGCCGGCCCAGCATCTCGGCGCCGACGTCAACCGCGCGATGCGCGTCGTGTACGTCTGTACCGCGCTCCTGACCGCGGCGAGCGTGGCCGCATGCGGCATCATCGGGTTCGTCGGCCTCGTGGTGCCGCACGCCGTGCGGAGCGTGGCCCGGCCGATCCATCGAACGCTTCTCCCGCTCGTGTTCCTCGCCGGTGGCTGCTTTCTGGTGCTCTGCGACGTGGTGTCGCGCGTCGCGGTCCGCCCGCTCGAGCTCCCGGTCGGTGTGATCACGGCGCTGGTGGGTGTGCCGATCTTCGCCCTGCTGCTGCGGAGAACGCTCGCGTGATCATCGAAGCGCGCGACGTCACGGCCCGATACCCTCGCGCGGCGCGACCGGCGCTGGCGGGGGTGAGTTGCGGGATTGCAGAGGGTCGTCTGGTCGCGGCCGTGGGCCCGAACGGGAGCGGCAAGACCACCCTCGTGCGGGTGCTGTCCGGTCTCCTCCCTCTCGAGGGCGGCTCGGTGGTCGTCACCGGGCGCGACGTGTCCGCATGGCCCCGTCAGGAGCTGGCGCGCGTGGTCGGCGTCCTTCCGCAGCGCGAAGACATTCTCTTTCCGCTCCGGGTGGACGAGACCGTTATGCTCGGACGATATGCTCATCTCGGCCCGCTCGCCGCGAGCGGCGATGCCGACCGGCTCGCGGTCCAGGGCGCACTCGAGCGCTGCGATGTGCTGGGGTTGGCGTCGAGGCCGGTGGATGCGCTGTCGGGCGGAGAGTGGCAGCGGGTGCGCCTTGCACGGGCGCTGGCGCAACAGCCACGGGCACTCGTCCTCGACGAGCCGACGGCCTCGCTCGACGTCCGCCACGAGATGGAGCTCTTCGAGCTGTTCCGCAGACTGGTGGATCAGGGAATGGCCGCGCTCGTCATCACCCATCATCTGAATCTCGCCGCCCGGTTTGCCGATCATATCCTGCTGCTGAGCGATGGCGCGCTCGTGGCGGAGGGCCCACCCGCGCAGGTGTTGAGCCGCGAGATCGTCGGCCGCGTCTTCGAATGGCCCGTGGCGGTGACCCCCTGGTCCGACGGATCGCCCCAGATCGTTCCGCTCCGGCCCGGCGAGCGCGCGCCATGAGCCTGCGCCATGTCCTGGTCCTCGGTCTGCTGATGACGCCGCACGCGGTGCGCGCGCAGGCGCCGGCCAGAGTCGTCGGCCGGGTGATCGACGCGACCACCGGCGCCCCGCTCGGATCGGCGGATGTCCGAGTGGGGGAGCTCAGGACGACGACCGGTGTCGACGGCACATTCGTCCTGGGTGGTGTGGCCCCCGGGCGGCGAATGGTCGACGTGCGGCGGATCGGCTATGCGCCGTCGTTGCAGGGAGTGGACATCGTCCCCGGACTCGATCGGACGCTCACGATCGATCTCCGTCCGCTGCCGGTACGTCTCGACAGCATTGCGGTGGTCGCGACGCCGGGGACGATCTCGATTTCGGGCGACGAGCTGCTCGTGCGAGGGCGCGACCTTGCGCATGCGCTCGACGGGTGGGAGGGGATGGCAGTGCGGAGAACCGGGAGCGCCGGCCCCGCCTCTCCCCAGCTTCGCGGCGGCGGTCCCGACGAGGTGCTCGTCCTGGTGGACGGATTCGCGGTCAACGATCCGTTGACGGGCAGAGCCGATCTCACCCGAATCTCGAGCCGGGAAGTGGACCGCGTCACGCTTCTGCCGGGGGCGCAGACGGTCCGCGCCGGCAGTCGTGCGATTGCCGGCGTCCTCGTGGTAGACACGCGGCGCGCGCTTCGCCCCGATGGGTCCGCCTGGCTGGCCAGCCACGGCGCCCGTGGATTCAGACTGGGCGTATCGGCCGGATCCCTCGACGTGACGGCCTCGACCGAGCGGTACGCCGACCGTTTTCCCTACACCATCCCCGAGGTTCGCGGTGGCGGGGTCGGATCCAGGCTCAACGCCGGCGGTGACCTCTCGAGTGTCTCGCTGCGACTCGATGGTCCTATCGAGATCTCGCTCCGCGGTACGTCGTCCGACCGCGGGCTTCCCGGGACGACCACCAATCCCACCCTGACCGCGCACGCGCGTGACCATACGCTGTTCGCCGGCGCGCGCGGGAGCAGCATCGTGGAGTGGAGCGGCTCGCTGGCATGGTTGGAGACCCGGGCCGCCGATCCCGGGCCCCCGACGGGCCCGGCGTACGACAGCTACACCCACGGCGCCGGCGCGACACTCGAGGTCGGCCATCGTGTCGCCGCGAGGTTCGGCGGGTGGACGGGTGATGCGGGGGCCGCGACCGAGGTACGGGGCGATCGGTTCGCCGGGGATGGCGTACGCCCCGGCTCGTCGTTCACCCACGCGGCGCTTCGTGCGGACGCCACTGTTCACCGTGGAGGTCGCGCGGTCTGGACCATCGCGCCTGCCGTGCGATTGGATGCGTGGACCGGGCAGCGCACGCCGCGAGTCAGCGCCCGCGTGGACGCGGGCTGGCACCGAGGCGCTACGGGAATCACGGCAGCCTTTGGCAGCGCCGTCACGCCGCCCGTCCTCTCCGATCTGCTCTTCCGCGAAGGGGTCGGCGTGAGACTCAACCCCGACCTCCGCCCCGAGCGCGTGCGCTGGGAGGCGGAGGCTGGCGTCCGTCGGGACCTCGGACTCGGTACCGCGTCGGTGCGTTTCTACTACGGCCGCGTGGCGGACATGGTGGTCTGGGCGCCCGACTTCCGGTTCATCTGGAGTCCACGGAACTTCGACGTCCTGCGGCGCGGCGGCGAGGTGTCGCTGGGTCTCCGCCCGACCCGCACCCTGCGGCTCGACGGCTCGGCCGCCTACGCCGCCGTGACGTACGACATCCCAGGTGGCTCGCAGGTGCAGTATCGGCCTCGAGCCACCTATTCCATGTCCGCCCTGTGGACCCCGATGCGGTGGAGCGCGGACGCACGCTGGCGCCGCATTGGTGAACGCTTCCCCAATAGCGCAGGAACCAATCCCCGACCGGCATTTTCAGTCATCGATATCGGGCTCGAGCACCGATTCGCCGACGTCATCGGCGTCCGGCTTCAAGTCGACGATCTGACCGATGCCAGGGCCGAATTCATCGCCGGCTATCCCACGCCCGGCCGAACCTACACCGCCACCCTCAACCTCGAACTCCCATGACCCACTCGCGACCTGTCTTCTGGCGTGCCGCTGTTCTCCTGGTCTGCGCTGCCTGCGCCGACACCAACGCTCCGGCGCCGGAGCCCACCGAGGCACTCCTCGTGGTCAACAGCACCGCCAACACGCTGAGCATCGTCCCGGTGGATAATCCGGCCGCCGCTGTCCAGGTGCCGCTCGGCGGTACCACGCCCACGCCAGTGAGTGTCTCGGCGTTCGGTCGAACCGCCATCGTGCCGCTCGGCCTCGACAATGCGGTGGCCGTCGTTGATCTCATCGACGGAAGGGTCACCCGCCGCGTGCCGCTTCCCGCCAATTCGGGCGCGACGGGTTCGGCGATGGTGGACGATTCAATCGCCTTCGTCGCGAATCCCAATCTCAACACGGTCTCCCGGATCAACTATCAGACCGGAGAGACGACCGAGAAGGGGGTCGGGATCTACCCGGAGGGGATCGTGTATGCACGGGGCCGGATCTTCGTGCTGAACGGCAATCTGGACGAGACCTTCAGCCCCGCCGGGCCGAGCTCGATCACTGTGCTCGATCCAACGACCACCATGCGGCTGGATTCGATCCCGCTCACAGGGCCCGGAAACGCCGGATTCGGGGCGCTGGGCGGGGACGGTCTCCTCTATGTGATGAACACGGGGAGCTTCTTCGAAGGCGAGGGGCGGCTCTCGATCGTGGACCCGGTGGGGCTCACCGAGACGGCGAGCTTCGCCGGATTCGGGGCGGGACCGGGCAGTCTCGCAAGCGACGGAGTCTCGCGCCTGTACGTCAGCTCGTTCGCCGAGGGTCTCATGGAATTCGATACGGAGGCCAATCAGCTTCTTCGCGGGGCAGGGGACGGCGTGCCGATCCAGGGCAACTCGGCGGTGGCGGTGGACAGCAAGGGACGAGTCTACGCGATCGAGAGTGGACCGTGTCAGGGCGGGCAGCCCGGCTTCGCGCACGTGCTCGACACGGCGCTCGTGGCGAGGAACACCATCACCCTCGGCGAGTGCCCGAGTGGCGCCGTGACGATTCAGATTCCGCCGGAGTGAGCGGCACGCGGGGTATCTTTCCGCGATGCCCCTCGTCAGCACTCCGGCCATCATTCTCGCCTCGCTGCGCTACAGCGAGACGTCGAAGATCGTGCGTCTGGCCACGCGAGACCACGGTGTGCAGAGCGCGATCGCCAAGGGGGCCCTGCGACCGCGAAGCCGCTTCGGTGCGGCGCTGCAGCTCCTGAGCGAGGGACAGGCGCAGCTCCTCACCAAGGAGCACCGCGAGCTTCACACTCTCACGTCCTTCGACCTCGCGCAGCTCCACGCGGGGCTCGCCGCCCGCCTCGACCGCTACTCCGCAGCCACGGTGCTGGCCGAGGTCATGCTCCGCTTCGCGCCGCCGGACCCGCATCCGGAGAGCTTCGATCTTCTGCGGGAGGCGCTCGCGGCCTTGGAGGTGTGTCCACCGGATTCCGTTCAGGCTCTGGGCATCCGAGTGCTCTGGCATCAGGTCGCCGTGCTGGGCTTCGCCCCCTCGCTCGAAGCCTGCGTGTTGGATGGAGGCGTGCTGCCGGCAACCGGTCCGTTGCCGTTCAACGCTCGAGAAGGCGGTGCGCTGTGCCCCAGCTGCGCCGCGCAGCATGGCGCGACCCAGCTCCCGGAAGGGTCGCGTCGTGATCTGGTCCATCTCCTCGACGTCGGGATGGCGCTCCCGACGCTCGATGCCCGCCACGCAGAAGCCCACCGTCGATTGCTCGCGCGATACATCCGATATCATCTGGCGGAGGGCGCGGCGCTTCCGGCGCTCGAATTCTGGATGCGTCAGCCGTGGGAGGTTACCTGATCATCGGGCTGGCGGGCCACATCGATCACGGCAAGTCCGCCCTGGTCACGGCGCTCACGGGGCGGCCCATGGATCGGCTGGCGGAGGAGCGGCGGCGAGGGATCACGATCGATCTCAACTTCGCGCCCCTTGTGCTTGCTGGAGGCACAGTCGCCGGCGTGGTCGATGTTCCGGGTCACGAAGACTTCGTGCGGACGATGGCCGCCGGCGCGTCGGGGGCCGATCTGGCCCTGTTCGTGATCGCGGCGGACGAAGGGTGGAAGCCCCAGACACACGAGCATCTGGCCGTCCTGGAGTACATTCGCGTCCCGCTGGGCATCCCCGTCATCACCAAGGCCGATCTCGCCTCCGATGCGCGCATCACGCTTCTTTCGGCTGAAGTCGCCGATCGCTTGCGCAGCTCGCCGGTGGCGTTCGCGCCGCCTTCCGTCGTCTCCATTCGGACGGGGCAGGGCCTCGACGCGCTTCGGGGCGTCATCGAGTCACTTGCCAGGAAGATTGTTGCCCGAAGAGTCCAGGATCTCTTTCGGTTGCCGATCGATCGAGTGTTCTCGGTCGCGGGGGTCGGCACTGTCGTTACGGGCACCGCGTGGTCGGGAACGGTGGCGGTGGGCGATGCGGTCACGGTATTGCCCGGCCGGCTGGCCGCCCGGGTGCGCTCCATCGAGGAGCACGGCAAGTCGCGCTCGCGCAGCGAGCCCGGTGCGCGAACCGCGGTAGGCCTGGCCGGCATCAGCCGTGAAGGGATCACACGCGGCACCGTGCTCGTCTCCGAGGGGGAGCCGTGGCCGGTGACCACCGCATTTGATGCGATGCTGGCCCTCTCGCAGGAGGCCCCGCGCCCATTGAACACCCAAAGTCGTGTACGGGTGCTCATGGGTACGGCGGAGGTCATGGCCCGGGTGCATCCCCGGGTGAATATCCCGCCCGGCTCGGATGGTGGAGCGCGGCTCGTCCTGGAGCAGCCGGTGGTGGCACGGGGTGGGGACAGGTTCGTGGTCAGGAGCTACAGCCCGGTCACCACGATCGGTGGCGGCGTGGTCCTCGATCCCGACCCGCCTCGCCGATCGGTATGGTCGCCTCTCCTTCTGGAAGTCGAACCCGAAGCACGGTTACTGGGCCTCCTGGCGCGACGCCCGGAGGGAATCGACAGCCGCGCGCTTCCGTTCCTCCTCGGTGTGCCGCCGGTCGAGGCGTCCGCCGTCGCGGCCCGCACTCGCGATGTCCGCCCGCTGGATCATCGGTGGGTCGCAGACTCCGCGGTCAGGACTGCCGGAGAGGGAGCGATCCGACTCGTGAGGGCGCATCACGCTTCCCATCCCGAGAGCCGGGGCATCCCACTCGAGACGTTGCGACGGTCGCTCCGGGCGCCCGAGGCGATCGTCGAGATGGCGATCGGTGACCTGGTCGCCGCCGGGCAATTGAGGATCGGAGAGGGAGCCGCGTCTCTACCGGAATTTGTCCCGCTCATTCCGGGGGGAGGCGAGGCGGGAGTCGCGCGTCTTGTCCGGTTGGTGGAGGAGGCCGGGCTGATGCCGCCCACGCTCAGCGAGCTCGCGGCCGGCGGCAACCTGCGCGATCTCGAGGGCGTGGCCAGGGTCGCGACGGCACGCGGTATGCTGACTGCGGTGGAACGAGACCGCTACTACGGTGGCCGAGCGCTCGACCGGTTCACGCTGGCCCTCCGGGAGTTGGGTCAGAATGGCTCGATCAGTCCCGCCACGCTGCGCGACCGGCTCGGGATAAGCCGGAAGTATCTGATTCCTCTGCTCGAGTGGGCCGACCGGGAGGGGATCACGGTGCGGGTGGGTGATGGGCGGCGATTGAAAGGATAGGATTCCCCTACTTGCCACCAGAAAGTCCGAGATTAGCTATTAAAGGATAGGACATTCTGGCCGGCGCTGCCCGGCCGAGACAGAGCCGCTTTCGAGGAGGGAGTGCCGTTCGACATCTGGTTTGAAGAGGAGCGCCCATGGTCCGCATGTCGTGGCCGGGGTGGTGGCTCGGAGTGCTGGTGGGGATCGGGTCCCCGGTGGCTGCACAGGCGAACGTCGGCCCACCGCATGTCGAGCTGAAAGAGAACTACCCCAATCCGTTCTTCCCGGCGACGACGATTCCCTTCGACATCGGTCCGGAGGTCTGTGCGAGGGGTCGGCAGCCGGTAGTCAGTCTCAAGATCTACAATGTGCTGGTGCAGGTGGTCGCGATTCCGGTGTTGGCGGCAGGTTCCGATGAACGAGTAGACAGTCTCAGGCTCCGATGTGGCAAGTATCGCTCGTATTGGAATGGGAAATTCCTCGACGGCAAGGCAGAGGCAACACCAGGGGTGTATTACTACCAGCTGACCGTCGACGGAGAGCGGTTCACCAGGAAGATGATCGTTCAGAGAAAGCCGGCCACCAAGCCATAGGGGCGACACAGGCGTCGCCCCTATAGCATTTGTGGTCGGCACCTGCCATATCGGCAGAGAACTCGGGAATGCAACTTGCCCTCGGCTCACGCGTTACGGTTGAATCCGGCTCCGCTGCTCCAGCGAGGTATTGATGATCCGCCCTGAACGACTGACCATCAAAGCCCAAGAGGTCTTCCGCGACGCTGGCGAGGATGCCAGGCGGCGCGGGAACCCCGTGGTGAACGACGCGCATCTTCTCGCGGCCCTGCTCGCGCAGCCTGAAGGCGTGGTGCAGCCACTGCTCCAGAAGGTCGGTCTCAACGTGACGGCTCTTGCCGAAGCCGTCGGCCGGGAGATCGCGCGGTTCCCGACGCAAGAGGGTGGCGGCGCGGAGCCGACATTCAGCAGGGAGCTCAACAAGGTCTTCGATCGGGCCGAGTCCGACGCGAAGAAGATGGGTGACTCCTACGTATCCACGGAGCACCTTCTCCTCGCACTGGCCGAAGAGAAGGGAACCACCGCTCGCTCGCTTCTGACGGGGTACAACGTTTCCGCCGATGAACTGCGGGCGGCGTTGCAGGAGGTCCGGGGAAGTCACCGGGTCACCGATCAATCTCCCGAGGGGCAGTACCAGGCTCTTCAGCGGTACACGCGCAATCTCACCGACTTGGCGCGGAGCGGTAAGCTGGATCCCGTCATCGGCCGGGATGAGGAAGTCCGTCGGGTGATGCAGGTGCTCTCACGCCGCACGAAGAACAACCCGGTGCTGATCGGCGAGCCCGGAGTCGGGAAGACCGCGATCGTCGAAGGGCTGGCACAGCGCATCGTGGACGGCGACGTCCCGGAATCGTTGCGGCACCGGGAGCTGGTCGCCCTCGACATCGGCCAGTTGCTGGCAGGCGCCAAGTACCGGGGCGAGTTCGAAGAGCGTCTCAAGGCGGTGGTGAAGGAGCTGACCGAGAGCGAGGGAAAGTTCATCACCTTCATCGACGAGCTGCACACCATCGTCGGCGCCGGCGCCGCGGAGGGCGCGGTCGACGCCTCCAACATGCTGAAGCCGCCGCTCGCGCGCGGCGAGCTGCACGTGATCGGGGCGACGACCCTCGACGAGTACCGGAAGCACGTCGAGAAGGACCCCGCGCTCGAGCGCCGCTTCCAGCCGGTATTGGTGGGAGAGCCGAGCGTGGCCGATACGATCGCGATTCTCCGCGGTCTCAAGGAAAAGTACGAAGTTCATCATGGCGTGCGGATCACCGACAACGCCCTGGTGGCAGCCGCGACGCTTTCCGACCGCTACATCGGGGACCGCTTCCTTCCGGATAAGGCGATCGATCTGGTGGACGAGGCGGCCAGCCGGCTGCGCATCGAGATCGACAGCCTTCCGCAGGAGATCGACGAGGTCGAGCGGCGGATCATCCAGCTCGAGATTCAGCGCCAGGCACTGCTCAAGGAGAAGGATCGAGCCGGGAAAGAGCGCTTGGCGACGGTGGAACAGGAGATCGCGGAGCTGCGGGAGCGCAGTGGCGGGATGAAGGCGCAGTGGCAGGCGGAGAAGGCCACGATCCAGGAGATTCAGAAGGTCAAGGCGGAGGTGGAGGCCTTGAGGGGCGAGGTCGACCAGGCCACACGCCGGGGCGACCTGCAGCGCGCCGCGGAGTTGCGCTACGGGCGGATCCCGGAGCTCGAGCGACGTCTCGAAGAGGACGAGCGAAGACTCCACGAGGTGCAGGCCAAGGCGAAATACCTCAAGGAGGAGGTGGATGCCGAAGACATCGCCGAGATCGTTGCCAAGTGGACCGGCATTCCGGTCACCAAGATGCTCGAGAGCGACAGGGAACGGCTCACTCGCCTCGAGGAGGAGCTCGGCCGCCGGGTCGTCGGCCAGCGGCAGGCGCTGACCGCCGTCGCCAACGCCGTCCGCCGGAGCCGCGCCGGGCTCGGCGATCCCAATCGTCCCACCGGTTCGTTCATCTTCCTCGGTCCTACCGGCGTCGGCAAGACGGAAAGCGCTCGCGCGCTGGCGGAGTTCTTGTTCGATGACGAGCGTGCGATGGTACGGCTCGACATGTCGGAGTACATGGAGAAGCATTCGGTCGCCCGGATGATCGGGGCGCCCCCGGGGTATGTGGGATATGAGGAAGGGGGCCAGCTCACGGAGGCGGTACGCCGCCGTCCGTATAGCGTCATTCTCTTCGACGAGATCGAGAAGGCCCATCCCGACGTTTTCAACGTCCTGCTCCAGATCCTCGACGACGGGCGTCTGACGGATGGACAAGGACGGGTCGTGGACTTCCGCAATGCCGTGATCATCATGACCAGCAATATCGGGAGCCAGCTGATCGTGGACGCCGGCGCGGGCGGTGACGAGGGGTGGAACCGCGTCGAGGTCCGCGTGCGCGATGAGCTGCGGAATCACTTCCGGCCCGAGTTCCTCAACCGGGTGGACGACATCATTGTGTTCCGTCCACTGACGCGGGAGGACATCGGCCAGATCGTGGATATTCAGTTGCGGCATCTCGAAGACCAGCTGGCCGCCCGCCACCTGCATCTGGAGGTCATGCCGGAGGCGCGGGAGCTGCTCGCGACCCAGGGGTATGACCCGGTCTACGGTGCCCGGCCCCTCAAGCGAGTGATCCAGCGCGAGCTGCAGAACGCGATCGCGCTCGAAGTGCTCGAAGGCACCTTCGTCGACGGCGATACCATCCGGGTCGAGCGCAACGGCGACCATCTCCGACTCGTTCGCGCCGGGCCGGTGCAGGCCAAGGCTAGTGCGTAGAGGGACCCCCTCGCCCAGCGACCTCGCCGGCATGGAGCACGCCCTCCGGCTGGCGCGAGCCGCGTCGGTGCGCGAAGAGATCCCGGTCGGCGCGGTGGTGATGGCGGACGGTGAGCTCCTGTCCGAGGCGCACAACGAAACCATCGAGCGGCGCGATCCGACGGCCCATGCGGAGCTGCTGGCCGTGCACCGGGCCTTGCACCGGGTCGGCGCGGACCGTCTCCCGCTCGCGACGCTCTACGTGACCCTGGAGCCGTGCGCGCAGTGCGCCGGCGCCATCGTCCTCGCCAAGCTGGGTCGAGTGGTCTTCGGCGCCTATGATGCGCGCTGCGGGATGGCCGGCTCCGTCTACGATCTCCTGCGACATCCCAGTCTCAACCATCGGCCCGAGGTCCTGGGTGGTTTGATGGCCCAGGAATGCGGTGATCTGCTGAAACGATTCTTTCTCGCCCGCCGCTGAGCGGCGACGCTGGAAAACTCCATATCCATCGTGTAATCTTCCCGGCCCGAGTGGCGGTCCGCCTCCACTCGAGGACAGGTGTCCGAGTGGCTGAAGGAGCCGGTCTCGAAAACCGGTATACCCGTAAGGGTATCGTGGGTTCGAATCCCACCCTGTCCGTTCCCACCTCCACCGCCCTTCCATAGGGCAGCGTGGTTTGCACGGTGCCTCCCGTCGGTTATCCTTTCCGGTTCACCCGATTGGACGGATGGCACTTGCACGCGCTTCCGACCTCGCCCCCGATCCGCATGTCGCGCGGGGGTCCGCCCTGATGGCCACGCCCACCAGCTCACTTCACGAGTTGGAGTTTTTCTCCAGCCTGCTCCGTGCCGTCCGCGACAGCGTCATCTACACCGATCTCGAAGGTCGGATCGGGTACTGGAATCAGGGCGCATCCGCCACCTTCGGCTACACCTCCGAGGAAATGTTGGGCCGCCGCCCGGAGATGTTGTACCCGGATGAAGCGCCTTCGCGTGTGGAGGACGACCACCGGCGTATCCTCGCCGGGGAGGAGTTCGCCGGAGAATGGCTGGGTCGCACCAAGGCCGGGGACCCGGTCTGGCTCGACGTGAAGACGACGGTGGTGCGGGGCCGCACCGGCGAGGTCATGGGGTTCATCGCGGTGGGCAAGGACATCACGCTGCGGAAGCGCACGGAGCGGGCCCTGCAGGCCAGCGAAGAGCGCTATCGCGCGTTCCTAGAACAGACCGTGGAAGGACTCTGGCGGGTGGAGCTCAGGGAGCCGGTGCCGATCGACCTCCCCGAGGATGATCAGGTCGACCGGTTCTACGCCCATGGGTACATGGCCGAATGCAACGACGCGATGGCGAGGATGTACGGTCTCGAGCGCGCCTCAGATCTCCTTGGTGTGGCTCTCGGCGACCTCCTTCCGCGGTCCGACCCGCACAACATCGAGTATCTGCGCGAATTCGTCCGCCAAGGCTACCGGCTGCTGGAGGCCGAATCGCACGAGCAGGATGTCGAGGGCCGCGATCGCTACTTCCTCAACAACCTCATCGGGATCGTCGAAGGCGGGATGCTCCGCCACGCCTGGGGCTCCCAGCGCGACATCACGGAGCGCCGTCGCGCAGAGGCGCAGCTCCTTCAGGTGGAGCGGCTCGAGGCGGTTGGTCAACTCGCGGGCGGGGTGGCGCACGAGGCGAACAATCAGATGTCGGTCATCCTCGGCTGCGCCGAGTTCGTGATCCGGCGAGAGGACATCGACGAAGAGGTTCGCCAGGACGTCGAGCACATCCAGCGGGCCGCCGAGCGCACCGCCGGGATCACCCAACAGCTCCTCGCCTTCAGCAGCCGGCAGCTCCTCCACCTCCAGGTGCTCGAGGTGAACGCGTCGATACGGAAGCTGGAGCCGATTCTTCGCCGGACGCTCTCGCCCGATCAGCACCTGGTGGTGGAGCTCGGCGCCGAGCCCGACCTGGTATGGGCCGACGCGGGGCAGCTCGACCAGGTGCTGCTCAATCTCACGCTCAACGCGCGGGACGCGATGTCGAGCGGAGGCCGGGTATCGATCGAGACGTCGGTGGTGAACCTGAGCGCGGACTACGCCGGGGGGAAGGAAGGCACCGAGGTGGTGCCCGGTCCGTACGTCCTGATCGCGGTCAGCGATACCGGGCATGGCATGGATCGAGCGACGCTGGCCCGTGTCTTCGAGCCGTTTTTCACCACGAAGGGAATCGGCCGCGGTACCGGACTCGGCCTCTCCACGGTGTACGGAATCGTCAAGCAGTGCGGCGGCTTCATCTGGGCATACAGCGAGCCGGGACTGGGGACCAGCTTCAAGACGTACCTGCCGCTGGCCGAGGCCGACGCGCAGCCGGAGGACACGCCGGTAGGCGCACTGCGATCCAAGCCGGGAGAGACCATCCTGCTCGTCGAGGATGAGCCGATGGTGCGCCGCGTCGTTGGAAGAGTGCTCCGCGAGTTCGGCTACATCGTGGAAGAGGCGGGCAACGGCCGCGAGGCGCTCGAACGGCTCACTGGACAGAAGCCCAGCCTGGTCATCACCGATCTCATCATGCCTGAGATGGGAGGCCGCGAGCTGGCCGCGAGTCTCACTGAGCGGTTCCCCGATGTCCCGGTCCTCTTCACCTCCGGCTACACCGATAACGATGCCATGCGGCGGGAGCTGGTGCACGAGCGCCGGCCCTTCCTGCAGAAGCCACTCGGTCCCGATCTTCTCCTCCGTACGGTTCGCGACCTTCTCGACGGAGTCTGAGTCACATGCAGGACACGGCCGCGTCGCTGGCGGGCTGTCTGATCGGACAGGCCCTCGGCGACGCTCTGGGCTTCGTCGTCGAGTCTGCCCCGCCCGAGACTGCCGCCGACTACGTGGAGTGTTGCCTGCTGGCCCCCCGGGCCGGAACGCGGTCTCATCCCGGCTATGATGTCGGACAGTACACCGACGACACCCAGCTCGCGCGCGAGTTGCTCCGCAGCATTCGTGAGTCAGCTCGCTGGGACCCGGCTTCCTTTGCGGGTCATCTTGCCGGGCTGTTTCGGGAAAACCGGGCGGTCTGCGCGGGACCGGGAACCCGCGAGTCGGCGGGGCGACTCGTCGCCGGGATCGGATGGCGCGAGTCGGGCCAACCGGCTCCCTACGCCGGGAATGGAAGCGCCATGCGGGCTGCGCCCCTCGGCGTCTTCTTCCGAAATGACCCCGCACGCATGCTCGATGCCGCCCGGGACCAGAGCCTGGTCACGCATCGCGATTCGCGGTGCGTCGCGGGCGCGATGGCCGTGGCCGGCGCTGCAGCCCTCGCCTCGCTCCGGGAATGGCGTACGGCGGATGTCTTCCTCGAACAGGTTGCCGTGTGGGTGGAAGACGACGATCGCTCAGTCGCAGACGCGATCCGAGGTGTCGCCGCCTGGATCGACCTGGCTCCCGACGAGGCCGCGCGCCGGCTTCATGCGTCCGGCCTCGACTCGATGTATGCTGACTCATGGCTGGGCATCTCGGCGTTCGTGACGCCGAGCCTGGCGTGGAGCTTGTACGCCTTTCTGCGGACCCCCGACGACTACTGGGCCACGATCTGTACCGCGATCGGTGTCGGGGGCGACACCGATACCATGGCCGCGATGGCGGGGGCCATGAGCGGTGCGAGACTCGGCGTCGATGTCCTGCCGGCCGATCTGGTGTCGAAGCTTCACGACCGGGGTGACTGGAAGGCACCGGAACTGGTCGCGCTGGCCCACGACTGCGCCGCGCTCGCGCCGGCGTTCGCTCACGACGGATAGCCGTGTTATCCTTGCCGAAGACTCCTCTCATCGAGGCGAGGCCCATCATGCCGCACGGAGTGATCTATCAGGACGTGACCGAGACGGTCGGCAACACGCCCCTCATCCGCCTGAACCGGCTCGGGATCGGCCTGCCGGGGCGCATCGTGATCAAGCACGAAGGCTACAATCCCTATGACTCGGTCAAGGACCGGATCGGCGCCGCGATGATCAACGACGCCGTGGAGAAGGGGCGCCTCCGGCCCGGTATGATCATCGTCGAGCCCACCAGCGGGAACACGGGAATCGGCCTTGCCTACGTCGCGGCGGTGCGGGGATATCGCTGCATCTTCACGATGCCGGAGACGATGACGATCGAGCGCCGACATCTGCTGCGCGCGCTCGGCGCCAAGGTCGTGCTCACCGAGGGGCCGAAGGGAATGAAGGGAGCCATGGCCCGGGCCGAGGAGATCCTGGCCCGTCTCGGCGATCGTGCATGGATGCCTCGGCAGTTCGACAACCCCGCGAACCCTGCGATCCATTACGCGACGACGGGCCCCGAGATCTGGGCGGACACGGCGGGGAAGATCGACATCTTCGTCGCCGGAGTAGGCACCGGAGGCACCATCACCGGGGCCGGACGGTTTCTCCGGGAGCGCAGTCCGTCCATCCGGATCGTCGCGGTCGAGCCGGCTGAGAGCCCGGTACTGTCGGGTGGCCAGCCATCGCCGCACCGACAGCAGGGGATCGGCGCCGGCTTCATCCCGGGCAACCTGGACACCAGGATCTACGACGAGGTGATCCGGGTCAGCAACGACGACGCCATCGCCACCGCGCGGCGCCTCGCGCGAGAGGAAGCCATTTTCGCCGGGATCTCGAGTGGTTCGATCACCTGGGCGGCGCTCCAGGTCGCGGCGCGGCCGGAGAACGCCGGGAAGCTTATCGTGTCGATCATCTGCGACTTCGGCGACCGGTATCTGTCGAACCCGGTATATACCGAAATCACGGATCCGGATTTCTCGGATCTCGACTTCGCGTTGCAGGAGCCTGCGCCGGTAGGATAGTCAGTCCGTGCCGAGACAAATGGACCGAGATCCGTTAGGGCATGACCACGACAACATCATTCGCTATATGGTGTTGCGGTGACCACATGAAGTGATTTGTGAGATTGGCTGAGTGGGAGTCGGCGGAGCGGGGCGCTCCGCCGCGACCGTTTCCGGTCTCGCCTTGCGCCATCCGATTATCTTGGGGCCGATTCCGTCTAACCACCTTTCATCCGAGGCACACGCACCCGTGACCACACCCGCACGCACGCTCGACGGAGAGCCGACGACTCCCGAGCGGATCGACAACATCTTCGGGAGGGACATCTTCTCGCGGACCACCATGCGCCAGCGGCTGCCCAAGGAGGTCTATCGCAGTCTGCTGCGCACGATCGACCAGGGCGAGCCGCTCGATCCGGCCGTCGCCGACGTCGTGGCGGCCAGCATGAAGGATTGGGCCATCGAGAACGGTGCCTCGCACTACACGCACTGGTTCCAGCCGCTCACGGGGCTCACCGCCGAGAAGCATGACTCGCTCGCGGCGCCGGACGGATCGGGGGGCGTGGTCTTCAACTTCTCGGGGTCCGAGCTGGTGCAGGGCGAACCGGACGCATCGAGCTTTCCAAGCGGCGGCATTCGCGCGACCTTCGAGGCCCGTGGGTACACCGCGTGGGACGCGACCAGTCCTGCGTTTCTCATGCGGGGCGAGAACAACGTGACCCTCTGCGTGCCCACCGCCTTCGTCTCATGGACCGGCGAAGCGCTCGACACCAAGATCCCGCTTCTTCGGTCGGTCGAGGCACTGTCCAAGCAGGCCCTCCGCATCCTCAAGATCTTTGGAGCCGACGAGGGCGTGTCCCGGGTCTACACCACCGTGGGCCCGGAGCAGGAGTATTTCCTGGTGGACCGGGATCTCTATTTCAAGCGTCCCGATCTTCTCATCTGCGAGCGCACGCTGTTCGGCGCCAAGCCACCCAAGGGACAGCAGCTCGAGGACCACTATTTCGGCACCATCCCTCCCCGCGTCCTCGCCTTCATGGCGGAGTCGGAGCGGGAGCTCTACCGGCTCGGCGTGCCGGTCAAGACCAGACATAACGAGGTCGCCCCGGGGCAGTACGAGATCGCGCCGCTGTTCGAGCCCAGCCAGATCGCCGGCGATCATCAGATGTTGATCATGGAAACCTTGAAGCGGGTCGCTCCCCGGTACGGACTCCAGGCGCTGCTGCACGAGAAGCCGTTCGCCGGCGTCAATGGATCGGGCAAGCACAACAACTGGTCGATGTCCACGGACACGGGTGTCAATCTCCTCGATCCCCGTGACGATACGCACACCAACATGCAGTTCCTGGTGTTCCTCGTCGCGACCATCCGTGCGGTCGATGTGCATGCCGATCTGCTGCGGGCATCGATCGCCTCCGCAGCCAACGACCACCGCCTCGGCGCCAACGAGGCCCCGCCGGCCATCATCTCCATCTTCCTCGGCAAGATGCTCACCGACATCCTCGAGCAGGTGGAGCGGGGACTGCCGAAGCGCACTATCCGGGGCGGCACCCTCGATCTCGGGGCCAAGACACTGCCCCAGCTGCCGCGGCATTCGGGCGATCGCAACCGTACTTCGCCCTTTGCGTTCACGGGGAACAAGTTCGAGTTCCGCGCCGTGGGATCGAGCGCCAGCATCGCCTGGCCCAACACGGTGCTCAACACGATCGTGGCGGAGTCACTGGACTACGTGGCGACCGAGCTCGAGCGCACGGTCGGCGCCAAGCCATCGCCGGCGCGTCTGCAGGCCGGCGTGATCTCGGTGCTCAAGAAGGTGATCAAGCAGCATAAGCGGGTGCTCTTCGACGGCGACAACTACGCCGAGGAGTGGCACCAGGAAGCCGAGCGGCGGGGCCTGCCCAACCTGCGGGATTCCGTGGCGGCCTTCCAGGTGCTTCGCGCCCGAAAGAACGGCGAGCTCTTCCGGAAATACGGTGTGCTCAACCGCTCCGAGTACGACTCACGGATTCACGTCCAGCTCGAGAAGTATGTGAAGCAGCTCGCCATCGAGGCGGAGACGATGGTATCGATCGCCAGAAACCAGATCCTCCCCGCCGCGCTGGAGCATCAGCGGCGCGTCGCGGAAGCCGTCGCGGCGACCAAGGCTGCCGGGGTGGATGCCTCCGACTCGACCGCGGTGCTTCGGGAGTTCGTGTCGTTGGTGACGGAGTTCCGGAAGCGGATCGGCGAGGTCGAGCGGCTCGCGGCGCACCATGACGCCGACCCGGGCAAGCACGCGGCGCAGATCAACCGCGAGCTCAAGCCGGCGATGGAGCGGCTTCGGGAAACCGGCGATGCCCTCGAGGCCCAGGTTGCCACCAATCTCTGGCCGATGCCGAATTACAGAGATCTGTTGTTCTTGAAGTAGGGCTAAAGGCTCGAGGCTCGAGGCATATCCTCGAAGCTCGAGCCTCTTGCTTCAGCCTTCAGCCTCCAGCCTCAAGCTATCTAGGCCACCCCGATGGCCGTTTGCGGGTCAGGAGGAAGAGCTCCGACGGGCACTTTGCGGGGGTCAGGACCCCGGCCATCGCCTGGAAGGCGAGGACTTCTTCGGGCGAGGTATCGGGGTCGAAATAGACGGCGAGCGCTTCGACCAGCTGGGGGCGGTCGGGCCGTGCCAGCGCCTCGAGCCAGGGATGGGGATCGCTCAGCCGGCGGCGCTCCATGCGAACACGAACCGCGCCGTCCAGCCAGCAGGGATTCGAGGCCAGATCGTCCAGGAGGATTTCGCTAAGGAGGAGGCTCTCGCCCTCCGGGGTCACCGCGCCGAACCGCATTTTCCCACGCTCGTTGCGGCGGTGGAGGACAGTGCCCCACCGGAAGACCGTCGGGCCGTGCTGGTACCAGTCCAGTACCCGAAGGAGCTGCTCTCTGAGAGCGTCAACTACAAGAGGTGATTGCATATCGCTATTTGGCTGCTAGGACCGGGACGAGTCCTCGTCTCAAGGGGTCGCTGCTGATATTCTGCAGAATGCGGGCCAGAAGCCTTCAATTCTCACCCCTGGCGCCGTCTGCCTGAGCCCGACACATTCGCTCCGCCGCCATGATTGCCTACGGTGACCCCACCTCGCACGTCTTCTATCGGAAGCTGACGCGGGACTACCCGCGCATCGTCCGGGGCGAAGGCTGTTACCTCTACGATGATGAGGGCCGGCGCTATCTCGATGGCAGCGGTGGCGCATTCGTGGCGAATCTGGGCCACGGCGTCGGGGAGATTGCCGAGGCGATCGCCGCCCAGGCTCGGCGCCTGGGGTACGTGAGCGGGGCCGCGTTCACCCACGACGCAGTCGAGGAGCTGGCCGGCGAGATCGCGAACATGTCTCCGGGCGATCTCGAACTCGTGTACCCGCTGACGAGCGGTTCGGAGGCGGTGGAAGCGGCGCTCAAGTTCGCCAGACAATACTGGGTCGAGGCGGGTCGGCCGGCCAAGCATCGGGTGGTGTCTCTCTCGCCCGGATATCACGGCAACACCCTGCTCGCGTTGAGCGCGTCGGCGCGGGAACACTACAAGACGTACTACCGCGAGTGGCTGGTCGATGTCGTCCGGGTGCCCGCGCCCTATTCCTATCGGTGCGAGTGCAGCGGCCGCTCACCGCTCTGCCCCGCCTGCACCGGGGAGGCGGTCGAGACCGTCCTGGAGCGGACCGGACCCGACACGGTCGCCGCGGTTCTAGCCGAACCGGTCGGAGGCTCATCGACCGGCGCCTCGGTGCCTACCCCGGGGTACTGGCGTCGCGTTCGCGAGGCCTGCGACCGGCATGGGGTACTGCTTGTGGCCGACGAGATCCTGACCGGAGCCGGCCGCACCGGCACCTGGTCGGCGCTCGAGCCGTACGGTGTCGTCCCGGACCTGATGACGCTGGGAAAGGGAATCACCGGAGGGTATGCGCCGCTCTCCGCGGTCGTGGCGCCAAGGCGGCTGGTCGACGTATTAGCCCGGGGGTCTGGCGCCCTGTTGCACGCGCAGACATTCTCCCATCATCCGACGTCATGCGCCGCGGGGGTGGCCGCGATCCGATATCTTCGCGATCACGAGCTGATTCAGCGCAGTGCGTCTATTGGAACGGTGTTTCATCAACGGCTCGCGGCCCTGCGGGAACTCCCAGCCGTTGGTGACGTACGGGGAAAGGGCCTTCTCGCCGGCGTCGAGTTCGTCGCCGACAAGGCGAGCCGAGCGCCGTTCCCCCGGTCGGCCAGATTCGCGGAGCGCTTCTGCGACGCGGCGCTGGCGGCCGGGCTGGTGGTGTGGCCCAATGTGGGGCACGCGGACGGCGTCGACGGCGATCTCGCCATGCTGGCGCCGCCGTTCATCGTGACCGACGATCAAATCGACGAGATCGTGCAGCTCTTCGGTCGCGCGGTGACGGCGACCGTGAAGCAGGTGGAGGCGGCAACGACATGAGCGCACCAGCCAAGATCACCTATACCTCGGCCAGCGGAGATCTCGGCGAATTTCACCGGCGCTTCGACGACGCCCTGGCGGCCGTCCGCCAAGCCGCCGGCGCACGCCATCCCTTCTACATCGGTGGCGAGGCCGTGGAGAGCCGGCTCGAGCCGCTCGTGGACCGGTCGCCGATCGATACGTCGGTAGTCCTCGGTACCTTCGCCTGTGCCGCGGGCGCCGATGTGGATCGTGCGGTGACGGCCGCCCGCGCCGCGCAACGCCCATGGGCGCGGCTGCCGTGGCGCGACCGGCTCGCGGTCCTTCGCCGCGCGGCCGGGCTCATCCGGGAACGGAAGTACGAGCTCGCGGCGATTATGGCGCTCGAGGTCGGAAAGAGCCGGCTCGAGGCGATGGGTGACGCCGAGGAGAGCGCGGACCTCATCGAGTACTACTGCGGCCAGGTCGAGGAGGCCGACGGCTTCGTGCGGCCGATGGGGCGGGTGACTCCGGTCGAGCGCAACACCGACGTGCTTCGTCCGTACGGGGTGTTCGCCTGCATCGCGCCGTTCAATTTCCCGCTCGCGCTTTCGGCGGGAATGTCCTCCGCGGCGCTGGCCGCGGGAAACGCCGTGGTCTACAAGCCTGCCGAGGACACCCCGTGGACCGGTCTCAAGATGTACGAGATCTACCGGGACGCCGGCCTCCCGGCGGGCGTCTTCAACCTGCTGATCGGCCGGCGCGAAGAGATCGGGGATGCGCTCTGGCAGCACCCCGGCGTGGACGGCGTCGTCTTCACCGGCTCCAAGGCCGTCGGCATGCGCATCCATCAGGGCTTGAGCGCGCGATGGATCAAGCCCTGCCTCCTCGAGCTCGGCGGCAAGAACGCGGCGATCGTGATGCCGAGCGCCGATCTCGACGCCGCGGCCGAGGGGGTGATGCGCTCCGCCTTCAGCCTTCAGAACCAGAAGTGCAGTGCCACGTCGCGCGCATACGTCCATCGCGCGGTGGCGGAGCCGTTCGTGGAGCGCTTGCTCGATCGCACGCGGAGCATCCGGATCGGGGATCCCTCCGAGCGCGACGTGTTCTTCGGCCCCGTGATCAACGAGCGATCGGTGGAGCGGTATGAGCGCGCCGTCGGACAGGCACGGTCAGAAGGCACGATCGTCGTGGGCGGTGCACGTCTCACGGGCGGCGGTCTGGAGAAGGGCTTCTATGTTGCCCCGACGGTCGCACGGCTGCCCCTCGACAGCTCGCTCTTTCGCGAGGAGTTGTTCGTTCCCTTCCTGGCCGTGGGTGTGGTGGAGAGTCTCGATCAGGCGCTGTCGGAGACCAATGCCGTCGAGTATGGCCTGACGGCCGGCATCTTCACGACGGACGAAGGAGAGCTTGCCCGGTTCTTCGATGAGGTCGAGGCCGGCGTGTGCTATGCCAACAAGCGGTCCGGTGCGACCACAGGGGCATGGCCTGGAGCCCAGGGATTTTGCGGCTGGAAGGGATCCGGGTCGACGGGGAAGGGCGGCTGCGGTCCCTACTACGTCGCCCAGTTCATGCGGGAACAGAACCGAACGGTGATCGAGTCCGCTCCGGTTTCATCCTGAACGGGGCTTTCGTCACCACAGATCGATCACGTCTTTCCGACTCAGAGGGATCAGTGCGCGACTACCCCAAGATCGTGGTGCCGCCCCCAGGGCCCCGGGCGCAGGAAATCGTTCGCCGGGACGAGGAGTGGACCGCGAGCTGCTACATCAAGGAGTACCCCCTGGTCGTCGCGCGCGGGCACGGACCCATGGTGGAGGACGTGGACGGGAACCGGTATCTCGACTTCATGGCGGGGATCGCGGTGTGTTCCACCGGGTACGGCCACCCCAAGGTCGTCGCCGCCGTGAAGGATGCCGCGGAGCGCTTCCTCCACATCTGCGGCTCGGACTTCTACTACGAAGGGATGGCGGCGCTCTGCGAGCGCCTCGCCAGAATCGCGCCCGGATCGTCGAAGAAGCGGGTGTTCCTCACCAACTCCGGCACGGAGGCCACCGAGGGCGCCATCAAGCTGGTGCGGTACGCCACGCGCCGCACCGCGATCATCGCGTTCCACGGCGCATTTCATGGCCGCAGCACCGGTGCGGTGAGCCTCACCTCGAGCAAGGCGCGCCAGCACGCCGGCTTCGGTCCGCTGTTGCCCGACGTGCATCATGTGCCCTTCGCCTACCGGTACCGCTGCCAGTGGTGCGCGGGCGCGCCGGCCTGCACCCAAGGATGCCTCGACGTCATCGAGAAGGAGCTGTTCGTCCGCCATCTCGACCCCCACGACGTGGCGGCCATCTTCGTCGAGCCCATCCAGGGAGAAGGCGGCTACATCATCCCGCCCCCGGGATACCTTCGCGGACTTCGGGAGATGTGCGACCGCTACGGAATCCTGCTCGTGGCCGATGAGGTACAGAGCGGAGTCGGGCGCACCGGGAAGATGTGGGCCTGCGATCACGAAGGCGTGGAGCCCGACATCCTGCTCACGGCGAAGGGCCTTGGCAGCGGCATGCCCATCGGCGCGATCGTGGCGAAAGAGTCGATCAGCACCTGGGAGAGCGGATCGCATGGGTCCACCTTCGGCGGGAATCCGGTGTGCTGCGCCGCCGCGCTCGCCACGCTCGACCTGATCGAAGGCGGCCTCATGGCGAACGCGGTCACGATGGGCGATCGTCTGCGCGGAGGCATGGAGCGGCTGGCCGAGCGGCACGCCTGCATCGGGGAGGTCCGCGGCGTGGGACTGATGGTGGGCGTGGAGTTCGTGAAGGATCGCGTCACCCGTGAGCCGGCGCCGGAGATCGTCGAAGCCCTCGTCAACGGGGCGTTCGCCCGCGGTCTGCTTCTCCTGGGTGCGGGACGGAGCACTCTTCGTCTGGCGCCGCCGCTCGTCGTCGACGAGTACGACGTGGATACCGCGCTCCGGATGATCGACGAAGGGCTGTCAACCATCACCAACCGCCGTCCGACGGACGACTGACCGGCGATGACCGATCGGCGGTCGCCGGAGTCGAAGGTCGTGTCCATGTCCGCCGCGATCGCGGCGCACGTGCGCGACGGCGACACGCTCGTGATCGAAGGCTTCACCCATCTCATCTGCTTCGCTGCCGGCCATGAGATCATCCGCCAGCGCCGGCGAGACCTCACCCTCTGCCGGCTGACGCCGGATCTGATCTACGACCAGATGATCGCGGCCGGCTGCGCGCGGAAACTGGTCTTCTCATGGGCCGGAAATCCGGGTGCCGGGTCGCTGCACGCCTTCCGACGCTCCGTCGAAGGGAAAGGTGGGCTGCCCCTCGAGATCGAGGAGTACTCGCACTTCGGGATGGTCGCGCGGCTCTCCGCCGGCGCCGCGCGACTGCCGTTCTGGACGATGCGGAACTACATGGGCACCGACCTTCCGGCGGTCAATCCTCGCATTCGCACCATCACGTGTCCCTACACCGGTGAAGTGCTTGCGACCGTTCCCGCACTCAATCCCGACGTCACCATCGTCCACGCGCAGCGCGCCGACGCCCAGGGCAACACCCAGATCTGGGGACTGCTGGGAGTTCAGAAGGAGGCGGCGTTCGCCTCCCGCCGGGTGATCGTCGTGGTGGAGGAGCTGGTGGACGAGTCCGTGATCCGGGCCGATCCGAACCGCACGATCATCCCGGGCCTCATCGTCGACGCGGTCGTGGTAGAGCCGTGGGGCGCACATCCGTCGTTCGCCCAGGGGTACTACGACCGGGACAACGAGTTCTACGTCGGCTGGGAACGGATCTCCCGGGATCCTGCGACGCTGGCGAATTATCTCGATGAGTTCGTGTACGGTGTCGCGGATCGTGCGGCCTACGTCCAGCGATGTGGGGGACTGGAGCGGTTGCGTGCATCGAGTCGGATGTGTGCCGGGGTGAATTATGGATATTGAGAAGACGTCCTCTCCGTCTTTGTCATAATGTCCTACACCCCCGCCGAGTTGATGGCCTGTGTTGCCGCCCGGGAGCTGCGCGATGGCGAGGTGGTCTTCGTCGGGATCGGGCTACCCAACCTCGCGTGCAACCTGGCCCGCGCAACCCACGCCCCACGTCTGGTGCTGATCTACGAGTCTGGTGCCGTCGGCGCTGTCCCGGAGAGGCTTCCCGTCTCGATCGGCGATCCCTCGCTCGTCACCGGATCGCTCATGGTCTGCGGAATGAGCGACGTCTTCCAGTCGTTTCTCCAGAACGGCCGAATCGAAGTCGGGTTCCTCGGTGGCGCGCAGATCGACCGCTGGGGGAACATCAACACCACGGTCGTCGGATCGTACGATCACCCGACCGTCCGGCTCCCCGGGAGCGGCGGCGCGGCCGAGATCGCGGTCCATGCGCGTCGCACACTGGTCGTGAGCCGGCTCAACCGCCGCGCTTTTCCCGAATCCGTGGATTTCATCACGAGTCCCGGCCACCGCATGCGGGGGCGGATGCGCGCCGACCTCGGCATGCCCGGAGCAGGGCCCGTGAAGGTGGTCACCGACAAAGCCATCCTCGAGGCCGACGCGTCGGGGGAGCTGATCCTCGCCGCGCTGTATCCTGGTGTCGAGCCGGCCGAGGTTCAGGCCGGCGTCGGGTGGCCCCTGCGGCAGCGAGACGACCTCGGCGCCGTGCCGCCTCCTACCGAGCAGGACCTTCATCTGCTGCGCGCGGTCCTCGATCCCCAACGTCTCTTTCTCAAGGAATGAGCGTCCGATGACCGCCACCCTCACGACCGCGGAACCCGAGCACCCGACCCTCCCGCGCGAGCTGACGCTGCGGGACATGGTGCTGTTCAACGTGGTCGCGGTCATGAGTCTCCGATGGTTCGCGACGGCGGCGGCAGCGGGTCCCAGCTCGATATCGCTCTGGATTCTCGCGGCGCTCTTCTTCTTCGTGCCGCAGGGACTCGCGGTCAGCGACCTCTCGGCCCGCTTTCCGGAAGAGGGAGGGATCTACCGCTGGACCCAGCGGGCATTCGGCGAAGGTCACGGGTTCATGTGCGGATGGTGCTACTGGGTCAACAACATCCTGTACTATCCGAACCTGCTGATGTCGACCGCCGTGGTCGGCACATATGCCATCGGTCGTGGCGAAACGGGACTTGCGGACCAGTGGACCTATGTACTCCCCGCGACCCTCATCGCCCTCTGGCTCGCCGTGTGGGTCAACATCGTCGGGCTCAAGACCGGGCGATGGCTGCAGAACATCGGCGCCATCGGCACCTACATCCCGGGACTCCTGCTGGTCGGGCTCGGATTCTATGCTTTCATGACCAAGCCCTCTGCCACGCCGCTGAACGCCGGGACGCTGCTGCCCGACCTGGGCGACCTGTCGGAGCTCAATCTGTGGGCCTCGATCGCGTTCGCCTTCGCCGGGCTCGAGCTCTGTGCGGTCATGGGCGCAGAGGTGCGTGATCCCCGGCGAACACTTCCGCGATCGATCTACATCTCGGCCCCACTGATCGCGTTTGTCTACATCGCAGGCACTGCCGCGGTGCTGTGGCTCATCCCGACCAAAGAGATCAACATCGTCTCCGGCTTTCTCCAGGCGACGGCGATCGGCGCCCGGGACATCGGCTGGGGGCTGGCCTGGCTCGCACCGGCGGCGGCAGCGCTGTACGTGGTGGGGAACATCGGTGGGGTTGGCGCCTGGCTCACGGGCCCCGCGCGAGTCGCGTTCGTGATCGGCCTCGACCGCTACTTCCCACCCGCCTTCGGCAGGATTCACCCCCGTTGGAAGACGCCGTACGTCGTGATCCTGACCCAGGCGGTGCTCGCGACCGTCTTTCTCTTCCTGTCGGTGTTAGGGAAGGGGACGACCGTAGAGAAGGCGTACCTGGTGATTCTCGATACGATGCTCCTCGTGTACTTCATCCCCTACATCTATCTGTTTCTCTGCTATCTTACCGTCCGCCTCAAGGAGGCGCCTGCGGCAGGTGTGGTGGGGAGTCGGCTGACGGCGATGATCGTCGGCGGCTGCGGGCTTGCGCTGACAGTCTTCGCGATGGTCATCGCGACGGTGCCGCCGTCCGGGACCACCGATCCCGGGCTCTTCAGGCTCAAGGTCATCGGCGGCGCCGGTTTCTTCGTCGTGCTCGGCGGATTGATCTACTGGCGGGGTCGGAGGTGAGGTCCGTCTTTTCCGCCCTTTCCGTCCTCTCCGTCCTTTCCGTCCTCTCGACCCCAGTTGCCGCCCAGCGCGCGCCGGTTTTGCAGCAGGTGAAGGTCCGCCATCCGTATTACTACCGCGAGATGTTCATCCCGCAGGCCACATCCGGACCGAGCGCCGCTACCTGGTCACCGGACGGCACCGAGCTGGTCTTCTCCATGCAGGGCTCGCTCTGGCGGCAGCAAGTGGGGTCGAAGGAGGCGCGGCAGCTCACCGACGGTCCCGGCTACGATTACCAGCCGGACTGGTCACCCGACGGACGACGGATCGTCTACGCCTCGTACCACGACGATGCGATCGAGCTGCGCGTGCTCGACGCCGCGACCGGCGAGTCGCGCCCCCTGATTTCCAACGGCGCGGTCAATCTCGAGCCCCGATGGTCCCCCAACGGACAGCGCATTGCCTTTACGTCGTCGGCCTATGAGGGCCGCTGGCATGTCTTCGTGGCCGATGTGGATTCGAGTGGCCACGCGACCGGCGTACGACGCGTCTCCGAAGACCGCGAGAGTGGGCTGCCACGATACTACTACGGCACGGTGGACCAGTATTTCTCGCCGGCGTGGTCGCCCGACGGCGCCGAGCTGCTGCTGATCTCCAACCGCGGGCATATCTGGGGGTCGGGAGGCTTCTGGCGAACTTCAGTCGGGTCCGGCTCGGCGCCTCGTGAAGTGCGGTACGAAGAGACGACCTGGAAGGCACATCCTGATTGGAGCCGCGACGGTCGGCGCATAGTCTACAGCTCCTACCTCGGGCGGCAATGGCACCAGCTCTGGCTGATGACACCGGACGGTGGCGATGCATTTCAGCTCACCTATGGCGAGTTCGATGCGACGGTACCGCGTTGGTCTCCCGACGGCCGCCGGATCGCCTACATCTCAAACGAGGGCGGGAACACGTCGCTCTGGACGGTCGATGTCCCCGGCGGTCGTCGTCGCGAGGTGCGCCCGGATCGCCGGGTGTATCGGTCCGACGTTGGAACGGTCCGGGTCCTCGTGACCGATGCCATCACCGGCAGAGAGATTCCGGCCAGGGTCTCCCTGACGGGGCCCGATGGACGAAGCTGGGCGCCGGACAACGCCTGGCGTCACGCCGATGACGGCTTCGATCGGTCGGAGCGAAAGTTCGAGTACGGATACTTTCACACGCCGGGACAGTCGGTGGTCATGGTGCCGGTGGGCAGCTTCAGCGTGGAGGTGTCACGCGGTCCGGCGTTCCGGGTCGAGCGTCGCACGGTGGCGGTGGGGAGAGATCGGCTCACGACCGTACGGGTCGCCCTCCGGCGACTCGACAATCTCGCCGGGCGGGGCTGGTACAGCGGCGACCTGCACGTCCACATGAATTATGGGGGCGCATACCGGAACGATCCGGCCGGGCTCGCCTTTCAGGCGAAGGCGGAAGATCTGCAGGTGGTGGAAAACCTGATCGTCAACAAGGAAGGTCGCGTGCCCGATGTGGGATACTTTCGGGGGCCACTCGACCCCGCCTCCTCTCCCACCACGCTCATCAAGCACGACCAGGAGTTCCATACCAGCTACTGGGGGCATCTCGGGTTGCTGGGTCTGCGGGACCACCTGGTGCTGCCGGGTTACGCCGCATACGCGAACACCGCCGCGGCGAGCCTCGTCCCCACCAATGCCGACGTTGCCGACGAGGCACGAGGCCAGGGCGGCATCGCGGGGTACGTGCATCCGTTCGACACCGATCCTGATCCTGCGGACAGCACCAAACCGCTGACCGCGGAGTTTCCGGTGGGCGTCGCGCTTGGCAAGGTGGACTACTACGAGGCATTGGGGTTCGTTGACGATCCGATGGCGACCGCGCACGTCTGGTATCGGATCCTGAACTGTGGATTCCGGCTGCCGGCCGGCGCCGGGACCGATGCCATGACGAATTTCGCCTCACTGCGCGGTCCGGTCGGGATGAACCGTGTCTACGTACGGAGCGGCGCGCCGCTCGACTACCGCCGCTGGCTCGATTCGCTGAAATCGGGGCGGAGCTTCGCGACGAACGGTCCGTTGCTCGAGCTGACGGTGAACGGCAGAGGCGTGGGCGAGGAGCTTCGGGTGCCGCCCGGAACGAGCGCGGTCACCGCACGCGTGTCACTCCGTTCGAACGTGGCGGTTGATCATCTCGAGATCGTTGGTCACGGCGAGGTGGTGAAGGAGATTCCGCTCGACGGCGACAGGAAATCGGCAACGCTCTCGGTGACGTTGACGGTGCAGGGGAGCACGTGGTTTCTGCTCCGCGCCCGGAGTGACCGCGCGTCGTATCCAGTGCTCGACCTGTACCCCTACGCGACGACGAGTCCGGTGTACGTGACGATGGGAGACAGGCCGATCCGGTCGGCGGCTGACGCCGAGTACTTCGTACGGTGGATCGATCGGCTCATCGCGGGCGTGCGGGCGTATCGGGAGTTCAACTCGGAAGCGGAGCGGGAACACGTTCTGAACCAGCTGACCGACGCCCGGGCGGAGTTTGAAAAGAGGACGGAGAGGACGGAGAAGACGCAGAAGTGAGCTCGGGAGTCTTCTTTCGATGACTCGTCGTTTACGTCCTCTCGACGATCATGGCGATACCCTGACCCACCCCGATACACATCGTGGCCAACCCATAGCGGCCGCCGCGCCGGTGCAGCGCGTGCACCAGCGTCGTGAGAATCCGCGCGCCGCTCGCACCGAGTGGGTGGCCGAGCGCGATGGCTCCCCCGTAGATGTTCACGCGGGCGGGATCGAGGGCCAGCTCCTTGATGCAGGCCAGCGCCTGGACGGCGAATGCCTCGTTCAGCTCGATGAGGTCGAGGTCGGCCACGGTGAGGCCGGCGCGCGCCAGCGCCTTGCGAGTAGCCGGCACGGGCCCGATTCCCATGACGCTCGGATCGACACCTGCCACGGCAGTGGTCACGATCCGGGCGAGGGGCTGGAGGCCTAACTCCTTCATGACGTGTTCGCTCGCGATCGCGAGCGCCGCGGCGCCATCGTTGATGCCGCTCGAGGTTCCAGCCGTGACCGTGCCGTCGCGCGCGAAGGCCGGCTTGAGTCCAGCGAGTGATTGCGGGGTGACATCGGACCGGGGCGGCTCGTCGCGACAGATCATCGCCGGGCCGTGCGGACCCTGAACCTCCACTCCCACGATCTCTTCCTCGAACATCCCGGCCCCGATGGCGGCCTGGGCCCGTCGCTGACTCTCGACTGCGAAAGCATCCTGCTCCTCCCGGCCGATTCCGTATTGCGCCCCCACCCGCTCCGCGGTCTCACCGAGCGAGATGGTCCAGCCCGCCGGCATCCTGGCGTTGACGAATCGCCAGCCGACCGTGGTGTCGGCGGTGGCAGGGGGAGTCCGGTCCCACGCCTTGCCCGACTTGAGCGTTACGTACGGCGCCCGTGTCATGCTCTCGACGCCACCGGCGATGATCAGGTCCCCCTCACCCGCGCGGATCGCATGCGCGGCGCTGGCCGCGGCCTGAAGACCCGAGCCGCACAGGCGATTCACGGTCTGCCCGGCTACCTCGACCGGAAGCCCAGCGAGCAGCGCGGCCATGCGCGCCACATTGCGATTGTCCTCGCCTGCCTGATTGGCACAGCCGAGAATGACGTCCTCGATTCGCGCGGCGGGGAGCCGGCCGCGCTCGACGACGCCGCGCACGGCGGCCGCGGCGAGGTCATCGGGACGCAGCTGCGCCAACACGCCGCCGGCCCGGCCGATCGGCGTCCGGACGGCGGCGGTGATATAGGCGTCGGTCGCTTTGTTAGAAGCGATACATGGCTCCGAGCTGCATGGTCCAGCGCGAGCGGTTCACGCCCGCCTGCGCGCCGCTGGGGTTTTCACCGTACACGGTGGAGTACTCGCAGCGTTGCTGAACGTTTCGATGGGGAAAAGAAGGTCCGACGATGACAATACATATCACCCGCAACGCATATGGCAAGGCGCCCGAGTGGCCGTCACCGGAGGTTTACCGAATGGGCGCAAAGGATGCAGAGGGCCAGAGGACGCTCTGCCTCTGCGTTGACGACCCCTCCGCACGGCGCTAGGTTGCGCCCTCGCAACTGTCTCGGGACAGGTGGCCGAGTGGTTGAAGGCGCACGCCTGGAGAGCGTGTAAACGTCAAAAGCGTTTCGAGGGTTCGAATCCCTCCCTGTCCGTCGTCCCCCCCCTCACCCCTTCTCACCGTTCCTTCCTCGTCGTGACAGCCCGGGTGTAGAGGTTCCTCAGTTGCTTTGCCCAGGGCGCGACACTAGCTTCCCGCCCCGATGCCCACCCGGACCACCCTCCTCGATGACCGGGCGCTCGGCCGGACCTTGGTCCGGATGGCCACCGAGATCGTCGAGCGTTGCCGCGGTACCGACGATCTCGTCCTGGTCGGCATCCAGCGCCGCGGAGTCGAGCTCGCCGACCGTCTGAAGCGTCTCATCGACCAATCCGAAGGTTCCTCGCTGCCGAGCGGCAAGCTCGACATCACGCTGTATCGCGACGATCTCCAGACCGTCGGCCCTCGTCCGGTCGTCGGCGAGACCCGTCTGCCCAACCTCGACGGCCGCACGGTCGTGATCGTGGATGACGTGCTCTATACCGGCAGAACGGTTCGAGCCGCCCTCGACGAGTGCGCGGACTTCGGCCGTCCGCGCCGGATCCTCCTCTGCGTGCTGATCGATCGGGGCGGTCGGGAGCTGCCGATCCAGGCCGATATCGTCGGCACCTCGGTCAGTACCGGCCCAGGTGACCGCGTCGACGTGTTCGTGAGCGAGCTCGATGGCCGGGATGCCGTCGAGCTGGTACGGGGAGGGTGACGTGAGTCCACCGCAGAGCCTGGGGAAGGACCTGGTGGGGCTCGAGGGCCTGAGCGCCGATCAGATCAGGCTGATCCTCGACACGGCGGAGCCGTTCAAGGAGGTCAGCGAGCGGCCCATCAAGAAGGTGCCGGCGCTCCGGGGAAAGACGATCGTCAATCTCTTCTTCGAGGCTTCCACGCGAACGCGGATCTCGTTCGAGTTCGCGGAGAAACGGCTGAGCGCCGATACGGTCAACGTGGCGTCCGCGGGTTCATCGGTCTCCAAGGGCGAGACGCTGGTCGATACCGCGCGCAATCTCGAAGCGATGCGGATCGACATGGTGGTGATCCGGCACGGCTCGTCGGGGGCGGCGCAGTTTCTCGGGCAGCGGATTCGATCCAACGTCATCAATGCGGGCGACGGCAAGCACGAGCATCCGACGCAGGGGCTGCTCGACATTCTCACGCTGCGTGACCGGTTCGGCCGGATCGACGGACTCAAGGTCGCGATCTGCGGCGATATCCTCCACAGCCGCGTGGCCCGCAGCAACATCTGGGGTCTCACCAAGCTCGGCGCGGAAGTCGGGGTCTGTGGACCCGCCACCCTTCTGCCGAGAAACGTGCACGAGCTCGGCGTCACGATTTTCCCCCGCATCGAGGACGCGATCCAGTGGGCCGACGCGCTGAACGTCCTCCGGCTTCAACTCGAGCGGATGCAGGGCGGGTTCCTTCCATCGTTACGGGAATACAACCGCGTGTTCGGCGTCACGTCCGAGCGGCTCGCGCGCGCGCCCAAGGATCTCCTCATTCTGCATCCGGGCCCGATGAATCGCGGGGTCGAGATCGACAGTGACGTCGCCGACGGACCCCACAGCGTCATTCTGCCGCAGGTGACCAACGGCGTCGCGGTGCGGATGGCCGTCCTGTACCTGCTGGCCGGAGGCTCCCCCGAGTGGGCGAGCCAGGCCGGAGGGGGAGATTAGCGTGCGGCCGATTCTGATCCGTGGGGGCCGGGTGTTGGACCCGGCCCGCGGCATGGACCAGGTCAGCGACATCTTCCTGCGAGACGGGAAGGTGGAGGCGGTCGGACGGGATCTCGGCCGGGCCGATGAGGCACTGGTGCTGGACGCATCGAACAAGATCGTCTCGCCCGGACTCATCGACCTTCACGTGCATCTGCGCGAGCCGGGGCAGGAAGACGTGGAGACCGTGGCGACCGGCGCGATGGCGGCGGCGGCCGGCGGATTCTCCGCCGTCTGCGCCATGCCGAACACCGATCCCGTCACCGACAATCAGGCTGCGGTCGGCTTCATCGTGAGTCAGGCGCAGCGCGCGGGGAAGGCGCGGGTCTATCCCATCGGCGCGGTGTCGCTCGGACAGCGCGGGCAGCAGCTGGCGGAGTTCGGTGAGCTGGTCGGCGCCGGCGCGGTGGCGGTGAGCGACGACGGCAAGCCGGTGGCCTCGAGCCATCTCATGCGCACCGCGCTCGAGTACGCCCGGACATTCGACATTCCCGTGGCCGACCACTGCGAGGACCCGACGCTCGCCGCCGGCGGCGCGATGCACGAGGGCTTGGTCGCCACTCGCCTCGGGCTCAAGGGTGTGCCGGCAGCGGCGGAAGAGATCATGGTGGCCCGCGACATTCTGCTTGCGGAGCTGACGGGCGGACACGTCCATCTCTGCCACATGTCCACCCGCGGATCGGTGGCGCTCATCCGTCGGGCGAAGGAGCAGGGGCTCCGGGTGACGGCGGAAGCGTGCCCGCACCACTTCACGCTGACACACGAAGCCTGCGAGGGCTACAACACGAACGCGAAGATGAACCCGCCGCTGCGCGAGCCCGAGGATCGGGAGGCGATCAGGCAGGCGCTGCGCGACGGGACCATCGACGTGATCTGCACCGACCACGCGCCACACCACTACGACGCCAAGGAACGGGAATTCGATGATGCTCCCAACGGCATCATCGGGTTGGAGACCGCATTAGGCCTCGCGATCACGGAGCTGGTCGAGGGCGGGCTCATCGATCTCGCGACCCTGGTGCGGCGGATGAGCGAGATGCCGGCGCGGATCTTCGGGCTTCCCGGCGGCACGCTTGCGCCGGGCACTCCGGCCGATGTCGTCGTGTTCGATCCAACCGCGCGCTGGACGGTCAAGCCTGAGGAGTTCTACTCGAAGAGCCGGAACACACCGTTCGCCGGGCGGGAGCTGCGCGGGCGGGCGGACGTGACCGTGGTGCGGGGACAAATTGTGTTTGAGCGGGCCTTTAGCCTATAGCCCCTCCCCCATTACATTTGCAGGTCAGGAGATCATCTAGGACCTCGAGGCTAAGAGGAACGTTTCGCCATGGCCACAACCTCGGAAACGGACACGAGCATCGAAGCCCTGCTCCAGCAGCGGGCCCAGTACGAACAGTGGCTGCTCCGCCTCGACTCGACCGTCGACAAGGCGCCGCCGGCAGTCCGGCAGCGCGTGAGGGCGGACTACGAGGGGCGACTCAAGGGTGTGATCGAGGAGTTGCGGGGTCACGCCGCCACGATCAGCGAAGAGCTCGAGCGGCATCGCGGCGCGCAGGCCGAGCTCGACCGCGAGCGCCGGCAGGCGGAGGAAGCCCTCGCGGAGGCGGAGGTCCGGCACACCGTCGGCGAGTACACGGAAGACGAGTGGCGCCGCATCAACGATGACAGCCAGTCGAATCTCGACCGGCTGCGCCAGCAGCTCAGCACCGTCGGTGGGGAGATCACGAGGCTCGCCGAGGTGCAGTCGCTGATCGCCGCCCCCGCGCCCAAACGGGCCGAGCCGCCGCCGCCCGCGCCCAAGCCCGATCCGGTGGAGGCACATCGGCCGGCGCCGGTCCCCGAGCCGGAGCCGGAACTCGAGATCGAGCGCGGCGCCCCCACACCGCAGCCGCCGTCACCCCAACCTGTGGCTTCCAAGCCGGCGCCGCCTCCGCGGCGCGAGCCCGCGCCGGCCACACCCCCGGGTGATGAACTGGCGTTCCTCAAGTCGGTGTCGGAGGAGGAGCGAAAGCCATCGGGTGGCCGTCGTCCGAGCAACCCGGGCGGTGGCGCACCGGCGCATTCGGGCTCGCGCGCGGTTGAGACCGCCTCACCTCCCGCTGCGGCTCAGGGTAAGACGGCGACACCGACGGGAGCCAAGACGCTCAAGTGCGGCGAGTGCGGAACGCTCAACCGCCCGACCGAGTGGTACTGTGAGCGCTGCGGTGGAGAACTGGCGGGGTTGTGACGGCTGGAGGCTAAAGGCTTAAGGCTGGAGGCTCGAGGCTGGCAAGCGAAGAGCCCGGTGGATTCCACCGGGCTCCTTCTTTTTAGCCTTTAGCCTTAAGCCTCCAGCCTCTAGCCTTTCTTCGCCAGCTTGGCCAGCCGGCTCTTCTGCCGTGCGGCGGCATTGGGATGAATGAGGCGTTTCCGGCCGGCGCGGTCGAGAATCTTCACGGCCTCGGCGTACGCGGCCTTGACCTCGCCCGCCGCAGCGGCGCGCACCTTCTTGATCGCCGTCCGCAGCTTGCTCCGCTGCGTCCGGTTGAGCGCCGTGTGGGTCTTGGCTTGACGCATGCGCTTCTTGGCGGATTTGATTCTCGGCACGACGACCTCGGCTTGAGCGATGACCTGGCCGGACGGCGTCCGGCGCGAAGGGCGGAAAAGTACCGGGCGCCCCATGCAAGGTCAAGCGCCACGGCGCTTTGACTTGCATCGTGGGGCTGTTTAACCTTCGCCAACTCCTGCCATAGGGATCGACGACCTGGAATCCCAGCTCAGCGACTTCGTTCTTGCGCTCCCGATGCTCGTCTTTGCCATGGTGGCGCACGAGTACGCCCACGCCGCCGTCGCGCTTCACCAGGGCGACGATACCGCCTACTCCCTCGGGCGGGTCACCCTGAATCCCCTGCCGCACATCGATCCGGTCATGAGTCTCATCCTCCCGGCGCTGCTCTGGTTCGGCTCCGGGGGCCGGTTCACCTTCGGCGGCGCCAAGCCCGTGCCGGTCAACTCTCGAAAATTCCGGAACTACAAGCGGGGCGACATCCTCGTCTCCGCGGCGGGCGTCACGACCAATTTCTTTCTCGCGCTGGTGTGGGCGGTCGTCTTCGTGCTGCTCGGGCTGGTGGGCCGCGGGATGCCCGGCGCGACCGGAGTGCTGGAGACGGCCCAACGTATGATGGTGCACGGCATCTGGCTGAATCTGTTGCTCTGCTTCTTCAACCTCATTCCGATTCCGCCATTGGATGGCTCGCATCTGCTCTACCACGCATTGCCGCCAAAGGCCGGGGAGTGGTACCGCGGACTACAGCGGTTCGGCTATCTTCCCATCTTCGCGCTCATGTTTCTCTTCCGACCGGCCATGGAGATCCTGCTCACGCCGGCTTTCGCCATGATGAACTTCCTCGGCACACTGATCGCTCCGTATCAGGTTGGCCCCGCGGGGGTCGTCTGATGGGCGCGACCCTGCACGAGCCTCCCGTGGTCTCGCTCGGCGCAGGGCCGGGATTCGTCGTCGAGCTGGAGGCGTTCTCCGGTCCGCTCGACCTGCTCCTCCATCTGCTGCGCGAGGAACAGCTCGAGATCTCGGACATTCCCATCAGCCGGATCGCGGATCAGTTCCTTCGCGCCATTCACGAGCTCGGGCTCAACCAGGCCGCGGACTATCTCGACATGGCCAGCCGGCTGGTCCGGCTCAAGGCGCAGATGCTGCTTCCGCGCCGCCCCGACGACGACGAGTGGGAAGATCCGCGCGCCGAGCTGGTTCGCCGCCTGCTCGAGTACCAGCAGATTCGCGAGATCGCCGTGTGGCTTGGCCGATCCGCCGAGCGCCGGTCCGAGCAATTCGCCCGGGGATATCTTCCGGCCGCTCCCGAGATCCCGCCACTGCCACTGACGCTCGATATGGTCGCGCTCCTCCAGGCGGTCGAGCGTGTCGTGGCCGGGATTCCATCTCCGGTCCTGCACCGCGTCGTTGCCCGGCCGCTCGATGTCGAAGGCGCGACCCGCCGCATCGAGCAGCTCCTGGAGGAGCGTGAAGAATTCGGGTGGCTCGAGGCGCTGGGACCGCGGCCCACGATCGTGGATGTACTCTCCACTCTGCTCGCGCTCCTGGAGCTGGCCAAGCGGGGTTCGCTGCGGCTGGTCCAGCCGGCCGCGTTCGCACCCATGGTGATTGCCCGTGACTCCTCTCGCACAGCTGCTTGAGGCGGCGCTCTTCAGCGCCGTTCGCCCGCTCACCGTCGAAGAGCTGGCGACACTCGATCCCGATGCCGGCATGGCCGATGTTCGCGTGGCGCTGGAGCAGATCCGCGAGCACTACGACTTCGAGCAGCACGGTGTGGAGCTGGTCGAGCTGGCCGGTGGCTACCAGATTCTCACCCGCCCGACTCACGCCGCCGCGATCGAGCGGGCGCACTTTTCGGTCCGGGCACCCAAGCTCACCGCCGCGGCGCTCGAGACCCTTGCCGTCATCGCCTATCGTCAGCCCGTGGGGCGCGCCGAGATCGAGGAGATTCGGGGCGTGTCGGCCGGGGGAGTGCTGCGCTCGCTGCATGAGCGTGGCCTGATCGAGGTGGTCGGCCGAGGCGAGGCGCTGGGCCGTCCGCTGCTCTACGGCACGGCGCCCATGTTCCTCGAGCTGTTGGGTCTGCGCGACCTCACCGATCTGCCCCGCGCGGAGGAACTGACGATCGCACTGCAGCCCCATCGCGCCATCGCGGAGGGCGAGGACGACGCGGCCGCCTACGTGGAGGCAGAATCGTGACCGAGATGCGGCTCCAGCGGGCCCTGGCCCGCGCCGGAGTCGCATCTCGCCGAGCGGCCGAAGCGTTGATCGAGGACGGACGGGTCCGGGTAGACGGGAAAGTGGCGACGCTGGGGATGAAGGTGGACCCGGATCGCCAGCGTATTACGGTGAGTGGACGCGCCGTGACGCCGGTGCGGCGACGCTGGCTCGCGTTCCACAAGCCGCTCGGCGTCGTGACGACCGCGAGCGACGAGGAAGGGCGCCGCACCGTCTTCGATCTACTCCCGGACCACACCGGTCTCAACTACGTCGGCCGCCTGGACGTCATGACGACCGGGCTGCTGCTCCTCACCACCGATGGCGAAGCGGTGCACCGCCTCACGCATCCGCGCTACCACATTCCCAGGCGCTACACCGCGCTGGTCCACGGGCGGCCGACTGCCGAGGTCGCCAAGGCGGTCCGCGAACGCGTGGTGATCGATGGTCGGCCGGTGGCGCCGTCCGACCTCCGGGTTCGGCCCGGCACCGAGGGCCGGAGCATCGTGGACGTGACACTGGTGGAGGGGCGGAACCGGATCGTCCGCCGGTGGTGTGAGGCGATGGGCCTCAAGGTCGATCGCCTGGCGAGGCTCTCCTACGGCCCCGTGCGACTGGGCGAGCTGCCAGTGGGGCGCTCACGCCCTCTCACCCCTCGGGAGGAGTCCGCCCTCTACGCCGCGATCCGGCTCGATCCGGATGAGTCCTGAAACATCCGGTTGACCATGCCCGCAGTGAGGGATGGTCTGGTCCGGCTATCTTTCCCGCGATACCCCACAGGAGCCCAGTAGCGTGAGCGCCCCGAAGCTGACCAGGAATCCGGCCGATACGCTTCCCGTGCCGGCCATCCTCAAGGAGGTCTCGCGTCGTATCGTGGGGCAGGATGCCATGGTGGAGCGGCTCCTGGTGGGGCTGCTCACCGGTGGCCACATCCTGCTCGAGGGCGTGCCGGGGCTGGCCAAGACATTCGCCGTCCGCACCCTGGCGGAGATCATCCACGCCTCCTTCTCTCGCATCCAGTTCACGCCAGACCTGCTCCCGGCCGATCTGATCGGCACCATGGTCTTCGACCAGAAGACCCAGGACTTCCACGTCAAGAAGGGACCGCTCTTCGCGCAGATCATTCTCGCCGACGAGATCAACCGTGCGCCGGCCAAGGTCCAGGCGGCGCTGCTCGAGGCGATGCAGGAGCATCAGGTCACGATCGGCGGCACCACCTTTCCGCTCGAGGAGCCCTTCCTCGTCCTCGCGACTCAGAATCCGATCGAGAACGAGGGGACCTATCCGCTGCCCGAGGCACAGCTGGATCGCTTCATGCTCAAGGTGCGTGTGGGGTATCCGTCGCGCGACGAGGAGAAGGAAATCCTGCTTCGGATGAGCGGCGGTCAGGAAATTCCGGTGGAACGGTTGCTCAAGCCTGGCGCGATTCTGTCGGCCCGGGAGGTCATCGCCGGCCTGTACATGGACCAGAAGCTGGTGGATTACATCGTGGATCTGGTCCGCGCCACCCGCGATCCGGCGACCGTGGGACTCGCCGACCTCAAGCCGCTCGTCGCGTTCGGTGCGTCGCCCCGTGCGTCGATTGCGCTCGCGCAGGCGGCACGGGCCCACGCCTTCCTGCGGAACCGGGACTACGTGGTGCCCGAGGACGTGCGCGCGCTCGCGCCGGACGTGCTCCGCCATCGCATCGTGCTGACCTTCGAGGCCGAGGCCGAGGACACCACGACCGACGACGTGGTGGCGAAGGTGCTGGCGGCGCTGAAGGTGCCCTGAGGGAGAAGGGAGAAGAGAGAAAGGAGAAGAGGGAAAAGGGTGGTGCTTCTCATTTCTCCTCGTTCTCTCATCTCCTTTTTCCCCTTCTCCTTTCTCCCTTCTCCCTTCTCCCCTATGTCCGTCTCCCCCGAGATCCTGAAGCAAGTGAAGGGCATCGAGCTCCGCACCCGCGGGCTCGTCGGCTCGCTGTTTGCCGGCGAGTATCGCTCGGTGTTCCGGGGGCAGGGGATGGAGTTCGCCGAGGTTCGGGCATACGAGCAGGGGGACGACTTTCGGACGATCGACTGGAACGTCTCCGCCCGCCTCGCCAGTCCCTACGTGAAGACCTTCACCGAAGAGCGCGAGCTCACGCTCATGCTCCTCGTCGACCAATCCGGTTCCACCCGGTTCGGTGAGCCCATGACCAAGGCGTCGCTCGCGGTCGAAGTCGCCGCCGTGCTGGCACTGGCGGCGGCGAGGCAGAACGACCGTGTCGGCGCGCTTCTGTTCGCCGACGAGGTCGAACGCGTCATCCCGCCCCGGAAGGGCCGGCGCCACGCCCTCCGCGTCATCCGCGATCTGGTGGCCTTCGAGCCGGTGGGAAAACGGACCAACCTGGCTGCCAGTCTCTCCTATGCGAGCCGGCTGCTCCGGCATCGCAGTATCGTCGTGGTGCTGTCCGATTTCATCGCCGAAGGCTGGGAGCGGCCATTGCGACAACTGGCCGCGCGTCATGAGGTGGTGGCGATTACGGTGGACGAGCCCCGCGAGCACGAGCTTCCGGACGCCGGCTGGATCGAAATGATGGATGCCGAGACCGGACGCCGGCTCCTGGTCGACACCGGGAGCCGACCGGTTCGCGAGCGGGTTGCGGAACGTGCCGCGCAGCGGCTCGAGGAGCGGAGCCGCGCGCTCACGAGTGTGGGCGCCGACCAGGTCAGCCTCGAGACGGGAGTGCCGTATGCGCTCCCGCTCCGCCGCGCCTTCGCGCGCCGAGCCAGAAGGATCCATCGCGGATGATCGCGACGGTCCTGTGGCTGCTGCTCCAGGCCGGTGGACCCACGGTCGGCGATACCATCTGGCTGTCGCGGACCGTGGCGTTGCCCGCCGGGCGGACCCCCCGCGCCGCGGACTGGCGCCCGGAGGATCCGGTCGAGGTGCTCGCGCCACCGGTGATGACGACGCGTGGCGATTCGATCACGATCACGTATCCGGTCGTGATCTGGCGCGCAGGCGAGCAGGTGATCGAGATCCCCGGACCGCTCTTTCTCGGTTTCGGTGGAGAAGTCGACTCGCTTCCGCCCGAACGCCACACGATCCGGGTCTCGAGCGTGTTGCCTCGGGTACCGTCCGACTCTGTGCTCGCTCCGCAGCCACGAGCGGACTACGTGCCTCGAGGCGCCCACAGCATCCTTCCCGTCGTTCTGGCGCTCGCCCTCGCGATCCTTCTCCTGGCGCCGCTGCACTGGTGGTGGCGCCGGCGTGGTCCCGCCTCGGGGCCGCCTCCCGCGGGTCCGACGATGCGCCCCGTCCCGCTCGATCGCTGGGCTGATGCAGGAGAGTCTCGCGCGGTGGCCGCGTCGGTGACGAGCGGGCTGCGGGCGACGATTGCCCGGTACGCGCCGTCCGCCCATCGCGGCCTCGACACCGAAACGCTGCTGACGCAGCTGGCGCTGGAACGGCCCGACTGGCCGCTCGCGGACGTAGGCGCACTCCTTCGCGCGCTGGACGAGGCGCGCTTCGGCGCAGGAGCGGAGACCGACGTGATCCCGCTGGCACGCGGCGCGGCTGATGTCGAGTCCCGGCTCGCGGGGAGCGCCACGTGAGCTTCGCGCGTCCCTGGCTGCTGCTCCTCCTCATTGGTCTGGCTCTCTGGTGGTGGCGCCGACGTCGAGGCGATTCGCCGGCCGCACGCTACAGCGACATCAGTATCCCGGCAGCCGTCGCGATCCGGCGCTGGTGGGTGGCGCTGCCTCCCGCGCTCCGCTCGATCGCGCTGGGCGCCATGATCCTTGCCGCCGCCGGTCCGAGGGTCGGTGGCGACACGGTCGAGGTCAAGCAAGAGGGAATCGCGATCGTCATCGTGATCGACATCTCCAGCAGCATGCTGGCCGAGGATTTCGCACCGTCCAACCGGCTGGCGGTGGCTCAACGCCAGGCGGTGGGGTTTATCCGCGGCAGGACCGCGGATCGGATCGGCCTCGTGGCGTTCGCTGGAGAAGCGCTGACGCAGGTCCCGGTGACGCTCGACTATGCGGTCGTCGAGCAAGCGGTGATGGACCTCAAAATCGGCAGTCTGGAAGACGGCACCGCCATCGGAAGCGGGCTCGCCACGGCGGTCAACCGACTCCGCCGCGCGCCCGACAAGTCGAAGGTGATCCTGCTGCTCACCGATGGGGAGAACAACAAAGGGCTGATCGACCCCCGGACCGCCGCCGCCACGGCCGCCGCCTTCGACATCAAGGTCTACACCATCGGCGTCGGCACGATCGGCGAGGCGCCCATCCCGACCGGGCGCGGGCTCGGCGGATTTCGCTATGAGATGCTGCCGGTGCGCATCGACGAGCCGCTCCTGCGCGAGATCGCCGCCAAGACCGGTGGCCGCTATTTCCGGGCCCGCGACAGCGAGGCGCTGAGCCGCATCTTCCATCAGATCGATCAGCTCGAGAAGACCCCGATCCAGGTCACGCGCTACACCAAATACGAAGAAGCCACGCGGCCGCTGCTCCTGCTGGGGCTCGGGGCGCTGGCGCTCGAGCTGCTCCTCGGAAGCACGCTGGTGGTGAGAGTGCCATGAGCTTCGACTTCCCCCTCCTGCTGTTCATCGCGCCGCTCCTGGGGCTCGCCGTCGGGCTCGGGGCCTGGCTTGGTCGTGGCCGGCGCATCCGGCTGGCGAGGCGCTGGTCGCCGGAGCTGGGACGAGCCGCCCGCAGCCGCGGGGGCTGGGCACCGCTCGTGCTCGGACTGGTCGCGGTGTTCGCTACGGTGGCCCTCGCCGGTCCGCGCTACGGTCGCACCCAGATCAAGACCGAGAGCCGGGCCCTGAGTCTCGTGTTCGCCGTGGACATCAGTCGATCCATGCTGGCGGAGGATGTGCCGCCGAGCCGCCTCGCCCGCGCGGTGCGGGAGGGTCGGCGGCTCATCCAGGACCTCGAGGGCGACCGGCTCGGCCTGATCGCATTCGCCGGGCGGAGCTACATCCTGTCGCCCCTCACGGTGGATGGCAGCGCGATCCGGATGTACCTCGACGCCCTCGACCCCGATCTCGCGAGCGAAGGGGGATCGAATCTCTCGAGCGTTCTGGCCCAGGGTGGTCAGCTCCTGGGCGCGACCGGCGATGCCGCCGACCGGGTGCTGGTCGTCTTCACCGACGGAGAAGCGCACGATACGCTCCCGGGAATCGTCGCGCAGGCGGAGGCGTTGAAGGAAGCGGGGGTCCGGCTCATCATGGTGTCGGAGGGCAGACCGGCACCCGCGCGCATTCCCGTGCGTGATTCGGCGGGCACGCTGCTGGAGTACAAGAAGGACGAAGGCGGTCGCGTCATCCTGAGCGAGCGTCGCGACGACATCCTGAGGGCGGTGGTGGATGCCGCGGAGGGGACCCTCGTCCCGAGCGACCTGCCCGACCAGGCGGGTGCCGTTCGTGACCTGGTCTCGTCCATGAAGCGGAGTCCCTCATCGGAGACGCGCACGGCCGACCTCGTTCCGCGGTCCTGGATACCGGCGCTCGTGGCGGCGCTCGTGCTGCTCGCCTACACGCTGGCCCGGCCTGGACCCGCGCTCGTCGCACTCGCGGGGCTGTTGCTCGGCGCCGGATCCCTCTCCGCGCAGCGCCCTGCGGCCGGCACCCGTGCGCTCGCGGCCGGCGACCCCGCGCGGGCGGCGGCGGCATTTCTCGAGGAGGCCCGCGGGGCGACGGCGAGAGACACGGCCTTCTACAACGCGGGCACGGCGGCGCTCGAAGCCGGCCGGCTGGATGTGGCGCGAGGCGCACTCACGGAAGCGGCCAAGTCGCTCGATCCGGCGCTCCGCTATCGGGCGCTCTACAACCTCGGGCTCGCATCCCTGCTCGCCGCTCGAGCCGACACCACCCGCAGCGACGAGCTGCTCGACGATGCGGCCGAGCGGTTGCGCCAGGCGCTGCTCCTCGAGCCCTCATCCGAGCGCGCCAAATGGAATCTCGAGCTCACCGAGCGGCGCCGTCCGCCCCCGCCACCCCGGGGCGGGGGGGGCGGAGCTCCTCCGCCGACCGCCCCGCCGCCGCCACAGCCCAAGAATGAGCCGCCGCCGAGCCAGGGGCTGTCGGAGAACCAGGCCGAGCAGATCCTCAATTCGATGGACCGGCGTGAGCGGGAGACGCGTGCCGAGCAGCAGCGCCGTCTCGAGAGCGGCGCGTCGGCGGGAGTGAAGGATTGGTAACCGTGCTCGCAGCGGCGGTCTCGCTCGTCGCCAGCGCCGTCTTCGGCGCGTGGCAGGGACAGGGACCGCAGATCGAGGCGACGGTGGACATGGACCGCCTGTCGGTGGGCGAGGAGCTCACCTACACGTTGCGCGCCGTCAGCCACTCACCGGCACCGATGCAGGTCACCGTATCTCCCTTCACCGGTCTCGAGCTCATCGGCCGGAGCGAGAGCACCCAGCTCTCCGTGGGCGATGCCTCGACTCGTACCACGATCCTCGAGATCCGGTTGCGGGCAGTGAGACCAGGCCGTTGGCAGGTGGGTCCGGCGCGGGCGGTGCAGGGAAGCGACACAGTCGAAGCCGCGGCGCTCGTCGTGGATGTGGCGGCCGATCGCGCTGCGATGACGCCATCGCTCAATCCGCGTCTTCGCCGTCTCGTGGAGCACGCGACGCCACCCACCGCCGGGCAGCCGGGAATCGATTTGCTCGTCTCGAGCGACTCCGTGCGCGTGGGGGAGCAGGTGGATGTCGTGACGCTCGCCTGGTTCCCGCGTGATCTACGCCTTCAGCTCCGTCGGCCGCCGACCCTCCAGCCGCCGGTGATCGACGGGGTCTGGAGTTATCCGCAGGCCACGCCTGCCGGGATCGTGGCCACCCGGAGCATCGGCGGCCGGTGGTACGATCTCTTCGCCTCCCACCAGATCGTCTTCCCCCTGGTGGCCGGCACAACCGGCATCCCGCGCGCCACGCTCAAGTACAGCCTGCCGGTCGCCATGCAGTTCTTCAGTCAGGAGGAGCGCTACGCGCTCTCGAGCCGTGCCGAGACCCTCGTCGTGCAGCCGCTTCCAGCGGCCGGACGTCCTGTCGGATTCGCCGGCGCGATCGGCACCGGTCTGCAATTCGACCGGAAGATCATTCCCGCGTCCGCCCGTGTCGGGGAAGGGATCGCGGTGGAGCTTTCCATCTCCGGGCAGGGCAACCTCGCGCTCTGGCCCGCCCCCGATGTCGCCTGGCCTGCCACGGGCCGCGCCTATCTCGAGCGGGTCGAGGAGAAGGTGTCGCCCTCCGAGGGGCAAATCGGAGGGACGAAGACGTTCAGGCATCTTCTCGTCTCCGATTCCGCCGGGGTGCTGTTCCTTCCGGCGCTCCACTACGCGTACTACGACCTGGCGGCGCAGCGATATCTGGAAATCGGCGCCCCGGCGACGTCCATCCCCGTCGTTCGTGCCGGCGAATCCGCGGCGACCGCGGCCTTGCCGCCGGCATTGCTTCGCCGTGAGTCGCCGGCACTCGCCTGGCAGCTGGGACACGCGATCCCGGATTGGGTATGGATTCTCGTCCTGGTCACGCCCCCGCTGATCGCTGGATTGCGGGGCCGAACCGCGGTGCGTCTGCGGCGCCGCGCCGTCGCACCACAGACGAGTGACCTGCGCGGGGTGGAGCACGATCTCGACGCGATCCTCGGCGCGCTGGTGCCCGAGGCGGAGCGCGGCTCGAGCGGCGCGCTGGTGGCCGCCCTGCGGGCCGCGGGCGCCGACGCGGAGCTGGCCGCGCGCGTGTCGAGCGTGCGCGAGCGCCTGCTGGCGCGGCGCTACGGTCCCGCCGCCAAGGCAGGCGAGGATGCGAAGCTCACAGCGGAAGTGCGCGAGATCGTTCGCCTCCTCGGTGGCACCGTCAAGGCATGGCGGGTGCCGGGCGCTGCGGCCATCGCACTGCTTCTGCTGAGCCTGGCCCTCCCGGCCCTCTCGGCGCAGACGCCGGCCCCCGAACAGATGTACGAGTCGGGATCGCTCCGGGCAGCGTCGGATGCGTTTCGACAGCGAGCGGAGGCCGAGCCGGCGGTGGCTGCCCACTGGTACAACCTGGGAGCGGCATACTTTCGAATGGGTCTCAAGGGGCAGGCCGCCGCCGCGTGGCTCGAGGCGCGCCGCCTCGCTCCGCGCGAGCCTTCGGTGAGGCGGGCACTCGAGCTCACCCCGCCGGCCGACCTCACATCCTCCCGCTGGACCTGGTCACCGCCGGTTACGCCCGAGGAATTGCTGCTCCTGGGCACGCTTGCATGGGTGCTGGCCTGGGCCGGGTGGGCGATGCGTCCCCGGGCCCGCGATCGCTGGACGATTCTCCTCGTCTTCGCCGGATGCGCCGCGCTGGCGGGGCTTGGCCTCCGCGTCTGGTATCGTCGTCCGATTGGCGTCGTCGTGGATACGTCGACGCTTCGTCTCTCCCCCCATGGTCTCGCGCCGGCGATCGCTCCGGTCGATGGAGGCAGCGCGGTGCTGCTCCTCCGATCGTCACCGGGCTGGGTCCTGGTGCGGGCCTCGGGAGACCGCGAAGGGTGGCTTCCGAAGGACGCGGTGGCGCCCGTCGGCGGCTAGATTCTCGCCATGTCCCGGCGCATTGCCATCCTTCCCGACGCGGTCGCCGACCAGATTGCCGCCGGCGAGGTCGTCGAGCGGCCTGCGTCCGCCGTCAAGGAGCTGGTGGAAAACGCACTGGATGCCGGTGCCCGGCAGGTCCGCGTCGAGCTGGAGAACGGCGGCAAGACCCTGATTCAGGTGAGCGACGATGGCAGCGGGATGGGGCGGGAGGACGCGGTCCTCGCCCTCGACCGGCACGCGACCAGCAAGGTCCGCTCCGTCGCCGACCTCGTGGGCGTCGGGACCTTCGGCTTCAGGGGAGAAGCGCTCCCGGCGATCGCATCGGTCTCGCGCTTGACGCTCACGACCGCGGAGCCGGAGGGCGGCGGTACGGAGCTGAGCGTGAATGGAGGGCGCCTCGATCGCGTCGGGGATGCGGTGCGTCGCCGCGGAACGACCGTGACCGTGCGCGCGCTGTTCTACAATACCCCAGCCCGCCGCAAGTTTCTCCGCTCGGCCGCCAGCGAGACCCGCGCGGCGCATGATGCCGTCGCGACGCTCGCGCTGGCGCACCCCGCAGTGGGTTTCGAGCTGCACGTGGACGGCACCTGCCGTCTCGCGGTTCCTCCCGATCAGGCCTCGGAAGATCGCCTCGCCGCCGTCTGGGGCCGCGAAGTCGCGGGCACGCTCATTCCGGTGTCCTATGCGGCTGGCGCGTTCAGTGTCGAAGGCTACGTCCAGCGGCCTGGCGATGCCGGCCCGACGGGACGACGCACCCAGCTCTTCGTCAACGGTCGCCCCTTCAAGGATCCATTTCTCCTTCGAGCCGCCGAAGCGGGTTATCGCTCCGCGATCCACCCCGGCGATCGGCCGTCGCTGTACCTCAACATCGGCGTCCGGCCGGACGATGTGGACGTCAATGTCCATCCGGCCAAGCTCGAGGTCAGGTTCCGTGATCGCATCGGGGTGGAGCGCGTCGTGGAGGAGGCGGTGCGCCACGCGCTGGGCGCGCTGGTCGCCGCGGCCCCCGTCGGGGAGTGGCGTCCGCTTCCCGCCGGTTTCGCGGGCACGATGGGTGCCGGAATCGCGGCCGATGCGCTCGAAGGGCTCTTCGGTATGCCGGGCGATGGAGATGGAGAGCGTCCGACCGATGAGCCTCGGGCATTCGATGGGCCACTCCTCCAGGTGTTCGACACCTACCTGGTGTACCAGGCCGACGAGGGGTTGGTCTTCGTGGATCAGCATTCGGCGCACGAACGCGTGCTGTATGAGCGGGTGATGACGCAGCTCACCGGCGGCGGGGTTCCGGCGCAGCGGCTGCTGTTGCCGCTCACTCTGGAGCTCACGGACGAGGAGCTGGAGGCAGTCGAGACACACCGCGAGGCGCTCGGACGCGTCGGTTTCGAGGTCGAGGCGTTCGGCGGCCGGTCGGTGGTGCTTCACGCCGTTCCCGCGCCCCATCCCCGGTTCGCTGCCGGCACCTGTTTTCGAGAGGTCGTGGCGGACCTCGCGGGCGGACGGTTCGGTGGCTGGGCCAACGGCCTCGAGCGATTCGCGGCGACGTACGCGTGTCGTGCCGCGGTGAAGGCGGGTGACCGGCTGGAGCAGGCGGAGATGCGCGAGCTCCTGCTCCGGCTCTTCGCGACCGACTTGCCGCCGCACGACGTGCACGGCCGCTCGACGATCGTGCAACTTCCACTCGAGGAGCTGGAGCGCCGGTTTGGCCGACGCTAGAGTACCGGTACTCCTCGGTCCGACGGCTGTCGGCAAAACCGCGGTGGCATTGGCGCTCGGCGCCTTCTGGCCTCTCGACGTGATCTCGGCGGATTCGCGCCAGGTGTACCGTCGGCTCGACATCGGCACCGCCAAGCCGACGAAAAAGGAACGCGCCAAGGTCCGGCATCACGGACTCGACGTGGTGGAGCCGGGCGTCCGGTACAGCGCTGGCCATTTCGCGCGCGACGCGACCGGGTGGCTCGCCGAGGTGCGCGCCGCGGGCCGGATGCCGGTCGTGGTCGGCGGCACGGGACTGTACGTGCGCGCACTGGCCGAAGGACTCTTTCGCGAGCCCACGCTCGATCCCGCAAGGCGCCGACGCCTCGACGCCTGGACCGCGCGCCTCGAGCCGCTGGAGCTGGTGCGCTGGGCCGGCCGGCTCGACGCCGATTTCCGGGGCGGGGGACGGCAGCGCGCCGCCCGCGCCATCGAGGTCGCGCTGCTCACCGGCGCCCCGCTCTCGCATTGGCAACGGGCGGCCCGGGAGAGCGGGACCATCGAGCCGTGGTACATTGTGCTCACCGTGCCGCGCGCCGTGCTGCACGCCCGGATCGCGCGACGCGCGGAGGAGATGATTCAGCGCGGCCTGATCGAGGAGGTCGCCTCAGTGCTCGCCGACGGGCATCAGGCCGGGACCGCGGGACTCGACGGGATCGGCATCCGCGAGGCGGTCGAGTTCCTGCATGGTCAGCGGGAGCGCGGCACGGTCGCGGAGGCCATCGCGACGAGCACGCGGCAGTATGCCAAGCGACAGCAGACGTGGTTCCGTCACCAGCTCGCCGGGCCGGTGCTCACGCTCGACGCCACCCGGTCACCCGAACGGCTCGCCACGGAGATCGCCGAGGCGTGGCAGAGGACGCGCGGATGAAGATCGGCATCACCTGCTATCCCACGTATGGCGGCTCGGGCGCCGTGGCGACCGAGCTCGGGCTCGAGCTGGCCCGGCGCGGTCACGAGATCCACTTCATCACCTACGACTTCCCGTTCCGGCTGCACGGCTATACCGAGCGGATCTACTTCCATCAGGTCGAAACCCGGATGGGGCGCTATCCGCTCTTCGACCATTTCCCCTACACGCTGGCGCTGGCGTCGAAGCAACACGAAGTGGTGCTGCGCGAGGGCCTCGAGATTCTTCACGTCCACTACGCGATTCCACACGCCACCACCGCCTACCTAGCCCGCGAGATGCTCAACGGTCGCCAGCCGTTGCGCGTGATCACGACGCTCCACGGTACGGACATCACGCTGGTCGGCCAGGAGTCGAGCTTCTACGCCATCACCCAGTTCTCGATCGAGAAGTCGGACGAGATCACCGCGGTGTCCTCCTACCTGCGAGACGAGACCTATCGGGCCTTCGGCTGCGTGAGCTGCGACATCAAGGTGATTCCCAATTTCGTGAATCTCCGGGAGTATCGGCCCGCCGAAACCCGGTGCCCCGGCTCGCTCGCTCCGGAAGACCACAAGGTCATCACCCATATCTCGAACTTCCGGGAGGTGAAACGGGTGAAGGACGTGGTACGGGTGTTCGCCAGAATCCGGCGGGCCATGCCGGCGACACTCATCATGATCGGCGACGGGCCCGATCGGGTCGAGGCGGAAAACGAGGCGGGGGAGCTGGGTGTGGAGAAGGACGTCCGGTTCCTCGGGCGGCTCGATTCGGTGGCGAGCCTCCTCCAGGGCAGCGATCTGTTCGTCCTTCCCTCCCAGACCGAGTCCTTCGGCCTCGCGGCGCTCGAGGCGATGGCATGCGGCGCACCAGTCGTCGCCAGCCGGGCAGGCGGCCTGCCCGAGGTCGTCGATGACGGCGTAAACGGACTGCTGGAGCCGGTGGGATCGGTCGAGGCGATGGGGCGCCGCGCGGTCGAGCTGCTACGGGATCCCGAGCGTCATCGCGCGATGAGCGGGGCCGCGGTGGAGAAGGCGCAGCTGTTCTCCGCCGAACGGGTCGTGCCGATGTACGAGGCGCTCTACGCCGAGGCGCTGAAGTGAGGGCCGGTCATGACCGGTGATCCGCTGATCAGGGCGGCGGTGCTCGGTGTAGTCGAAGGCATTACGGAATTCATCCCGGTCTCGTCGACCGGACACCTCATCGTGGTGAGCCAGTGGCTCGGTGAGACCGGCGAGCGAGCCAAGACCTTCGAGATCTTCATCCAGCTCGGCGCCATCCTCGCGATCGTGTGGCTGTATCGCGTGCGCTTGCTCCATGCCGCGGTCGAGGCCTGGCGCGGCGGGCCTGGCCGCCGACTGGCGATCAACCTGGTTCTCGGATTCGTCCCCGTCGCGGTCGTGGGCCTCGTGGCACACGACTGGATCAAGGAACGCCTCTTCAACCCCGTCGTCGTCGCCGGCGCGCTCGTCGTCGGCGGGATTCTCATCCTCGTCCTCGAGCGCTGGCCGCGATCGACCGAGGTCCCGGACATCGACCACGTGGCGCCGTCTACGGCTTTCGGCGTGGGCCTGGCCCAGATCCTCTCGCTCATTCCGGGAACGTCGAGGTCCGGCGCGACGATCATGGGCGGCTATGCGCTCGGACTCTCGCGGACAGCGGCGACCGAGTTCTCGTTCTTTCTCTCGATCCCGGTGATGTTCGCGGCGACCATCTTCGACCTCAAGTCCAGCTGGCACACGCTCACCGCCGCGGATTTTCCGGCGTTCGCGGTCGGCTTTGTGACGGCCTTCGTGTCCGCGCTCATCGTGGTCCGGATGTTCATCGGGTTCGTCTCCCGCAACAGCTTCGCCGTGTTCGCCTGGTATCGAATCGCGTTCGGCCTTCTCCTCCTGCTTCTCCTCCGATGACGCCGACGGTGTCTCCGATCCATCGCTTCCGCCGGATCGGCTCGACCATGGACGTGCTCCACGCCATGGCGGCCGATGGTGCGGCCGACGGCACCGCCGTCGTGGCGGAGGAACAGACCGAGGGACGCGGGTCACGCGGACGCACGTGGCAGTCGCCCCGCGGGGGGCTCTGGCTCAGCGTGTTACTTCGGCCACCGAGTCCGTCGGGTCTGGATCCGATGAGCCTCAGAGTCGGGCTCGCCGTGTCCGGCGTCCTGTCCGCGCTCGCGGCCGGCGATCCGGTCCGTCTCAAGTGGCCAAACGATCTCATGCTCGGTGCGCGGAAGGTGGGTGGTCTTCTCTGCGAGGCGCGCTGGCAGGGTGAGGCGCTTGGCTGGGTGGTCGTCGGCGTGGGGCTCAACGTCACCAATGCCGTGCCGGCCGACGTACGCGAGTCGGCCATGAACCTCGCCGACCGCCTTCCTGGGGTTTCTCCGGAGAGCCTGGTGGAGCGGGTCGTGAGCGCCATTCGGGGCATCGACGTGCAAAGCCCGAGCCTCACCGCACGGGAGCTGGGCGCCTTTCAGGAGGTCGACTGGCTCGCCGGGCGGGGATTGATGTCGCCGATCACAGGCGTGGCCGATGGCATCGAGCCGGACGGCGCACTCCGCATCCGCCTTCCGGATGGCGGTCTGGCGGTGGCTCGCGCGGGCCCGGTCGCATTGGCCGAGTCCTCTCTGCGCGCGTAAACTTCGAGCCATGCTTCTCGCCCTCGACATCGGGAATACCGAGATCACGCTCGGCCTCTTCGCCGGCGGCGATCTCGAGGCCCACTGGCGCATGACCACGAACCCCGACCGCACACCCGACGAATGGGGCAGCGCGGTCGGGGCTTTTCTCATTCAGGCGGGCCATTCTCCCAACGAGGTGCGCGCGGTCTGTCTCGCATCGGTGGCTCCGTCGGTGACGCTGAGCGTGGTCGAGGGCATCACTCGCGCAACCGGCCGGACCGGGGTGGCCGTGGACGCGCGCTCCCCGCTTCCGGTCACGCTCGACGTCGACGAGCCCCTGAGCGTCGGCGCCGACCGGATCGTGAACGCGCTCGCCGCGGTGGAGCTCTACCGCGCCGACACCATCGTCGTGGACTTCGGGACCGCCACGACGTTCGATTGCGTCACGGCGGATGGCCGGTTCCTGGGCGGGGTGATCATGCCGGGCCTGCGCACCGCCGCGGATCAGCTCACACGGCGCACCGCCAAGCTGCCGGCCACGGAGTTGCGAGCGCCGGCCCGGGTGATCGGGCGCCGGACCGAGGAGTGCATCCAGGCAGGGGTGCTGTTCGGGACGGTCGACGCGGTGGATGGTCTCGTGGGGCGGATCCGCGAAGAGTGGCCAGGCGGAGGCCGGCCGGGTGTCGTCGCGACCGGGGGCCTCGCGTCGGTGGTCGCACCGCTCTCGACGACTATCGAGCTTACCGATCCCGACCTCACCCTGCGGGGCCTGCAGCTCGCGGCACGGCATCTCGGTCTGGAATGGTGACCCGCGCCCGAGCGGCGGGGTACGCGCTGTTCGGCGATCGCTTCGATTACCTCCTTCATCTCCGTCCTGCCGAATGGCCTATCATGGCCGCGCACACCGCGGTCGGCTATGTCCTCGCGGTGGGCCTCTCCGGCGCGCGCACCGGGCAACAACTCTGGCCGGCGCTGCTCGGGCTCGGTCTCTGGGTCGTCTGTCTCAACGGCGGCACGCTCGCGCTCAACAGTGCCTTCGATCGGGATGAAGGCGACGTGGCCTATCTCCGGCGGCCCCCTCCGCCGCCGCGAGGGCTCGCGGCGTTCAGCCTTGTGCTGATGACGGCGGGACAGATCGCGGCGTTGCGCCTCCCGCGTGGCTTCGCCTTCGCGTATGCCGTCTGCTTTGTGCTCTCCGTGTTGTACTCGGTGCCGCCCTTTCGTCTCAAGGCCGTGGCCGGCGGGGACTGGGTGATCAACATGTGGGGGTTCGGGACGATCACGCCGTACGCGGGCTGGGCCTCGACCGGCAGGCCGGTCGATCCGGCGGGTACGCTCGTGCTGCTCGCCTTCTGTCCGTTGTTCGCCGCGCTGTATCCCCTCACCCAGCTCTATCAGCTCGAGGAGGATGTCGGCCGCGGTGACCGGACCTTTGCCTCGGCGCTCGGTCCGTCGAGAAGTCTCGATGTTGCGCTCGGCGCCGCGGCCGTCGCCTTCGCCCTGTTCGCCGCCGGCGCGGTGAGTGCGGGGTGGCGTCTGCCGCACGACGCATGGCGCTGGGCGTTGCTCGCCGTCGCGGCCGTGTCGTGGCTCGTCGTGCTGGTCCCCTGGCGAGCTCACGCCGCGCGGCTTGCCTCACCCGAGCATCAGCGCGGGATGTATCGGGCGCTCGTCGCATGGGCGGTGACGGATGTGGTCGTTGTGCTCGGCTGGGGCCGGTAACCTTCCCGCTGCGGCCCCCTTGGCCCGGCCTGCGACACCTGGGTATGATTCGACACACGCTTTCCCATCCGGAGACGGCATGCACCCGGCGGTGGAACTCCACGCGACGCAGGATGTTACCGATGTCCCCTCGATCGTCCGGGGGGCGATCAAACTCGGCCTTATCGAGTCGGTGGCCGTGCTCCTCTTTTCGCTCGCCTCACGCTTCCTCCCCAAGGGACCAGTCGAGACAGTCGTCCTCGCGATCATCCTCTTCGCGGGGCTCGCCGCCGTGGCGCTCCTGCCCGGTCTGTGGACCCGTGCGCGCAGCATCGAGGGAATCGCCGGCTCCGCCGGGATGAGTCTCGCCGCGGCCGTGGTGTTTCTCCTGATCGACGCCGCAGTCCTCCAGAACATCGGGACCTACACCAATCGGTGGTACGAGATCGGGGGCGGTAGCGGCTGGTGGTACCATCCGGTCTGGTGGATGGCGGGCACGTTCATCTCGTGGATGGGTGCCTGGCTGCTCGCCAACGGGACTGCTCGAGCCGGCCAGCCTTCGGCTCCGGTCGCGTTCGGGACCGCGATCGGCTGCACGATCATCGCGGCGATCATCGGTGTGGTGCTGGGCGTGCCGGGCGCGGGGTGGAACCTCGCAACCTTCGGCGTTGCCTTTCTCCCGGGCATCGCGCTCGCCACCGCTCTCTCGTCGCTGGGCTCGCGCCGAGGCTGAGCGATGCGCTGGGTCCGTCTCCTCTTCCGGATTTTCGGATGGCTGCTCACGCCGTTTCTTGCGTGGGCTGCGTCGTTTTTCGGAGCCGTTGGCGGCGCGCTGATTGCGATGCAGATGCAGGATCCGGTGCAGGGATTGGCGGTCACCGCGCTCTGCGGAGCACTCACCGGCTTCGCCGCGTTGATTCTCTGGCTTCGATACCTCCGTCAAACACCCGAGGCACGGGAAGTGCTGGCCGTTACCGAGGACGGAACGCCTGACACCGTGAGTCTGGTGCTCCCGACTAGGAGCGAATGAGCCGGATCGCGGTGGCGGCCGCCGCCACGCTCCTGGCCTGCTCCCCCGGTGACGGCGGCGCTCGCGGCTCGCCCGCCGACTCGTCCGCGGCGTCGGCGCCCGCTGCAGCATCGGATTCCCTCGCCACCGCCGGTCCGGGTGTGGAGATCTGGTTTACCCTCTCACGCACCGTCTCCACCCCTGTTGGGAAATCGTGCGTCGACCGCGCGATCGAGCTGCGGCGAGGGGAAAAGCGGACGCCGATTCCGCTGCTGTACACGCAGGAAAAGCCCCAGATCGTGAGCGACACCACCGCGCGCGCGATCCTCTACAGCAACTGCATCGCCAGCGATACCTACCTCGTGGACCTGCGGAGCGGACGGCCGACCCGGGAGAAGAGATGAAACACGGAGCCATGGCACTCGTTGCCCTCTTGATCGCACCGGGGAGTGCGTCGGCACAGGGGTTCGTCGGCCAGGTGGGCCGGTTCTATGACGACGGGGGCTGGACGCTGTACCGTGTGGGAATGACACGCCCGTTCATCGGGCCGCTGGGGCTGACCTACCACGGGGACTACATGACGCGCGCCGGGGACGGCGAGGGGGCGTTCGCCGGCGTGGGGCTCGATGTCACGGCATTCCGCACCGGACTGCGAGGTCCCTATGGCGTGGTGGGTCTGGGCGGTGGGCTCGGCTCGCCACATTCGAAGGGATTCTCGAGCTTCTGGGGATCGTGGTCGGCCGGCGCGGGATACGATCTGTTGCCCGCGCCGTTTCTGACGTTCGGGGCCGAACTGCGCTGGCGCGAGATTTCGCTCGACAACCGCGCAGGTCTCGAGCTTGCTGCCGGGCTCGGCCTCCGCTTCGGTGGCAGTCGTGGCCGACGGACCGAGCCATCCGCGACATCGCCGCTGCCGGAGCGTGCGGATCGCAATCCATCGCCGACGCTACCGCCGCCCGCGTCTCGCGCCCCGATCGAGTCCGCCGCGGCGGTGCCGGCCACGCCGCCGGCAAACCCGGTCGCATACGGATCGGCCGCCTTGGCGGATTCGATCGTCGAGACGGCCACCTCGGTCATGGGCCGCCCCTACGAGTACGGAGGAACGGGCGAAGACGGCGACGGATTCGATTGCTCGGGGCTCATTCAGTACGCCTACGCCCAGCATGGTCTCACGCTGCCACGGCGGAGCACCGACCAGGCGCGTGAGGGCAGGGGCATCGCGAAGGACCCGAACGCGCTCCTCCCTGGCGACCTCCTGACGTTCAGCAATTCAGGAGGTCCGGTCACCCACGTCGCGCTGTATATCGGCAATGGACAATTCATCCATAGCGCGACAGGCGGGGTCCAGATCAGCCTGCTGAGTCCCGATGATCCGTATGGGCGGTGGTGGTATCAGCGATGGGTGGGAGCGCGCCGGATCCTGGGGAGCTGATCCGGCGCGCCGGCGTTTCGGTTACTGCGGGGCTGGCTGGTCGGCCATGCCGGCGTGATCGCCCTGCTGGTCGTGACTCGAATGATCCGTCGGCATGTCACCGTGCCCCTCGTGCCCGCCATCGTGGTGCATGCCCTTCATCTCACCCCCGGATCCACGCACCTGCAGTGACGCGAGGTCGCGCTGGTACGTGGGGTCGGACGGATCAATGGCCGGCCACTTGGACATGTCGTCCGGCACGAACAAGCCGACCATGTGCGCCATCGCGCCCTTGATGATGGTTTCTCCGGTCGGGTTGTCGTACTCGCCCACCACGCGGTAAGGGTGATTGGCCTTGAGCTTGAGGCCCTCGCCCGTCACGCCGAACAGCTTCCGGCTCACCTTGCTCACGTGCCCCGCCGAATCGCGCGTAGCGGTCACCATTGTGAGCACCTTCCCGGTCTCCCCATCCTCGAGGCGCACCCGGACACCGTAATCGTGCATGTGGCCGCCCACGCCGAGCAATCGTCCGCTGACCGGCAGGGTGAACTGGTACGACTTGGTGGACTTGCCGGGGACGACATCGAAGGTATTACTGCCACCGACGGTGAGATTGACGTCCATGTAGAGCGGCATCGAGTTGACCGGCTGCGGATTTTGATTCTTCGGCATCCACAGCATCGTGATCTTGAGGTACACCCCATCCAGGTCCTTGCCGGTGTCGTTGTGCCACGCCACATACATGCCCAGGCGCATGCCGGGCTTGAGCGGGATGCCGATGGTCTTGGGCACACTGACTTCGTCGTCGGTCTCGGTGCCCGCGCCCATCAACCGCTCGGCCGCGGAATAGAGGAGCTGGCGGCGGCTGAAGTTGACCATGATCATGTGATGCAAGATGTGTTTCGGGACCGGCTGGCCGTTGGCGTCCACCAGATCGATCCGGTACCCCCGGAACCAACCGTCTACGGGCCAGTCGAAATCCTGGATCGGAGTGTCGTGCGACATGCCGTGGTCCATCATCCCATGGTCTTCCATGGGCGGCATGTTGGGGAGATTGTACGGCCCCGCGGTGATGGTCAGCTCGTGTTTCGAGGAATCGACTGCAATCGAGACGGAGGCCCGGGGATCACCCGGTCCAACGCCGCCGGCCAGCGAGGCAACCAGTACAGCACTCCACAGCATCATGGACGACTCCGCGAATAGGATATGCGCGGGAACATCTGAGGGGCCTCAGCCAATGTCAAGCACGCCCAGGGAGCAGGGAGCAGGGAGCGGGGAGAAGGGGGAAGAGCGTGGGGAGAAGGGACTGGCGAGGTGGGGAAGGGTCGTCTGGTCCGCCTTTCTCTTCTCTCTTCTCTCTTCTCCCTTCTCCCCGCTTCTGGCCCAGGGGCGGCTGCTTCCGAGCGTCCCCAGCTTCGAGCTGCCGGAGGCCTCCCCCCGGGTCCACGGGCTGGTTGGACGGATCTTCTCCGCCCGCGTGGGCGACAGCGACTTCGGGACCGAGCCAGAGGCTGAAGTGGGGCTCGGCGAGAATTTCCCGGTTCTCGCGCTCCGGCGAGGGCCGCGGCCCATCTCGCTCGGCTTCGGGGCGCAGGTCTATGGCCGGTTCAGTCTCGGCGATGCGCGCAGCGCCCTCATCAGCAACGACTGGGTCGTGGGCCTCAACACCACGGCCGAGCTGGGCCGCTGGTCGCTCACGGGGGAGATCCTCCACGAGAGCAGCCACCTGGGTGATGAGTATCGCAACCGGTTCGACGCGAGCCGGCTCGACTGGACTCGTGAGGTGGTGGCCGGGTGGGTCAGTTATTCGACAGGGCCATGGCGGGTGAGCGGAAGCCTGAGTTACGTCCTGATCGACGAGCTCGATCTCGACCGCCCGGCCGCGGCGTTGGGCGTCGACTTTCGGGGCCGCGGACACGGGCGATTTCTCGGTGCCGCCGTGCGTCCGGTAGGCGGCGTGTTCTTCGACGCATCCGCCGCCACGGCGTGGCGCGTCAGCACCTCGGCCAAGGCCGGGATCGGATTTGCCTCGGCCAACGGTCGCGAGATCGCCTTCTCACTGATCGCGCACACGGGCCTCTCGACCCAGCGGCAGTTCTTCCGGCGGGAGAGCCGGTACGTAGGTGGGGAGCTGCGGTTCGACTTATAGCTCAGTCCACTTGACTCTACCGGCCGCCCTCTTATCTTTGCCACGAGACTGATTGGCACTCTCAATGTGTGAGTGCTAACCCATTAGTAACCAATACGTTACATAATCACAATATCTGCTGTGGAGGACGGACGATGGCGACTGCTTCGAAGGCCAAGCCCACTACCAAGATCCAACCCCTCGAGGACCGGGTCGTGATCCTGCCCGCCGAGGAAGCGGAAAGCATGCGGGGCGGCCTGTACATTCCCGACACTGCCAAGGAAAAGCCCACCCAGGGCGAGGTTATCGCCGTTGGCCCCGGGCGGATCGAGAAGGGAACCCGGGTTCCGATGGAGCTCAAGGTCGGTGACCAGGTCATCTACGGGAAATACAGCGGCACGCCCTACACGATCGATGGCGACGAGTACGTCATCATCAAGGCGTCGGACGTCCTCGCCAAGCTCAGCTGATTACAGCTCGCACCTACCCTAGGAGAAGACAGATGGCAGCGAAGGAACTGCTTTTCAACACTGAAGCGCGCGCCAAGCTCAAGAGGGGCGTGGACGCCCTCGCCGAGGCCGTCAAGGTGACCCTCGGTCCCAAGGGCCGCAATGTCGTGATCGACAAGAAGTTCGGCTCGCCGACCGTAACGAAGGACGGCGTGACCGTGGCCAAGGAAGTCGAGCTGTCCGACGCCATCGAGAACATGGGCGCCCAGATGGTCAAGGAAGTCGCCACCAAGACGTCCGATCTCGCCGGCGATGGCACCACCACCGCGACGGTGCTGGCGCAGGCCATTTTCCGCGAGGGTCTCAAGAACGTCACCGCCGGCGCCAACCCGATGGAGCTCAAGCGCGGCATCGACAAGGCCGTCGAGGCGATCGTCGAGCACCTCAAGACGCTCTCGGTCCCGTCGGCCGGCAAGAAGGAAATCGCCCAGGTTGGTTCCATCTCCGCGAACAACGACAAAGAGATCGGCAACCTGATCGCGGATGCGATGGAGAAGGTGGGCAAGGACGGGGTCATCACCGTCGAAGAGGCCAAGGGCCTGGAGACCACGCTCGAGACCGTGGACGGCATGCAGTTCGATCGCGGCTACCTCTCGCCCTACTTCGTCACCGATCCGGAGAAGATGGAGGCTGTGCTCGACGACGCCTATCTCCTGATCCACGACAAGAAGATCTCGGCGATGAAGGAGCTCCTCCCGATTCTCGAGAAGGTCGCGCAGAGCGGCCGTCCTCTGCTCATCATCGCCGAGGATGTCGAGGGTGAGGCGCTGGCCACGATCGTGGTCAACAAGCTCCGTGGCACCCTCAAGGTGGCCTCGGTCAAAGCGCCGGGCTTCGGTGATCGCCGCAAGGAGATGCTCCGCGACATCGCGGTGCTGACCGGCGGCCAGGTGATCTCCGAGGAAGTTGGCTTCAAGCTCGAGAACGCCACGATCAACGATCTCGGTCGCGCCAAGCGGGTCGTCATCGACAAGGACAACACCACGATCGTCGACGGCAAGGGCAAGGAGAGCGACATTCAGGGTCGTATCAACGAGATCAAGGCCGCGGTCGAGAAGAGCACCAGCGACTACGACCGTGAGAAGCTGCAGGAGCGGCTGGCCAAGCTCTCCGGCGGTGTGGCGGTCATCAACGTCGGCGCTGCGACCGAGACCGAGATGAAGGAGAAGAAGGCCCGCGTCGAGGACGCTCTGCACGCGACTCGCGCCGCGGTGGAAGAGGGCATCGTTCCGGGCGGCGGTGTGGCGCTCATTCGCAGCCAGTCGGCGCTCGACAGGATCAAGGGCAGCGAGGACGAGAAGATCGGCGTGGAGATCGTGCGCCGCGCGCTCGAGGAGCCCATCCGGGCCATCGCCCAAAACGCGGGCGCCGAAGGCTCGATCGTGGTCGCCCGGGTCAAGGAGTCGAAGGACAAGAACTTCGGCTACAACGCCCAGACCGACTCGTACGAGGACCTGGTGAAGGCCGGCGTCATCGACCCAACCAAGGTCACCCGGACGGCGCTACAGAACGCGGCGTCGATCGCCGGTCTGCTTCTGACCACCGAGTGCGTGGTGGTGGAAAAGAAGGAAGACAAGCCGGCACCGGCCGGGCCTCCGGGCGGCGGCATGGGCGGGATGTACTAAGGCAGCTCGATTAGCAAAAAGCGCCCCGGTGAAAACCGGGGCGCTTTTCGTTTGGAAGCTTCTGTTGCTTCTCAGGCGGCGTGATGGCCGTACGTACAGACCTTGTTCCCTGAGAACACCGCGTGTCCGAACTTGCATAAGCGAGCCGCGGCAGGCTGCCGATCCCACCGAAATCTGTCCAACGCATTGTGGGACAGAATTCCGTCTAGAAATCGCCGGATGAACCGAAGCATTCCCATGATCTCCCCCGGTTTACTGGGTGATCTTCGCTACGTTCTCGGCCGCCGGGCCCTTCTGGCCCTGGACGACGTCGAACTCAACCCGTTCACCCTCGGCCAGGCTCTTGAAGCCCTGACCCTGGATCGCCGAATGATGGACGAAGCAGTCCTTCTGACCGTCTTCCGGCGTGATGAACCCGAAGCCTTTGGCGTCGTTGAACCACTTGACCGTGCCAGTCGTGCGCATTGTTCCTACTCCTCACAGATGGTGTAATCGGAGTGAGGACATGCCGCACGGCCGACTACGGATAGCGTGGATCGCGCCTCCACGCGGGGCGTGGTTGCCGCGGCGCGACATGCGCCAGGAACGACAACCCGAAAAACAAAAAGGGCCGGCGACAACGCCAGCCCCTCCCTGATCACGTTGGACTCCGGTTGCGCGAGGCTCCCGGATTGTTCCCTATAGTACCCTCACGTGCCTCAAACAGCAAGCGACGATCCTTGCTGACGGTCGCGCCACCCTTGCCAGTATCGCCTCGATAGCCAAATCATCTCCCGACAGAGTTTGACATGGGTCTCACGGCCTTTCGCAATCGCCGGGTAGTGTCGTATCGCATCCCGGTGGTGATTCAGCGAAGGCGCGGCAAGCCGGCACCGCGGGTGACGCGGAATCGAGCCGGCACCATCAGTCGGCCGGACGTATCAGCTCGTCGAAGGGTCGCTGCCCGCGAAGACCCAGCAGGTCGACGTCGTGGCTAAAGTTGCCTCGAGGCGCGCCTTCGGTCATCGCCTGCCGGAGGAACTGAATCGCCTCGTCCTTGTGTCCAAGGCGCACAGCGATTCGAGCCTGCCACAACGAGGCATTCCCGAAGCCGAACGGTTGCACTCGTGCGAGCCGTGCCGAGCGGCTCGATGCTTCGACGGTATCTCCCGTGGCCGCGGCGGCGAGACCGAGATAGCCGTCCCGATTTGGATAGCCGGTCGAGTCGTCGGGAAGGGCGGCGGCACGTTGAGCCACGGTGCTCCAGTCTTCCGCCACATCGGCCAGTGCGAGATCGATCCGGTCGGCAAACCCCTCGGGTGGCCGGGGCTGAGCGCGAATACTCCGCAGCCCGCGCTCTCCCATTTGCCGGGCTTCGTCCGGGTGGCCGTGAACCCGGAGCTCGATTGCGGCGTTCAGCATCGCCATGGCCGGCGGCCAACCGGGGTCGAGTGGTCGCGACTCGGCCTCGGCCAACGTCGCGTTCAACTCCGAGGTTCGGTGCATGGCGGCGAGCTCCGCGGCCTCGTAGGTGAGACCATAGGGGGATGATGGGTAGCGACGGCCGGCTTCTTGGGCGGCCTCGAGGGCGCCCTCGAGATCACCGGCCAAGTGCTGGGCGCGTGCGAGGAATCCCCAGTATCCCTCCCACCCCTTGATCCAGCCACGGTCCGGGTCGGCGCGGCGAAACGCGTTGACGGCGTGGTGCACACGATTGAGTCGGAGCGATTCCTGTCCCACCAGAATGAAGCCCTCCGAGCCCGAGGTCACCCGCGTCATCTCCTCCGCTGCGGAGAGCGCGGCAACGTAGTCCCCATGGAGCTCTCCTCGCTGATTGGCGGCCAGGAGCCCGTCGAACGTCGAGAGGCGGTCTTGCAGACGGGCCGCGATCTGCAACATCGAGTCGGTGCGCACGTAATCGTCGAGCGACCAGTACGCCATCGCGGACCAGACGACCGGACTGCCGAACGTGGAGTCCAGCTCACGCGCACGCCGGTAGTGATCGAGCGCCTCCGGATAGCGATAGCGTACCTGGAGGTCGAGTCCCTGGACGAACTCCTTGTAGGCCGCGAGCGCAGGCGGACGGCTGGCGTTCTGGCTCATTCCGCTGACCTGTGCGCCGAAGAGCAGTGCGAGGGCGGAGACCGATCGTTCCCGGAGCAGCTCGAGAGCGCGGGAGGGATCGGCGACGCCGCCACGGATCGGCTCCGGGGCGCTCAGCACCCTGCCATTGGTCGCGTCGGTGATTCGAAGCTGGAACATCAGGCTGTCGCCCGCGCGATAGTAACTGCCCCCGATTACCGTGCCCGCACCGGTCTCACTGGCCAGCAACGCGAGCCGGGACTCCCGATCTTCGCTGGGTGTCTGGGATTTCACGGTGCGAACCGAGGCACGGAGCGCCTGGGGAGAAACGACGTGCACGATCCCGCTCTCGGCGATACCCTGGGTGATCCAGTCGGCGGCCAGGTCGCCGATTGGATCGAGTGCGGGGTCTCCGGTCTCGTTTCGAAGGGGAGCGGCCAACGCGAGGTTGCGATCGAGGGACGGGCGATCGTGGCTTCGAAGAAGCGCGAACGCGGTCAGGCCGGCGACCGCGGTCCCGGCTCCGATCAGCCACCAGGTCCGCCGATTCCGCGAGCCTCCCGTTCGTTCGAGTGCGCGACGCCGGGCCGAAGAGATCATCCCGGATACGACTCCCGCCGTGGCGTCCTGGGTGAACTCGTACTGGGTACCGGACGCTCGCACGATCTTGGCGCGGACCAGCTCCTCCAGCGCTCCATCGAAGACATCATGCGGCAAGCCTGATCTCCGCAGCAGGCTTTCCCGGTCGCACGGGCTCTGCGAGACTGAGACTGTCTCGGCGACCTCCCGCGCGCGTGGGGAGAGCCGCACCACCCGCCTCGTCATCGCCTCACGGATCGAAGCGGGCTGCGGGATTGACCAGTCCCCGTCGGCCATGAGGCGCCAGCCTCCCTCTTCCGTCGCGGCGAGCAATCCCTCGTCGACCAGCGCCGCCGTCATCTCGACTGCATAGAATGGGCTTCCCCCACCTTCGGCGTGCAGCCGCGCGGCGAGCTGGTGCCGGTCTCCCGGGGCGAGCTGGAGCATCGACTCGAGGAGCGCCTCGATCTCGCCAACGTCGAGGGCAGGCAGCTTGAGCCGCCGCAGCGAGCCGAGCGATCGCAGACTCTCGAGCGCTTCGGGTGTCGCGGGATCGTCGGTGGCGACGGTGGCCACCACCAGGAGGCGCCTCGGCGATCGCAGGCACGCACCGATCACGAGGCTCGCGCTCGCCTTGTCGACACGGGTGAGATCGTCGAGCACCAGAAGGACCGGGCGTTCGTCGGCGATGGCCTCGATCAGTTCCGCGAGCTCGCTGCGCGCGTCGCTCGGAACCTGAGCAGCGGGCGGGAGGGAAGGGAACCGTGTCCTCAGGCCCGGCGACCATACCGACAATGTCGCGAGCGCAGCGGGGCTCGCACCGGTGAGGCCGGGAGCGGCTTCGACTCCATCGAGGAGTTGTCTGATCCCGCTCCACTGCTCCGCCTCTTCGGTGCGGCGCCCTTTGGCGTGCAGGACGACGGCCTCGTCGGATTGCCGGACGCGGCGAATGAATTCTTCGACGAGGCGGGTCCGCCCCATTCCCGACTCTGCCTCCACTGCCATGACGACGCAGCCACCGGTCCGAATCTCCGACCATGCAGTCCCTAGCTCGGCAAGCGCCGGGTCTCGACCCACGACGTCGGGGGTAAACAAGGCCGCCGAGCCGGGGGAGCGCCCTCGGCGCGCAGATGGCATGGCACGCTCGAGCGAGGTCTGAAGGGCAAGGACGGCGGGTGATGGCGGGACGCCGAGCTCGACCTGCACGCGCGCGCGATACGCCGCCAGGCGGCTCACGGCCGCCGCGCCTCGGCCATCGAGGTTGAGCGCCTCCCCGAGCTGGAGGTGCGCGTCTTCGTCGAGCGGGAACGAGGCTGCCCACCGTTCCGCCCACTCCACCGCCTCGCTCCACCCGCCGATCGACGCGGCGTCCCCCGCCAACCGGGCGAAGGCCGAACGGATCCGCATGCGCAGGGACGCGCGTTCTCCCTCGAGCCAGCCGCGGAACGCCTCGCCGCCGATGTCCTCCATACCGGGGAGGAATTCTCCCTTCCACTTCTCCACCGCCGCCGCCAACCGACCCTCGCCGAGATCGGCCTCGAGCTCGAGGACGTCGACTCGCAATCGCGACGAGTCGAGGGAAACCTGCTCGCCGTCGATCAGGAGCATCTCACCCAGATGACGCTTGAGCTCGAGCAGCGCCTGCCGGAGTGATTGCCGGGCCTTGCCGCGGTCGCGGTCCTCCCACAGCAGCGAGCTCAGCTCCTCACGGGTCGACCCGCGGGAGCCCTGCCGGACGAGGTAGGCCGCCAGCGCCAGCTCCTTCCGGCGGGTCGAGACGACCTGGCCGCCGGACTCGAGGCGCGGCTCGCCGGTGACGTAGAATGCGGTTTCTGTGACTCTCTCCAAGTCATTACCTGAGAAGAGGTTGACGCAATGCTTGACGGTGCCTTGGCGGACCGGCTTTAGACTGGGTTCACGCTCACACAGGCAGGGACGGACATGATGCCGCTCTTCGATTACTACATGGTTCGGGTCACCCGGACAGAGGAACCAGCTCAGCTCGCCGGCCTCATCGAGCGGCTGGGGACGGGAGAGAAGCGCAGCTTCAGCAGCGGTGAGCAGTTGCTCGGACTCGTCGCTGGCTGGGCGGGTCCCGAGTCCAACTTGCAGGTCCCGCTGGGGAGCGGCAATCCCGCGGACTGAGATGAAATCTCGATAGACGACGTCACACGAGAAACACCACTGGCCATCAGCTCTCCACCGATATCGGTCGGACGAGGAGGAGTCATGAAGCGAGCCTTCCTGCTTGGAATGGCGTTGTCGATGCTGGCCGGGACGTGGCAGGCATCGATAGCCCAGACACCCAAGCCCGCGAAATCCAAGAAGACAGCACAGTCGACGCCGGTCCCGGGGCCTGCCCCGATCGAGACGGCAACGGCCCCCGAGGCCGCGGCGGATACCGCCCTCCCCACTGACACCGCGACCGCGGACACGACGCACCACAAGAAGAAGGGTCTCTTCGGCAAGGCCAAGAGTGTGATGAGCAACAAGGTCGTGAAGGCGGTGGTGAAGACCGCGGCGTGCACGATGGTGCCGGGCGGCCAGATGATTGCCGGCGCGATCGACGCGGCCGGGAGTCAGAGCGCCGGCGAGGCGGCCTCCGGAGCCGCGGCCGCCGCGACGGGAACGAGCTGCATGCCGGGTATGGGTGGAATGGGAGGCGCCGCGGGGGCCGGTCTGGCTGGGGCGGGACTGACAGGGGCTGGAATGGCCGGAGTCGGGATGGGCGGCCGCGGGGCAGGTCTCGCGGGGGTCGCAGGAGCGGGACTGGCTGCTGCGATGACCCCGGGTGTGCCCCCGACCGCCGCCGGATACGCGCCGGGCACGATGGGCGGCTATGGCATGGGCGGAGACCAGAAGCCGATGGCCGACTGCATGGGTCTCACGGTGGACGAGTTCAACGCGATGACCAACCCCACCAATGGCGAGCCGAGGCAGCCGACCAAAGCGGAGATGAAGCGGGCGTCCCAGTTGAACAAGAAGGTCGGCGCCGAGCGGTCCATGGCCTGTCAACAGCAGGTCGGTATGCAACAACAGCAGGCGCAGATGGCGCAGATGCAGCAGATGATGGCCATGGCGCAGGCGCGAGGCGGCATGCCGCCCCAGGCGCCGGCGATGGACGGCGGCGGTGCGATCAAGACCGAAGCGCCGGGCCAGGAGGTGACGCTCGCGGATGATCTCGCGGCCGAGCTCAAGAAGGGGAAGACCGCCGTGCGCGGGATCGATTGGGTGGCAGGATCGGCCGACGTGTCGGCTGTCGGCCGGCCGGGGTTCGACGCGGCGATGACCTCGCTCGGGAAGGCGATCAAGGAGTCCGGTCAGCGGTATCGCCTCGATCTGTATCTCGACCAACGCTACGACGACGCGACGATCGCGACGTTCGCTCCCGCTCGGCTGCAGCTGCTCCAGTCCGCCCTCGGCACCGCCGCGGGTAATCCGGCGGCGGCTCCCGAGATCGGCAAGACGAAACGCGACAAGAACCCCCGGCTCGAACTGGTCAAGATCAAGTAATCCTCAAGGAGTGACACCATGCGCGCGCATCTCCGTTCTTTCGGGCCGGTCGCACTGCTGCTCACCGCTGCGGTCACCACTCCGGCATTCGCTCAGCGATTGTCCCTGTCCCCGACGATCGGGGTGTACATCCCGACGACGGAGCTGACCAAGGCGGTCAACGGGGAGGAGTTCAAGCAGGAAGTCGGCATCGCGATCGGCGGGCGGCTCGGCGTCAGCTTCAGCCCCCGGTTCGGGATCGAGACGTCGGTGAGCTACGTCCCCAGCAAGCTGCATTTCACATTGGACCAGACCGCGACGACCACGGACTCGAACCTCCTGTTCGGCAGCCTGCGGGCCACCCTGCACGTGATTCCGTTCACCAAGCCGGTGTGGCTGACGCTCAACGGCGGCGCGAGTCTGGTCAAGCGTGGAGGCGACGCCTATCAGGACGCGGAAGACAAGACGGACGTCGGCGGAGTCGTGGGCGCGGCCGTGGGTGTGAACCTCGGAGGGATGTTGAGCTTCTACGTCGCCGCCGACGACTTCATCTACGGAACCCGGATTGCGGATCCAACTTCGCCCGCTAAGCAGACGCAGAACGACGTACAGATCGCGCTCGGCTTCGGACTGCCGATCGGCAAGTAGGCACCTTCGACACTACCGACGACACGGCTGAGGAGACCATGCGCACCCCACTTCGACTCGCGACCCTCGCGCTGCTTGCCGGCGCCATTGCTGTCATCGCGTCGCCGTTCCCGGCGCACGCGCAATTTGGGAAGCGGCTCAAGGACGCGCTCAAGCAGAAAGCAGAGCAGACCGCCATCCAGAAGGCGACTGACGCGGAAGGGCAGGCCATCGACGGGGCGCTGAGCGGCGGCGGCAATGGATCCGCTCAGGCCACACCCGTCGAGACCGGCGCGGTGACTCCGGCCGCCACCACGGACGAAGCTCCAGCGGAGAAGAAGCTCTGGGTGAACTACGACTTCATTCCCGGTGAACGGACGCTCTTCTTCACGGACTACAGCGAGGACGCCGTGGGGAACTTCCCTGAGCGGCTGGAATTCCGGGAAGGGAACATGGAGGTCGCGGAGCTGGGGGGCCAGCGCTACATCCGCGCGCCGGGCCACGGGGCGTTCACGATTCCGCTGCCTGAGGCCCTTCCGCAGCGCTTCACGATCGAGATCGACGTGATCAATCGGGTCGCCTTCGACGGGTGGGCCTTCCAGCTCCAGGGCGGCGCCGACCAGAAGTTCTCGCTCATCCGCTGGGGCACCGACGGCGCTGGGCTTGTGGGCGGCGGTGGTGGACAGGTCCAGCTGACCAGCAACGATGCGAACCGCACCCGCTATCGCGGCAAGCCCGCCACGCTCCGAGTTCTGGGCGATGGCAAGTACATCAAGGTGTATCTGGACGAGCGACGCCTCGTGAACGTGCCAAATGCCGGGTTCGAGCGCGGGAACGCACTCTCCCTCATCGCCGAGGGACGGAGCGACGACAACCCGGTCTACATCGGGAAGATCCGGGTCGCGGAGAGCCGCAAATCCATCTATGACGATCTCGCGTCGAAAGGCCGAGTGGCGACGCAGGGGATTCTGTTCGCCACCGGCAGCGATCAGGTGCGCCCCGAATCCGGGCCCACGCTCAAGGAGATCGCGACGATGCTGCAGCAGCATCCCGAGCTCAAGCTTCGGATCGAGGGACACACCGATAACGTCGGCGCCAAGGACGCCAACCTGACGCTCAGCGAGCGCCGTGCACTGGCCGTGAAGAACGCGCTGGTGTCGGACTTCGGGATCGACGGGGCCCGGCTCGACTCGAAGGGATTCGGCGATGGCAAGCCGGCCGGCAGCAACGCGACGCCGGAAGGCCGGCAGAACAACCGCCGGGTGGAGCTGGTCCGGCTGTAGTCATCGTGGTGACTTGGAGGGTCCGGGGGTGCCGTGTAGAATGATGGGCGGCTGGCTCCTCCGGACTCTTCCATTGACGTGAGGCACGTTGTGAGATCGCTGATGTTGGCAGGAGTGCTGCTGGGCATGTCGGCGGGGACTGCAATCGCGCAGACGTCCGCCAAGGCCACGTTGATCGGTACGTGGAAGTTCGACCTGAAGCAGGGGCCCAAGAAGGAGGGCCCGCGCATCGTCATCGTGCGGCAGGACAGCAGTGCCAGCTACGGAACTCAAACCGTCCGCTGGCGTCTCCTCGGCGACAGCCTCGCGCTGGCACTCGGCGGAGAGTGGGTCAACTATCGGCTCAAACTCAAGGGCAAACGCCTGACCCTTTCGGGGGGCGACCTCAGCGAGCCCGTAACCTTCGACCTGGTGGGTCCGCCGACGCCACGCCCCGACTCCATTGATGTCCCGCCCGACCCCAATACCATCCCTTCATAGACACTGAACCACCATCGTCCCGCCCGGCGCCACGCTACAGCGCGAGGCTGAGCTGCGCCCGAATCGGCCGGCTCAACGCGATCGGTCCGAGCGGCGTGTCCTGATCGGCGACGTACAGGGTGCCCGCGAACCCCGCGCGCTTGAGCGCGGGGCCGATGGTGGTGAGTACGTCCTCTCGGGTGTTGCAGCGCTGGCTCAGGTGGGCGAGCACGACCGCCGCCAGGTCCGGATGGTGCAGCTCCGTGAGTAACTGCGCCGCGGCGCGATTCGAGAGATGCCCGGCCGATCCCGCGATACGGCGCTGGACGGAGGGGGGATATTCGCTCGTTCGGAGTCGCACCTCGTCGTGATTGGCCTCGAGCACGAGCGCCGTGAGCCCCCGCAACAGGTAACGCAGCGCGGACGTTGCGCGCCCAAGATCGTACGCCAGCCCGACGCCGATCCCGCGGTCGTCGCGGGCGACGATGGCGAGTGGACCTGCCGCGTCGTGACTGGTGGGGCATCCCTCCACCTGGAACGGTCCGACCTGCACCCGTTGTCCCAGGCCGATCGGAAGATGGTCGCAGCCAGCCCCGGTCTCGATACAGGACCAGGTGGCGGGCGACGACAGAACCGGGACGCCGAACTGACTGGCCAGGCGTCGCGCGCCGCGCGAGTGATCGCCATGCTCATGGGTGAGCGCGATCGCGACGAGGGCGTCGAGCCGGAGTCCGACGAGCTCGGCGCGTCGTTCGGTTTCCCGTGCCCCGAACCCCGCATCGATCAGCAGCACTGCCCCGTCTGCAGCGATCGCGAAGCAGTTCCCGCCGGATCCGGACCCCAGCGCATACAGCACGGTCATTCGATGGTTCCCCGGGCATACATGCGACGCAATGAATCTCGTTGGTCGGCGGTGAAGGGCACTTTTCGCCGTCCCAGCACCCGCTCGGCCACACGGAGAAAGCCGTCTTCGCTCAACCGCTCCCGACCCGCACTGCCCCATGCGAAAGGCGGGACGAACTTGGGAGCAGCCTCACCGAAGATGTTGGCCCCGGCCGACACGACGGTGCCGGTGGAGAGCATCGTGCCGATGGCCGTTTTCGCGTGATCGCCGAAGAGCGTACCCACATTCAGGCGCCCGGTTTCGATCCGCTGGCCGCGGACGTCGAGTCGGACAGGGCCGTAGGTGTTCTTGAGGTTGGAGGTGATGGTCCCTGCTCCCAGATTGACCCAGGGGCCGAGCACGCTATGGCCGACGAATCCGTCGTGGCTCTTGTTGTCGTAGCCGAAGAATACGGTCGTCGACAGCTCACCATGTGCGCGACAATCGGGCCCGAACGCACAGCCGCGAATCACGCCACCATGAAGTCGTGTACCGGGGCCGGCGAAGAGCGGTCCCTCGAGTCTCGTGCCATGCCGGACCTCGACGCCCTCCTGCAGCACCACGACGCCCGGCCGCACGTCGAACACGACGCCTGGCTCCACCGAGGCGCCCCGGCAAATCACCCTCGACGGATCGCCGAGCACGATGCTACCCTCGGGGACGCCCATAGTCGCCGCGCCGAGGAAATCATCGCAGTCGTGCGGCAGGAGCACCTCGAGCGCGGTGATCAGGTCGAACGCGCCACGAAGGGGAAGTCCATCGATCTCGATCGCGTCGCCCTGCTCGTGGCGACCCTCCCACGCCTCACCCGCGCCAAGCACCCATCCGACCGTCATACCCTTGTGGGTGTAGCGCCGCGCCTTTGGCGATGGTGGGACGGGCGCGCCCGATGGCGCGAATGACGACGATCCGATGACCGCGGGTCCGGAGACGCGACTGTCGGAGCGCACCGGTGCCGCACCCGGCTCATGAAATCCCTCGGCATGGGAGCCGAGGACGGCCACGGCATCAGCTCCGACCGCGGTTTCCCATCGTTCACGGACGAGCCACGCGCCGGCTCGGGTCTCCGCGATCGGCCGGACACCCGCGAACGGGGCCCACTCGGGTCCTGGGGAGTCAGGCTCGAGAAGATAGAGCGAGGTCACTCGTCGATCTCGCGGATGCTGGCCGGCAGAGCGTCCAGAAGGCGCTTGATGTCGGCGGCTCTGTCGGCCGGCATGATCAGAATCCGTCCGTTGGCGTGGACGACCACGAGATCACGCACACCGCTCAACACGATGGGATCACTACCGGCCCAGACGATACAATCCTTCGACTCGTGCACGATCGCCTTGCCGACCACGATGTTCCCATTGGGATCCTTGGGGCGGACCCGCGCGAGCGCGGCCCAGGTCCCGACATCGTCCCAGGCGAAGGCTCCGGTCACGACCGCGACCGCGTCGCTCCGCTCGAGCAGTCCGACGTCGATCGAGATCGGGGTGACGTCCTGGAAGAACCCGGCCGCATCGCTCGCCTGGAGCTTCGGAAGGGCGCGCGCGACCTCCGGTGTGTGGCGATTGACTTCGTCGAGCAGACGGTTCGCGGTCCACGCGAAGAGTCCGCTGTTCCAGAGCGCGCCCGCCGCCATGAGATCGAGCGCGGTCGCCGCATCGGGCTTTTCCGAGAAGCGTGCGACTGTGCGGGCTGAACCGTCGAGGGACACGCCGGGGACGATGTACCCGTACCCGGTGTCCGGCCGCGATGGCACTACGCCGACCGTCACGAGCCGATCATGAGTGCGTGCGGTGCTCAGCGCGAGATCGGCCGTGCGACGGAATGCGGCGGAGTCACCCACCGCCCAATCGGCGTGAAGCGAGAGCACCTCCGCGTCGGGGTCACGACGCTTCCCCTCCCAGGTCGCCCAGATGAGCGCGGGAGCCGTCGAGGCCGCGCGCGGCTCGATCAGGACGTTGTCGGCCGGGAGATGCAGCGACTCGCGCAGCCGATCGGCGAGCAGGGCGCCGGTCACCACCAAGACCCGCTCGCGCGGAATGAGGCCGGTGAGGCGCTCGACCGCTTCCTCGGCGCTCGACGCGGCGCCGGAGAGTGGAAGCAGCTGTTTGGGAGTCCGCGGAGTGCTGAGGGGCCAGAAACGGGTGCCCGAGCCGCCGGCGAGCAGAACCGCCCATCTCATCGCCTGGTACCCGCCGTCAGAGAAGTGCCGCCAGAGCCGGGCCGTGTTCGCGGACGTCATGTAGCAGCGGGCCGATATCGGCGTCCGTGGAGGCGACGATCGCGAGCCAGTCGCCGCTGGTGAGCCGGCCCAGGACGATCACGCCGTTGCTGAACTCGAACACCGCAGTGAGAATGTCGCCGCGATCCGCGCCGGCGCCGAGCCGCGCCACGTGCTGGGCGAGTGTGGACGAGAGTGCGGCGACCGTCTCCGGTTCGAAGGCGACGGAGGCATCGTGGTCGATCGCGAGCCCGTCGCTACTGGCCAGCAGCACCGCCTCCACGCCGTCGCGCGCCGCGATGGCCCGGACCACATCCGAAAGGCCGGTCGTACGCTGCACATCACCACCGTGAAAAAGGTGAGCGCAACGTAGGAGACGTAGAAGGCGAAGTCAAGAAACTGTTGGAGGTTGACCCCTCCTTCCACGGGCCTTAACCTTCCCGCTCCATGCATGCCATCCGACGGTTCTTCGTGTTGCTGACTCTGGCGCTCGCCGCGGGGTGTAATGACTCCAACGGCCTGGCCGATCCGACGAACGTCAATACGGTCGACACCGTGACGCTCGGCGCACTCGAAGGCACGCCGATCCAGACTCCCAGCGCCTTCGCCGTCGATCTCGGTCCGGTGCGGACGGACCAGGTGACCGGCTTCGAGTTTGCGTACAACGTGGATTCGACGGGGCGACGTGTCTTTCTGCCACGCAAGGTGCTGGGCCTCTCATCCACCTCGGGCGCCGAGCCCGGTCTGCAGGCGTCCTCCGCGACCTTCGCCGCGATCACCGTGGCGCCGAGCAACGGGTACGTGACCGATTCGGCGGTCCCAGTCGCGGTCGGCCAGCGCTGGCTGGTCCGCTCCCGCGTCTTCTGCACCATCGGAGTGCCGCAGTATGCCAAGCTCGAGATTCTGAGCTTCCAGGACAGCTCGGTGACGTTTCAGGTATTGGCCGACAACAATTGCGGCTATAAGGGCCTCGAGCCCGGCCTCCCCGACCGCTGACCCACACGTGATCGACCTGAAACGGTTGCGCCAGGATCCCGACGGGAGCCGCGCGAGTCTCGCGCGCCGGGGCGACCCGGCACTGCTCGCGGTGGTCGACGCCGTGCTCGATCTCGACCGGCAACGCCGGGAGTTGCTCGTGGAGGTCGAGACGATCAAGGCCGAGCGCAACGCCGCCAGCGAGGAGGTGGCCCGGCGCAAGCGCGCCAAGGAGCCGGCGGACGAGCTCATGACCGCGCTCAAGGCGTCGGGTGACGCGGTCAAGCGTCTCGATGCCCAGCTTCGGGACGTCGAGACGGCGCTCGAAACAGAGGCGCTCGGCATTCCCAATTTCCCCTCGCTCGAGATCCCGGACGGAGACGCATCCGCGAACCGGGTCCTGCGCGCCTGGGGTGAGTCGCCGCGCTTCGAGTTCGTCCCGCGCCCTCACTGGGAGCTCGGCACCACGCTGGGCATGCTTGATCTGGCCGCGGGGGCAAAGATCACCGGATCCGGGTTCCCGCTCTTCCGGGGACCGGGAGCCCGCCTCGTGCGGGCGCTTCGCGAGTTCATGCTCGACATCCACACGCGGGAGCATGGATACGAGGAGATCGCGCCGCCCTATCTCGTGAACCGCGCGTCCCTCACCGGTACCAGTCAGCTTCCCAAGTTCGAAGAAGAGCTCTACCGGACCGACCCTGACGATCTCTTCCTGATCCCGACGGCCGAGGTACCCGTCACCAATATTCACCGCGACGATATCCTCGACGCGGCGAGCCTTCCCATCGCCTATGCCGCGTGGACGCCGTGTTTCCGGCGGGAGGCGGGCGCACACGGCAAGGACACGAGGGGACTCATCCGGGTGCACCAGTTCGACAAGGTCGAGCTGGTCCGGTTCTGCCGGCCGGAAGATTCGTCCACCGAGCACGAGCGGATGACCCGGCACGCCGAGGCGATCCTGGAACGCCTGGAGCTGCCGTACAGGGTCCTCGAGCTCGCGGCGGGCGACACCGGCTTCGCCAGCGCGCGCACCCTCGATCTCGAGGTATGGGCCGCGGGGGTCGGGGCCTGGCTCGAGGTCTCGAGCTCGAGTTGTTTCACGGACTTCCAGGCGCGCCGCGCGAACATCCGATTCCGTCCCGATGCCAAGGCCAAGCCCGAGCTGGTGCACACGCTCAACGCATCGGGGCTCGCCTTTCCTCGGACCATCATCGCTCTTCTGGAGAACAACCAGGCGGCCGACGGGTCGGTGCGGGTGCCGGCGGCGCTGGTGCCGTACTTCGGCTCGGACCGCCTGGTCTCACGTGCCTAGGGACCGGCTGCAGCGCCTCGCGCCCACCCTCGCGGTGGTGCTCGTGGCCCTGCTTGCCGGGCTGAGCCTCGGTAGCGGCCTGCTCGTACTCCGCCACTTCCAATCCGACGCCACGGCGACCAGTCGCCTTTACTCGGGCGTCTTCGGCGGCCTCAACGATCCGCGCCCCGGCGCGGAAGCGGAGGCACTGCTGCGGCTGGGGGCCCAGGTGCGGGGACTGGGGCTTCCGCTCGTCGTCACCGACCGGGCGGGCAAGGTGACGGCGGCAGCGAACCTGCCGTTCCAGGCGCCGCTCGATGACCCGCGAGTGCTCGCCTACGCGCACCGCCTCGACCGCCAGAATCCGCCGATCGTGGACGAGGCGATCGGCACGGTGCACTACGGGCCACTCCCCGCGCAGCGAAGCCTCACCGCCCTCGCCGTCCTCCAGGCGCTCACCATTGCCGTGATGGTCGCGGTGGCGGTGTTCGCGTATCGGAGCGCGATGGCCGCCCAGCGCGACCGTCTCTGGGTTGCGATGGCACGAGAGGCGGCCCATCAGATGGGCACGCCGCTCACGAGCCTGCAGGGATGGATCGAACGAGTCCGGTCGCGGCCGACGCCGCCCGCCGACCTGGCCGAGCATCTCGCGGCCGACGCGGAGCGTCTCGACCGGGTCGCGCAGCGGTTCGAGCGGATCGGCAATCCCGCCAAACGCGAGCCGGTGGGACTGGGCGCCCTCGCGGACCGGGTCGCGGGGTACTTCCGGCCGCGTCTTCCCAAGCGGGCCAACCCGATCGAGCTGCGCCTCGAGGCGCCGGGTATGGGTCCGATGGTGGTGGGTGACGCGGTGCTGCTCGAATGGGCGCTCGAGGCGCTGGTGAAGAATGCGATCGATGCGCTGCAGGGACGCAGCGGCACCATTATCCTGAGGGTGGGAGCGGAGCAGGGGATGGGCGAGATCCGGGTGATCGACGACGGCCCGGGCATCACTCGCGACATCCGGCGCACGCTCTTCGAACCCGGAATCACGACCAAGCGCGGCGGCTGGGGCATCGGCCTCGCGCTCTCGCGCCGCGTGGTGGAGGACGCCCATCGCGGCGCGCTGACGTTGGAGCAGACGGAGAAGGGAGCCTGTTTTGTGATTCGCGTACCGTTGGCGCCGCAGGCGACGTGATCGGCACGCCGGTCCCGGAGCTCGAGCTCACACTCAATCCCGCGCAACGCGAGGCGGTCGACCACGTTCACGGTCCCCTCCTGGTCCTCGCCGGCGCGGGGTCGGGGAAGACGCGCGTGCTCACCAGCCGGATCGCGACGCTGATCGACCGCCACGGCGTACCCCCGCATCGGATCTTCGCGGTGACGTTCACCAACAAGGCCGCCGGGGAAATGAAGGAGCGGATCGGCAGGCTGCTTCGGCGGGATCCCAGCGGGCTCTGGATCGGCACCTTTCATTCCTTGTCCGCCCGCCTCCTGCGGCGCGAGGCCGAGCTGCTTGGCTTCAGCCGGCAGTTCACGATCTACGATGAGGACGATCGGCTGAGCCTCATCCGTCGGTTGATGGATCAGCGGGGTCACTCGACGAAGCAGTTTCCGCCCCGGGCGGTGCAGGCGATCCTCTCCTCGGCCAAGAACCGGATGGTGCCCCCGTCCGAGCTGGCAACCGGAACGTTCGACCGCCTGGTCCAGGTCGCCGCGGAGATCTACGAGGCGATCGGCCCCGCGCTCCGCTCGGCCAATGCGATGGATTTCGACGACCTGCTGCTTCACCCGCTCGAGCTGTTCCGGAGTCATCCGGATCGGTTGCAGGCCTATCAGGAGAGATTCACCTTCCTCCTGGTCGACGAGTTCCAGGACACCAACCGGGCGCAGTACGACCTCATCCGGCGCCTGGGCGCGAGTGGCAACGTCGCGGCCGTCGGCGACGACGATCAGTCGATTTATGGGTGGCGCGGCGCTGACGTGCGGAACATGCAGGAATTCCAGCGCGACTTTCCCGGCACGAAACTCGTTCGGCTCGAGGAGAACTATCGCTCGACCCAGGTGGTGCTCGATGCCGCCAATGGGGTCATCGCGGAGAACCGCGGGCGCATCGGCAAGACGCTGCGCACCCGCCGCAAAGGTGGTGAGTCGGTCACCCTGCTCGCCGCGGCGGATGAGCGCGATGAGGCCGAATGGATCGTGCGGGAGCTGCAGCGCCGGAGCACGGCCGGTGAGTGGCGTTTCGGTGAGATGGCAATTCTCTATCGGACCAACTCGCAGTCGCGCGCGCTGGAGGAGGCATGCCGGCGTGCGGGTGTTCCCTACCGGCTGGTCGGTGCGATCAGCTTCTACGAGCGGCGCGAGGTCAAGGACCTGCTCGCCTACCTCAGGCTGATCGCCAATCCCGCGGACGATGAGGCGTTTCTCCGCGCCATTGCGGTGCCGCGCCGCGGACTCGGCGAGACCAGTCTCGCCATTCTCGGCCAGGCGGCGACGGCCTGGAGTCATCCGCTGCTCGAAACGGCGGGGATGGCCGATCGGGTGGCCGATCTTCGCCCCAACGTGCGCGAGGCCTTCCGCAGCTTCGCCGGACTGATCGCCGGGTTCGCGGCGCGCGCGGTGCGGCAGGCGCCGGCCGAGGTGCTCGAACAGGTCATCCGCTCGATCGACTACGAGTCGGTGCTGCTCGCCGAAGGACCCGAAGGCGCCGACCGCTGGGAGAACGTGCGCGAGCTGTTGGCCAGCGCCGCGAACTGGTCCGAGGAGTACACGGAGGAATCGGAGGGCACACCGCTCGAGCAGTTTCTCGCGGAGGCAGCCCTGCTTTCCTCGGCTGATACGGTGGTGGGTAAGGAAGACGGCGTGACACTCATGACGCTGCACACGGCCAAGGGGCTCGAGTGGCCGGTCGTGGCGCTGACGGGAATGGAACAGGGGCTGTTCCCTCTGGCCCGCGCGGAGGAGCAGCTCGACGGCCTCGAAGAAGAACGTCGTCTCTGTTACGTCGGGCTCACCCGGGCCAAGGACAAGCTGTACCTGAGCTGGGCGCGGGCGCGGCGGCGGGGCGGTGAGCTGCGGCCGGGCATTCCGTCCGTCTTCCTCCGTGATCTTCCCCCGGGCATCATCGAAGAGCGGCGGACGACTTCGCTCTGGGCCCCCGACTGGAATGCGGGACGGCCCGGCTCGAGGACGGACGGCGGGTTCGGCCGGCGGGGACGGCCTCTGGTCTCGGCCTACGCCAACGTGCATAGCGAGCGCCCGACCGAGCGGCCGCCAGCAGAAGAGCTGTCGCAGGACGCGCCTCGGTACGTGAAAGGGGAGCGGGTACGCCATCGCCGTTTCGGCACCGGTACCATCCAGGGGCTGACCGGGACAGGTCGCGACCTCAAGGCGTCGGTGGCGTTCGACGATCCGGAGGTCGGAGTGAAACAACTGCTCGTGGCCTACGCCGGACTCGAGCGGGACATGGAGAGCGCATGAGCATCGGTCGTGAAGAGGTGAAGCACGTCGCGCGGCTCGCGGAGCTGGCCGTCAAGGAGAACGAGCTCGATCGTCTGGTCGAGCAGCTCAATCGGATCGTCGACTACGTCGCGCAGCTCGAGCAAGTCCCGGGTGATGCGACCACCGAGTCGTTTCTCCCGGGTCCGCATTCGGTCGCGCTGCGCGAGGACACGCCCGGCTCGGTCCCGCTTCGCCATCCCCCGGCCGACTTCGCCCCGGAATTCCGCGACGGGTTCTTTCTGGTTCCCCGTCATGGCTCCATGGAGGAGTCGTGACCGCGGCGGCCGTGGCTCGCGCGACGGGCGAGCGGCTCGCCGCCGCCGACGCGGCGGGTCTCAACGCGACGCTGCACTGGTCCCACCGGCTCCTCGATGCGGAGGCAGTCCGGATCGACGCGCAGAAGGCCGGCGGCACGCTCGCGGCGATGCCGATCGCGCTGAAGGACAACATCGTCACGACCGAGCAGCCGACGACGTGTGCGTCCCGGATCCTGGAGGGATACACGTCTCCGTATAACGCGACGGCGGTCGACCGCCTTCGCGCCGCCGGCGCCATGGTCGCGGCCAAGGCCAACATGGACGAGTTCGCGATGGGGTCGTCCACCGAGCATTCCGCCTACGGCCGGGTCCGGCACCCACTCGATGCGGACCGTGTTCCCGGCGGATCGTCGGGCGGATCGGCAGCGCTCGTCGCAGCCGGGGTCGTCCCCGCGGCACTTGGCTCGGAGACCGGCGGATCGGTCCGGCAGCCGGCCAGCTTTTGTGGCGTCGTCGGGGTCAAACCGAGCTACGGGCGGGTGAGCCGCTTCGGGCTCGTCGCATTCGGTTCCTCGCTCGACTGCATCTCGGTTTTCGGGCGGACGGTGGAGGATGCGACGAAGGTGCTGAGCGTCATGAGCGGAGCGGATCCGCTCGATGCGACGACGCTCGACCGTCCGCCCATGGCGGTGCCCCCGCCGCGTTCGGATCTCCGCGGTCTCCGCGTAGGCCTGCCGCGCGAGTACTTCCCGGCCGACCTCCATCCCGGCGTCTCTGCCGCGCTGCAACGCACCCGGGAGGCCATCCTCGATCTTGGCGCAGAGGTCCGCGAGGTCTCGCTGCCGCACACGGCGTTTGCCGTCCCGACCTACTACATCGTCGCGCCCGCGGAAGCAGCGGCGAACCTCGCGAGGTTCGACGGAGTGCGCTACGGTCCTCGGAAGGTCGGACCCCGGGGCGACATCAGGGCGCTGTACCAGGCGACCCGTGGCGAGGGGTTCGGTGCCGAGGTGAGACGCAGGATTCTGGTGGGCACCTACGTGCTGAGCGCCGGGTACTACGACGCGTACTATCGGAAGGCCCAACGCGCACGCGCGCTCATCGCAGAGGACTTCCACCGTGCTTTCGCCACTGGTGTCGACCTGCTGCTGACACCCACGACCCCGACACCGGCCTTCCGTGCCGGCGAGAAGACCGAGGACCCGGTGGCGATGTACCTCGCGGACATCTTCGTCTGCGCCATCAGCCTGGCCGGTCTCCCCGCGTTGAGTCTCCCGGTGGGCCGAAGCGAGGGGTTGCCGATCGGCGCGCAGCTCATCGCGCCCTTCTTCGAGGAGGAGCGTCTCCTCTCGGTCGCCGCGGCCATCGAGCGCGCCGTCCCCGCGACGGCGGAGGTGCGCTGATGAGCTGGGAGACGGTGATCGGGCTCGAGGTGCACGTGCAGCTCGCCACTCGAACGAAGATGTTCTGCGCCTGCCGCACCACGTTCGGCGATCCGCCCAACACCAACGTGTGTCCGACCTGCCTGGGACTGCCCGGCGCCCTCCCCGTGCCGAACGCCGAAGCTGTACGGCTCGGCGCCCGCGCCGCGCTGGCCCTCGGCTGCGAGATCCACCCGAACAGCGTCTTTGCCCGAAAGAACTATTTCTATCCCGATCTGCCCAAGGGATATCAGATCTCCCAGTTCGACCAGCCGCTCGCCACGGGTGGCCGTGTCGCCTTCGAGTCGCCGGAGCGCGGGCGGCTCGAGGTCGGGATCACGCGGCTCCACCTCGAGGAAGACGCAGGGAAGCTGCTGCACGACCGGTTCCCCGCGAAGACCGCTGTCGATCTCAACCGTGCCGGCACCCCGCTCGCCGAGATCGTGAGCGAGCCGGAGATGCGCTCGCCTGGCGAGGCGCGCGCGTACCTCACGGTGCTCCGGCAGATTCTGGTGTACGCGAAGGTGAGCGAGTGCAGCATGGAGCAGGGCAGCCTCCGGGTCGACGCGAACATCTCCATCCGCCGCGCCGGCGAGTCCCGGCTGGGGACCAAGACCGAAGTGAAGAATCTCAATTCGTTCGCGAACGTCGAGCGGGCACTCGAGGCGGAGCGGGAGCGCCAGATCGCCCTGCTCGAAGGGGACCAGCGTATCGACCAGGTGACGCTGCTGTTCAACGCGGGGACCGGGAAGGTGAAACCGCTGCGGTCGAAGGAAGAGAGCCACGACTATCGCTACTTCCCCGATCCCGACCTTCCTCCGCTGGTGCTGTCGTCGAACTGGATCGAGGAGCAGCGCGCCGTCCTGCCCGAGCTGCCCGAGGCGAGGCGCGGGCGTCTGGAACGGGCGTTCGGCCTTTCCACCTATGATGCCCGCGTGCTCACGAGCGAGGCGACCCTCGCCGACTACTACGAGTCGGTAGTCAGGGAGGGTGTCGAGCCCAAAGTGGCGGCGAATTGGGTGATGGGCGATGTGATCGCCAGCTTCAACGAGACCGGCGACTTCCCGGTCACGGCCCCTCGCCTGGCCGCCCTCGTGGCACTGGTCCGCGACGGCACCGTGAGCCACCAGGCGGCGAAACGGCTGTATGCGGAGCTGGTACAATCGCCTCGCGACGAGCCGCGCCCACTGGCGGAGCGTCTGGGTCTGGTGCAGGTGACCGACGAAGGGGCGCTCGCGGGCTGGGTGAACGAGGTGATTGCGGCGCACCCCGGCGAGGTCGCGCGGTTCCGCGAGGGCGAGGCCAAGCTCATGGCGTTCTTCGTAGGGCAGGTCATGAAGCGCAGTAAGGGGAAGGCGGACCCGAAGGGTGTGCAGCCGGTGTTGGCGGAGAAGCTAAAGGCTGGAGGCTAAAGGCTTAGCCGCAACAGGCTCGTTGGATCCACGGTGATCGCGCCGTAGCGAGCAATCCAATGAAGGTGAGGTCCCGTCGCTCGGCCGCTTCGCCCCACACCGCCGATGATCTGCCCCCGAGCGACCGTGTCACCCGTCTGGACGTCCACCCGGCTCAAATGGAAGTAACCGGTGACCAGTCCTCCGCCGTGGCTCAGATACACGGCGTGTCCCGCCAGATAGAAATCCGCCACCAGCGCCACTACCCCTCGACCAGCGGCTCGCACCGGCGCCCCGGTTGTTCCCGCGAAGTCGGTGCCGTAGTGACGACTGGTCACCTCGCCATTGAACTCGCGGCCGGCGCCGAAGACGCTCCGGATCCGCCCCGGTCGGGGGACCGTGAAGCGAGTCCAGAGGCGGGTCGTCTCGTGAGCCGCGCGACCGACGGCTCGCGCCTGCTCGACTTCGCCGTCGACCCGGGCCTGGGTTGCGCTATCGAGCGTCGCGTACTTGGGAGCGACCGTCAGCCGCTCGTTGGGATATCGCGGCGTCGCGATGCCGATCGCGACTTGCACCGTGTCCGTCACACCGCGATGGCTCGCTCGGACGGTCACCTGCAGCGAGTCCGGTCCCTCGAGTGGAATCCCCGCGATGGCGTGCCAGGATCGCCCGGTCGCCTCGAAGTGGAGCGGCTCGTCGGCGGCTTCACCTTCCACACTCGTCAACGTCACAGTGGAATCGACCGCGCGCACGACCAGCGTCGCGATGGTGCCGCGCATGGGGACGGCCGGAATCGTGCGGACTCTCACGACCGGTCCGCTCGCCTGCGCTGCGATGGGGGAAGCGGACCAGAGCATGGCCGCGGCGATGAGGGCGGTGGTAACGGTCACCGGGTCAATCGGTCGATCAGGGCCTGGTCGGCGGGGAACTCGCGGAGCAACGCCTCGCGCGTGCCCATCTCGAAATCCTCGAACTCGAATCCCGGGGCGACCGTGCAGCCGCACAGCACGGGGCCGCCGATCGGTTCCGCCGCCTGCCAGCATCCACCCGGTACCACCGCCTGGGGATGTTGCTGGTTCAGCACGACCTCACCGTGACCAAGACAATAGAGACGAAGCGGCGCCCCTTCGTAGTGATGCCATACCTCATCGGAGGTCACACGATGCCAGGTGCTCCACTCGTCGGATGGCAGGAGATAAAGGATCGCGGTCGAGGCGCTCCGGATGCGGCCGTCCGGAAGCGCCACCGGTGCAGGGCTACGAAACATCTCGCGATAGAAGCCGCCCTCCGGATGGGGAATCAACCCCAGCCGACGGACCGTCTCGGACGGGTTCAGCGGTCGCCGCTCACGAGCAGGCGCGGTGAGACGGCGGAGCCCACGGGGGCGCGCCAGGGAAGCTTGGAGGGAATCGCCGGCCAGAACTCGAGCGGGCGTTCGGGAAGGCCGTAGTGCTCGTGCGCGGTCGAGATCAGGCGCTCGCCACGACGGCGGCCACCACTCCGCATGACCTTGCGCCGGATCGCCTTCGCCGTCTTGAGCGGGTGCTCCCCCGACGGGTCGAGCTGGAGCGCCGGTGACGCGGGGCCCTGGAGGAATTGCACCATGAAGTCGAAGGACAGACCCAGATGCCGCTCCACGTCCGGATCCTCGAGAGGCCAGCGGCTGAACTCACGCGCAACCTGGGTGGCGATCTGCCAGCTCGAGCTCTCGGTGAGTCGCACCATGCCGCGAAAGAGGCGCCGGTTGGTCCGGACGCTGAAGATGGTGGGAGCGATGATGCGATCGAGATGCGCGTCGGCTTCGCCGTGGTCGAGCAGGATGATGTCCTTGGCCGCCTTCGAGTACGCGTCTCCGAGGTGGCTCTCGACCCGTGCTTCCCAGTAGCTGTGTCCCACCGCAGCGGTGCTGCTCGTGACCATGAGCTGCCGTGGAACGAAGTAGTTGTGGGCGACGGTATCGGCGGAGAGATGGCAGAGGTAGCCGAGCCCGAATGCGCGTAGCGCATCGGAGCCGGCCAGGTCGTGGATCTCCTGGCCGACGTGCCAGTAGTGACAGTGGCGGCCGAGCGGAGCGTAGTGCTTGGCGATCGACGAGTCGGCCGCGATGTTGCCGTAGAGGAAGTCGAACGGATAGGAGCGGAGCAGATCGGCAACCGCTCCCGGCAGGTACTGGAGGTTGGCCAGCACCGACTCGCCCAGATAGATGTGCGTACCGGGCGTCCACGCGTGCGCCAGGTGGGGTGCGACCAGGAACAGAAGCCCCACGCCGACGAACGCGAGCGTGAGGCGTCCCAGCCTCATCGACGACCTGATACCAGAAGGCGCCGCACCCGTCCCAGCATCCCGTTGCCTTTCCGCACGGAGCGGAGGGCGGCCGCGACGTCGAGGGCGGTGTCCTCCACCTCGTCGTGCACCACGTTGTAGAGCGATTCGAGATCGGCGAGCCGTCCCTCGATGCGATCGACGCCGCGGACCACCTTGCGCCGCAGTCGTCGGCCCGTCTGGGCGAACGCGCCGGCCTCGTGGCGCACCACGACCATGAGGTCCTGGGCCTGCTCGGTGAGCTGGCGCGCCGCCTTGAGTGTTTGGCCGACGTCTTCCTGCAGCCCATCAATCACGCTGGCGATCCGCCGGGCCTCACCAGACAGACGCAGGAACGCGATCGCGGCCGCGACGGCGGCGATCACCACCGACAGGGCGATCACGGCCAACGAGATCGCCATGGTCGGACCCACCCAGGCCGGACCGGCCGCGACTTGCAACAGCGCGAGCGTGTTCATACAGCCGAACCTCCCCGAAAGGCGGGTGCCCGCGCGGGCCGCGGGGGCACCTGCTGAAAACAACCGGGTATCGCCAGCACCGCAACCCCCAGCATGCGCTTGACGCGGTTTAGGGACTCGCCCAGCTTTGGCCATGCCTCCACGTTTCCTGGTGCGCGGCGGTCGTCCGTTGCGCGGCACCATCCATCCCGCGGGTAACAAGAACGCGGCGCTGCCCATCCTCGCCGCGAGCGTCCTGGCGGACGGGCCACTCGAGCTCGAGAACATTCCGCGCATCCGCGACGTCGAGACGATGCTCGCGCTGCTCGTGGACCTCGGAGCGACCGCCGAGTGGACCGGCCCGAACGCCGTGCGGCTGGATGCGCGCTCGGTTCGGCCGAAAGCGCTCGACCCGGCCCTCTGCGCCAAGATTCGCGCGTCGATCCTCCTCGCCGGTCCTCTCCTGGCCCGCTTCGGCACCGTCACGCTTCCGCCCCCGGGCGGCGACGTCATCGGCCGCCGGCGGGTCGATACGCACTTCCTCGCCCTCGAGCATCTCGGTGCATCGGTGCGGGTCGGCGACCGATACGAGCTCGAAGGCAAGCATCTCGTCGGCGCCGACATCTTTCTGGACGAGCCGAGCGTCACGGGCACGGAGAACGCCCTCATGGCCGCGGTGGCCGCCAAGGGACGCACCGTCCTGCGCAACGCCGCGTGCGAGCCGCACGTCCAGGATCTGGCGCGGGCCCTCGTGGCCATGGGCGCGCACATCGACGGGATCGGCTCCAACGTGTATACCATCGAGGGCGGCCATCCTCTCGGCGGCGCCAAGTACGCCATTGGTCCCGACCACATCGAGATCGGGAGCTTCATCGGGCTCGCCGCGGTGACGAACGGGGAGATCACCATCGACCCGGTGCGCGGGGAGGATCTTCGCAGCACCCTCCTGGGATTCGAGCGCCTCGGCATCCGGCCGGTGGTCGAAGGACAGCGTCTCACCGTCGCGGCCGACCAGGAGCGACGGATCCGTCCCGACCTCGGCGGCCATGTGCCGAAACTCGAGGATGGACCCTGGCCGGCATTTCCGGCCGACGTCATGTCGACCACGATCGTGACCGCGACCCAGTGCTCCGGGATGATCCTGGTCTTCGAGAAGATGTTCGAGTCCCGGCTCTTCTTCGTCGACAAGCTCATCGGGATGGGCGCGCGGATCGTGCTCTGCGATCCGCACCGCGCCGTGATCTCCGGACCTTCCACGCTCAAGGGCGGGGTGGTGGAGTCGCCCGATATCCGCGCCGGCATGGCGATGCTGCTCGCCGCGCTCGGCGCCGACGGCTCGAGCGTCATTCACAACGTCGGCCAGATCGAGCGCGGCTACGAGCGGATCGACGAGCGCCTCCGCGCTCTCGGCGCCGAGATCGAGCGGGCCGAGTAAACCGGGTGCGCAACGAGTCAGCCGCGGTTCCCACGCTTCGGGAGACGTCCGCGGCGGGACCGGTGCCCTTGTACGAGCTGGGGGAGTGGCGCCAACGGTACGGCGTGATTGCCGGGATCACCGGGCGTGGAGAGGGGCCGCACGGCTTCGACCTCGGACTCTGGAGCGCCGCGCCGATCGGGGAGACGATGTCGCGGTGGCGCGCATTCCGCGGCGCAGTGTCGGGATCGGACGCGATGGTGCTGGGCCATCAGGTGCACGGCGTCGAGGTCATGGCGCTCGACAGCGGCGTGGGATGGATTCAGGTCGAGGGTATCGACGGGTGGACCACGACGACCCGCGGCATCTTCCTCACGGTCACGGTCGCCGATTGCATCCCCATCTATCTCACGGTTCCCGGTCGCGCCGTTGCTCTTCTCCACGCCGGGTGGCGCGGGACCGCCGGGGGCATCCTGCATCGGGGCGTCTCGCGCTTGGCAGGTGCAACCGGAATGCCCCCACGTGAAATGGTAATGCATTGTGGGGTAGGTATTTGCGGGGCATGCTATGAAGTGGGTCGTGAAGTCATGGAGGGATGCGGGCTGAGTGCCGACGGGCCCGGCCCCTTTCATTTAGACTTGCGCCAGCATCTGAGTGCCGAGGCCCGGAAGCTCGGCATCGGCACCATCACCGAATCCGACTGGTGCTCGGCCCACGACCGGGACCGGTTCTACAGCCATCGCCGTTCGGGCGGCGCCGACGGGCGGATGGTCGCGTATGTGGGGATGCCGCGCCCACATTGACGCGACGCGAACACGGGGATAGTATTTTAGCGCTGTCCGGGGGTGCTGGTACGGGCCAGCTGTCGATGTGGGGGAGTTCCCCCACATTTTTTTTCCTGCAACGCCGATGTTCGCCGACGCGCTCCTCGCTTCACTCCGCGACCACATCGCCGGCCTCGGTTTCGAGCTGGTGGATCTCCGGCGCGCAGGGACCCTGGGGCGTCCTATCCTGCAGGTGCGGGTAGACCGGCCGGACAGCCAGCCTGGCCACGGAATCACGGCCGCTGACTGCGCCGCGATCAGCCGGTCCCTCGAGCGGTTTCTCGAATCCAGCGCGATGGTCGGGCCGCGGTACGTGCTGGAGGTCTCGTCCCCCGGGATCGAGCGTCCGTTACGGTGGCCGGAGCATTGGCGGCGCTTCATCGGGCGGCGCGCCAGGGTCCGGGCCGATGCGCTCGGTGGTCGGCGCGCCGTCGAGATCATCGCGGTGCCGGACGACGACCATGTCACGTTGCGGCGGGAGGACGGCACCGACATCACCGTGCCTCTCGCCGAGGTGAGTCAGGCGAATCTGATCGATCCCTCGCTTCGTCCGGGGTGACGATACGCCCCGATACGATGAACAGGAGTGTCTCGCATGGCAGGATCGGCTGAGATGTTGGCCGCGTTCCGCGAGCTGACGACAGCAAAACAACTGGAGCGTTCGGATCTACTGGATCTGCTGCGCGACGGCATTCAGGCGGCGCTGGTGCGCAAATTCGGGCCCAACGTGAAGTTCGAGCTCAGCGTCGACGAGCTGCAGGGCACGATCAAGGTCGTGCGCCTGCGCCAGGTGGTCGAGACCGTGGAGGATTCCTCGTGGCAGATCCCGCTCGAGGAGGCCCGATACGAGGATCCGGATTTCCAGGTCGGCGACATGCTGGAGGAAGAGGTGCCGTTCGTGGATTTCGGTCGGCTCGCGGTCCAGGCGGCCAAGCAGCGGATCATCCAGCGAGTGCGAGAAGGCGAGCGCACCCGGATCCGTGAGGAGTTCGCCTCCAAGGTCGGTGAGCTCCTGTCCGGCGAAGTCCAGCAGATCGAGCGCGGCAAGCTGGTCATCATGCTGAACAAGTTCCGCGAGGCCGAGGCGATCATCCCGTACCGGGAGCAGAATCACCGGGAGCACTTCCACCAGGGGGATACCATCCGCGCGGTGCTCAAGCGGCTGGAGGAGACCCCGAAGGGACCGAGGCTCATTCTCTCGCGGGGCGACCCGCTGTTCGTGAAGGCGCTCTTCCGGCTCGAAGTTCCCGAGATTCAGCAGCAGATTGTCGAGATCCGCGCCATCGCGCGCGAGGTCGGCAGCCGCACCAAGGTCGCGGTCATCTCGCGCGACGATGCGATCGATCCCGTGGGCGCCTGTGTGGGCCTCAAGGGCTCCCGGGTCCAGGCGGTGGTCAACGAGCTGGGCGGCGAGCGAATCGACATCGTGCCCTGGTCGCCCGATCCCGAGCGGTTCGCCCGCCTCGCCCTCGCGCCGGCGCGCGTCGCCAAGGTCTTCTCCGATCCCGAGGCCAAGACGATTCAGGCCGTGGTGGACGAGGATCAGCTCTCTCTCGCCATCGGCCGCAACGGCCAGAATGTGCGGCTCGCCTCCGAGCTCACCGGATGGAAGATCGACCTCTACTCGAGTCGTGAGTGGCTCGAGCGCGGTGGGGAGGGCCCGCTGTTCGCTCCGCTCCCACCGGAAGAGGAGACCGTCGCGCAGGTTCCGCTCAGCGAGCTCAAGGGTCTGTCGCCCGAGCTCACCGGGATCCTGGAGTCGGCCGGCTACAAGATGCTGAACGACATTCTCGACCTCGAGCGGGAAGACATCGCCAAGATTCCCGGCATGACGCCCGAGGTTTCGGACCAGCTGCTCGCCTTCCTCTCGGAGCTCACCGATGAGGATGGCGGAGAGGACTCGCGCCCCCGCGGATGAGCCGGTTGCTGGGCCTGATCGGCCTGGGTTATCGGGGCGGTCGAATCGCCGTCGGTGTCGAGGCGGTACGGAAGGAACTGCAGGGAGGGCGGTGTTGGTGCGTGGTCGTGGCGTCGGACGCCAGCCCGCGCGCAATGGAGAAAGTGGTCCGGCTGGCGGCGGGGAAGCGAATCCCCGTCGTTCCGGGCCCAGGCGCCGCCGCGATCGGCGCGCAGTTGGGAAGACCGCCTGTCATGGCGGTCGGTGTGCGGGACCGCGCGTTAGCCCGCGGCATGGTGCCGCAAACGCCCGCACGCTCCTGATGGAGGATTGAGTGGTCAAGACGAGAGTGCACGACCTCGCGGCGGAGTTCGGCGTCGCCCCTGAACAGCTCCTGGGCTTGCTCAAGGACATGAACATCTTCGTGCGCAGCCATCTCTCTGCGCTCGAGAACGACCAGGTGTCCGCGGTCCGGGTCCGCTGGGAGCGCGAGAAGCGGAAGAGCGCCGAGGAGCCCGCGGCCAAGAAGGGCCGCCGCAAGGCGGTCAAGGCGGAGCCTGCCCCGGTGCCGGTCGAGGCCAAACCGACCAAGCGGCGGCGCACCGCCGCCGAGGTCGCGCAGGTCGAGGCCCAGGCCCAGGCGGAGAAGGCCGCGGAGCTCGCCGCGCTCGAGCTCGAGCGCCCGATGATGCCCGAGATCGAAGAGCCGCAGCCGTCGCAGACGCTCGAGGAGCGCGCGCGTGCGCTCTTCAAGGATCTGCCGCCTGCTCCCGTCGAATCCGAAGGGGAAGAGGCCGTCGCTGAGCCGGCGGTGCCCGACCACCCTCGCGCCCATACGCCGAGCGCTCCGACCGAGTCGACCCGCGCTCCGTTCATTCCCCCGCGTATCCAGCGTCCGCCCCCTGCCCAGCCACGCGGGCCCAAGCCGGTGTTCAGCAGCAGCGCGCCACCCTCGGCGCCCCGGTCCTCCGGTCCTCCCAGCCGGGGCGGACCCCCGTCACGGCCCGGCACGCCCGACCGCAGTTCGCCGGTACGGACCTTCGGACCCGACGCCGAGAAGGGAGGCGGCCGGAAGAAGGGGAAGAAGGGCAAGCGCTCCATGGTCGACCAGGATGCGGTGCAGGCCAACATCCTCAAGACCCTGCAGGGCATGAAGGGGCCGGCCGGCCGGAAGGGTGCGCGCCGCTCCGACGAACCCTCCTTCCGCGAGCTGCAGGCCGGCCGCGCAGCCGAGGAGCGGGAGAAGGAAAAGACCCGGATCCGGGTCAACGAGTTCATTTCGGTCACCGAGCTCGCGGCCGCCATGAAGGTGCCCGCTACCCAGATCGTCCAGTTCGCGTTCAAGGAGCTGGGGCTGATGGTGACGGTGAATCAGCGGCTCGACTTCGACCAGATCGAACTGATCGCGTCCGCCTTCGGCTTCGAGGCGGTTCGGGAAGACGAATATGCGGCGGAAGTGGAAAGCGACGTCGTCGAGGATACGCCTGAGCAACTCGTACCGCGGCCGCCCGTCGTCACCATCATGGGGCACGTCGACCACGGCAAGACCTCGCTCCTCGACTACGTCCGCAAAGCCAATGTCGTCGCGGGCGAGGCGGGCGGCATCACCCAGCACATCGGGGCCTATCACGTCACCCTCCCGGGTGATCGCGAGATCACGTTCCTCGACACGCCGGGCCACCAGGCCTTCACGGCCATGCGCGCACGCGGCGCGCAGGTCACCGACATCGTCGTGCTGGTCGTCGCGGCCGACGACCAGGTCATGCCGCAGACGGTCGAAGCGATCAGCCACGCACGGAACGCCGGCGTGCCGATCATCGTCGCCATCAACAAGATCGACCTGCCGACGGCCAACGTGCAGAAGGTCAAGCAGGACCTCTTGCAGCACAACGTCGTGCTCGAGGAATTCGGCGGCAAGACACTCTCCGCGGAGATCTCGGCCAAGAAGGGCATCGGGATCGAAGCACTGCTCGAGCAGATTCTGCTTCAGGCGGAAATCCTCGATCTCAAGGCCAACCCGGACGGGAAGGGGCATGGGACGGTCCTGGAGGCCACGCTCGATCCGGGTAAGGGTCCGCTGGCGACCATTCTGGTCCAGAAGGGTACGCTCCGGGGCGGCGACAACTTCATCTGCGGCAAGTTCTCCGGCCGGGTGCGCGCGCTGTACGACGAGCGCGGTAAGACCGTGAAGGAAGCCGGGCCGTCGATTCCGGTGCAGATCCTCGGCTTCGAGGGAGTCCCTGCTGCGGGCGATACGTTCGCCGTCGTGACGGACGCGGTCGAGGCGCGCGAGATCGCGCAGAAGCGGCAACGGCTCGAGCGCGAGGCGCAGAACCGGCGGAGTCAGAAGGGCACCAGCCTCGAGGACTTCAGCCGGGCCCTCAAGGAAGGGGGCGTGGCGGCGCTCCGGATCATCATCAAGGCGGACCAGGGTGGTCCGGCCGAAGCGCTCGCCGATGCGTTGGCCCAGCTCAGCACCGGCGAAGTGCGGGTGGACGTGGTTCACCGCGGCGTCGGGGCGATCAGCGAAAGCGACGTGCTGCTGGCGAAGGCCTCCGGCGCGATCGTCCTCGGTTTCCACGTCCGGCCCGATTCCAACGCGCGGGCAGCGGCGGAGCGGGAGCAGGTGGACGTGCGCACCTATCGCATCATCTACGAGGCAGTGGAAGATGTCCGTAACGCGCTCGAGGGACTGCTCAAGCCCGAGGAGCGCGAGACCGTGCTGGGCGAGGCCGAGGTGCTCCAGCTCTTCAAGGTGAGTAAGGTCGGCACGATCGCCGGGTGCTCCGTGCGGAGCGGCGTGATTCAGCGGACCGCCAAGGCCCGCATTACCCGCGACGGTGTCACGGTCTACACGGGCAACATCTCGAGCCTCAAGCGGTTCAAGGACGACGTGAAGGAAGTGCGCGAGGGGCTCGAGTGCGGCATCGGGATCGAGAACTACAACGATCTCAAGGTGGGTGACCGGATCGAGTCATTCCGGATGGAAGAGGTGAAGCGGACGCTGTCGGCGAGCGCGGCGGAGAGCGCCAGCAGCTAGGCCCGTCATGATCGTCGCCATCCAAACCTGGGACCTCAACCTGCCAGGCTGCCACTCGCTGAAGGAGAAGCGCGGCGTGCTCAAGCCGCTGACGTCGGCGCTGCGACGATCCCTCAACGTGTCGGTGGCGGAGACGGCGCACCAGGATCTCTGGCAGCGCGCGGAGATCGCGTGCGCCGCCGTGGGATCGGCGCGCCCGGTGGTCGAGGAAATCCTCCGCTCGGCCGACCGGGTGATCGAGGAGACCGACGGATTGCGGATCGTCGACACGGTGATGGTGTACCGATGAAGGCGTCCTCGCGGCGGCCGGAGCAGGTGGCGGAGACCCTTCGCCAGGTGATCACCGACGCCCTGGCGCGCGACGTGCGCGATCCCAGGGTCGGATTCGTCACCGTCACCGGCGTGCTCGTGACCAACGAGCTGTCGCATGCCCGCGTGCTCGTGAGTGTCCCGGGTGACGACGCGACGCGTGCGCGAGCGCTCGAAGGACTCGAGAGCGCGGCGGGTTTTCTCCGGTCGCGGGCGGCGCGGGCCCTGACCACGCGGACGGTTCCGGAGTTGCACTTCGAGCTCGACCGCGGGTTGCAGCACGCGGCCCGGATCAACGAGCTGCTGGACGAGCTCCGGCGGGAGGGGAACGCCTGATCGGTGCGGTGCTGGTGGACAAGCCGGCAGGGCCCACCTCGCACGATGTGGTGCAGCGGGTCCGCCGGGTGGTGGGGAGCCGGGCCGTGGGACACACCGGTACGCTGGACCCCTTCGCCACCGGGCTGCTGGTGATCATGGTGGGGCGCGCGACCCGACTCGCTCGGTTCGTGGAGGCACAGCCCAAGACCTACCTGGCGACCGCCCGGCTCGGCGCCCGCACCGACACCGATGATCTCACCGGCGCGCCACTCGGCGAGGTTCGCCAGGTGTCGGCCATTCCGATCGAGGCCGTTCGGGCAGCGCTGATGGGGTTTCTCGGACCGCAGGAGCAGCGGCCGCCTGCGTACTCTGCAAAGCGGGTGGATGGCGAGCGCAGCTACCTGTTGGCGCGAGAAGGGCGGGCGGTGTCGCCCAAACCGGTCCGGGTCACCGTGCATGACATCGATCTGGTGGAGTACAAGCCACCCGACGTGACCTTCCGGGCCGTCGTGAGTGCGGGTACCTATCTCCGTGCCTTGGGGCGAGACCTCGGTGAGCGGCTGGGAACGGGCGCGCATCTGACCGCGCTGCGGCGGGAGGCGATCGGCGCGCTGCGGGTCGAGGATGCGGTGCGGTTGAGCGATCTCACCGCCGGCAATCTGCAGCGGGTTCGCGCGGTGCTGGGCCACCTCCCGGTGCAGGAGTTGGACGAGGCGGAACGGGTGGCAGTCAGCCACGGACGCGCACTGCCGGCGGCGGATCTGCCTGAGGGCGATGTCGCGCTCGTGTCGGGCGACGAGTTGGTCGCGGTGGCGCGCGCCGGCGATGGGTGGCTCAGGCCGTCCGTCGTGCTGGAGACGCCGTGAGCGGGCTTCCGTCGCTCCCGCGCGGCAGCACGGTGACCGTCGGATCGTTCGACGGGATGCATCTCGGGCACCAGGCAGTGCTTCGCGAGATCGCCGACCGGGCGCGTGCCGCGGAGCGTGCGAGCGTCCTCGTGACGTTCGAGCCGCATCCGCTCGAGATCGTGAACCCGCAGGCGGCCCCTCCGATTCTCATGACCGGGCCTGAGCGGGGTGAGTTTCTTGCGCAGACCGAGCTCGACTACGTCCTGCTCCTGCGCTTCGATCGTCACATCGCGAGGCTCAGTCCGGAAGAGTTCGTCGCGGGAATCCTGCTCGACCGATGTCAGATGAAGGAGCTGGTCATCGGGCACGACCATGGCTTCGGGCGTGGGCGCAGCGGCGACGTCGAGACGCTTCGCCGGCTCGGGGCGGTGCACGGCTTCGATGTGGACGTCGTCCCGGCCGTGGACTTCGGTGATCAGCAGATCTCCAGCAGCCGGATTCGACGCGCCGTGGCGGGCGGCGATCTCGCTTCGGCCGCGGCCATGCTCGGCCGCCCGTATCGGGTGAGCGGACGGGTGGAGGAAGGACAGCGGCGGGGCCGTCAGATCGGCGTCCCGACGATCAACCTCGGGGAGATCCCGCCGCAGAAGCTGCTCCCTCCCGACGGGGTCTATGCAGTGCGGGTCGAATGGCGCGGTGGTCGGGCCGGCGGGATGATGAATCAGGGCGCCAGGCCGACCTTCCGCGACGGGAGGCGGACGCTCGAGGCGCACCTCTTCGATTTCGACGGCGACCTGTACGGCGAGTGGGTACGGGTGGAATGGATCGAGCGTCTGCGGGACGTCCATCCGTTCTCGTCCGTCGAGGCCTTGCAGCAGCAGTTGCAACGCGATCGTACCCGGGCGCTGTCGATTCTGGCGGCGATCGGACCGAACCCTAGCCGTGTGACCCACGCCTGAATGGGCCATCGATGTCAATTCGCAACCGCATTTTCGTGATCGTCGGGCTCATCGCTCTCAGCATCTTCTTCCTGGTCCCCAGGACCATCACCGTCCGCGAGCGCGATCCGCAGAGCGGCGTGATGATCGACCGGAAGGAGAAACGGGTTCCCGTGAAGCTCGGACTCGACCTCCAGGGCGGAATGCATCTCGCCCTCGAGCTCGACCAGTCCAAGCAGGTCTCGGCCGACCCGAAGCGTGATCTCGACCTCGCGCTCACGGTCCTGCGCAAGCGGATCGACGAGTTCGGCGTGACCGAGCCGCTGATCCAGAAGGTCGGAGACAGTCGGATCGTCGTGGAGCTGGCCGGTATCACCGAACCTGCGCGCGCCAAGGCCATCGTCCAGCGGAGCGCATTCCTCGAGTTCCGGATCACCGACGAGACCAATGCGCTGGAGAAGGCGCTGCCCGCCATGGATCGCGCCCTGCGCGGCCTCGGGATCAAGGGTGACACGAGTACCGGCAAGCCCTCCGCCGTGGAGAAGCTGCTGGGCGGCGACACCGCCAAGTCGGCGGCGGGCAAGACCGATAGCGCCAAGGCGGACACCACCGGGGTGACCGGTGGCGCCATTCTCGCCACGCTGATCCGGCCTTCGGGAGCGGCGTCGGGGACCGCGGTGCCGGGAGAGTACCTCGTCCCCGAGACGGCCTTCCCGAGGGTGGACAGCCTCGTGAACCTGCCGGCAGTCGCGCGCCAGCTTCCACGCGGCGTCACCCTGCGCTGGTCATCGGCGCCGACGAGCGTGGGTGTGGAGTCGGTGCGTTTTCTGTACGCGCTCGACGATCGGCCGATCATCACCGGCAGCAATCTCGAGAATGCCGCCGCACAGCTCGACCCGCTCACCAACGGGCCGATCGTCACCTTCCAGCTCGATCGCGCGGGCGGTCGCAAGTTCGGGGACGAGACCGGCAAGCACGTGGGCGACTACATGGCGATTCTGCTCGATGGCCGGGTCCAGGGCCGGCCGCCGGTGATCCAGAGCCGCATCGGGCGCAACGGGCAGATCACGCTCGGCAACAAGAGCCTTCAGGAGGCGCAGGACCTGGCCTTGACCCTCAAGGCCGGCGCGCTGCCCATCCCCCTCAAGATCGTCGAGGAGCGACAGGTGGGCGCCAGCCTCGGCAGCGACTCCATCCACGACGGGATCGTTGCGGGTTTGGTGGGGACCGCACTCGTCGTGCTCATCATGGTGGGGTACTACCGGATGAGCGGGGTCCTCGCGGTCATCGCGCTGGGAGTCTATCTCCTCTTCACCATTGGCGGGCTCGCGATGATCGATGCGACCCTCACGTTACCGGGCATCGCGGGCATCGTGCTCTCGATCGGACTCACGGTGGACAACAACGTGCTGATCTTCGAGCGAATGCGAGAAGAGCTGATCGCCGGGAAGACCATCCGGCTATCGATGGACGAGGGCTTCAAGCACGCCATGAACGCCATCGTCGACTCGAACGTCTGCATGGTACTGACGGCGCTCTTTCTCTTCCAATTCGGCACCGGTCCGGTCAAGGGCTTCGCGATCACCCTCATCATGGGCATCATCGCGTCGATGATCACGTCGGTGTTCGTCACGCGCACCTTCTTCCTCACGTGGCTGGCCCGGCGGCCTGCCATGGCGACGCTGAGCATCTGACCATGACGCGACTCTTCGCCCACGCCAACTACGACTTCATCGGCGTCCGCAGGTATGCGTACGGCATCACCGCGCTCGTCCTGATACCGGGGCTGATGTTCCTGCTGTTCGCGGGACTCAACTACAGCATCGAGTTCACCGGCGGCACGCTGCTGCAGATCCGGGTCGCCAAGGCGATGGACGTCGCCGCGCTCCGGAGTGGATTGGATGCCCAGGGGATTCATGGCGCCGAGATCCAGAACTTCGGTGCGCCCAACGAGTACGTCATCCGCGCCCGCGTGGCCAAGCCGGGAACCGACGCCAACGACACCCAGGCCACCGCGAGCGCCGTGTCGCATGCACTGGATACCGTCCTGGGAGCAAAGGCCTACACCGTTGTGCGGACGGAGGCGGTCGGACCGAAGGTCGGCGGCGAGCTCCGGCAGAAGGCCTTCCTGGCCATTTTCCTGTCGTTCTTCGCGGTGCTGGCCTATCTGGCGTATCGATTCGAATGGCGGTTCGGCTTGGCCGCGATCATCGCGACCGCGCACGACATCCTCGCCACGATCGCGTTCATCGGGGTGCTGCGGCTGGAGGTCAGCCTCACCGTCGTCGCCGCGGTCCTCTCGATGGTGGGCTATTCGCTCAACGACACGATCATCATCTTCGATCGCGTACGCGAGAATCTCCGCAAGCACAAGAAGGAGGCATTCGAGGACATCCTCAATCGGTCGGTGAACGAGACGCTTCCGCGGAGTGTGCTCACTCACGGGACGACCCTGGCCACGCTCATTGCGCTCGCCGTCTTCGGCGGCGAGGTCATTCGGCCTTTCGCGCTGGTCATGTTCTTCGGGGTCTTTACCGGAACGTTTTCCTCGATCTACATCGCCGCGCCCGTGCTCATGGCCATCGAGAAGCGGTGGCCCGGCCCCGCGGCGCGTGGGCACCTGTCCGCCCCGGCGCCCAAGGTGGCGCCGGGAGCCCGGAAGACGGCGCCCGTTGGCTGAAGGCTCGAGTGGCTCTTCCACGCGTCGAGCCGTGAGCCTTTAGCCTCAAGCCGATGTTGATCGATACCCATTGTCACCTCGCCGATCGGGCCTATGATCCCGACCGGGCCGAGGTCCTCGCCCGGGCCTGGGCCGGCGGTGTCACCCGGATCGTGATGATCGGGGAATCGCCCGACGCCGCCGACCGGGCGCTCGCCCTCGCTGCCGCCGACCCCCGTCTCTCCCTCACGGCCGGCATCCATCCTCACGACGCGTCGAGCTGGACCCCCGAGGTCGACCAGGGGCTGCGGACCCGGTTGCGGGAGCCGCGGGTCGTCGCGGTGGGAGAAATGGGGCTCGACTATCACTATGATCACTCCCCGCGCTCCGTCCAGCAGGCCGTCTTTCGGGTCCAGCTCCTGATCGCGGCCGAGATCGAGAAGCCGGTCGTCATCCACGCGCGCGAGGCGGATGAGGACATTGCCGCGATCCTGCGGGAGCATCCCGATGTCCGGGCCATTCTTCACTCGTTCAGCAGCGGGCCGGCCCTCTTGCGGGCGGGCCTCGATCTGGGGCACTATGTGTCGTTCAGCGGCATGGTCACCTTCAAGAATTGGAGTCTCGACCAGGCGATCCTCGAGACCCCCGCGGACCGGTTGCTCATCGAGACCGACGGGCCGTATCTGGCTCCGGTTCCGCATCGCGGGAAGCGGAACGAGCCGGCCTTCGTGCGTCACGTGGCCGAGCGGATCGCCGTCGTCCGGAACCTTCCGGTGGAGGAGTTGATCGCCCTCACCGGGCGGAACGCGGTACACGTGTTTGGACTTTCATCCTCGACGGCCGGGAGCATTCCCTCGTGAGCACTGTCCCCACCGACATCGCCATCGCGCAAGCCGCCAAGATGCGCCCCATTCAGGATGTCGCGGCCGAGCTCGGGCTCGGACAAGACGACATCCTGCCCTACGGCCGCTACAAGGCGAAAATCAGCGCCGAAGCCGTGGCCCGGCGGAAACCGTCGGGACGGCTGGTCCTCGTGACGGGCATCAATCCGACTCCCGCGGGCGAGGGGAAGAGCACCGTCACCGTCGGCGTGAGTCAGGCGCTCCGCCGACTGGGGAAGAAAGTGGTTGTCTGTATTCGCGAGCCGAGCCTGGGACCGGTCTTCGGAGTGAAGGGCGGGGCGGCGGGGGGCGGGTACGCCCAGGTGGTGCCGATGGACGAGATCAATCTCCACTTCACCGGGGATTTCCACGCCATCACGTCGGCGCACAATCTCCTGTCGGCCATGCTGGACAACCATCTCCATCAGGGGAATGCGCTCAACCTCGATCCCCGGCGGATCACCTGGCCGCGGACGATCGACATGAACGACCGGGCGCTCCGCTCGATCGTCATCAGCCTCGGGGGTATCAACGCGGGGCCGGTCCGGGAAGACCGGTTCGTCATCGTGCCCGGCAGCGAGATCATGGCGATCCTTGCGCTGGCGAGCGACCTCAGCGACCTCGAAGCCCGCATCAGCCGCATCATCGTCGGTCTCACCCGTGACCGGAAGCCGGTGACGGCAGGCGAGCTCAAGGCCGCCGGCGCGATGACGCTGCTGTTGAAGGACGCCATCCTGCCGAACCTGGTGCAGACCCTGGAAGGCGGGCCGGCCCTGGTCCATGCGGGCCCCTTCGGCAACATCGCCCACGGATGCAATTCGCTCGTCGCGACCAAGCTGGGGCTCTCGCTCGGCGACGTGGTGCTCACCGAGGCGGGCTTCGGCGCCGACCTGGGTGCCGAAAAGTTCTTCAACATCAAGTGCCGGTTCGGGGGCCTCAATCCGGAGGCGGCGGTCATCGTCGCGACGGTGCGCGCGCTCAAGATGCACGGCGGCGTCAAGAAGGAAAATCTGGGGAAGCCGGACGTGGCGGCGCTCAAGCGGGGGATGGTCAACCTCGAGGCCCACGTGAAGAACGTCCAGAAGTTCGGCGTGCCCACGATCGTCGCCCTCAACCGCTTCGTCTCGGACTCGGACGACGAGATCCGCGCGGTCCTCGATGCGGCCAAGGGATGGGGCTCTCGCGCCGCGTTGAGCGACGTGTGGGCCAAGGGCGGTGAAGGTGGCGAGGCCGTGGCCCGCGAGATCCTGGCGGTGCTCGACGAGGGCAAGGGGACGTTCAAACCGATCTACGACGCCGCGCTGCCCATCAAGGAGAAGATCGGGATCATCGCGCGGGAGATCTACGGCGCCGATGGCGTGGATTACACGTCGGCCGCCGAGAAGAACATCACCCAGCTGGAGGCGATGGGACTCGGCAAGACGCCGGTCTGCATGGCCAAGACGCAGTACAGCTTCAGCGACGACGCGACCAAGCTCGGGCGTCCGCAGGGCTTCCGCATCACCATCCGGGACGCCTACGCCAGCGCCGGCGCGGGATTCGTGGTCGCCCTGGCCGGCGAGATCATGACCATGCCGGGTCTCAGCAAGACACCATCCGCCGAGGCGATTCGCGTTCACCCCGACGGTACCATCGAGGGTCTCTTTTGATGAGCATCGGATACGTCTCGACACCGGGCGCGCCGCGCGCCATCGGCCCCTACAGCCAGGCCACACGGGCCAACGGCTTCCTTTTCACGGCGGGCCAGGTGGGCTTCGATCCGGCCACCGGTGAGCTGGTCGATGGCGGCATCGCCGAGCAGACCGCCCGGGTGATCGAGAACCTGCGGGCCATCCTCGCGGCCGAGGGTCTCCCGCTCACGAGCGTGGTCAAGACGACAGTCTTCCTCGTCGACATGAACGCCTTCTCGGCGATGAACGAGGTCTATGCCCGTGCCTTCGGCGACCATCGCCCCGCCCGGAGCACGGTGGCGGTGGCCGCGTTGCCACGCGGCGCACAGGTCGAGATCGACGCCATCGCGGTATTACCTTCCGGAGCTGGTGGGAGCGGATCGGGCCTGGTGGTCTGGCCGGTCTTCAAAACCGCGACGGAGGCACCTCAGGTGGCTCCGGTGGGTTCGATTCCCACACGCTCCCGCCATCGCGGTCTCCGTCGCATCCGTCTCTTCGTCTCAGGGAATCGACCACTGGTGAGCCTTCGGCGCGGTGCCGTCTTCGTGTGTCTCGTGCTTCTGCCGACGCTCTCCCCGCTGGGGCAGTTGGCAGCCCAGGACAGCACGGCCGTCGCGCCCGCCGCCCCCGTGCCGCCCCCGGGGGAGCGCCGCGCCCCCAGTCCGATGAACGCGTTCTTCCGCTCGTTTCTGGTTCCCGGCTGGGGACAGGCCAAGCTCGACCGAAAGCTGACGGCCGGTCTCCTGATCGCGTGGGAAGGCGTAACCATCGGAATGAGTCTCAAGACCCGGCACGAGCTCGCGTATCTCCGCCGGACCAACTCGGAACGCGCTGAAGACAAGCGGCGCGAGCACGAGGACTGGCTGGTGCTCCTCGGGTTCAACCATCTTTTTGCCGGTCTCGAGGCGTATGTATCGGCCCACCTCAGTGACTTTCCCAAGGACCTGAAGCTCCAGGCCATGCCGGGCGGCGGATTCGGCGCCTCGTACACCGTGCCCATCCGGCTGCAGTGAACAACGCTCCGATCGGCATCTTCGATTCCGGGATCGGAGGACTCACCGTGGCGCGCGCGGTGTACGAGCGCTTGCCCCACGAGTCCACCATCTACTTCGGCGATACGGCGCGGGTGCCCTATGGCCCCAAGTCCCCCGAAACGGTGCGCCGCTACAGCCTGGAGATATTGCGCTGGCTCCTCGATCAGGGCGTCAAGGCCGTGGTGGTCGCGTGCAATACCAGCACGGCGCACGCGCTCCGCGCCCTGCAGGAGGCGACGGAGGTGCCGGTGATCGGCGTGATCAAGCCGGGCGCGAGGGCCGCGATCGCCGCGGGAAGCGGAGGACCCATCGGTGTAATCGGCACGGCCGGCACCATTACGAGTAACGCGTATGCGCGGGCCATCGAGGCGCTCGCCCCGGGGCTCAAGGTGGTTCAGAAGGCCTGTCCGTTGCTCGTACCGCTGGTCGAGGAGGGATGGTTCGACCATCGGGCCACCGAGCTGGTGGCCGCCGAATATCTCGCGCCGCTCCGCGATGAAGGCGTGCACGCGGTCGTGCTCGGCTGCACCCACTATCCGCTGCTCCGTCCACTGCTGCAGCGGATTATGGGGCCCGATGTCGCGCTGATCGACAGCGGCGAGGCAACCGCCGAGTCGCTGGAGAGGGTGCTCAGGGACAAAGAGCTCGTCGCGCCGGACGGCGCGCCCACTTCGCACCGGTTCGTGGTCAGCGACGACGAGGCTCGTTTCCGCCTCGTCGGATCCCGCTTCATCGGGGAGCGGTTGGCCGCCGCGGAAGTGGTTCCGTTGGGGTGAACTGCCGCAGCTCCGCGCCCGTCTCGGTCAGGAGTGCATAGCGGAATCCGTCGAACCACGCTCCGGGATTGACGTAAAGACGGCCCGGGTGGAGCTCGGCGATCTCCGCCCGGTGGGTGTGGCCCATGATCACGGCGCCGAGCTCGGGCTCAGCCTCCAGAAGGCGCGCCGCCCACACCCGCTGCCGCACCGAGGCGTCGCGCAGCTTGGCTTCTTCGAGCGTCTGGTCGCCCAGGTGCGGGCTCAGAGAATCGACGAGCCGGAGCCCGATCTCGGGATGGATCCACCGGTACACTGCCGCCGTCACGGGATGATTGATCAGGCGGTGAAGCGCACTCGCCCGGAATCGGGACTCGGTGAGTCCATCGCCATGAATCGCGGCAACCCGACGCGCGGCGATGTCGAAGGTGAGTCTGTGCGGGTCGAAGCGAAGTCCCGCCTCCGCCGTCCAGAAATCACCGCCCCAGCGGTCGTGGTTCCCACCAACCATGGCGACGGGCAGACGTGCCGACAGCCGGGCGAGCGCGGCCGCGACGCGGAAGCCACGTCGCGGAATCACCCGTGTGTAGCTGAACCAGAAGTCGAACAGATCGCCGTTGATGAGGAGACTGTCGCCCAGGGTGGGGACGGCGTCGAGAAAGGCGAGGAAGGTTTCCTCGACGGAGGGGGGCGTCGCTCCGAGGTGCGCGTCGGAGACGACAACCAGCGCATGGCCGAGCACGGCGCCAAAGATGGGCCGCTCCATCCCCGGCCGCAACCGGTGTGACAGTGGGCCTCGCCCGAACGTCTACAACCGCGAGAGGCAACCGATGTCCCTCCCCGACGTCTCGGAGATCCGCGTCCGGGTCAACTACTCCGAGACCGACCAGATGGGGGTCGTCTACCACGCCCGCTATCTCGTCTGGCTCGACGTCGCCCGGACCGAGCATCTCCGGCTGAGCGGCACGAGCTATCGCGATCTGGAGTCCGAAGGGTTCCGCCTCGCCGTGTCGGAGGTCTCCGTGCGGTACCGACAGCCTGCCCGGTTCGACGACGAGATCCGGGTCCGTTGCTGGGTGCGCGCTGTGGCGACGCGCCGGGTCGAGTTCGGCTACGCGGTCGAGAATGTCGCGGACGGACGGCTGCTCGCCACTGCCTCGACCAGCCTGCTGTCACTCGGCGCCGACATGCGCCTCACCGCGATGCCCGACCGGGTTCGCGCCGCGCTCCGTCCGGTGCCCGACCCGGTAAGGCTCGGGCTGAGCGGTCCCGAGGATCACCACAGAGGCACAGAGGACACAGAGTGATGAGAAGTGGTCTCCCGCGCGGCGCCTTTCCCACACCGGTCTCTGTGCTTTCTCTGTGTGCTCTGTGCGTTTGCGGTGCATTCCTCGCCACTGTGACGAAGGCCGTGGCCCAGGAAGAGGCGATCGTGGAGCAGATTGCCCCACTCATCGCCGCGGAAGACGCCCGCGACTTCAAGCCCGATCTGTTCGAGCGTGGACTCGTCGCCCCCGACTCCCTGGTACGGCGGATCGCGGCATTGAGCGCGGGGCGCATCGGGGACTTTCGCGCCACCCGGCTGATCGTTCCGCTTCTGGCCGATCCCGATTCCACCGTGCGCGTGACCGCGGCCTTCGCGCTCGGGTTGCTGGGCGACACCGCCGCGGCCCAGCCACTGGTCGAGCGGCTCACCGGTCTTCCCGCGCTCGAGCCCGCCACCGCCGTCGAGGCCATCACGGCGCTCGCCAAGATCGGCGGCCCAGCAGCCGGGAGCTTCTTTTCCGGTGTGCTCGGTGGCAAGGCGGTGCTGACGCAGGACAATCGAACCCCGGCCGTACGCGAGATCGTACTTCAGGCGTGGCGCCTTGGTCGGAACGCTCCGGTAACGAATCTCCTGCCGTTCATGGACGACACCAACCCCGCGGTGCGATGGCGCGCCGTGTACGCGCTCGGCCGGCTACGCGCCCCGGCCGCCGCCGAACGCATGCTGCTCGCGCTGCGCGATCAGGATGGATACATCCGCTCGCTCGCGGCCCGGTCCCTCACCCGAGGCTACGCCCGGGCGGCTCGTCTCTCGCCCGCAACGGTGGGAGATCTGCTCGCGCGGGTGACGTCGGACGCAAACCCCCAGGTGCGCACCAACGCCCTCCTCGCGCTCGCCACGTACGATGACTCCAGCCTCGCCGTTCGGATCGAGCCCAAGCTCGACGACCCGATCCCGAACGTTCAGGTAGCTGCCGCGCAGGCGATGGGTGGCCTCGGCGGCAGCGTGGCGAGCAAGGGATTGGTTCGTCTCGCAGGAGGGAAGGGGCCTTTCGCAGTGCGTCGCGCAGCGCTGGTCGCGCTGGGCACGGCGGACCCCGGTCGGTTCACCACGGCGTCCGCCGCATGGCGGCAGAGCAAGGACTGGCGCGAACGGGCCGCGGCGGCCGAGGGCGCGGCGGCGCGAGCACCTGGCCCCTCCCCCTGGTTTCTGGCCGATCGCGACGGGAAAGTGGTCGCCGCAGGACTCCAAGCCTGGGCGGCGGCGGACACGGCCGCCGACGCCGAGATCCTGGCCGCCGCACGACGCCTCCTCGGCCATGCCGACGCGGGTGTCAGAGCTGTCGCGGCCGATATCGTGACCCGGGCAGGCGACCTGACGGACCTCGCGGCGCTGGCCGCCATCTACGCTCGCAGCAGCCGTGATTCCTTTCCCGATGCCGCGATCGCTGCACTGAACGGGATCGTGGCCATCCGGAAGAGCGGTCCGGGTGCCCAGGCCCGGGTGGACCGCGAGTTTCTTCAGCCGGCATCACGACCCAGCGACTATCTGATTCGACGCTGGGCCGACGAGCATTGGCCGGAGGCGGCGGCCAAATGGGGCTCCCCGTACCCGGTCGCGACCGGGCGGACCATGCAGGAATACCGTGACCTGGTGCGCAACTTCATCACCCGCAAGGATTCGCTGGCCCGCCCACGGATCACGATCGAGACCGAGCAGCGCGGCGCCATCCAGATCGAGCTTCTCGGTCCCGACGCCCCACTCACCGTCGCCAACTTCCTTCGCCTCGTCGATCGCCACTTCTTCGATGGCAACCGGTGGCACCGCGTGGTGCCGAACTTCGTCGTGCAGGACGGCGACCCGCGCGGCGACGGCTTTGGTGGTCCCGGCTGGTCCATTCGCGACGAGATCAACATGATCCGCTACGACGGGCCCATGCTCGGCATGGCCCTCTCGGGTCCCGACACCGGCTCCAGTCAGTGGTTCATCAACCTGACTGCGCAGCCGCACCTCGACGGGACCTATACGGTCTTCGGCCGCGTGGTCGGGGGTACGGCCACCCTCGTGCGCATCACGCAGGGCGACCTGATACGGACCATCCGCCGATGACGCCCGGTCTCGTTCGCGCGCTCGCCTGCGCTGCCGTCACATACCTGGCCCTCGGCGCCGCCACGCTCCCGGCCAGCGCACAGTTCTACGCCTTTGGCCAGAACAAGATCCAGTATCGGAAGCTCGACTGGCGCTTGATCCGCGGCGCGCACATCGACCTGTACTACTACCCGGCCGAGGCGGACCTGGCGCCGGCGGCGCTGGCGTACGCGGAGGCGAGCTACGACACGCTGTCGGTGCAGTTCGGACACGAGGTGGGCTCGCGCATCCCGCTGATCGTCTACGCATCGCACACGGACTTCGAGCAGACCAACATCCTTCCCTACACGCCGCCGGAAGGGCTGCTCGGCGCCACGGACTTTCTCAAGCGACGGGTGTCGCTGCCGTTCCGGGGAAACTTTTCCGAGTTCCGCCACACCATCCGCCATGAGATGGTGCACGTCTTCCAGCTCGACCTCGACGCGGACAGCTACCACCAGGCGCCTCGCTCGAGCCGGATCAACTTCCCCCTCTGGTGGACGGAAGGACTCGCCGAGCTGTGGTCGGGAGGGCAGGACGCGCGTGACGAGATGGTCATGCGCGACCTCACCCTGAGCGGTCGGCTCCCGCAGCTCCGCCAGCTCACCTATGTGACCAGCGGGATCGTCTACCCCATCGGCGGACAGATTCACCGTTGGCTCGCGGACACCTACGGTGACTGGCGCGTCGTGTTGATGTACAAGGAGCTCAACCGGCACGACTCCTTCGAGGACGCGATCAAGGCGGTGTACGGTCGGACGCTCGACCAGTTGAGCGAGGAGTTCCAGCTCGCGATGCGTCGCGCGTATTACCCGTCGGTCGACAGCCTCGCGCCACTCAGCGTCCTCGGCATCGAGGTCGCCAGGCTCGCCGTCAAGGCCGCCTACATGCCGGATTCCTCGGACGGCATGGGCAGCGTCGCCTACCATTCCCCCGCGACCGGGTATCTCTCGATCTATCGGAAACCTCTCGTGGAAGGGGGGAAGGCCCACGCTATCCTGACCGGTGGGCGCTCCGCCGAGCTCGAGTCGTTTCACCCCTTCGAGTCGAGGATGGACGCATCCCGGCCGGGCTACCTGCTCTTCACGGCGCGCTACGGCGACCGTGACGCGGTCATCATCTGGGATCTCGCCCGCGGCCGGATCGCCGCGCGGTATCAGTTCCTCGAGCTGGTCTCACTGCTCTCACCCCATTGGCTCGGAGACGGTGATGGCATCGTCGTCAGCGGACTGTCGGAGAGCGGGGTGTCCGACCTCTATCGGATCACGCTTCCCGACGGGCGCTTGCTGCCCCTCACGACGGACCGCTTCCAGGATCTCGATCCGAGCCCGAGCCCCGATGGCCGGCGGATCGTCTTCGCCTCGGATCGCACCGCCGAAGGGATTCACGGCGCGTCGAATCTCTTCCTGCTCGATCTCGCGTCTTCCTCCATTACCCAGCTCACCTCGGGGCCGTGGCGGGACGAGTCGCCGGCTTGGTCCGACGACGGCAGGATCTATTTCTCCTCCGACCGGGACGGCGTCCTCAATGCCTTCTCCGTGGACACTTTGGGCAAGGGGCGACGGGAGACGTCGGCGTGGACCGGCGCGTTCGATGCCGTACCGCTGCCGGGGAATCGGGGACTTCTCGTCGGAGGCTTTCACGACCTGAGCTGGAACCTCTATCGCTATCCCGTCGATTCCGCCGCGCGGGCCGACAGCTTCACCGTCGCCCCCGCCGCCCCGGCCGGCACGTGGAGTTGGGAGATGCCGGTGGACAGCGCGGGGCAGAAGGCGGCGATTCGCGAGCCCTATCGGCGACGGCTGACGCTCGATTTCGCGGCTGGCGACGCGGTTCTGGTGCCCGGATACGGCGGCGCGCAGGGCGTCTTCTTCCTGATGAGCGACCTTCTGGGCGACAACCTCCTCTACGGGTCGGTCTCATCGTTTCAGGGTCGGCGCCTCGGCAGCATCTTTTCGAACCTGAGTGGCACCGCGATCTACCTCAACCGCTCGCGCCGGGTGAACTGGGGCATCGGCGCCTTCCGGACCAAAGGCCGAAACTTCGAGGCCGACCGCGTGGTCGCGTACGAGGAGACCGCTTATGGCGTCCTCGGCGTGCTGCGCTATCCGCTTACACGGTTCACCCGGGTCGAGGGGACGACCGTGATCGAACGCTCCGACCGGACGGACTTCACGTTACCGGTGGACGAGCCGCGGCGCGTAGGGTGGATCGCATCGCACTATGTGAGCTATGTTCGCGACAACTCGCTCTGGATCCCGAGCGGGCCGATCGACGGCGCCCGCCTGAGTTTGACCGCGGGCGTGTCGAGCGACTTCAGCAACAGCCGGTTCGACGGCTATCTTGTCGCCGGTGACTGGCGGAAATACTTCCGGCTGGGGCGGCGGAGCGCTTGGGCGCTCCGTGCCTATGGGTACTACAGCGGCGGCGACCGCCCGAGGCGAGTCAACATCGGTGGCACGCTGGGTCTTCGAGGATATCCCCAGTTCGGTTACATCGTCGGATCGCGCGCGTTCATGTTCAACCAGGAGGTCCGCTTTCCCATCCTCACCCACCTCACCCTCGGCACGCCGTTCGGCGACCTCGACCTGCCGGAGATACAGGCCGGCGCGTTCACGGACGTCGGGCGCGCTACGTTCTCCACCGCGACCAACCGGGCTCTCCTCGGGAGCTATGGCGTTAGTTTCAGAATGGCGTTAGGTCCGCTCACCGTGCTCCGCCTCGATGTGGGTCGCCGG
>DATBSO010000112.1:0-5232 GCA_036559745.1 Gemmatimonadales bacterium | reverse complement strand
GCCGAGCTGCGCTCGGGTCCAGCCCTTCTTCACGCGCACGACGCGCATGCCCTCACCCTGGCCGGTTTCAGCGCACGTTGGTTCCGGATGCCGCTCATCGTGACACGGCGAATGAACTTTCCGCTGCGCCGCCAGGGCTTCTGATCACGCGCGGATCGAATGATCGCGATCTCAGACGCTATCGCGCGCGTGCTCGAATCCGACGGGATCGATCCGCGTCGCATCGTGGTGGTGCACTCGGGAGTGGATCTCGCGGAAGCGGCGACAGCAGCCCCCATGGGGCTTCGGAACCGGCTCGGCCTGGCCGAGGGGTCGCCGCTGGCGGTGAACGTCGGCGCGCTGGTCCCCCACAAGGATCACGCGACCCTGCTTCGCGCGGCCGCCCTGCTTCGAGAGCCGCTCCCGCGGCTGCATTGGGCCATCGCGGGAGAGGGTCCCCTCCGGACAGGCCTGGAGGAGCTGCGCGACCAGCTCGGGTTGCGGGACCGTGTGCACCTTCTGGGACATGTCCCCGAACCACTCCGCCTCGTGGCGGATGCGGACGTGTTCGTGATGAGCTCGAGGGAGGAGGGGTTGGGAACCTCGGTTCTGGATGCCATGGCCCGTGGCATTCCCGTTGCGTCTACCACCGCGGGTGGCCTGCCCGAGATGCTGCGTGATGGGGCCGGGCTCCTGGTGCCCCCGGAGCAGCCGGCGGCCCTCGCCGATGCAGTCGCCCGGCTGGTGATGGACTTGGAGTTACGGAGCCGAGTGCGAGATCAGGCCCTCATGGTCGTCCAAAGATTCAGCGCTCGGCGCATGGCAGATGAAGTCGGAGCGGTTTATCGTTCCTTCGCCACAAATTGATTGAAGGCACATGATTTACGTTTGCATACCGAGCCATAACGAGGCCGCTACCATCGGGCTGCTACTTTGGAAGATCCGGCAGGTTTTCGCCGGCTTCTCCAGAGAGTACCAACTCATCGTGCTCGATGACGGCTCCAACGACGCGACGGGCGAGGTGCTGGAACCCTACGCGCGTGTCCTGCCGCTCACGGTGCTTCGCCACGAAAATCGACGGGGCTACGCGGCCTCGGTCGAGGACCTGTTGCGGCACGCGGTGGAGCTGACGGATCGGCCCAAGCGCGATGCCGCGATCCTGCTCCACGCGGACTTCACCCACAATCCGCAGGTGATCCCCGATCTGGTTCGCCGGGTGGAGAGCGGAGCCGACATCGTGGTGGCCGAGGGAACGCTCGAGAGTGAGCCCTCTCGAGGCTACCGCCTGCTCCGTCGGTATGCGTCATCTCTTCTGCGAGGCGTGGTGACAGTTCCCGGTGTAAACGACCTGGTCTCCGGGTACGGCATCATCCGGCTGGTGGCGCTCAGGAACGCCCTGCGCAGTCACCCGGGCCGACTGCTCGTCACCGAGGGCTGGGCCGCCAACGCGGAGCTCTACTGGCGGGCCGGCCGCTACGCGCGGCGGATCGAGGCCGTGCCGTCCCTGGAGCGGCACGATCTCCGCCAGCGCCCAAGCCGAGTGCGACCGCTTACCGAGGCAAGTGAGCTCTGGCGCGCCCGGGCCAGACTGCGCGCAGCCCCGATCCCGCCGGCCCCCGCCGAGCCGTCAAGGCGGGAGACCGAGCGCCAGGCGGAGCCGGTCGCATGATCCGCCCATTCGTGCTTCTACTGGGGCTCCTCCACCATTCGGACCCCAGGCCTGAATATCCGTTCGTCGTGGGTGAGAAGCTGACCTACAGCGCGAAGCTCGGCATGATCACGCTCGGATCCGGCACGCTGCACGTGGCGTCCATTGACACGATTCACGGGGAGGAGAGCTTCCGCCTCCGGTTCCAGCTCGAGGGCAAGACCGTCGTCTACACAATGAACGACGTCCTCGAGTCCTGGGTCACCACCGGCAATTTTACCTCCCGGCGCTTCGTGCAGGATTTCGTCGAGAACGACAAGTCCCGGTATCGACAGTTCGACATTTTCCCTGACTCGGGGTTCTACCGGGAGAGCGACAAGCAGGGGAAGGACACCACGCAGGCCACCGTTGCCCAGCCGCTGGACGATGCGGCGTTCTTCTACTTCGTGCGCATCACGCCCTTGGAAGTCGGGAAGAAGTACGTGTTCGAGCGGTACTTCAAGAAGGACAAGAATCCCGTCACTATCGAAGTACTGAAACGGGAGAAGATGGAGCTGCCCGACGGGCGCAAGGTGGATTGCCTCGTCCTGCATCCGGTGATCGATACCAAGGGGCTGTTCTCCAAGCGCTCCGACACGCGTCTCTGGCTCACCGACGACGAGCACCGGTTGCCGGTCCAGATCCGGACCAAGTTCCCCTTCGGCACGATCACGCTGCGACTGAAGGACATGGTGGTGCCCAACAGCACCACGCAGACGTCCGGCCGCTAAGCGTGCCCTATCACGAGCCGGACCTTTCGCGCCTCCGCACGATCCCCGTAGTCACCCGTCGGAACAAGGTCGACAGCTCTCTTCTTGCCGGCCCGCCAGGGACCGACCGCAGCTTCGCCGCATTCCTCGACAGCCTGCCGGACGTGCTCGCCGCCCGGGACCTGCGGGCGGTGATCGCGAGCGTCGCCGACGCGGCCCTCGCCGGTCGCGGCGTGGTGCTCCTGGTCGGTGGCCACGTGATCAAGACCGGGCTGGGCCCACTGATCAACGCCTGGATCGCGCGCGGGATCATTACCCATCTGGCCTTGAACGGCGCTGCCGCGATCCATGATTTCGAGCTCGCCGCGTTCGGCGGGACCAGCGAGGACGTCGAGAGCGGGCTAGCCGATGGGAGCTTCGGCATGGCCGAGGAGACCGGTTCCGAGATGAACGCGGCGATAACGGCCGCGGCGGATCGAAATCAAGGGATGGGGGAGGGCCTGGCCCGGACGTTGGCCCGGCGCGGGAGCCTGCCCGGGGGCGAGGCGTCGGTCCTGGTCGCCGCGCTGGGCAAAGACGTCCCGATCACGGTGCACGCAGCGATCGGGGCGGAGATCATTCACCAGCATCCCGCCGCGGACGGCGCCGCGCTCGGAGCGACCAGCCATCGGGACTTCCGGCGCCTCGCGGGATCGTTGCCCGCGCTGCACCAGGGCGGGACGGTGCTCAATCTGGGGAGTGCCGTGGTGCTGCCGGAGGTCTTCCTCAAGGCGCTGACGATCGCGCGCAACCTCGGCGGCGGGAAGCCCACGCACTTCGTCGCGGCCGACTTCGACATGCAGCGTCACTACCGCCCGCGGGTGAATGTGGTGCAGCGGCCGACTCAGGCGGGTGGCACCGGATATCAGCTCACCGGCCACCACGAGATCATGATTCCGCTGCTGGTGTGGGGAGTGTTGGAGCGGTTGGACGCGTCACGATAGACAAACAACAGACGACCGCGGGCAGGACGTGACCTGACTGCCCCCGGCCGTCTGCTTCCTGCCGCCGTCGATCAATGTCCCGCGATCATCTCCCTCACTCTCGCCGCCGTCTCGGGGGCGAATAGCTTCAGGATCAGGTAGATCACGAACCCGAGGAAGGCCAGCCAGAGCAGGCTTCCCAACAGCCCCACCACGAGCCCGAACAATCCGAACACCACCTTGAGCAGGAACAGCGCGATCACCGCGAAGACGGCGAAACCGAGCAGGTTCCGGAGCATGCTACTTTCCTCCAATCTGCGGGACGCGACCCGTACGCCGGGACGTTTCAAAAAGTTTCATAGGAAATATAAGTGACCGCACCGTACGATGTTGTCGTCATTGGTGCCGGGCCGGTCGGGGCGGCCTGCGCCCGGGAGCTGGCCGCCTCCGGGCGGCGCGTCCAGCTGCTCGAGGCGGGCGGCGACCAGGGGCAGGCCTGGCGCGCCGCTGCGGGCATGCTGGCCCCACAGATCGAGGCCGGCCCCGACGACCCGTTGGTGGAGCTCGGCGTCGCGGCGCGGGAACATTACCGTCCGCTCGCCGATGCACTGCTGGACTCCACCGGGATGGACATCGGGCTGTGGCAGGAAGGGATTGCCTCGATCGCCGTCGACGAGACTCATGCCGGCGAGCTCCGCTCCACCGTCGCCTGGCAGCGCCAGCAGGGCATGCTGTCCGACTGGCTCGACGCGGAGGAAGTCCAGGCGCGGTGGCCCTGGCTGCGGCCAACCCAGGGCGCCCTGTGGGCCCCGCACGAAGGGGCGCTCGAGCCCGAGAAGCTGGTCCGCGCGCTCCTGGCGGATGCCCAGCGGCTGGGCGTGGGCCTCGTCCACGATCGGGCGACGGCCGTCGAGTGGCGGGGAGATCGGGTCGAGTGCGTGGTCGGACAGCAGGCCAGATATCGCGCGCCAGATATCGTCCTGGCCGCGGGCGCGTGGTCCGGTCTCATCGACGGGTTGCCGCGCCCCCTGTCGGTTGCGCCGGTCCGCGGCCAGATGGTTGCGCTCGCCTGGCCCAAGGATGCCCAGCGCGCCATCATCTATCGGCGTGACTGTTACGTAGTCGCCCGCGGGGACGAGGCGATCGCCGGGTCGACCATGGAGTATGCCGGGTTCCGACCGGAGGTCACCGAAGAAGGCCGACTCGGCATCACCGGCGCGATCGCGTCCTTGAGCGCCGCATTCGACGGGCCGATTCTGCGGACTTGGTCCGGTCTGCGGCCGGTCACCCCGGACGGGCTCCCGATCCTCGGAGCCGAGCCCCGGGTCGGCGGGCTCTGGTATGCGACCGGCCACGGCCGAAACGGCATCCTCCTCGCCGGGCTGACGGGCGTTCTCGTCCGGCAGCTCCTCGACGGTGAGCCGCCGGCGGAGGATCTCAGCGCGTTTGCGCCGGACCGATTCTGGAGGTGGTAGACCAGCACAATGGAGACAAGAGATTGAGTCGCCGGCGACCGGCCTCCAGAGGGGCGTAGAGCAGTAGAACGAGACGACACCCTTTGTAGATCGACCGCCGGCGACTTGCCTTCCAAACCGACCGGCAGATTCGCAAGTAGCCTGCCAGTCGAATTCCCTCCGCTTCCGTTCCCTTATCTCAAAGCCAGACAATCATTTGCGACGCCTGGCCGCGCCGCGGAATTCACGCGTATCCGGCGCGGAGAGGACGCCGCGTCCCGTCCCCGAGACTTTCTCCAGCTACGCCGGATGGGCTTCTCGCGGATTCATGGATCCGATCAAGGCATGGCGGGCGTAAGCGAGGCACCAAACCTCTTTAGGCAAGGAGAAGCCGGACCATGCATCTCACACCGACCAGGCACCGTCGGATGCTCGCCGCT
>DATBSO010000111.1:0-2741 GCA_036559745.1 Gemmatimonadales bacterium | reverse complement strand
TGGACGGCGCACAATGCCAGACCGCATGAGTCCCTTCGCCCGCGGCTGGAACGGTGGTTCTGGTCGGCGTTCACCCGGCGGGTGGATGCCGTGATCCACCTCAGCGAGACCGGTCAGCGTGCGGTCGAAGCCCAGCATCCGGTCCTGGCCACCCGGCCCCACGCGATAGTGCCGCACGGTCACCTTCGGGACGTCTACCCCGACACGGTCTCGCGTGAGGAAGCCCGCGCTTCGTTGCGCATCCCCGAGAGTGCCCGGGTGCTCGCTTTCTTCGGAATGGTGCGCTCCTATAAGAACGTCCCGCACCTGGTTCGAACCTTTCGTGCCCTGCCGTCCGGCCTGGGGGACGTGATCCTGCTCGTGGCCGGTGCTCCTCGCACGCCCGCACTCGCCGAGGATGTACGCGCGGCGGCGGGCGGGGACCCGCGCGTACGGCTGACCTTGGAGCACGTCCCGGAGCAGGACGTGCAGCGCTACCTGCGGGCGGCCGATCTCGTGGTGCTGCCGTTCACGGAGGTCACCAATTCCGGGAGCGCGATGCTGGCCCTGTCCTTCGACCGGCGGGTACTAGTCCCCCACCGCGGCACCATGGGCGAGCTCCGCGAGACTTTCGGCACCGATTGGGTCTTCACCTACGAAGGCGACTTGACCCCTGACGTTCTAGCCGGCGCCATCGAGTGGGCGGTGCATCGGCCGAGCGAAGCTGCTCCACGTCTCGAGGCGCTGGAATGGCAACCGATCGCTCGCCAGACGCTTTCGCTGTATGGAGGATAGGGATCGCGTGCCCCGGGTCACGGTGGTCATCCCCTTGTACAACAAGGCCCCGACGATTCTCGCGACCGTCGCGTCGGCGCTCCACCAGACGTTCGCCGACTTCGAGCTTATCGTCGTGGATGACGGCAGCACCGACGGCGGCGTGTCCGCCCTCGCCGGCATCGAGGACAACCGCTTGAGACTCCTTGCACAGGAGAACAGAGGCCCCGGGGCCGCGCGGAACTGGGGCCTCCGGGAAGGGCGGGGCGACTACGTCGCGTTTCTCGATGCCGACGATGAGTGGGAGGCGAGTTTCCTTCAGCTCGCGGTCTCCCGTCTCGACGCCTACCCCGACTGCGCGGCCTCGGTGTCGGGCTATTGGATGGGGCCAGAACGGGCAAGCCGTGGCCCGCTCAACCGCCGGATGGGGCTCCTGTCCGGCCCCTGGCGATTGCCCAAGCAGTTGTCACCCGGTGACATCAAGTTCTTCGTGGACTTCTGTCATTCCAGCTGCATCGTCGCCCGCCGTACTCTGGTCCAGGAATATGGCGGCTACTACGACGCCGAGCGCTGCAGCTACGGGGAGGACAGCTACCTGTGGCTGATGTTTGTGATGAACCACTCCCTGTATGTGGAGCCGGATCCATTCGTTTGGTTTCACACCGAGCACTCGAGTCTCGGGAACGCGCTGAGGGGACGACATCCCCTACGGCCGGCCCTCTCATCGAGCGAACCCCTCCTGGCCCGGTGTGATCCCGAGTATCTCCCGGCGCTCCACGACCTGCTCGCGTACTACCGCCTACTGGAGACCGAAAAGCTGGCGAACAAGGGGAGGCTCTTCACGGGCGACCTCAAGCGCTGGCGCGAGCGTTTTCCCTGGCGCCGGCCACCCTCCAGCAAGATCGCGTTGCGCGAGATGACTCTTTCGATGCTCGCCGCCGCACCCAGGCTTACGGGCGCGCTCCTGCGTCTGAGGCAAGGTCTCCGTGCGACACTCCACTGAAGCTCGCCACGCTGGGCTCGAACCCGGGATAGTACGGCAGGTCGAACGGCTCGACGAACCGCCGGCACGCCTCGATCTCATCGTCGCTCAGGCGAGACTTCCACTTGTCGACTTCCCGCGCCGTGGCGCGATTGACCGAATACGTACGCTGATCGCCATCACGGTTCGAGGCGCGGACGAATCGCTCGGCCCTGGGGGTCCAGGTCAATCCGAGCTGGCGGTAGAGCGCCGCGAACCGCGTGACCGGGTCGCCGCAGAGCCATTCGTACGCCAGAATGCGCCGGCTCCCGTCGACCCTGGTCTGGCGATGGATCACGTACACGGTGGCGCCCCACAGCGCGCCCGCCCGTTCCCAGTAGCTGCTCGCGGAGCGGATCAGGTCCGTGAACGGCTCGAGGTGGTCCGCGACCAGCCGAGGGTTCTCCAGCAGCTTCGCGGGTCTCGGCTCCCAGCCTAGCCGTCGCCAACTCTCGAACTGTCCGCAGGGGTGTCGCAGCACACACAGTTGCTGTGCATGGGGCAGGTTGGCGCTGAACCACTCGAGGTTGAGATTAGCGTGGACCAGCTTCACGAGTACGTGGCGCTGTCGGAGGAACAGCAGGGGGTAGCGCTCGCCCAGGGCCAGTCCCGGCCGACCCAGGAACCTCAACAAGGGTCCCGGATCCTGTATCATGGTGAAGGAGGTGGCGAGTTGACCCGCGCAGGCCCGTGTCATGAGCCTGCGGTACGCAGGATCGTCGTCCCGCGCGGTCAGATAGAGATAGATGAAGCGTTTCTCGGCTTCGGGTACGCGCTTGTAGTTGTCGGGCTCCCGGTAATACGTGAAACCCGGAGCGTACGAGAGGCACTCGGCCAGCCAGCTGGTTCCGCTTCGCGGGAAACCCGCAACGATGATGCACCGCTGGCCGTCCGATGAGGATGTCAATGCGCCGCCCTTCGCCTGTCTCGAGGTGATTCATCCAAGCCAGGAATCTTAACCGACTGC
>DATBSO010000110.1:0-9356 GCA_036559745.1 Gemmatimonadales bacterium | reverse complement strand
GTACAACGAGTACGCCTTCGCCGCCAGCTTCGCGGTGGCCTCCGTGCTCACGCTCCTTGCAGTTGTCACCCTGGTCCTCAAGTCGCTGGTCGAATGGCAGGCGCGCCGAGCGATCGTCGAAAGCGCCGAAATCGAGACAATTCCCGAAAGGACGGCGGCATGAGCATCGAGGTGCGCAACCTGCGGAAGTCGTTCGGCGACTTCGTCGCCCTGGACAACGTGAACCTCGACGTGCCGGGCGGGGAGCTGGTGGCGCTGCTGGGGCCATCCGGCTCGGGTAAGACGAGCCTCCTTCGGATCATTGCGGGCCTCGAGCGGGCCGACGAGGGGTCGATCCTCTTTCACGGGGAGGACGCGACCGACCAGCCGGTCCGGGAGCGCCAGGTGGGGTTCGTCTTTCAGCACTACGCGCTGTTCCGCCATATGAGCGTGTTCGAAAACGTCGCGTTCGGTCTCCGCGTGCGTCCCAAGCGTGTGCGCCCGAGCGAGGCGGAGATTCGCGAAACGGTGATGGGGCTTCTCCATCTCGTGCAGCTCGATGTGCTCGCCGAGCGGCGTCCGTCGGAGCTGTCGGGTGGGCAGCGCCAGCGCGTCGCGCTTGCGCGGGCCCTGGCCGTGAAGCCCAAGGTGCTGCTCCTCGACGAGCCGTTCGGCGCGCTCGACGCCAAGGTCCGCAAGGAGCTGCGGCGCTGGCTGCGCCGCCTGCACGAAGAGGTCCATGTCACCAGCGTCTTCGTCACCCACGACCAGGAAGAGGCGCTGGAAGTGGCCGATCGGGTCGTCATCATGAACGAGGGGAAGGTCGAGCAGAGCGGCACGCCGGAGGAGGTCTACGATCATCCGGCCACCCAGTTCGTCTACGGCTTCCTCGGCGACGTCAACCTCTTTCACGGCCGCATTCATCGGGGACGAGTAAACATCGGCGAGAGCGAGCTGGAGGCTCCCGAGTGGGCCCATGCGCAGGACCAGGCCGGCGTCGCCTATGTCCGGACCTATGATGTGGAGCTCGAGCCGACCGCGTCGGGTCCCTCATCGCTGGAGGCGGTGGTCCGTCACGTCCGGGCATTCGGACCGATCGTGGGGTTGGAACTCGACCTGGTCGACGGCGGCAAGACCATCGAAGCCCACATCCCGCGACACCGATTTGAGGCCCTGGCATTGACGAAAGGCCAGCGAGTGTACGTTTTTCCGACCAACGTACGCGTCTTCGCGGAGCCTTCCTGAATGCTTGCACGCCGGGACGACCAGTCCGACGATGAAGAAACGCCCACTTCCGGGGGGGCGGCGCCGGACCGTCGGCTCATCCATGATGAGGAGGGGCTGAACACAGCGGTCTGGCCCATGAGTACCGATGAGCTGGTCACCCCGGCCGACCGTTTCTTCACCCGGAGCCATGGCTCGATTCCGACGGTGGATCCGGGAACGTGGCGACTCGACATAGACGGACTGGTGGACCGTCCTACGCGCTTGACGCTCGAGGATCTGGGCCGCTTTGAGCGACGGGAGGTGACGGCGACGCTGGTGTGTGCCGGGCTGCGGCGGTCGGAGTTCCTGGCGCTCGGACCGTTACCGGGAGAATTGCCGTGGGGCCCTGAGCCAGCCAGCACCGGCCGGTGGACGGGCATCGCGCTCGGCGATGTGCTGCGGACCGTGGGTGTCGCTCCACGGGCTCGATTCGTGGAGATGACCGGGCTGGATCGGGTCAAGCGCCAGGGCGAACAATTCGGATTCGGCGGATCGATCGACCTCACCAAGGCCTTGAGCGACGAGGTGCTTCTCGCCACCGAGCTCAACGGAAGCGCGCTCCCCCCGGTTCACGGCTTTCCAGTCCGCGCCGTGGTTCCCGGCTGGATCGGCGCGCGAAGCGTGAAGTGGCTTGGCCGGATCACGCTGCGCGACGAGCCGTCCTCCAACTATTTCCAGAGCAAGGCCTACCGGGTGCAGCGCAAGATCAACCCGAGCGATCCTCGCGATGTATCGGGTGGCATCGCTCTCAGCGAGGTTCCGCTCAACGTCGTTATCGTCGAGCCGGCGCCGAAGCAGGTCGTCGCTGCAGGCCCTGTCCGCGTCCGGGGGTGGGCGCTCGGCTCGGGCGGGCACGCGCTCACGGCCATCGAGGTGTCGACTGGGTCCGAGCAGGAATGGATTCCCGCCGGCAGCGTCGCGAAGGGGACGGACTGGAGCTGGACATTATGGGAGGCCACGATGGAGCTGCCCAGGGGTCGTCACACCCTGGTGGCCCGCGCCACCGACTGTACCGGTGCGACTCAGCCCCCGATGCTGAGCGCCACGTGGAACGTCAAGGGTTACAACAACAATGCGTGGCACCGCGTGACGGTTCGCGCCGTCTGAGGCCGAGTCGCAGCGGAGGTCTTCCGATGCTCCCCAACTTCATCGTGATCGGCGCCGCCAAGGCGGGTACCACGGCCCTGTATTGGTACCTGGCCGAGCACCCCGCCGTTTTCATGAGCCGGGTGAAGGAGACCAACTACTTCGCGTATGGGCTCGATGAGCAGGGGCAGTTGATGTACGGGGATCCGGATGTGCACCACTTCCCGGTGAAGACGCGGAGTGAGTACGAGCAACTGTTCGCCGACACCGGAAACGCCACCGCGATCGGCGAGGCGTCGCCGATCTATCTCGAGTGTCCTCAGTCGGCGGGCCGCATCCGGGACGCGCTGCCCGGCGCGCGTCTGGTCTGCGTCCTCCGCCAGCCGGTCGAGCGCGCCTACTCGGATTATCAGATGTATCTCCGGGCCAGGGGACGGCGGCTCGAGGCTTCGCGCGATCTGTCCCCGGATTCGGTCTGGGCTCGGCCGGACTCCCGCTGGATGCAGGTCGGGCGGTATCACGAGCAGCTGGCGCGATACTACGACCTGTTTCCCCGGAGTCAGATCGACGTGTTTCTGTTCGACGACCTCAGGCAGGATGCGCAGGCGGCAGTGCAGGGGGTCTATCGCTTTCTCGGCGTGGATTCGACGTTCGTGCCCGATTTCGACGCCCCCCACAACGTGGGCGGGATGCCGTCCAATCTGCTGCTCGAGCGCTTCTTCAAGAGCAGCGCCATCCGAACCGCCGTCAGTCCGTTGGTACCCAAGCGCACGGCGAATTGGGTGCGGCGATTACGCGCCCGCAACATGAAATCCGCGCCATCCCTGCCTGCGGAGTTACGCCAGGAGCTCACCGCGCAGTTCCGCGACGACATCGTACGGACCTCCGCGCTCATCGGCAGAAACCTGGATCATTGGCTCTAGTGCGCGTCGCTCGTACGCGGCGGCGCGGAGAATAACTCGACGTGCTCGATCGACTTTAGGGGATTTGATCATGATTACTCGCCAAATCGTCATCGCGCCCGGCAGCGTTTACGCCCGCGGCCCCAATGACCAGGTGCGTTGCATCGAGCGTGGAGCGGAAGGCCTCTGGGGGCAATGGAAGGCCACCGCCGCGAGTGGCGCGGGGATGGTTCACGGTGGAGACGTCATCGGGCTCATCGGGCTGGATGGACGCGTTTCTGCCCTCCAGCGGGCACCCACGTCCACCTGGTCGACGTGGGACCTGCAGGCCAATGAGGTCGCGACCGCCCATCTGCAGGGAGTCGGTCTCGCGTTGTTTGTCAGGGGGAATGACGGGATGGTCTGGTATGCCTGCAAGGCCGCCCCGGAGTCACCGTGGAGTGCCTGGACCAACCTGAGTGGCCCGGTCACCGGCATCGAGGCGGCGGTGATTCCAGGCGGTGGGTTCGTCGTGTTCGGAATCCAGGATGGAGCTGTGTACCACCGGTGGCAGGACAAGCCTGGGTCGCCATGGAAGGGATGGACGCTGCTTGGGGGCCCGTCCGCCGGCGCCACCGCCCTTGGCGTGACGACACTCACGGGTGGCGGACTGGCGGTGTTTGCCCTGGATGGAGATGGCGTGCTGCACCATCGGTGGCAGGACACGCCGTTCGGCCGCTGGCACGACTGGGAGCCGGTGGGCGAGGGGCTGCGCAGTTTCTCGGTGACGAAGACGCACGATGGCGGTCTCGCCGTCTTCGCGATCGGGATGGACGATTCGACGCGCTACCGCTGCCAGGGCAAGCCGTTCGGCGAATGGGATGCCTGGATCGGTCTCGAGGGGACGGCCAAAGCCCTCGCCGGCCAGTCGAGCTTCACCGACGGTCTCGAGGTCTTCGCCATCGGCATGGACGATCGGGTGTATCACAAGTGGTGCGACCGGCTGGATTGGCCGTGGACCCAATGGACGCCGCTCGATTACGAGGCGTCGCCGCTGCACGCGGGAGGTGCTCTTCCGATTCGACCGTAGTTAGATTGCCCTTCCCAAAGTTTCAGGATGAAGCCGGACCTCGTGGGAGGGAGCTGCGCTCGTGGCCTTGGCGAACGACTCGGGAGATGCCGAACGGAGGCGTCTCCGGTACGTATGTGTGCCGGGAAGCCCCTTCACCGGTTCGACCCTCCTCGGTTCCCTTCTCAATGAACATCCGGCATGCGTCTCGATCGGCGCGGCCACCGGACTGACATCCAAAGCCGACATCGCCACCTACCAGTGCTCCTGCGGACGGTTGTTCCGCGAATGTGAGTTCTGGAACGGCATCGCGGCCAGAACCCGCGAACTCGGTCACCCCGTCGACGTGTTCGAGACCCGGTTCTGGAACACCCACCTTCGCATGTCGCGCAATCGCGTGATCAACGGGCTGCTGGTTCGCTCACTGGGATGGGATCCGCTCAATGCGGTTCGGGACGTCGTCGTTGGCGGAGTCGGAGGAGTCCAAGCGGCGATCTCGCAGATGGCCAGGAATACGTGGAGCCTGGCCTCGGCCGTCCTGGAGCGAACCGGGAAATCCGTGTTCATCGACACGGCGCGAGATCATCAGCGGCCCAAATATCTCGCCACGAATCCGCTCTTCGACCTCAAGGTCATCCATCTCATCCGCGATCCCCGTGGGAACTCGGCAAGCATCATGAAGCACATGGGTGCCGATGTCGCGACCGCGGCCAGATCGTGGAGACATTACAACGTCGAGGCGGCCCGGACTCGCCGCCGCGTGCCGCACGTGCCCTGGATGTCGCTCCGCTATGAGGAGTTGTGCGCCGATCCCCCCGGCACGCTCGATCGCATCTCCGATTTCCTGGGTGTGGATCGCGGCAAGATGACGAAGAGCTTCGGGGGGGCCGGCAGCCACATCATCGGGAACAAGATGCGGCTCACGGGGATCGGAGAGATCCGGGAGGACCGCTCCTGGGAGACGAAACTGAGCCGTGAGGAGCTCGCCACCATCGCGAAGATCGCGGGTCCCGCGAGTCGCCGCTTGGGGTACGACTGGCCCTGAGGTTCGTTTCGGGCCTCAGGTCCAGTGCGAGAGATCGCGGTGCAGTAGACGGGACAACTGGTTCACTTCCTCTCGGAACGTCTCTACCAGCTCGGCACGGAAAGCGGGAGGAAGCGGCGACCGCCGCTCCGTCACCGTATTGAGGTCCACGATCTTCTTCTTGACGGCGCTCAGCCCCTCGGCCCCGACAGCGCGTTTGATGCTCCGCACCACGTTGTGGAGAACCGGCGGCGGCTTCCGGGAAAACTGTTTGAGCCACGAGCTCCGGGCCTGCTTGTTCTCGTTGATGCGCGGAAACTCACTCCGGTTGTCGTGCGGCAATCCCAGGAACGCAATGACGTCGTCGTAGACCCGCTGAGGCGATGCGGCGAAGTCGTCGAAGAGGATCACCTTGACCTGGGATGCCGGAAAGGTCGAGAGCAGGCGATGAGCCTGGGTGCCGAACTCGCCGACCTCCTTGTACTGCACCAGCATCGGCGATCGGATCGCGGGGGGCAGGTCGAGCCCGCGGCTACGCCGCTCCTGCAGTCGCCAGGCAGTCTCGAAGTCGGCGACGTTTTCCTCCGAGACATAAAGCAGCTGCGAATGCAGCGAGTAGACCATGTCGACCGGGTTCCGGAACATGGCGATGAGTCTCGCATCCGGATTGAACTCCCGGATGTTGGGAATCGCGACCGAGGACCGGAGGTAGTACACCGAGGCCTCCCCCACCATGAATTGGTCCTCCGTCCGGCCGGAGAAGAGACCGGTGTACTCGTCCAACGTCTTCACCCGGGGGTACGGGCTCATGTCTTTCGCGAAAAAGTGCGGCTCCTTGATAGCCGACATGAAGATGTTGGGGTGGGGGCGAAGGTATTCGTAGAGGGCCGTGGTGCCGCACTTCGGGGCGCCGACGAGAAAGAAATTCGGTACAGGAGGCAAGCTTCCGGTCCTTGTGAATCGTGGGTCCTGGATAGACATGCATCCCGTCGTCGGGCAGCCTGTCGCGTTAGCGCCACAGTGTTGCTATTCCACGCGCGGATCGCCCCGTTGCCAGCCCGCCTGGCGTCCCGCGTGTGGGGCTATTCCTACGTCCTTCGGGCATTGTAGATTGGTCGCACGGCAGTGTCCGGGTCAAGCGGCCACCTTGAAGGCGCCACAGCTCGTGGCCGCGAACCCAGGCGATCGTCGTATCTACCGCTAGAAATTGCACTGGTCAGTCGGTCCCTGGGGGCACGGATAGTGCTTCCCGGCATCGGGTTGCTGGACCGCCCCATCCCATGGGGCTATGCGTTGCATCCGACGTCAACGCCTCAAGAAGGCCCTGAGGGGACAACCCCGGCCGACTATGAAGATTTCGAAGCCGATCATCATCGTTGGAACCGGGCGGTGCGGTTCGACCGTCTTTCAGCGCCTGTTGTCTACCCACCCACAGATGATGTGGCTGTCCGGATTCTGCGATCGGTATCCGAACAATCCGGCGTGGAATCGCATGGCCGTCGTGGCGATGGGAAACCGCCTCCTTCGCGCAATGCTGGGCAATAGAATCCGCCCGGGCGAGGTCTACTTCTTTTGGAACAAGCACGCCCACGGGTTCGCCGAGCCCTGCCGGGACCTCCTTCGGACCGATGTGACCGCTCGGGTGAAGCGGCAGGTCCACGCCGCGCTCGAACCCATGCTCACCGCCAAGCGGAACCGGTTACTCATCAAGATCACTGGCTGGCCCCGGATCGGATTTCTGAACGAGATTTTTCCCGACGCGAGGTTCGTCCACATCGTCCGGGACGGCCGCGCCGTGGCCAGCTCGCTCATGCACGTCAACTTCTGGCGCGGCTGGTACGGGCCCCAGGGATGGCGGGCGGGCACGTTGTCGCCCGAGGATCAGGCCGTCTGGGAGAGCCACGATCGCTCGTTCACCGCACTCGCCGGCCTGGAGTGGCGCATCCAGATGCGGGCCATCGATGCGGCGCGGCGCGCGCTCGATGCGGAGCGGTTTCTCGAGGTCAAGTACGAGACCTTCTGCCAGAAGCCGCTCGAGACCTGCCGCCAGGTCCTCGACTTCTCGGAGCTCCCGACTGCCCCCGAATTCGAGCGTCAGGTCAAGGCGACCCGGGTCAGCACCAGCGACCGTTGGCGCGAGGACCTGACCGGGCCCCAGCAGGCCTTGTTAGATGAGCTGTTGCATGATGATCTTCAACGGTATGGCTATAACGCCGCGGAGAAGGCGGAGAAGATCCTGGAGACCGTTGGGCGCTAGGTGAGGTGGTCGACCCGCGTTCCCGGCACTCGTCATGTTGGCGCCAATTCCGCGATTGATTCTCTCAATCGCTTACCGCCGCTCTTTTCCTCGGAGCGGTGCGTCTCGTTTCCGATTCTCCTTTTCAAGTGACGGGGCACCCCGAACTTGTGCTCAGCCTCTTTGCGGGCGGAGCAGAAACACCCCTATGACGGACGGTGCCCATGCCCCCTGACAACGTGCCCGAAGTCGTCGAACGCACGGGAGCCCCTCCGGGCCTGACCAAACGGGCCCTGGGCGGGATGATCTGGACGTTCAGCGGCACCGGCATTCAGGGCGCCATCCAGATGCTCGTCCTGATGGTGCTGGGACGGCTGCTCACACCGAACGACTTCGGTCTCATGGGTGCCGCCGTCGTGGTGATCGCGCTGTCGCAGATCGTATCGCAGGTCGGCGTCGGGCCCGCGATCGTGCAGCGCAAGGAGCTGGACGACATCCATCTCCGCGTCGCGTTCACCATTTCCGGCGTGCTCGGTTTCGTCCTCGGCGCCATCGTGTATTTCGGCGCGCCCGCGATCGCGGACTTCTACCGCATCCCGGCCGTCGAGCCGGTGCTTCGCGCCATCGCCTTTCTCTTCCCGATCGATGGGCTGAACACCGTCTCCCAGGCCCTGCTCACCCGCCAGCTGCGGTTTCGCGCATTCATCGGGCTCGATGTCGGCAGCTACATCCTGGGATACGCGGTCGTTGGGGTGTTCCTGGCGTGGGAAGGCTGGGGCGTGTGGGCCCTGGTGACCGCCAATCTGGCCCAGGTCACCTTGCGCACGATCTTCATGTACATCGGGGCCCGGCACCCGCTCAAGCCGAGCCTCAACTACAAGGCCAGCCATGACCTCCTGAGCTTCGGCTTCGGACACTCGCTGGCGCAGATCGGCACCGTGTTGTCCCAGCAGGGCGACAACATGGTGGTCGGCCGATGGCTGGGTGCCGCGGCGCTCGGCATCTACGGCCGCGCATACAACCTGATGGTGATGCCGGCGACGGTGTTCGGCAAAATCGTCAATCGAGTGCTGTTCCCCGTGATGTCGCAAGTGCAGGACGAGCGCGAGCGTCTCGCCGGCGCTTACGAGCGCGCCCTCGCCATCGTCGGCCTGCTGTCGCTCGCGGTGAGCGCGTTCCTGTGGGTGGTCGCGCCGGAATTCATCGTGACGCTCCTGGGACCGAAATGGACCGGCGTGGTGTTGCCGTTCCGGCTCTTCACGATCGGTCTCCTGTTCCGCATGAGCAGCAAGATCAGCGACGCCTGCACCAAGGCCGCCGGGGCGGTCTACTCGAGGGCCCTACTTCAGGGGTCCTACGCGGCCGCCGTCCTGCTCGGGGCATGGATCGGCCAGCACTGGGGCGTGGGTGGGGTGGCGATCGCGGTGTCGATCGCGATGTGTGGCAACTGGCTCACGATGGCCGCGCTGGGTCGTTCGGTGACAGGACTCTCCTGGACCCGATTCGTCCAGGCACACGTACCGGGCGCGCTTTTCGCCGCGCTGATCGGCGTGTCCGTGGCCATTCCGGTCCACTTCGCTCGCGCCGCACACCTCGGCAAGGTTCCCATCCTGGTGGTCGCCAGTATCACCGCGCTGGCAGTGACCTACGCAGTCAGCAAGGCGGAATCTCGTCTGCTCCTGGGGACGCACGGGAACTGGGCCTTCAGGCAGGTGGGACAATTCCTCCGCCAGGTCTTCTCGCGCATCGGGCGCGTCCGGACGGGCGCGCCCGATGCTCTGGCCAAGGCGAATCCCGAATGAGAGGCTCCGATGG
>DATBSO010000109.1:0-46523 GCA_036559745.1 Gemmatimonadales bacterium | reverse complement strand
GCCTGCTGGCGGCGCTCGGCTGGAATCCCCTCCTGCACCGGCAGGAGGACCTGGGCCGGCGCCCCTGGACCCTCATGGAGAAGCGGTTCGCGACCCCCCGCTGACCCTCAGACCTTCCCTGACCCCCGTTGGCGTCAACCGGACCGGCCGAGCTATCTTGAATGGTTGGTCCGGTCTGCATTTACGACGCTAACTGCCTCCAGGGAAAGCCCATGGGCACCATCACCGACGCCACCCGAGAGATCGAGTCGAAAGTCGAAGTGCTCCGCGACCTGGAGGGCAGGGTCGGGGAGCTCATGGAGCAGCACGAGCGCAAGCGGGAGGTCTGGTGGCCGTCCGATCTGCTCGGTCCCGGTCCCGAGGTCGATCCCGACCAGCATCTCGCGGCACTTCGGGCCCAGGCCGACGGCATCCCTGACCACGCCCGCGCCGCACTCGCGCTGAACATCTTGACCGAAGAGGGGCTCCCCCACTTCCACCGTCTTCTCGCCGTCTACCTCGGCGACGACAGCTTCTGGCGGCTCTGGAACAATCTGTGGACGGCCGAGGAGGACCGGCACGGACAGGTGCTCCACGACTACTGCCGGGATACCAGGCTCTTCGATCAGCGGAAGATCGAGGAAATGCAGTTCGAATACCTGCGAAGCGGGTTTCATCCTTCGTGGGACAAGGATCCCTACCGCGTATTCGCCTACACGACCGTCCAGGAGCGGGCCACTCAATTCTCGCACAGCGAGACCGGCCGGATCGTCGCGGAGTACGAGCCGAGAATCGCCGAGGTTCTGGCGCAGGTGGCGAAGGACGAAGCCCGGCACTACGCGTTCTACCGCAGCATTTTCGAGCTGATCCTCCAGCGCGACCCCAACCAGGCCCTTCATTCCGCGTCGTTCATCCTTCCGGCCATCGACATGCCGGGCGTCACCATGCCGGGATTCAAGGAGCTCGCCGACGTCATCCGGCGGTCCGGTATCTACGGTCCCCGCGATTATCTCCGCATCGTGCAAGAGCAGATTCGCTACTGGAAGATCGAAAGCCTCCAGGGCCTGAACGATCTGGGTCGGCGAGCGCAGGAGAAGATTGTCGGCATTCCCGCCCGCCTGCGTCGCATCGCCGAACACATGGAAACCCGGAGCCGGGCGAAGACGTTCAGCTTCGAGGTGGTGTTCAACCGCGAATTCGCGATGGAATGACCCGTCCGGCTGCCCGGGTCCTTCTCCTGTGGCTGGCGCTGGCCGGATGCAGTAAGGAAGAGTCCAGCCGTCCGGCTGCGGCGCAGCCGAGCAGCGACCTGCCTCCCGACCAGCGTGATGCCGAGATGCTGGGTCGGGAGATCTTCGAGTTGGTCGACCGGGCAGTGGACTACAAGGGATCCCATCGTGGGCGCCCCGCGGCGAGTTTCCGTCAGATGGGAATCGACAGCCTGACATCCCTCACCGTGCGCCGGCTGGTGAACCTGAACCGGGAGCCCGTCATTACCGTGGCGTTCCGGCGGCCGGAAGCGCGTGCGGTCACCTCCTGCCGCGGCGGCAAGGAGGTTCTGGAGGAAGCCGCCATCAACGGCGGGCGCTTCTCCCTCATGTGCACCACCCGATCGGGCGAACAACCGATGCACGTCGGCCGCTCCGACTAGGCCCCGTTTGCCCCCCTCATGATCGCCCACACGCTCGACATGGTGACCAGGGTCCTGGTCGTCGGTGCGCTCGTCTATGCCACAGCGGTCGCGGCCACGGCCTGGGCCGTTCGCACCAAGCGCCTCCAACCGTTCGGCGCGTGGCCTCGCTTCATGCGCCGGGCCAGCGATCCGATTCTGCGGCCCCTCGAACAGCGGGTCGTGCGCCTCGGTGGGAATCCCCAGGATGCCTCGCTCTGGCTGATCGGGATCGTGATCGCCGGCGGACTGATTCTGATCAGTATCGTGCACTGGCTCATCGGGACGGCGGCCGCCCTGGCGGCGATGGGAGATGCCGGCCCCAACGCCTGGGCGCGCCTTGCGGTAGGCTCCGTTTTTTCCCTGCTGATGCTGGCGCTGTTTATCCGGGTGATCGCCTCGTGGTTGGGGGTCTCGGAGTACTCTCAGGTCATGCTGGTCGTGACGGCCATGACCGACTGGCTGCTCAAGCCGATCCGCCGGCTCTTTCCGCCGATGGGTATGATCGACTTCAGCCCGATGGTGGCATGGCTGGCGCTCTGGCTTATCCGGGGCATCGTGCTGAGCTTTCTCTAACGCCGCTATCCCCGCCACCTTGCCCGAGGGGGGACCGTCGTTAGCTTTGGCAGGAGAGGGATAATTCAGTCGTGGCGATTTGCGCTGCTTGCGGCCACGTTAAATAACCGCTAAAACGCTGCCCCTGAGGCGTTTTGGCCTCAAGGGTCTTTTCGTTTTCCGGAGGGCCGTTTGGCTCCTGGCCGTCAAACCCCATCCTCATCGCCCGCCCGCGGACGGACGGAACGGCTCGCCGAGCTCGAGCCGCTCCTCACCAGGCGCATTCTCGTGCTCGATGGGGCCATGGGCACGATGATCCAGACCTATGGCCTGGCGGAGGGGGATTATCGTGGCGAGCGATTCGCCGACTGGCCGAAGGATCTCAAGGGCAACAACGATCTGCTCTCGCTGACGCAGCCGGCGATCATCCGGGCCATTCACACCGCCTACCTCGAGGCGGGCGCCGACATTCTCGAGACCAACTCGTTCAATTCGACCGCGGTGTCGATGGCCGACTACGGGATGGAAGGGTTGGTCTACGAGCTCAACCACGCGGCGGCGAGACTGGCGCGTGATGTGGCGGACGAGTTCGAGCGGCGGGGACCCGATCCGCGATTCGTGGCAGGAGTCCTCGGTCCCACCAACCGGACCGCGTCGCTCTCACCGGACGTGAACGACCCGGGATTCCGGAACGTCCGGTTCGACGATCTCGTCCCGGCCTACACCGAAGCGGCGCGTGGGCTTCTCGATGGCGGTGCCGATCTGCTTCTGATCGAGACCATCTTCGACACCTTGAACGCCAAGGCCGCGATCTTCGCCGTCGAAGCACTCTTCGAGGCAACCGGGGTACGCGTTCCGGTGATGATTTCGGGCACCATCACCGATGCCAGCGGCCGAACACTCTCCGGGCAAGTGACCGAGGCGTTCTGGAACTCCGTTGGCCACGCCCGTCCACTCACCGTCGGGCTCAACTGCGCGCTCGGCGCCCGCGCGCTGCGCCAGTACGTGCAGGAGCTCTCCCGGGTCGCGCCGGTCTTCGTCAGCACTCACCCGAACGCCGGGCTTCCGAACGAGTTCGGCCTGTACGACGACACGCCGGCGTCGATGGCCGAGGTGCTTGGCGAGTTCGCGAGGCACGGATTGGTCAACCTCGTGGGTGGATGCTGTGGGACAACTCCCGAGCACATCCGCGCGATCGCCGAGGCGGTCCGTGGCGTCACCCCGCGGCAGCGACCGGTCGTCGAGCCGAGTTGCCGGCTCAGCGGGCTCGAGCCTCTGACCATCGGGCCGGACAGCCTTTTCGCCAACATCGGCGAACGCACCAATGTGACCGGCTCGCGGAAGTTCGCGCGCCTGATCCTTTCGGGGGAATACGACGCCGCGGTCGAAGTCGCACGGCAGCAGGTGGAAAACGGCGCGCAGATGATCGACGTCAACATGGACGAGGGAATGCTCGACTCCCAGCAGGCCATGGTGAAGTTCCTGCAGCTGATCGCGTCGGAGCCGGACATCAGCAGGGTTCCCGTGGTGATCGACTCGTCGAAGTGGTCGGTCATCGAGGCCGGACTCAAGTGCACCCAGGGCAAGGGCGTCGTCAACTCGATCAGCCTCAAGGAGGGTGAAGAGGCGTTCCTCCGCCAGGCGACGCTGGTCCGCCGGTACGGGGCGGCTGTCATCGTGATGGCGTTCGACGAGCGCGGCCAGGCGGACTCAGTGGAGCGGAAGGTCGATATCTGCGCCCGGTCGTACCGCCTCCTGACCGAGCGGGTGGGCTTCCCCCCTGAAGACATCATCTTCGATCCCAACATCTTCGCCATCGGGACCGGGATCGAGGAGCACGCGACGTACGCTCGGGACTACATCGAGGCCACTCGACGGATCAAGGAGACGCTCCCGCACGTGCTCGTGAGCGGCGGAGTCAGCAATGTCTCCTTCTCCTTCCGGGGCAATGATCCGGTGCGGGAGGCGATCCACGCCGTGTTCCTCTACCATGCCATCGATGCGGGAATGGACATGGGGATCGTGAACGCGGGCCAGCTGCCGATCTACTCCGACATCCCCCCCGATCTGCTCGAGCGGGTGGAGGACCTCGTCCTCGACCGCCGGCCCGACGCCACCGACCGGCTGCTCGCGGTCGCCGACTCGGTGCGGGGCCAGTCCGCGGCCCAGGTGGCCGACCTCTCCTGGCGCAACGCCCCGGTTCACGAGCGCCTGGCCCACGCGTTGGTAGAGGGGATCGCCGACTACATCGTGGAGGACACCGAGGAGGCGCGACACCAGGCGGAGCGGCCGATCCACGTCATCGAGGGGCCGCTGATGGACGGGATGAACGTCGTCGGCGATCTCTTCGGGGCCGGGAAGATGTTTCTCCCCCAGGTGGTCAAGAGCGCCCGGGTGATGAAGAAGGCCGTTGCCCATCTCGTCCCGTACATCGAAGCCGAGCGCGACACGGCGACCGCGAGGACGAACGGGAAGGTGTTGCTCGCCACGGTGAAGGGCGACGTGCACGACATCGGGAAGAACATCGTCGGCGTCGTTCTCCAGTGTAACAACTACGAGGTGATCGACCTCGGTGTCATGGTTCCCTGCGCCCGCATCCTCGAGACCGCGAGGAAGGAGCAGGTGGACATCGTGGGGCTGAGCGGGCTCATTACCCCCTCGCTGGAGGAAATGTCGTTCGTCGCCGGCGAGCTGGAGCGTGAGGGGTTTGCGTTGCCGCTTCTCATCGGCGGAGCCACGACCTCACGCGTGCACACGGCGGTCAAGATCGCGCCCAACTACAAGGGACCGACGGTGCACGTGCTCGATGCCTCACGGGCGGTCGGCGTGGCGAGCACGCTGCTGAGCGAGACGCAGCACGACGAGTTCGTGGAGACCGTGCGGAAGGAGTACGCGGACATCCGTGAACAGCGGGGCCAGCGCCAGGCGGCGGAGGAGAGGCTGCCGATCGCGGATGCTCGGCGCAACCGATTGGCGATCGACTGGGGCGCGAACCGGGCCATCGAGCCCTGCCGTCTCGGGCTCACCGTGCTGGAAGACTATCCCCTCGGTGAGCTCGTTTCCCGCATCGACTGGACCCCGTTCTTCCAGACCTGGGAGCTGGCCGGCCACTATCCCGCCATCCTCGACGACCCGAGGGTCGGACCAGCCGCCACGAGCCTCTTCCGGGACGCCGAAGCATTGCTCGACCGGATCGTGCGGGATCGCCTGCTCCGGGCCAGGGGCGTGTTCGGGGTCTGGGCGGCGGATAGCGAGGGCGACGACATCACGGTGTACGACGATCCGTCCCGCCGCCGGCCACTCACCGTCATCCACACCTTGCGCCAGCAGATGCGGAAGCCCCCTGGCCGGCCCAACCTGGCCCTCGCCGATTTCGTAGCGCCCAAAAACACCGGCGAGCCCGACTACGTCGGTGCCTTCGCGGTGACCGCGGGATTCGGACTGGACGAGCTGGTTGCGGAGTTCCAGCGAGGCTACGACGACTATGGGGCGATTCTGTCCAAGGCCCTTGCGGATCGGCTCGCAGAGGCGTTCGCCGAACGGCTGCATCAGCGCGTCCGCACGGAGTTCTGGGGCTATGCCAGGGACGAAGCGCTCGACAATGACGCGCTCATTCGCGAGAAGTATCAGGGGATTCGCCCCGCACCCGGGTACCCGGCCTGCCCCGACCATACGGAGAAGCGCGCGTTGTTCGACCTTCTGAGCGCCGAATCGAACGCCGGCATCACACTCACCGAAAGCTTCGCTATGCTGCCCGGCGCGTCGGTGAGCGGGTTCTACTTCTGGCGCCCGGAGGCGCAGTACTTCGGCCTGGGCAAGATCGGGCGGGATCAGGTGGAAGATTATGCGCGGCGAAAGGGCCTCGACGTCCCCACGACGGAGCGCTGGCTCGCCCCCAACCTCCACTACGAGCGCTAGGGTGCCCACACTTCGTGAGCTGCTGGCCGATGGGCGGGTCCACGTTGCCGACGGAGCCATGGGGACGATGCTCTACGGGCGGGGCGTGTTCCTCAACGTCTGCTACGACGAGCTCAACCTCCGGCAGCCCGACCTCGTGCGCGAGATCCACCGCGAATACGTCCGCGCCGGCGCGGAGGTGATCGAGACGAATACGTTCGGCGCCAACCCCGTCAAGCTGGCGACCCATGGCCTCGCCGCCGACACCGAACGGATCAACACCGCCGCGGCCGACCTCGCGCGTGAGGCGGCGGGCGCCCGCGCCGCGGTCGTGGGCGCGATCGGCCCGCTCGGGGTCCGGATCGAGCCGTTCGGGGAGCTGTCGGTGGCCGAGGCGCGCGACGCGTTCGCCCGGCAGGTGCAGGGACTCCTGGCCGGCGGCGTGGATGGCTTCATCATCGAGACGTTCAGCGACGTCGCCGAGCTCGGCGCGGCGGTGTCGGCGGTGCGATCCCACTCCGATCTCCCGATCATCGCACAAATGACCGTCGGCAACGACGGGAAGACCCACTACGGCACGGACCCTGTCGTCTTCGGGCCGGAATTGGCGGCGATGGGCGTGGATGTCGTCGGGGTCAATTGCTCAGTGGGCCCCCACGGCGTGCTGGAAGCTGTCGAGAAGCTCGCACGGGTGGTGTCGATCCCGATCTCCGCCCAGCCGAACGCGGGTCTCCCGCGCGAAGTCGAAGACCGCAAGATGTATATGGCGTCACCCGAGTACATGGCCAACTACGCCCGGCGCATGGTCGAGGCGGGTGCGCGCTTCGTGGGCGGATGCTGCGGCACGACACCGGACCACATCCGGGCCATCGTCGGATTCGTGCAGAGCGTCTCACCCCGGCACCAGCTCGCCGTCACGGCCGCCGCTCCCGCGGTCCAGATCCAGGAGCCGGTGCCGCTGGCCGACCGCTCGCGCATCGGCTGCAAGCTGGCGGAGGGCCGGTTTCTCACGACGGTGGAAATCGTCCCCCCGAAAGGGGTGGACCCGACCCCGATGATCGAACAGGCTCGGCAGCTCAAGGCCGCGGGCGTGGACGCCGTGAACGTCCCCGACGGTCCCCGGGCCCAAAGCCGCATGGGGGCCTTGCTGTCGGCGCTCATGATCCAGCGCGAGGCGGGCCTGGAAGCGGTGGTTCACTACGCCTGCCGCGACCGCAACCTGCTCGGCATGCTCTCAGACCTGCTCGGGGCCGCGGCCGCCGGGATCCGGAATCTGCTCATCGTCACCGGCGATCCGCCGAAGATGGGGCCATACCCCGAGGCCACGGCCGTATTCGACATCGACAGCATCGGGCTCACGAACCTCGTCTCCCGGCTCAACCGCGGCCTCGATCCCGGCGGCAACCCGATCGGACAGCCGACCAAGTTCGTCATCGGCGTCGGCGTCAATCCCGCCGCTCCCGATATGGAGCGGGAGCTCAAGCGATTCGCCTGGAAGGTGGAAGCGGGCGCGGAATGGGCGATCACCCAACCCGTGTTCGATCTCGTACAGCTCGAGCGGTTCCTCAAGCAGGTCGAAGGATTTCGGATTCCCATCGTCGCCGGTATCTGGCCGCTGGTGTCCCTGCGCAATGCGGAGTTTCTGGCGAACGAGGTCCCGGGAGTCACCGTCCCGGACGAGGTACTCGAGCGGATGCGGCGCGCGAGCGCCAAGGGGAAAGACGAAGCGCTCGCTGAAGGCGTGCGCATTTCTCAGGAAATGCTGGTCGCCGTGTCGGAGCGCCTACAGGGCGCACAGGTATCCGCACCGCTCGGAAAAGTCCCGGTGGCGCTCGAAGTCCTGCGGGCGTATACTCCGACCACCTGACGCCCCAGCCGCTCTGGAGCCCGCCCTCATGCAGGACCTCAACACCGCCGCCCCCGCCCTCACGACCCTGTCCGAAGAAGAGAGCATGTTTCGGGACTCGGTGCGCGAGTTCGCGGAAACCGACGTCAAGCCGCACGTCCAGGAGATGGACGAGGCGGCGCAGTTCCGCCCCGATCTCATCCCGAGATTCTTCGAGCTCGGACTCATGGGCATCGAGATCCCGGAGCGCTTCGGCGGCGCCGGCGGCGGAATTTTCCTCTCGGTCCTCGCCATCGAAGAGATCGCGCGAGTCGACGCGTCCGCGGCGATCTACGTAGACGTGCAAAACACTCTGGTGGCCAACGCGCTGCTCCGATGGGGCACACCCGAGCAGCACGAGCGCTATTTCCCCCGTCTGACGAGCGGTTTGCTCGGTGCCTTCGCGCTCTCGGAGCCGGGAAGCGGCAGCGACGCGTTCGCGCTCGCGACTCGCGCCGAGCGCCGGGGAAGCGGCTGGGAGCTCACGGGAAGGAAGTTCTGGATCACCAACGGGGCCGAGGCCGGCCTCTTCATCGTGTTCGCCAACGCGGACCCGTCCAAGGGGTACAAGGGGATCACGGCGTTCATCGTCGAGCGGGATTTCCCCGGGTTCGCGGTCGGCAAGAAAGAGAACAAGCTCGGCATCAGGGCCTCGAGCACCACCGAGCTGATCCTCGAGCAGTGCGTCGTCCCGGACGCCAACGTGCTCGGACCCGTCGGGCAAGGCTACAAAATCGCCATCGAGACGCTCAATGAGGGGCGGATCGGCATCGGGGCACAGATGATCGGCGTTGCACGCGGGTCCCTGGAAGCGGCAACCGCCTATGTGAAGGAACGGCGTCAATTCGGCAAGGCGATCGCGGACTTTCAGGGCGTGCAGTTTCAGCTGGCGCAGATGGCAACCGACCTCGAGGCCGCACGGCTCATGGTGTATAATGCAGCCCGGCTCAAGGACGCCGGCCAGCCCTTCGCCCAGCAGGCGGCCATGGCGAAACTGTTCAGCTCCCAGGTGGCCGACCGGATCACGTCCTCCTGCCTCGAGCTGTTCGGCGGGTACGGCTACTCCAAGGAGTACCCGGCGGAGAAGTACTACCGCGACGCCAAGATCGGCACGATTTACGAGGGAACGAGCAATATGCAGTTGCAGACGATCGCCAAGGGGCTGCTCAAGTAACCGGACCTCGGGTCGTCCCGTGCAGCGAAAGCGGCCCTCCCCGCGTTTGCGAAGAGGGCCGTCTCGTTGCCGCGGCGCTCACCCGAGCGCCAGGATCATGACCGTGTTACTGAGCGCTGGTCGAATCGTGGCTCATGCCGGACGTGTCGGGCTGCATCGACGACGTGCCACTGTCGGTCGGCGCAGGTGCCGGGGCGGCGGTGTCGGTCGGGGTGGTCGGCTGATAACCACCGGTCGTATCGGTCGGCGTGGCCGACGGCTGATACTGCGTCGTATCGGCCGGGGTTGGAGCCGGGGCAGGAGCGGCCTGCGTGGTGTCGACCGGCGACGGGAGCGGCACGCTCGTGGTATCGCGCTCGCCGCCCTTGTAGGCCGACGTATCCTGAGCCTGCGTGCTGTCGGTGGCGACAACCGTACCGTCATCGTTCGCCTTGTTGCCGGCGCAGGCCAAGCCGCCGAGCAGAAGCGCGAGGGCAGCGTAGCGTGCGGGGGTATGAACTCGCATTCGACCTCCTCTGTGGTGTCCGTTTAGTGCTAAGAGTTCCGGGCACTCGCCAGTGGCGCTGCCAGGTGAATCTCCGATGGGACAGTTTAACAGCCCCCGCAAGTGGGGGCGGTGACCAGGATCACGAGGCATATATCATAGGGCCCGGGACTTGCACCCGATAGTAGACTTCTTAAGTCCTAATTTGGCCACGTACACGGTATTGGAACCCATAGAATAGTCTAAGTAACCACTGCACATTGACTTACGGTAATTGGTCGAGGTTTATTTGAATCGTTCGTGGTGGAACAGCGTCGCTCTCCTGCTCACTCTTGTGGGTCCGGGCGCCACATTGGCGACCCCGGCCTCGGCACAGACCGACCCCCAGTGGCTCACGGGTCGCATGACCTCCTGGTACCAGCGCACCCGCCGGGTCGCTCCCGGCCAATGGGGTGTCGCCATAGCCGACCAGTCCGGCGGGCTCCTCTGGAGCCTCAACCCCGGTCAGCCGCTCATGCCGGCCTCGACGGTGAAGCTCTTTACCACAGGGTTCGCGAGGACTGTTCTGGGCGGGACTGCGCGGCGCGCCACCCGCGTGATCGGCGAGGGCAGCCTCGACAGCACGACCGGGGAATGGATCGGGAGTTGGGCGCTGGAGCTGAACGGCGATCCCTCGCTCGAGCGCGCCGAGGGGTCCGGACCCACGCTGTACGACCTGGCGATGGAGCTCCAGGCTCGCGGCATCAAGCGGCTCACCGGGCCGCTCCAGGTGCAGAGCGTGGACGGCCCCGCCAACGCCGTCTACCCGGCGGCGTGGTCGACCCGTCACCAGGGACGCATCTTCGCCCCACCGGTCGGTCCGCTGACGCTTCATGAGAACGTCGTGTGGGTGACCGTGCAGCCAGGAACCCGGTCGGGCCAACGTGTCCGGGTGATCGAGACCGCCCCCGAGGGCATCGCCTCCATGGTCACGGTGACGGCGACGACGCGAAGCGGGCGCCGGTCGCGTCTCGCGCTCCATCCGCGGCGCGATGGTGGCTGGGTGGTGAGCGGCACTCTCGGGACGCGCGCGGGAGCGCGCCGGCTGACCGCCGTGGCCCCCGATCCGCGAGCGGTGCTCGCGGCCGTGTGGAAGACCGCTCTCGCTCGTGCCGATATCGCCTGGAACCCATCGGCGTACATGGGACCACCCCCCGCGGGCGGTCCCCAGCTCCTGGCGGAAGTCACATCGCCGCCCCTCGATTCGCTCGCCAGCGAGATCAACCGGCGCAGCCTCAATCTGGGAGCCGAGCTACTGCTCCAGTGGGCGGGCGGACGGGAGCAGGGGCCCGCATTACTCACCAACCACGTCCGCCAAGTCATCGGCGGGACGGACGGCGTGTACCTCGTGGACGGCAGCGGCCTCTCCTACGAAGACCGTGTCACCCCGCAGGCTTTCATCTCATACCTCGCCAAGTTCCCCGGCACTCCGGCCGGCCACAACTTCCCCCAGTTGCTCCCGGCCAACGGTACGGGAACCCTCCACCGACTCAATGCCGGGTTCCCCGGCGAGGGCGTGGTTCGGGCCAAGACCGGGACACTCGGCACAGTGTCGACGGTCGTGGGGTATCTGGGACGTCCCGAGGGAACGCTGCTTGTAGCGCTGATGTACAACGGATCGCGACCCTGGGCAGCTCGCCAGGCTCAGTGGAAGCTCTTCCGGGAGCTCGGCGCGAATGGCGTGGTCATTCCTGCCGATTCGATCCCCGAGACGCCAGTCCAACTGGGCGGCGACCAGACCACCATACCCGCCTGGCTGGCCGACAGCCTGACCCCACCGGACTCCGCCGGAACCCACTAGTCGCGAAAAGCTTCCTAGAAAGTCACGTGGGCCAGTTGTGGACCTTGGGGCTCGGACGAACTGCTGATCGCCGGCTCGACGGTCAGCGCGGCCCCCATGACCGGCGCGGGCACCGGCGGCATGGGCAGCGTGAACATGGCGGGACGTGAAGTATCCGCGTTCACTTCCACCGAGCGGACCATCCCGCTTTCCGTGATGAACCAGAACTGATAGACGTTCCCCTGCGGAGCCGGCGGCAGTCCGTGGACGATTACGGTCCATCGGTGCGAGCCTGCGTCCTGAAAGATCAGCAATCCTCCCCGCCGCCCTTCGGCCGAGATCGGGATCTGGAGAACGTGCTGGGCGCTGCGCAGAACGGAGACGGTATCCTGGAGCGCCAGCATCCTGCTCTGAGTATCCGTCAGCATGGAGCGGAGTCGCGTCCCCTCCGTCCGGCCGCGCATCCCAAGACCTATCGCGAGGAGCAGGGAAGCGGCGGCGAGGAGGTAGGGCAATCGGCGCTGCCAGCGACTCTGCCGATCCAGAATGGCGCCGGTCATGCGCCGGGCGAGCCCTGGCGCCGGCGCGGCGGGTGTGACGCCCATGGGGAGCCAAGCGAGATCCTGCTCGAGCCTCCGTACTTCGGCGGCGCACTCCTCGCAGTGGACGAGATGCTGCTGGTAGGTTCGCTCCTCGTCCGAATCGAGGCTCCGGGCGACGAATGCCGCGCGATTCTCGACGTACCAGTCGTGAGAACTCATAGCACCCAATCCTTGATCGGTCCGAGTGACACTCTGAGCTTGTCGAAAGCGAGCCGGAGTCTGGTCTTGACCGTGCCCATCGGGATCGACAGCTCCGCGGCAATCTCGGAATGGGTGAGGCCGCGGAAATAGGCGAGGCGCACCGTTTCGCGCTGGTCGGGCGGCAACTCGGCCAACGCGCGGTGCACGCTCTCGTGCACGTGCCACCCGGGCCGTGCCGCTTCATTGAACTCGGCCGACGATGGTTGTCCGACCGGCACCTCACCGAACGCCTCAGCACGGGCCAGCTTTCGCCGCCAACGGGCACGGCGGCGCAGCCGATCGATCGCACGGTTCCGCGCGATCCTGAGAAGCCACGGGAGCAGGGTCTCGTGCCCATCTCCCAGCGAACCCGCCCGGTCCCAGGCCGAGGCGAAGACCTCGAGCACGACTTCCTCGGCCTCGTCGGGGTCGCTGAGCATGGACTGGGTCACGCCCAGGAGCCAGGGGCTCGCCACCTCGATAAGCTCGACCAGCGCTTGTTCGTCACGATCCACCAGACGTTGACGAAGCGAGGCCTCGTCCCTGAGGGCGAGGCTTCTCGCGCCGGGTTTCCCCTCGTGGGGCGAGCCGGTTTCACGTGTGCTCGATTTCGGAGGCGTAGGCACCGCCTAGTTATGCACGCCGTCGGTCCTCACCGCCAGTTCCGCGACGGTGAGCGCGGTACAGCCACAACGCCGCGAGCGGCTCCGTTGGTTTCACGGAGCCGCTGCACCGGCTGTGTTTTAGTGCGGAAGTACGTCGAAAGAAGGCGTCAGCGCCGACCGATCGTGGTGGCGCCGACCAGACCGACTCCGGCAACGATGGCCACGACTGCCACGAGCGGCGGAATGGCCACCTTTTCCTTCTTGTCGGCCGTCGCCTCGATCGGGCCGAGGTCCACGACCTTTTCCTTGTGCGTGACGGAAAATCCTCCCAGGGCGAACCCCAGGATGCCGAGTACGATCAGAGCCAGCCCGACGAGCGTGCCGAGTTTCATACCACTCTTCGTCCTTGAATCAGGTTGATCACCAGGACGACCAGTGCCACCACCAACAGGACGTGAATGAACCCGCCCAGAGTATACGACGACACCATGCCGACCAGCCAGAGCACCAGCAGGACGACGAAGACCGTCCACAGCATATGGGCCTCCCGATGAGGATTTTCACCTGAACGTCAATAACGTCCACACCTTAACGGCCCGTACCGGTTCTTCGCGGTGAGTGCGGTCACCCGGAATGGGCGATGCGAGGCACGCTCACGTCTTCGCTGGACGCTCCGCCGGGAAGCCTCTACCTTCAACCGGGCCCCGCTGCTCACTCCTCCATCTCCGGACAACACATGGCGCTGCGCACGCAGACCCCGCCCTCCGGGGCACCGGCATTCCAGCCCTTCGTCCCTCCGACCCAATCCCCCGCCGAGCTGACCGTCCGCGCCCTCGTGCTCGGCGCGTTGCTCGGGTTGGTCTTCGCCGCTTCCAGCGTCTACCTCGCGCTCAAGATCGGGCTCACGGTTTCGGCTTCGATCCCGATCGCCGTGCTGTCGGTGGCGTTCTTCCGGACTTTGGGTCGGTCCACGATTCTGGAGAACAACATCGTCCAGACGACCGGCTCGGCCGGCGAGTCCATCGCCGCGGGAATTGTTTTCACGCTGCCCGCGATTCTCCTCATGGGGTACGACCTCAGCGTGGGGAAGGTCGCGATCGTGGCGGTCGTAGGCGGAGTCATGGGCATTCTGCTCATGATCCCGCTGCGCCGGGCGCTCATCGTGAAGGAGCACGGCCGGCTCACGTACCCGGAAGGCACCGCCTGCGCGGAGGTACTGGTTGCGGGAGAGAAGGGTGGGCTCCAGGCCAAGCGGCTGTTTCAGGCCTTCGGACTCGCCTTCGCCTACAAGTTCCTGATGTCGGGCCTCAAGGCGTGGAAGGAGTATCCCGGCTGGGTGTCTCAGGGCTACAAGGGCGCGTCGATCTCCGCCGAGGTGTCGCCCGAGCTGCTGGGGGTGGGTTACATCATCGGGCCGCGGATCGCGGGCTACCTGTTCTCCGGCGGCTGTATCGCCTACCTCGTGCTCATCCCGGCGATCAAGCTCTTCGGCAGTGGCCTCACCCAGCCGATCTTCGCCGAGACCAAGCTCATCGCCGACATGAGCCCGGCGGAGGTGCGGGCCAACTTCGTGTTCTACATCGGTGCGGGTGCCGTCGCGGCCGCCGGCATCATCGCGCTGATCCGGGCGTTCCCCACGATTGTCGGTGCGTTCCGTTCGGGATTCCATGACCTCCGCGGCAGCCTCGGCGATACGGCTGCCCGGATCCGGACCGACGTGGATCTCCCGATCTGGATGACCATCGCCGGCGCCGCCGGACTCGCCTTGCTCCTCACCGCGCTGCCTCAGCTCTCGGTCAATCTTCTCGGCGCGCTCCTCATCGTCGTCTTCGGATTCTTCTTCGTCGTGGTGTCGTCCCGCATTACCGGCGAAATCGGGGTCAGCGCCAACCCGATTTCGGGGATGACGATCGCGGCTCTCATCGGCACCACCGCGATCTTTCTGCTCATCGGATGGACCGGAGTCGACCATCGAGTCGGCGCCATTTCGATCGCGGGCGTCATCGCGGTCGCGGCGGGGAACGCCGGGGCCACGAGCCAGGACCTCAAGACGGGATTTCTGGTCGGCGCGACGCCACGGCGTCAACAGATCGCCATCGTCGTCGGGGCGGTGACGTCCGCTCTCGCCATCGGATGGACCCTGACGCTCCTCAACAACAGCTACACGAACATCGTCCCCGAGCGTCACCCGGGCGTGACCCTCGCGGCATCGAGCGCAAGCGGCGCGAATCGGTCGTTCACGATGCTCGGCGAGCGGATGCATCGCGACGGTCGCGACTTCGACGTGGTGCGGGTCAATCTCCCGTTGGAGGGCGTGGTGCCGGGCAAGTACTTGGTCGATCCACAGACGCGTGAAATCGCCTATCTCGTCGATCCCGGCATCGGCGGCCGGATTCGCGAGCTGAATGGAAGACCGATCACCAAGCTCGACTCACCGAAGGCGACGATCATGGCGCTCGTCACCGACGGGATCCTGACCCAGAAGCTCCCGTGGGGGCTGGTGCTGATCGGCGTCTTCCTCACGATTGCGATCGAGATCATGGGTCTCCAGTCGTTACCGATCGCCGTCGGTGTCTATCTCCCGATCTCGACGTCGGCAGCGATGTTCGCCGGCGGAGTGGTCCGGTGGCTGGTGGAGCGGCGCAGCCGCGGCAGCGAGCAGTCGATCACCGACGTGGATTCCGGTCCCGGGGTGCTCTTCTCGAGCGGCCTGATCGCCGGCGGCGCGCTCGCGGGTATTGCGATCGCCGGCATCGCTGCCGCCCTGGTCCAGCAGGCCGATGCGGCACAGGTACCCGCAGCGGACTATCTCTCCCACGTTGTGGGACTACAAGGTGCGCTCGGCCCGATCGCGGAGGGGAACCTCCTGGCACTGCTGTTCTTCGCCGGCCTGGCCCTCGTGCTCTACCGGGTCGCCCGGCGCTGAGCTCGGACGATGAGAGTGGTCTCACTCCTGCCTGCCGCCACCGAGATGGTGATGGCACTTGGCGCCGGAGATGCGCTCGTCGGCGTTTCGCACGAATGCGACTATCCACCGGCCGCCGGTCGGCTGCCACGGGTTACATCGAGCCCAATCGATAGCTCTGGCTCGAGCGGGTCGATCGATGCGGACGTGCGACGGCTCACGAGCTCGGGCCGTCCGGTGATCGTGGTGGATGCGGCGGCACTGAGCCGCCTCGCTCCCGATCTTCTGCTCACGCAGGGTCTGTGCGAGGTGTGCGCGGTGGCCGATGGCGAGGTTCATCGCCTGGCGCGCATCCTCCCGAACCCGCCCGCCGTGCTCTCGCTCTCCGCGCGCGACCTGGCCGGGATCTGGAACGACATCCGCACCGTCGGCGATGCCCTCCACCTGCGGAACGAGGCCGAGGAGCTGGTGGCCGGTCTGCGGGACCGGCTCGACCGGCTTCGGTCCTGCGCGCCCTCCGTCCGCCGCCGGGTACTCTGCATCGAATGGCTCGACCCGTTGTACCTCGCGGGACACTGGGTTCCGGAACTGGTCTCGGCGGCCGGAGGTGTCGATGTCGGCGCCGTTGCCGGCAGCCACTCCACCCGGCGATCCTGGCGCTCCGTTCTCGAGCTGCGACCCGATCTGGTGGTGGTCATGCTCTGCGGTTTTCCAGTAGGGCGCGCGCGCGAAGAGTTGGAGGCGCTCACGTCCCCCGAGGCCCGGCAACTGTTCGCCAACGCCCGCGTCTGGATCATGGACGGCAATGCCTTCACCTCACGGCCGGGCCCCAGGGTCGTCGACGGTGCCGAGCGGCTTCAGGCCGCGATGAAAGAACGGGAGATTCCCGGGCTGGAGCGATGGCGACCAGCAGCATGACGCTCAGGATCGTCGATGTGGCCGATTCGCATCTGGTCGGGATGGTGCGAGGCCTCTTCGAGGAGTACGCGGCCTCCCTCGGGTTCGATCTCTGCTTCCAGGACTTCGAGGAGGAGTTGGCGACGCTGCCGGGCGCCTATGGCCGACCTGCCGGGCGACTCCTGCTGGCGTTGGCCGGGTCCGAGCCAGCGGGTTGCGTCGCGCTCCGATCTCTGGGGCCTGACGTGTGCGAGATGAAGCGTCTCTTCGTGCGCCCCACGTTTCGCGGGACTGGTCTGGGACGGATTCTCGCCGAGCGCATCGTCGCGGAGGCACGGCTCGCCGGGTATGGGCGCATGCGCCTCGACACGCTCGCCTCGATGGAGCGAGCCAGGACGCTGTACGTCCAACTGGGCTTCACGCACATCGCCCCCTACCGTCCCAATCCGATCGAGGGCGCCGAGTTTCTCGAGCTCGATCTGCGCACCCACCGGGGCTAGACATCGGGACCCGCTCCCGCGACCTTTGCCCCTCTCCTATCCTATCGCGACCAATGACTCCGGACTCGTTGACCTTCCTCAAGTCGCTGCTCGACACGCCCGGCCCTTCGGCCTTTGAGGCGGCGCCGGCACGGGTATGGCGTGCCGAAGCGAAACGTTTTGCCGACCAAGTGGAAGGAGATGTGAGTGGGAACTCCTTCGCGACCGTGAATCCCGGTGGGAAGCCCCGCGTCATGTTCGCAGGGCACATCGACGAAATCGGCGTCATGGTGACCCACATCGACGACGAGGGCTATATCAGTTTCGACGCGATCGGCGGCTGGGACCACCAGGTCTTCGTGGGACAGCGCGTTCGATTGATGGGACGCGGGGGGCCGGTGACCGGCGTCGTTGGAAAGAAGGCCATTCACCTGATGGAGCGAGACGACCGGGAGAAGGTGTCCAAGATCGAAGATCTCTGGATCGACATCGGCGCCGGGAACCGTGCGGAAGCCCAGGAAAGACTTCGGATCGGTGACCCCGGCGTCCTCGCAGCGAGCGTCCTGGAATTTCCTAACGGGCGCCTCGTGAGCCGCTGTATCGACAATCGAATCGGCGCGTTCGTGGTGCTCGAAGCTGCCCGGATCTTCTCGCAGAGTCCGGCCGGAAAGTCCGCGAGCGTGACGGCCGTGGCCACGACGAGGGAAGAGATCGCGGCCACTGGGGGCGGCGCCCGTTCTTCGGCCGTGGCGGTCGAGCCTGACGTGGCGATCGTCGTCGACGTCACCCACGCGACGGACTACCCCGGCATCGACAAGCGCAAGTTCGGCGACTACAAGCTCGGCGGCGGTCCGGTGATCTCCCGCGGCGCGTCGGTGAGCGAGGTGGTCTTCGAGCTCCTCGCCGCGGCCGCGGAAGCGGAAAGCATTCCCTACAGCATCGAGGCGGCCTCGCGCGACACCCACACCGATGCGGAGGCCATCTTCAACGCCCACCGCGGCGTCGCCACCGGTCTCGTCTCCGTCCCCAACCGCTACATGCATAGTCCCAACGAGATGGTCGCGCTCGAAGACCTCGATCGGACAGCCCGGTTGCTGGCAGCGTTTGCCGGGCGGCTCGGGCCCGGGACCAGCTTCATTCCCCAATGACGAGCGCATCTTCAGGCCGGCGGACTTCCCGCACCGCCTCGCTCGCGACGCTCGGCGTGCTGTGCTGCGCTCCATCGGTTCTCGCACAGCAGTTCGGTACCGCCCAGCGCACGCCCGAGAAGGTCACCCCACCTCCCTTGATGGCCATCGACGACATCAAGTTCCTGAGCGACGACCGGCTGGTCGGCCGCCTCACCGGTACGCCCGGCGCGGATACTGCCGCCGCGTATCTCGCGAGGAGGTTCGGGCAGGTGGGCCTGCAGCCCGCGGCCGGCGGGTGGTTTCAGACCTTCGGCATCTCGAAGGGCGCGCCCGTTGCACAGCGGGCTCACGTGACCGGAACGACCGGCAGGAACGTGATCGGGCTTCTTCCGGGGCGCGACCCGGTGCTCCGCAACGAGGCGGTAATCGTTGGCGCCCATTACGACCATCTTGGTCTGGGCGGCTTCGGCAGCCTCGATCCCGACAGCACGGGGATCGCGCACAACGGCGCCGACGACAACGCATCCGGGTCGGCGATGCTGATCCAGATCGCCGCCAGGCTCGCGGCGGCGCCCCCGGCCCGGACCATCGTCTTCATTGCGTTCAGCGGAGAGGAGCTCGGACTGCTCGGCTCCTCACACTACGTCGAAGACCCGATCTACCCACTCGCGACGACAGCCGCGATGATCAACCTGGACATGGTGGGCAGGCTCCGGCAGGGCCGGTTGATCGTCTTCGGAAGCCAGACGGCCAAGGAGTTCCCGGCGCTGCTCGACTCTCTCAACTGGTACGCCGGTTTCGACCTCAAGGCGCAGGGCGACGGCTATGGACCGAGCGATCAGTCGCCTTTCTATGCCGCGGGCAGGCCGGTGCTGCACATCTTCACCGACCTGCACGAGGACTATCACCGCACCACCGACGATTGGCAGAAGATCAACCTCGACGGGTTCAAGCGGGTGACGGACTTCGCCGTCGGGCTGGTAACCGCGATCGCGAACCGGCCTCGACCGCTCACCTTCGCCACGGTCCCGCCACCCGAGCTCCCCGCCCAGAACGCACCGGCTACACCGGGATACGGGGCCTATCTCGGGACCGTGCCCGACATGGTCGGAAACCCCGGCGGCGTCAGGCTCGCGGGCGTGAGAGCGGGAAGCCCCGCGGAGAAGGCGGGACTGCGGGGCGATGACATCATCACCCGCATCGGTGACGCCGAGATCGGCGACCTCCAGGCGATGACCGAGGCGCTTCGCAGTCATCGCCCTGGTGACACGGTAGATATCGTCGTGCGGCGGGGCGACCAGGTGACGACGGTGCGTGCCACGCTCGGCACCAGGGGAGGATGACGTGGCGCTCGATGCCGACAAGGTGATCGCCAGCCTCCGAGGAGCCTTCGCACGGGAGGTGGGACGTACCGAGCTGCTTCGGACCGCGGCCGAGAAGATCCGCGGGGCCGGTTCGCCGTACACGTCGGTCTACCTGTACATGCTCCACGGCGACGAGCTGGTGCTCGAAGCCTTCGACGGACGCGAAACCGACCACACGCGGATTCCCGTGGGGAAGGGAGTCTGCGGAACGGCGGTCGCGACCGGAGAGGACCAGAATGTGCCGGACGTACGCGCCATCTCGAATTACCTCGCGTGCAACACGTGGACCCGGTCCGAGCTCGTGGTCCTGATCCGCCGGGGCGCGATGATTCTGGGACAGATCGACGTCGACAGCGACGTGCCGGACCCGTTCTCTCCCGACGAGGAAGCGGCCGTGCGGCGGGTGGCGGACGCGCTCGCCGTGCTCCTCTAGGCCTCGGAATGCCGGAAACCGCCGGCGCCACCGAGGCCGTGGTACCGATCCGCGGCGTCTCCCTGCTCGTGCGCAGAGTCGGGAGCGGTCCCACGGTGCTCGTGCTCCATGGCGGCCCCGGCGCCCATCACGAGTATCTCCTTCCCCAATTCGACGCGCTGTCCCGCGGACGGGAGCTGGTGTACTACGACCAGCGCGGAGGAGGCCGCTCTCCAGTCGCGCGCAGTGTGCCCGTCGGCTGGGTCGAGCAGGTAGCCGACCTCGAGGCGCTCCGGGATTACCTGGGTCTTGAACGCCTGACGTTGGCCGGATACTCCTGGGGCGGCCTGCTGGCGGTCCTGTACGCGCTCGAGCACCGCGAGAGGGTGGAACGGCTCGCCCTTATCTCGCCAGCGCCGACGTGGCGGGCCGCCCGGGAGCGGTTCGAGGAGACCTTCTCGAAGCGCAATCTCGATCCGGTGTTCCAGGAGCAGCGGCGGCGGCTTCGCGAGAGCGGGCTTCGCGAGCGCGACCCGGACGCCTTCCAGCAGCGCATCTTCGAGCTCTCCGTCGCCCCCTACTTCTTCGACCCTGAACGTGCCCGCGACCTTACCCCATTCCGCGTGACCGGCAGAACCCAGCAGGAGGTGTGGGCCAGCTTTGGTGACTACGACCTGCGCCCGAGGCTCGTGGAGTTGCGGGGCATTCCCTCCATCGTCATGCATGGTGAGAACGATCCGATTCCGATCGAGGCCGCTCGCACGACCGCGGATGCGATCGGGGCGGATTTCCACCCGCTGCCCCGCTGCGGTCACGTTCCCTATGTGGAGGCGAACGAAGCATTTCGAGCCCTCCTCGACGGCTTCCTTCCGCGCTGAGGCGGGGACCGCGGGCGATCAGCTATCTTCCTGCATGCCTCGCCCCACCCCGTTGGAGCTGGTGTTCCCCCGAATGACCGGTTCCACATTTCCTGCCATCCAGAAAGCCGTCGACCAGCAGGGCATGGATCCCTCCGATCGCGACGCCTTCCTCCTCCTTCCCGACGTTGTCACCATGATGCACGACCTCAGGCCGGACGAGGGGGCCGGCGATGCCATGGAGTATCTCGTGGCACTGGGGCACCACGCCTATCTCACCTGGGCTGCGGGGTCGCTGACGCTGCGTCTCGGGCCGGAAACGACCGAGGCGCTGCTCTTGGAACACGCAGCGGTTCCAGCCGTCAACGACGTGCCGAAGGCCTACTACGCACAGTTTCTCGAGCATCAGATCTGGGCCAGCGTGATCGACGATCAGACCGCGGAGCCGCTGGATGGCGTGTTCGTCCATTCAACGCCGGCAGGCGACCTGCGCGCCCTGGGTATCTTCGGCCTCAGGCCCGAACGGGGAGGATTCACGGCTGTCGAAACCGACGGCCCGCGGCCCGAGTCGCTCGCCCGGTCCGACGGAAGCGCGCTCTTCTCGTCAACGCTCGGCGGTGGCCACCTGCACTCGATCACCGGCGGAGAGGAGCTTCTCGAGCTGGCGTGGCGAACCCTCCGGCTGGCGCACGAGGCGTGGGCGAAGGCGGCCTGATGAACGTGCTGCAGGGATTCATGGACAAGAAAGCGGTCGGCCAGGTGCTCGAGCAGATCGCCGCCTTTCTCGAGCTCAAGAACGAGAACACGTTCCGCGTGCGCGCCTTTCGCACCGCCGCACGGGCGGTGGCCGGGTTCCCCGGTGACCTCCGCGAGGGGATGGAGAGCGGTGCGCTGGCATCCACGAAAGGCGTCGGCCCCGCCACGCTCCAGATCGTCTCCGAGATCGTGAGCACGGGCCGTGCGAGTATCCTCGAGGAGCTGCGCGAGCAGATTCCGCCGGGCCTCGTCGAGATGCTGGCCATCTCGGGGCTCGGCGTCGCCAAGATCCGCCAGATCCACGAGGTGCTCGACATCGATTCGCTGCCCGAGCTCGAGGCGGCGGCCATCGACGGGCGCCTGGCCCGCCTGCCGCGCTTCGGGCAGAAGACCTCGGAGAACATCCTTCGCGGGATCGCGTTCCTCCGTCAGGCTAGCGGCTTCCGCCTCTCCCACCATGCCGCGGACGAGGCAGAGGGACTGCGCGCGGCGCTCGAGCGCCTGCCTGGGGTGACAACGGTCGTCGTGGCGGGCGACGTGAGGCGCCGCGTCGAGCTGGTCAAAGACCTCGTGCTGGTGCTGGTGGCCGACACATCGCCCGCCGACGTCTTTCGCCGGCTCAGCCAGCTGCCGGGCGTGCACGAATTCGCGGGCCAGGACGAGCGGCGAGTGACACTCCGGTTCGCCGGCGGCTCGAGCGCCCAGATCGTCGTGACCCCCGGGGTGAACGCCGGCGCCGTGCTGGTGCAGGCGACGGGAAGCGAGACGCACCTCCGTCAGCTGGCCGAGCACGCCGCGGCCAAGGGCTTCGCGTTCAATGGCGCGGCATTGTGGCATGGGAGTGAGTTCGTCCCCACCCGCGACGAGGCCACGCTTTACGAGCGGCTGGGGCTGACACTCATTCCGCCGGAGCTCCGGGAAGGCAACGGCGAGATCGACGCGGCCGCGCGCGGCACCCTCCCGCGCCTCCTCGAGCGCGCCGACATGCGGGGATTTCTCCACTGCCACACCACCTACTCCGACGGCTCGAATACCGTCTCCGAGCTGGCCGACGCCTGCCGGGCGGCCGGATACGAATACGTCGGGATCACCGATCACAGTCAGGCCGCGGCGTATGCGGGCGGTCTCAAGGCTGACGACCTCACCCGTCAGGCGGACGAGATCGACGAGGCCAACGGCAGGCTCGAGGGCATCCGGGTGCTCAAGGGGGTCGAGGCGGATATCCTGCAGGACGGACGTATCGATTTCGACGATGCGATTCTCGCCCGCCTCGATTTCGTGATCGCCTCCATCCACAGCCGCTTCAACATGAACGAGCGGGAAATGACCGCCCGAATGCTGGCGGCGATGGATAATCCTCATCTCACGATCATCGGCCATCCGACCGGCCGCCTGCTGCTCTCACGGGACCCCTACGGCCTCGACCTCGACGCGGTGATCGAGAAGGCGGCGGCGACCGGCGTCGCCCTCGAGGTCAACGCCGATCCCCACCGGCTCGACCTCGATTGGCAATCGGTGGCGCGTGCACGTAAGCGGGGAGCCGCGATTTCGATCGGCGCCGACGCCCACAGCGTGGCCGGCATCTCAAATGTGGATTACGGGGTCGCCATGGCGCGGAAGGGATGGCTCAGCCGGGAGGACGTCGTGAACGCGCAGCCGCTCGACAGCTTTCTGGCCCGCGTGGCCCGGAGGCGTCGGGGGTGAGGCGCCCTGCGGCGCCGCGGGCGGCTGCCACACGAACGCCGTCGCGGCGCGCGGAGGACCGCCCACGACGGGCGCGATTGATCTTTCGGCGCCTCGCTCGTGCGTACCCCGATGCCGAGACCGAGCTTCACCACGAGAATGCGTTCGAGCTGCTGTGCGCCACGATCCTCTCGGCGCAGTGCACCGACGCCCGGGTGAATCTCGTTACTCCCCACCTCTTCGCGCGGTACCCTACCCCGGAGGCGCTGGCGGTCGCGTCGCGGGACGAGCTCGAGCAGATCATCAAGTCCACCGGGTTCTTCCGCAACAAGTCGAAGAGCCTGATCGGCATGGCTCAGGCGATCGTCGCCGATCACGGTGGGGAGGTCCCCCGCTCCATGGAGGAGCTCCGGACCCTGCCCGGCGTCGGACGGAAGACCGCGAACGTCGTCCTCGGCAACGCCTACGGTATCAACGTGGGGGTCACGGTGGACACCCATGTCGCGCGCCTGAGCCGGCGCCTTGGCCTCACGCGGCACGAGGATCCGGTCAAGATCGAGCTGGATCTCATGCCCCTCTTCCGCCGTAAGGACTGGGCGCTGCTCTCTCACCTCCTGATCTTCCACGGCCGCCGGGTGTGCCTGGCGCGCCGGCCGCGGTGCGGCGAGTGCGTACTCAACGACATCTGCCCCTCGGCGGGGCGCTTTCCATGACATCGGGTCGAGAAACCATCATGCGCCTGGTCAATGCTTCGCTGGTCGGTTGCCTCCTTCTAGCCACATCCGCCCATGCCCAGCAGCCGTCGGCGGCTACCCGGGTTGCCCGTGCGGTCGACGCCAGGGTGCTTCGGGCCCATCTCGAGTTTCTGGCGGACGATGCGGTCGAGGGCCGCAAACCCGGCACCAGAGGCGGAGAGCTGGCCGCGAAGTACATCGCCACACAATTCGAGCGCCTCGGTCTCGAGCCCGCCGGCGACAGCGGCACATACTTCCAGCGGGTACCGATCATCGCGCTGACGCCGGAGCCCACGCTGGGCGTTACGGGCCCGGCCTCGAAGCCGCTCAAGTGGAAAGACGATTTCGTGCTGTGGTCGATGCGAAACGATTCGACGGTACAGCTGAAGGCCGATGCCGTGTTCGTGGGATATGGAATCGTCGCGCCAGAATCGGGATGGAACGACTACGAAGGCATCGACGTGAAGGACAAGATCGTCATCTGCCTGGTGAACGATCCCGGTCTCAGGGACTCGACGATCTTCCGGGGAAAAGCCCTCACCTACTACGGCCGATGGACCTACAAGATCGAGGAGGCACAGCGTCAGGGGGCGGCGGGAATCCTGATGATCCACACGGAGGAGAGTGCCACCTATCCCTGGTCAGCGGTTCTCTCCGGGTGGACCGGACCACAACTGCGGCTCGAGAAAGCACCCAGCTCACTCGTAGTCGCCGGATGGCTCCAGGAAAGGGTGGCAACCAGTCTCTTCAAGTCCGCCGGCAAGGACCTGGCCCAGCTCTCGGATGCTGCCTACAAGAAGGGGTTCAAGCCCATCCCTCTCGGTATCGGTCTCGACGCGGCCGTGCGCAGTGGAATTCGACGCTCCTCCACGGAGAACGTCCTGGGTCGCTGGCCGGGACGCGGGGCGCATGCGCGCCAGGCCGTACTCATCGGCGGCCATTACGACCACTTCGGGATCGGGGCGGCGGTCGATGGCGACTCGATCTACAACGGCGCGGAGGATAACGGGTCCGGCACGGCCGCAGTCCTGACCGCCGCCGAGGCATTCGTGCGAAGCGGAGTGCGACCTGGGCGATCGGTTGTGTTCGTTGGCTTCACCGCGGAGGAATCCGGCCTGCTTGGCTCCGAAGCGCTGGCCACCAACCCACCATTTCCACTCAAGGACATGGCGGCCATCATCAACCTCGACGAGATGAACGTCTACGGAAAGACCAGAGACTTCTCGTCGCTCGGGCTGGATCAGTCGTCGCTGGGGACAACGATGACCCAGGCCGCCGCGGCCGAGGGCCTCACGATTTCGACCAATGAGGAGGCGGCCGTACGGGGCTTCTTCTTCCGCTCCGATCATTTCTCCCTGGTTCGCGCCGGCGTGCCGGGGGCATACCCTCAGAACGGGCGCGACTATGTCGGGCGGCCGGCCGGATGGGGCGCGCAACAACTGGACGAGTATTACGCCAAGCGGTACCACCAACCGCAAGACAATATGCAGTCCTGGTTCAATTACGACGGTGTCATCCAACAGCTTCGGGTCACTGTCAGGACAGCTGTGATGATCGGGGACGCCCCATCCATGCCGACCTGGAATGCCACGTCCGAGTTCCGCCAGGCGGGTGAAGATCGATTGAAGGAGACCGGCAGCCGGAAATAGCGGCAAGGAAGCACCTTACCAATATCCAACATGGCTTTACCGTCCCTCCCTGCCTGAGTATCTTTGCGGCCGCTTGAACCACCCCCCCTGCCAGGAGCGATTCTGGACCTGCCAACCCAGCACCGGATTCCGCTCACCTGGCTGCTCGAGAATGGGGGCGCCTCCATCCGGTATCGAGCCCTGACCGAGGTCGCCCCATCCGGGTTCGCGACTCCGGAAACGATCGCCGCCGCCCATGCCGTGGTGGCGGAGTCGAAGGCGGCGATGACGGTCGTCAAGAAGCAGAAGGATACGGGTGTCTGGGGAGGCAACATGCTCGGCCTCGCCCCCTCGACAACGCTGGGCATCAAGGACGTCGGAACGATCCCGCAGTATCGACGGCTTCTGCAGCTCGAATGGCCGCGTGGCGGCCGGCCGTTCAAGCTGGCCGATCGCGTTCTCTTCCGCTTGCTGTCGCGGGACGAGGATCCCTCCCTCCTCTTCGAGTTCCAGAAGATGGTGAAGTCGGATACCGTAGCCGAGGCGTGGGCGCGGGGTATCATGCGCGAAGCGGCGACGGCCGCGCTGGCGGAGGCGGGCTATGCCGACGACCCGCGACTTCGCGGCGCGGGTCACAAGATCGCCAATGCTGTCTCCCAGTTTCTTCGGAGCCCCCTCGCGGAAAAGCCATTCATCAAGAGTGGCAAGGCGGTCGTGCTGCATCCCGACGCGCATCCGCCGAGCTGGTATTCCGTGGCGATGATGGCCTCGATGCCGAACCTCCAGCGCGAGCGGGCCGGTTTCACCGAGCGGCTGGGACACTACCTGGCGCAGCCGGCGCCCAAGAAGGCGTTCGTCATTCAGGTGGGCAAGCGCACCGTCAAGCCGCAGCACCTGCTCCTGGGCGATCCGATCGAAGCCGACAGCAAGGGGCTCCCCAGTGACGTCCCCCTCGCACTTCATTACATCGAGTTGATGGCCCGGATGGGTGCGCTCCCGTGGGCGCCGCTCGCCACCCGGGTGTTGAGCCGGTTGCTCAAGGACTGCGACGATACGGGCATCTGGCACCCCAAAAACCTCAGGTCGCAGCCCAAGGCGGCAAACAAGATCAGCTATCACTACTACCCGCTCCATCTCGATGCCAAAACGGCGGAGGGTCGGGAGGTTGACATCACCTTCCGGCTGGCATTAATCGCGAAGCTACTCGGCTGGTCACTGGAGTATGTTTGAGGTTCGACGGCCCTAAGTTGAGTTCCATCAAGGCTTGATTATCTAGTCGTAGCACCCGATACTACTCGTCATGAGCCGAGTTAATCTCACACCGTTCGGCTTCACCCCCACCGAGAGTCTGATCTACGAAGTCCTCCTGACCGGAGGTCCGGGCACCGGCTACGCCATCGCCCGGACGGCGGGACTGGCTCGGGCCAATGCGTACAGCGCGCTCGAGGGACTGGTCGCCAAAGGAGCGGCGAGGGTGGATGGGGGGCGTCCCAAGCGTTACCGACCTGAGGCACCAGCCGCTCTGATCGCCCGGATTTCCACAGATCACGGTCTGGCCCTCGAGCGTCTGAGTGGTGACCTCGACAACGTGACTGTGCCTGCCACGCCGACGCTGGTCGAGGTGGAGTCGGGGCGGGCCATCCTTCAGCTGATCACGCACGATGTGGCGCGCGCGACGGAGTCGGTTGGGTTGGTGCTTCCGGGGGACGCGTACCCGCTGCTTGCCCCGGCGCTCCGCCGGCCGTTCTCCGCAGGCGTTCCGCTCTCGCTGTGTGCCACATCGCCGGTCGAATTGGGATTCGTCGTCGTGGATGTGCTCGCGGATACCGACGGGTGGCCGGGCATGCCGATTCTCGCCATCATCGATAATCGCAGCGCGGTCATGGGTTCACGCAACGGCGCCGAAGTCCGGGGGCACTGGAGTACCGCACCAGCCTTCGTCGCCGGGGCGCGCCTGGCGTTGGAGCACCTGCGCGAGCGCCGATGATCGATCCCGTGGACGACGCCTTCCTCGAGCTGCAGCGGGAGTACCTCTCCGAGCTTCCGGACCGACTGACGGAGCTTCGCGCCGATGCGGCGGCGTTCAGGGCCGGGCAGGCGGACGCGACGGCGGCGCTCAAGATCCGTTTCCATCGGCTGGCCGGGTCCGGCGGCTCCTACGGCTTTCCCGAAATCAGTGAGGTGGCGCGCGCGACGGAGGTGTGGTTGGCGACGTCGCCGCCGGCGAGCGAATCTGCCCGGGTGGACGAGGCTATCGAGCGCCTCGCGGCGATCGTCCACCGTTCGCAGATCGGCGTCGCTCCGGCCGGGGAGACGTCAGAGGCTCGCTCACGGGCGGTCCTGATTCTTCCTCCGGGACGGGAACGCGACGAAGTCATGGCCGCACTCCGCGCGGCCGGATACGACGTGCGGGTCGGCGACCGTCTCGAAGACCCGCTCGACGTGAAGACGGACGAGCGTCCGGATCTGGTGGTAATCGGCACCGCGGCGGGTGAAGGCGACCCGTCTGCCATCGCCTCCTCCTGGACGAGTCGCCAGGCGGCTCGGCCCCGCGCCGTCGTGCTCATCGAGACCCTTCGCGCGGTGGACCGCCTGCGAGCCGTGGCCGCGGGGGTGGACGCGGTCATACCCATCGAACGAATGGTGGAGCAGCTCCCGAGGTACGCGCGGACGTTGGCGCGAGCCGGCGCGCCTCCGTCAACGGTGCTGCTCGCGGAGCCCGACACCGGGCGTGCTGCAGAAGTCGCGGGCTCGCTGGAGGAGTGCAATATCCGCGTCGTGCGCTGCGCGATGGCGCAACCGATCCAGGAGCTGCTCGAACGGGAGGTTCCCGACGTGCTCGTCGTCGCGGCCACGCTTCCCGACGCACCCGGTGATGCGGTGATCCGCATGGTTCGACAGGATCCCCGGTTCCGCCTGCTTCCCATTCTCATGCTCGGTCCCGGAGACGTCGCCGCACAGGTCGCGGGACTGCGTGCGGGGGTAGATGACGTTCTTGCCTATCCCATCGAGCCGGCCGTGCTCACCCAGACCGTGATCAGCCGTGCCGAGCGGGGCCGGCGGGTCCGTGAGCTGCTCCACCGCGATGAGCTGACCGGTCTCCTGAATGCGGCAACGCTCCTCGGGGAGCTCGAGAACGCGGTGGACCATTGTCGTCGGCACGGCGGGCCGCTGGCCTTCGTGGTGTTCGATCTCGATCGTTTCTTCGAGATCAACGACCGCTACGGCACGGTCGTGGGGGACCAGGTCCTGCTGCACGTGGCGAACGTCTTTCGATCGAACGTCCGCGCCAGCGACGTGATCGGCCGGCTGGCGGGAGACGAGTTCGGGATGATTCTGCGGGGGGGCGGCTCGGAGGGTGCGGCGGTCCTGGCCGAAAAGCTGCGCACGGTGCTGGGAGAGCATCCGGCCACGACTCCCGAAGGAGACATCGTGACGCTCAGGGCCAGCGTGGGGTGGGCGAGTTATCCGACAGATGGCGAGAACGCGGCTGCGCTCGCGCATGGAGCGCACAAAAGGCTAGAGGCCAGAGGCTAAAAGCTAGAGGCTAGAGGCTTGCCATCGAACGGGACAAGCTTCCAGCCTCTAGCCTCACGCCTTCAGCCCTAGTGCCGATACCCCGCCGACAGCGGTGTCACGTCGCGCGGGTTCTTCTCGTCCCCGAACAGCAGACGACCCTCGCGGAACGTGGCGCCCCGTAGCGTGAGCGCCAGCACCTCTCCCAGCTCCTGCACCAGGAAGACCTCGATACGGTCCCGGACCTCCTTGGGAAGGTCCTCGAGATCGGGCTCATTCTCCTTGGGCAGAATGATCCGGTTGATCCCGGCTCGGACCGCGCCAAGCACCTTCTCCTTGACGCCGCCGATCGGCAGCACCCGCCCGCGAAGCGTGATCTCACCCGTCATCGCGATATCGTGGCGCACGCCCCGTCCCGACAGCGCCGAGACGACAGCCGATGCCATCGTGACGCCGGCAGAAGGCCCGTCCTTCGGAATGGCCCCCGCAGGAACGTGGATGTGGATGTCCCGGTCGAACATCTCATCCGGGATCTGGAGCGCGGCGGCATGCGAGCGGGCGTAGGTCCACGCCGCACGGGCCGACTCCTTCATCACGTCACCCAGTTGTCCGGTCAGCACCAGCTCGCCCTTGCCACGCATCGTGGATGCTTCGACGAACATGATGTCGCCGCCGGTGGGCGTGTAATACATGCCGGTTGCGACCCCGACATCGTCGTGCCGCGCCATCTTCTCCGGATGGACCTTCGGGCGACCCAGCAGGTCGTCCACCATGCCTCGGTCCACCGTGAGCCGGGTGACCTCGCCGGCAGCGATCTTCCTCGCCACCTTGCGGGCCAGCCGACCGATCTCGCGCTCGAGCTGCCGAACACCGGACTCTCGCGTGTAGCTCGTGATGATTTCCGCGAGCGCGTCCTCGGTGATGGTGAGCAGGTCGGTATCGACGCCATTCTCCGTGAACTGGCGGGGAATGAGGTACTTTCGCGCGATCTCCTGTTTCTCCCGCTCGGTGTACCCCGCGAAGTCGACGACCTCCATCCGGTCGAGTAAGGGGCCCGGGATGTTCTGAATGAAGTTCGCGGTGGCGATGAAGAGCACCTCGCTCAGGTCGAACGGCACGCCGAGGTAGTGGTCCACGAACGTGTCGTTCTGGGCCGGGTCGAGCACCTCGAGCAATGCGCTCGCCGGGTCTCCCTGGAACGAGACACCGAGCTTATCCACCTCGTCGAGGAGGAAGACGGGGTTCTTGGTTCCCGCCTGCTTCATCCCCTGGACGATGCGGCCCGGCATGGCGCCCACATACGTGCGCCGGTGACCGCGAATGTCGGCCTCGTCGCGTGCACCACCCAGCGAGATGCGCACGTACTTCCGCCCCATCGCGCGGGCGATCGACTTGGCGACCGAGGTCTTGCCGACGCCGGGCGGCCCCACGAAGAGCAGGATCGGTCCGCGCGCGGTCCGGTCGTCCTCGTTGCCGGGGACGGGGGTGTTGGGCGCCGGAATCGTTGCGGTGGCCTTGGGTGTTTCGGTGGTCTCACCGCCGTCCGTCGCCGCGCCATCCCCCCCGACATGCGCGCGGTCCTCGGCCTTGTCTTGCGCCGCCTGCTGCACCCGAAGCTGGCGCACGGCCAGAAACTCGAGGACGCGGTCCTTCACGTCACCCAGCGCGTAGTGATCCTCGTCGAGGATCCGCTGAGCCTCGGGAAGCTCGAGATGCTCCTTGCTCCGCACGTTCCAGGGAAGCTCGATGATGTTCTCGAGGAAGGTGCGGATGACCTGCGACTCCATGGACTCCCGTCCGATCCGCCCCAGCCGGCCCAGCTCTCGGTCCACTTCCTTCCGGGCCTCGGCCGGCAACTCGAGGGCGGCGATCTTCTCGCGGAGATCCTCGAGATCGTCCCGCTCGTCGTCCTCCCCCAGCTCGCGACGGATGGTCTTGAGCTGCTCGCGGAGGAACATCTCGCGCTGGCGCTCTCCCAGCTCCTCCTGGACCTGGGACTTGATGTCCTCCTGCGCGTCGAGGACGCCGATCTGGCGCTGGACGTGCACGAGCACGCGGCGGAGCCGCTCCTCGACGCTCAGCGTCTCGAGAAGGATCTGCCGCTGGGCGGGCGCAACTTCGATGTAGCCGGCCACCAGGTCGGCGAAACGGCCCGGCTCGTTGACTCCGGCGAGAACCTGCTGCACGACCTCGTCAGGCAGGCCGGATTTCTGGCCCAGCTCCGCGGCGCGCACGCGCGCCTCACGGTGCAAGGCGACGAACGCCGGATCCTCCGGGTTGAGCGGAAGCATCTCCTCCGCCTCCCTGACGATCGCCTGGAGGTACCCTTCCTTCTCGCTGTAGTGAAGCGCGATGCCGCGACGCTCGCCGTGCAGCAGCAGCTGCATCCCGGAGAGTCCGCGCTGCAGTTGCCCGATGCGGGCGATCGTGCCGATGGTATAGAGGACGTCAGGAGCCACGTTCTCCACGTTCTGCCGCTGCGAGACCGCGAAGACCAGCCGGTCCGAGGTGGCGAGCGAGGCTTCGATGGCCCGGAGAGTGGCCGGCCGTCCCGCTCCGATCGGAGCCGTGACGCCCGGAAAAAGCACGACCTCCCGCAGAGGCAGCACGGGGAGTGTCAGTCGTTCAGCCATTCGGGTACTACTCCTTCCAGGATTCCCGCTACGCGGGAAAGAATGACAGGTTTAGCTCGGATCGCGGTGATCTTTGCACCCCCTGTGCCATCGTCCATTTGCGTCGATGGTTGTGCCACAACAACTTACCGGTCCATGAAGTTCCCAGCGAGCCGGGGAACCGGCACCGCACGGCGAGATTGTCGGATTCCTGGTTCTTCGCTGCCAAATTGGCCGCAGTGAAGACCTTCGGTTGCCGCGCGACTCACGCGCGTACAGATTGTCTGCCATGCCGAAGCGGCTCTCCCGTCCATGAGTGACCCCCGGGACAAACCACTCGCCAGTCGCCTTTCCAGCGCCCTGGGTGACGCGTACACGATCGAGGGTGAGATCGGTCGTGGCGGGATGGGAGTCGTTTACCGTGCCCGCGACGAGCGGCTCCAGCGGCGCGTGGCGATCAAGGTACTCCCGCCGGAGCTCGCCTTTCAGAACGACATCCGGGAGCGGTTCACCCGGGAGGCCCAGACCGCGGCCCGTCTCTCCCATCCCCACATCGTTCCGATCCACTCCGTCGGCGAAGGCGAGGGGTTGGTCTACTTCGTCATGGGTTATGTAGACGGCGAGTCGGTCGCGGCCCGGATCCGGCGAAGGGGCAAACTCCCGATCGAGGAAGCCCGGCGCATCATGAAGGAGTCCGCGGACGCACTCAGCGCTGCCCACGCCCTCTCGATCATTCATCGGGACATCAAGCCGGACAACATCCTGCTCGAGGGCACGCGTGGCCGCGTCATGGTGACGGACTTCGGGATCGCCAAAGCACTCTCGAGCACGTCGGCCGCGACGCTGACGGGCGCCGGCGTGGCGATCGGCACGCCGGCGTTCATGAGCCCGGAGCAGGCGGCCGGCGAGCGTGAGATCGACGGCCGCTCCGATCTCTACAGCCTCGGCATCGTCACCTATCAGATGCTCACCGGCGAACTGCCATTCAACGCACCGAGCGTCGCCGGCATTCTGATGAAACAGATCACCGAGGTCGCGCCTGACGTCTCGACCAAGCGTCACGATATCCCGGAGGATCTCGCGCTGGCGGTCACGCGCTGCCTCGAGAAGGACCCGGAGAATCGTTGGCCGAGCGCCGATGCGTTGAGACGGGCGCTGGAGAACCGCACCGTAGGTAGCTACCGTCCTACCGGGACAGGATGGAAAGCGGGACGCCCGGATGCACGGCCACAGGCCGGGGCCGGCGGGGAATCGCGCGCGCCGGTTACGTCGCGAGGCCGCCGTCCGCTCGAGCCGCGGCCGCTCGCGGGCGCGGGGCCGCGACCGCTGCCGGCGCCGCGAAGCCCGGGAGAGATCCGCCCGCGCCGCCAGCGGGAGGGTCGCGGCGAGGACGAGCTCAAGGTTCCAGACACCGGCGAGCCGAGAATCGTGCAGCGGGTCCGGGGGCAGTTCGCCAGCTGGGCCGCCGTGTCGCTGGGGTGTTTCGGCATCAACATCGCCACCGGCATCGATCACCCGTGGTTCCTGTTCCCCACCTTCGGCATGGGAATCGGTCTTCTGCGGAGCTACGCACAGCTCTGGCAGGCGGGATACAGCTGGCGTGACGTCGTAAGCCGGCCGCCGGCGCCCGATGCGGTGGAGACCACGATGGCGCGTGCCGTGAAGGGCGGACGGAGCCTCGCAGCCCCCCGCGCGGAGGAGTTCGGCGCGCACTTCGGGTCCGTGCAGCAGGTGCACGGAGACCGGCAGGCCATCCTCAAGCTGATGGAGAAGCTGCCCCCGTCGGAGCGGAAGATGCTCCCGGAGATCCAGCAGACGGCCGATGCGCTCTACAACCGGGCGATGGATCTGGCGCGAACCCTCCAGGCGATGGACAGCAACCTCGACACGCAGGGACTCGCGCAGATCGACGAGCGGATGGCGGCACTCACTCGCGAGCCGGACGATCCGGAGCGGGCCCGGCGGCTCAACCTGCTCGAGCGCCAGCGGCAAACGATCATCGACCTCCAGGGACGCCGCAGTCAGGTGGCGAGCCACCTGGAATCCTGCGTCCTGGCGATGCAGAACATGCGGTTTGATCTGCTGCGGCTTCGCTCGGCGGGAGTGGCCGCGGTGCTCGGCGATCTCACGCAGGCGACGCAGCAGGCCAAGGCGCTCTCTCGCGACGTGGACAATGCGATCGCGGCGGCTGGAGAGATCCGGGAGGCGATGAAATAGTCTTGCCCCCTTCTCACGGAGTCGGTTCGAGATGACGAATCTCACCAGTCTATCGCGCATCCGTCTACACGCTGCCTGGATAGTATTTCTGGTCGTTCCCGTGGCCGCCGCCGCCCAGTCTCCGGAAGACCTGAAGGCCTACGGGGACTACACCCTGAACATCGAGAACTACCAGCAGTACCTCGATGCCGCCCTCAACCTCGCCAACGTGGCCGTCATGGACACCGAGCTCGCCAAGCGCCTGAACGTCATGGCGGCTCAGCCGCTAGCGGAGCAGGTCAAGCAACTCAACGGAAATCCGGAGGCTCGGGGAGCGATCGCGAAGACCGGCCTCACCACCCGGGATTTCGTGCTGGTGCAAGGCGCGGCGTTTCAGACGGGAAAGGCGCACAGCCTGGTCAAGAGCGGCAAGCTATCGATGGATAACGCGATCAAGAGGCCGGGAGTGAGCCGCGCGAATCTCGAGTTCTTTCAGAAGAACGAGGCGCGGATCAGCAGGCTGGTGCAGGACTACGTCTCGCGGAAGCCGAAGACCTAGAAAGCGGCGATCTCCTCCATGGCTCGCCGCAGATCGTCCACCTGCGGCAGGATGACGTCCTCCAACTCCGGCGCGTAAGCCACGAAGGTATCGGTGGACGCGACCCTGCGGACCGGCGCATCGAGATGCATAAAGTGCTCGTCCGCGATCCGGGCCGCGATTTCGGCCCCATATCCCCAGGAAAGCGAATCCTCGTAGGCCACGACCACCCGGTTGGTTTTCCGGATGGACTCCCCGATCGTTTCCCAATCCACCGGGCTCAACGAGCGGAGGTCGATCACCTCGGCCCCGACGCCGTGCTGCTCTTCGAGCAACTTCGCTGCCCAGAGCGCCCGCTGCACCAGCGCCCCGTAGGTGACGACGGTGAGGTCCGCGCCGGGCCTCGCGATTCGCGCCTTGCCGAGCGGAATCATGAAGTTCGGGCCGGGGTTGGGCGCCTTGTTGTAGGTCTGGCGGTAGAGGTGCTTGTGCTCGAGGAAGATGACCGGATCGTCGCACCGGATGGCGGTGCGGAGCAGACCATTGGCATCGAGCGCAGTGGCCGGACAGACGACGCGAAGGCCCGGGACCCCGGTGAAGACCGCCGCGCCCGTCTGCGAATGGTAGACCGAGCCGCCCTTGAGATACCCGCCGTAGGTGACTCGCACCACCACCGGGGAGGAGAATGCATTGTTGGATCGCCAGCGCATGAGTGCCAGCTCGTTCCGGAGCTGCATGTACGCCGGCCAGATGTAATCGAAGAACTGGATCTCGACCACCGGCTTGAGGCCGCGGGTCGCGAGACCGATGGCCCGGCCAATGATGTTGGCCTCGGCGAGCGGTGAGTTGTAGACCCGGTCGCTCCCGAAGGCGCGTTGGAGTCCCCAGGTGACCTTGAAGACTCCACCCTTGCCCTTCACGTCGGCGAGATTGTCCTCGCGGCTGCAGTCGGCGACGTCCTCGCCGAAGACGACGATGCGCGGATCGCGCGTCATCTCGTCGCGGAGACAGGCATTGAGAAGATCGACCATCGTCGTCGGATCGCCGGTGAACCGCGGGTCGTCTTCGGTGTCGAAGTGCTCGGAGGTGGGATCGACGTCCGGCGAATAGACGTAGCGGTAGACCGTGTCGGTGGCAGGCTGGGGCGACGCGAGCGCCACATCGGCGGCCACCTGAACCTCCTCGGCCACCTGCTTCACGATCTGGTCGAGCTCTCCCTGCGAGGCGATACCCTGCTCCAGGAGATACTTCGGGAATCGGGTGATGGGATCGCGCTCGCTGTCGGCCTTCCGCTCTGACGTGGGCCGGTACTGTACCTCATCGTCCGAGAGCGAGTGGCTGTACGGCCGGATGACGTGGGCGTGGACCAGCGCCGGCCCCTTCCGGGCGCGCGCGTAGTCCGCGGCCTTGTTCAGCACATCGAACGAGGCCATGACGTCACAGCCGTCCACTTCCTGGATGAATAGGCCAGGGAACCCGGTGAGAAGCCGGGAGATGGATCCGCCTGCGGTGTTGACCTCCACCGGAACCGAGATCGCGTACCCGTTGTCCTCGACCAGGAAGACGATCGGCAGCTTGAGATTGGTGGCGGTGTTGAGGGCCTCCCAGAACTCGCCTTCGCTCGTGGTGCCGTCGCCGGTGGTGCAGAGCACCACCTCGTCACCGTGGACCAGCTCGTCGCGGTCGGCGATTCCCTCGATTCGCGAATACCGCAGCCACGCCTCCGCGCACCCGACGGCCTGGAGAAACTGGGTCCCGGTCGGACTCGAGGCGCTGACGATGTTGAGCTCCTTGTGCCCCCAGTGCGACGGCATCTGGCGCCCACCGGAGTTCGGATCGTCGGCCGCGCCGACAGCCGAGAGGAGCTGCTCAGTGGCCGTCATCCCGAGTCCGAGACAGAGCGCTCGGTCGCGATAGTAGGTGTAGAACCAATCGTAGGCGGGGCGGAAGACCCTGGAGGCGGCCGCGAGCACGGCTTCGTGCCCGGCGCCGGAGATCTGGAAGAAGATCTTGTTCTGCCGCTTGAGCTGGATCTCCTTGTCGTCGATCCTGCGCGCCAGCAACATGATGCGGTACAGGTCCAACAGGTCTGCCTTTTCCAGCCTGGTGGCAGCCCGGGCACGGGGGGTGGTGCGTGTGGCCATCAGACTCTGGGGCAGAGGGTCGCGGTCACCGGCGGCAACATTCGGACGGGGTAAGATAGCCCCGTCACCGAGGACCTAGCGAGTTTCGGGCCGTCAGTCTCGCCAATCCACCATCTTCACATCGGCCAGCACCCCCTCCAGGTCGTTAAACCGGAGATTCTTGGGCTCGGCCGGCATCGGCGGGAGGTCGATCTCGGTCCTGGGTCCGCGCACCTTCACCCGGAGCCTGGCCTTGCGGTCCTTTCCGAGGTCCAGTGTGACGGGCACGAACGCCTGGAAGTCCTCGGAGACGTTGTCCTGAAGTACGCGCAGTTTCACCTTGAACTGCCCGTCTGCGCTTCGGTCGGTGTGGTAGGCGACGCGGTAGGTCGGGGTCGCTGCCGCATACACCCACTGGTTGAAGAACCAGCCCATATCGGTCCCGGCGTGCTGTTCGACCACCTTTCGGAAGTCCTCCGTCGTCGCCCGCTGGCCTTCGAACTTGCGGTAGAAGTCCCGCATCGTCTCGGTGAACCGGTCTTCGTTCATAGTCTTGAGATCGAGCATGAGAATGCGCAGCATGTGGCCCACCCACGCGCCCTTCCTGTAGACGATCGTCTGGTAGTCGTTGTCGTAGTCCTTGAACGCGTAGACCCGGTACCCCAGCGAGATCGGACCGGGCTCGCCCCGTCGTGCGAGGATCTCGCCTTTCCACCGTCGCAGCATGTCGAAGTACTTGTCGTTGTCCTTGCGGACGGTCTGCATGTACCAGAGACCGGAGAAATCCGCGAACCCCTCGCTCAGCCACTGATCGTGGTAGCTCTGAAAGTCCACGCCGATGCCCACCACTGGTGCGCCACCTCGTGGGCCCGGAAGAGCTCGTCGTCTCCCTCGTCGGAAGTGTTCTGAAAGGTGACCCAGGAGAGATGAACCATCCCGGGGAACGCCTCGCCATGGAAATCGGGAATCTCGGTCGCATAGAAGTGGTTCACCGGAGCCGGCCCGTACACGTCCTGGAAGAACTTGAGACTCTTGCTGACGTCCGCGCCGACCTTCTCCCGCATTTTCCGTTGCTGCACGTACACGCGCGCGAGCTTCTTGTGGCCCTCCTCGGAGATCATGACCGTCACGGGAGGCACGCCGTCCTCTCGCACTTCGTAGCTCTTGAAGAGGCCCAGGTTGAACGACGCGTTCCGGATCGGCCCCTGGCTCACCCATCGGGTGCGCACGGATCGGCCGCTCGAGGTCGAATCCACCCGATTGCCGACGCTGGCGAGCGCGTATGTCGCCGACGTGTTGAAGGTGAGATCGAACTTGGCGAGGCTCCTGCCCTCGAGCGACCGGGGGTACCACGCCGCCGACGACTTGATGTCGAAGAAGTCGCCGTAGCGGTCGATCAGGTCGCCATGGTAAGACAGGAGCAGAACGCGGAGGTCCCCCGGGCGCAGCTGCCGATCGAGCCGCACCCAGAGCAATGGGCTGTCCTTGCCGCGCTGAATCGTCGCCGCTCCGCCGTCCTCCCATCGTGCGGAATCCACCTTGAGCTTGTCGAACAACTCGAACACGACCCACGGTCCGACCGTCGTATCGCTCACGATCTCCAGTCTGGCGGTAGCCGAGAACCCGAGCTCGCCGACGCCGGTCGGAGGGAGCGACGATTCGATGTTGTAGCTCTGGACGTCGGCCTGGCGCGTCCGATCGCCGGTCGCGCTCGGGTCGCGCGGTTGTCCCATGCGCGGGAACCGGCAGACCACCTCGGACCGCCGTCCGATCCCGTGCGCGGAAATCTTGTTCCGCAGGCTCACCCCTTCGACCTCGCTGGGATTCACCATGTACATGAGCGGGCTGCCGCTCGACCGCCACACGTGGGCGTAGAACAGGCTCGCGGTGTCGCCATTGAGAAAGGCGCTCATCAGGTCGGGATCGAAGGTCTGGCTGTCGTCGTCGGCGAGGTAATCGAGGGCGTCCTTGATTTTGCCGCGAACCTCGCCGGGTACGTCTCCGCGGGTGAAGGAGATGGCTCGCTGCAGCTGCGCGGCGGTGGTATCGGCGAAAAGGAAGACCAGGTCGGTGAACGGCGCTTCGAGGAATCGGACCTTTTCGAATCGAGCGACCCGATCCTGCTCGATTGGGGTCGGCGGGGTGAAGGAGAAGACTCCCTGCCCGCGAAACACGGCGGCAACGGTGCGGCCACCGACGGGGGTCAGGAGATAGAGCCTGCCAAGCTGATAGAAACGCGACAGCGTCGCGTTTTTATCTGGGGCGGGCTCAGCGTGCCGAATACACCACGCGCCCCCCGACGATCGTGTGCCGGACCGTGACGCGATCGATCGTCTCGGGAGGAATGGCGGTGAGATCCTGATCGAGCAGGACCAAGTCGGCCCGGTAGCCCCGGATCAGCCTGCCTCGAGTCCGCTCGGCATACACGCCATAGGCGTCGCCGGCGGTGTAGGCGCGAAGGGCCTCCTCGACCGTGATCTTTTGCTCGGGCACCCAGCCACCGGGATGCTTTCCATCGAGCGTGCGCCGAGTGGCCGCCGCCCAAATACCCAGCAGGGGATCGATCGCCGTGACATCCCAGTCGGATCCGAACGCGAGGTGGGCATGACGGTCGAGGAGTGAGCGAAATGCGTACGTCGTCTTGATCAGTCCGGGCCCGATGCGCTTCTCCGCCCACCGGCCATCGTCGGGGAGGTGATACGGCTGCATGGACGCGACCACACCGGTTCGAGCGATGCGGTCGACATCCTGCGGCCGGAGGTGCTGGGCATGCTCGATGCGGAACCGCCGGTCCCTGGGTCCGTGCGCCTTGGCGACGCTGTCGTAGATATCCAGCAGGAGTCCATTGGCGCGGTCGCCGATCGCATGTACGGCCACCTGAAGGCCGGCCGAATCCGACGCGCCTATCCACTCGCGCAGCGATTTCTCCGGAGTTCTGAGAACTCCGGACGTCTTTGGATCGTCCAGGTACGGCTGATAGAGCAACGCCGTGGTCGATCCCAGCGATCCATCCATGTAGCCCTTCACGCCGCCGATCCAAACCCAGTCGTCCCCCCGTCCGAGCGCGGCGATCGTGTCGGCCACTTCCTTCCAGCTGTCGAGCGGAAAGTAGAGAGCGACTCGAATCGTGAGCTCGCCTTTCCGCTTGGCTCGCAGGTATGCGCCGAGGTCCGCAAGGGGCACGCTGACGTGCGCGGTGGCGGTGACACCCCTCGACGCGGCGTAGACCATGGCGCGCCGGAGTCCTGCGTCGCGCTGGTCTTCTGTCGGCGGAGGAACGACCGCCTTGACCGGGTCCATTGCCCTGTCCTTCAGGATCCCCGTCGGCTCACCCGTACGCCGGTCGCGGACGATCACGCCCCCGGGGATGTCCCGTGTGCGCCGGTCGATCCGCGCCTGTGCGAGCGCCAAGCTGTTGGCCAGCGCCATGTGGCCATCCAGGCGGCTCACCAGGATTGGATTGTCCGGCGTGACCGAATCGATCCATTCCCTCGTTGGAAGCGGTGTCCCGGCCCAGTTCTCATGGTCCCAGTTCCCGCCCAGAATCCACTCACCGGGCCGGCGCTCCAGGGCGTACGCCTTGATTCGTTCGACGAACTCCGCGGGAGTCCGGGAGGAGCGGAGATCGATGGCGCCCAGCTGGAGGCCGCTATCGGTGAAGTGCGTGTGCCCGTCCATGAACCCCGGCACCACCATCGCCTTGCCGTTGCTCAGCACCTTCGTCCTCGGTCCCGTCAGTGGGGCAATTTCTCCACTGTCTCCAACCGCGATGATGGTGTCGCCCCGGGTGGCGACCGCGCTCGCCCATGGTCTGGCCGAGTCCCCGGTCCAAACGCGCCCGTAGACGACGAGATCGGCCGGGGGCGCGTCCGGCCTGGCCGCACAGCCGAGGAGTCCCGCGAGCGACATCAGGGCGAGCGGGCCGGCCGAGAACCGTGGGTGTGGCATGAACGGGGTCAGCGCTTGGTGAGACGGCGAAGGGCTTCGAGCTTCTCGAGTGCGCTGCCGCCGGATGCCGCGGGAGCGACGGAAAACAGGTCGCGGATGTCGAGGAGGATCTCGAGCATCAGCTGGTCTCGCATATAGGCGCTCTCGAGGTCGACCATGCGACCTTTGTCCGCCAGATCCTGGGCGCGGTCGTAGGACTCACGGTAGATGGACTCGAGATTGGCGAGAATGCGTTCGCGATTGCGCATGGGAGCTGGAGGCTAAGGGCAAAGGCTAGAAGCTAGAAGCTAGAAGCTAGAAGCTAGAAGCCCGGCTGGATATAGCCTACATTGATCGTTGGCGATGGTCGGACCTCCTCATCTTCCAGCTTCCAGCCTTTAGCCTTCAGCCAGCTCCCATGTCCCTCTCAGGAAAAACCGTTCTCTTCTTCGCCGGTCCCCTCTACGAGGACCTGGAGCTCTGGTACCCCAAGATCCGGCTCGAAGAAGAAGGCGCCCGAACAGTCGTCGCCGGCACGGGCGAGCGCACCTATCAGGGCAAGCGCGGCTACCCGCTGACGGTGGACACCAGCGTCGACCAGATTACCTCGGGCAGCTTCGACGGTCTCGTCATTCCCGGCGGATACGCTCCCGACATCATGCGTCGCTCCGCCAAGCTGCTCCAGCTCACCCGCGAGATCCACGACGCCGGGAAACCGGTCGCCTTCATCTGCCATGCCGGATGGGTGCCGATCTCCGCTGGGATCGTGAAGGGGCGTCGGGGCACCAGCGTTGGCGCCATCAAGGACGACCTGGTCAACGCGGGCCTCATCTGGGAGGACAGTCCCGTGGTCGTAGACGGCAACCTCATCTCGTCCCGCACACCGGCCGACCTGCCGCAGTTCATGCGGGCGCTGATTCAGGCGCTGGCCGGCCGCTGACATGTCGCTCGCCGACGCCCAACGCCGGGTAGACGCCTGGGTCTCCCAATTCGAGGAGGGGTACTTCGACCCCCTCACCAACATGGCTCGCCTGAGCGAAGAGGTGGGCGAGCTGGCCCGCGAAGTAAACCACCGCTTCGGCCGCAAGACGAAGAAGCCGGGTGAGGCCGAGGGCGACCTCGGAATGGAGATGGCGGACATCCTGTTCGTCGTGATCTGCATGGCCAACCGGGAAGGAATCGACCTGGAGGTGGCGTTCGGCCGGATGATGGACAAGGTCGAGTCGAGGGACGCGGAGCGGTGGACCCGAAAAGAGAGAAAAGAGAAAGGAGAAAAGAGAACGGGGAAAAGCTAGACACACCCTTCTCCCTTCTCCCTGCTCTACTCCCACTCCTCCGGCTCGCCCTCCAGCTCGCCCAGCAACACCCGGTAACTGTCCAGTCGATCGGCCGCGATCTCCCCCGTCTCCACCGCCTCCCGGATCCGGCATCCCGGCTCAGTGATGTGCCGGCAGTCGGCGTAGCGGCACTCGCCGAGGTGGGGCCGAAACTCGGGAAAACAAGATCCCAGCTCCCTGGGATCGATCGCCCAGAGCCCCACATCGCTGAATCCGGGTGTATCCACCAGATAGCCTCCAGCCTCGAGCGGAATCATCACTGCGGCGACGGTCGTGTTTCGTCCGCGACGGACTCGAGTACTGAGCAGGCCCGTCCTGAGCTGGAGACCGGGCTGCACCGCATTGAGGAGGCTCGACTTTCCGGCACCCGACGGCCCCGTCACCACCGACGCACGTCCGACGAGCGCGGCGGCGAAGGCCGCCACCCCCTGTCCAGTTCGCACGCTGATCGGATAGACGGGGTATCCCGCTCGACTCATACGCTCGACCAGTGCGAGGCCCGGGTCGAGATCCACCTTGTTCACGACGACCGCGGCGGCGATCTCATTGGCCTCTGCGACGACGAGCAGGCGATCGATGAGCTGCGGGATCGGATCGGGGTGGGTGGACGCGGTGACGACGAATACCTGATCGATGTTCGCGGCGACGGGCCGGGCGCCACGGCCCCCCGGCACTCGGCGCTCGAGCACTGTGGTCCGGGGCTCGACGCCGGTGATGCCATACAAATCGCCCGCCGGATCGGACTCGAGGTGCACCCGGTCGCCCACGACCAGCCGGGGCAGATCCCGCTTCACCTTCCCACGGAGTACTGCCCGGATCTCTCCCTCGGCCGTGGCAACGCGGTACACCGACCCGTCTCGCTCGAGGATTGTGCCGAGCAGGCCGCTCACCACTCCGCGGGGGCCCGCGCGATCGCCTCGTCGAGCGCGGCCTTGACGTCGTACAGCGAGAGGCTGCGAAGCCCGTCGCCCGCCTCTTCCCGCGTGCGACCCCACGCCAGGGTGCCGGTCTCGACGTGGCCAACGGGTCGGTCGCCCCCCGCAGACCAGCGTACGAAGAGCAGCGCGGCGCCGAACCGTCCACGCTCGTCCGGCTCCTCCTCGACGTAGATGGCCACGGAATACGGCTGCCCGTCGCTCCCGCCGAAGGCGGCGGCGCGCTCGTGCTTCTCCATGTAGCCACCCAGCGTCAGCTCGCTCACCGTCCGGCCATCGACTCTCGAATGATGTTGCCCATCATGAAGGCGATGTTGGCGGGTCGCTCCGCCAGCCGCCGCATGAGGTAAGGATACCACTGGGTTCCGAAGGGGATATAGACCCGGAGCCGATGCCCCTCCTGGCGCAGCCGCTCCTGGAGGTCCCGGCGGACACCATAGAGCATCTGGAACTCGAAACGCTCGTCCACGATTCCTTCGCGCTTCACGAGCTCCCGCGCCCGGTTGATCATGGCTTGGTCGTGCGTGGCGAGGCCGGGATAGTTGCCCGCGCGAAGCAGGCGCTCCATGAGACGCACGTAATTGGCGTCGACATCGGCCTTGTCGGGGAACGCGACGTCCGCCGGCTCCAGATACGCTCCCTTGCAGAGCCGCACCCGGGCACCCATCGCGATCAGGTCTTCGATGTCCTGGGCGGAGCGGCGAAGCATCGACTGAATGACGACACCGCAGTGTCTTCCGTAGGGCGGGAACAGATGTCGGGAGAAGAAATCCAGAGTCCGCTGGGTGTAATCGGAGCCCTCCATGTCGAGCCGGACGAACCCGCCGATCGCCTTGGCCCGCTCGAGGATGGCGGTCATGTTCGCGAGGCAAAGGTCTTCGCGGATGTCGAGGCCCATCTGGGTGAGCTTGACCGAGACGTTGACCTCGACGCCGCTTTCGGCCATTCGCTCGAGCATGCGGAGATAGAGGTCTCGAGCGGCCGCCGCCTCCGACTCGGCGGTCACGCTCTCACCGAGCAGATCGAGCGAGGCGGTGATTCCCCGCCGGCTCAACGCCTTCGCCGCGGCAACCCCCGTTTCGACCGTTTCTCCCGCCACGAACCGCGAGGCGAATCTCCGGGCGAGTCCATTCCTGCGAACGAAATTGAAGATGCCCTGCCGCTCGGAGAGCCAGAGCAGTCCCTGTCGCATGAGCACGATCGATACCCCGTCGATGACGTGGCGGTCCGTAGGTGGTCGAGAAACGCCCACGAAGGTAGCCGTGCTCGAGGGCCGAGTGTAGAGGCGTCCGGAGGGTGAAAGTTTATGCACGGCAATCACTAACGTTGCGGTGCGCGGGAAAGCCCACGTGACTGCCGTCACCGCTCGCTGCCAGAAAAGCGCTATGGTCGTGGCCTATGACGACACCGACCGATGCGATCGACGCGGCTGAAGCGGCCGGCCTGCGCTACGTCAGCGACTCCATGCCAGGGATTCGCCGCCGCAAACGCGGCAAGGGCTTTGGCTATACCGGCCCCGATGGTAAGCCCGTGAGCGACGCGAAAACCCTGGCGAGAATTCGGACTCTGGCGATTCCGCCGGCGTATACCGACGTCTGGATCTGCCCGTCACCCAACGGCCACATCCAGGCGACGGGGCGCGACGCGCGCGGACGCAAGCAGTACCGCTACCATCCCAAATGGAGGGAAGTCCGCGACGAAACCAAGTTCAGCCGGATGCTCGCGTTCAGTGAGGCGCTGCCCAAGATACGGCAGCGTATCGAGCGCGACCTGGGTGTGCCGGGGCTGACGCGGGAGAAGGTGCTGGCGGCGGTCGTCCGCCTCCTCGAGTGCACGGGGATCAGGATCGGCAACGACGAATACGCCAAGGCCAACCGGTCCTTCGGGCTCACGACGCTCCAGGAGGATCACGTGGAGGTGTCGGGCTCGACGATGCGTTTTGCATTTCGGGGGAAGGGCGGGAAGCAGCACGCGGTCAAGCTCAACGACAAACGCCTCGCGCGGGTCGTGAGCCGGTGCCAGGCGCTTCCCGGCGAAGATCTCTTCCAGTACGTGGATCCGGATGGGGTGCAACAGACCATCGGGTCAGGCGACGTGAACGTCTATCTCCGCGAGACCACGGGGGAGGACTTCACGGCCAAAGACTTCCGGACGTGGGCGGGGACTACTCTCGCGCTCGAGGCGCTCGAGGAGCTGGGACCCTCGAGCACCGAGAAGGACGCCAAGGCGATCATTCTTCAGGCCATCGACCGCGTAGCCGACCAGCTGAACAACACCCGGGCAATCTGTCGCAAATACTACGTGCATCCGCTCGTGTTCGATCACTACCTGGCCGGTGCATCAGCCAACGGCAACGGCACCAAGGCACCAAACGGCAAGAAGACACCCTTGCCGGGTCTGACCGACAGCGAGCGGGCGGTGGTCCGGTTACTGCGAAGCGCGTCCTGACCGGCCACTACATCCCGCCGCCGTACGCTCCGCCACCACCCGTTCCACCACCACCGCCGCCGCTACCTCCACCGCCGCCCGTCCCCTGGGATGCGCTGACCGTGACCGTACCCGACATCACCGCCGCTCCGTGGATCGTGCAGTGGTACGTGTAGCTCCCGGCCACGGTGAACGTCCGCTGGTAGGTGCCAGACCCCTGCGTGTCGGAGTGCTGGCCGTCGTCGAATGTCACATTGTGCTGGATCCCACTCGAGTTCCAGGCCCACGTGACCGTCGAGTTCAATGGGGTCGAAAAGCCGGCAGGATTGTAGAAATTATTGCCTACCGTGATGTCACCGGCAGGTGGAGGATTGTTATCCGCTGGGGTACTGCCGGATCCACACCCCAGAGCGGCGAGCGTGGTGATGTAGGTGAGAACCGTCCGTCCCGTCATATGCTGTCCCTTCAAGGGTCATTGAAACCGTATGTCGTCGGCGTCGACCTTGCAACAGTCAGATCGCATCATTACCAGGTAATTTCAATCGTTCATTCTGAAACGGAGGCAGGGACGCGTGCTTGGCCACCACTCGTACGTTCGCATTCACCTGGATGGATCCACCCAGGGCGTCCGCCGGACGGTGGGCGTCTGCTGAACCGCCGCGCGCGGCTGGCGCTGACCGCGATCCTCGCGCTGTACGGATTCGTCCTTCTGCTCCATCCGGACCGGTACAGCTTCCTCGACAGCCTCGATCTTGCCATTCACGAGACCGGCCACCTCGTCTTCGCGCCCTTCGGCGAGTTCGTCGGATTCCTCGGTGGCACCCTGATGCAGCTCGTCGTACCGTCGGTGTTCGGCGGGTACTTCCTCCACCGCGGCGACCGGCACGCCGCGACGGTGGCGCTCTGGGGGGTGGCGCAGAACCTCTGGAACATCTCCGTCTACGTTCGCGACGCACGGGCGCAGGAGCTACCACTGGTCGGCGGCGGAGAGCACGACTGGACGTACCTGCTGGACAGTCTCGACCTTCTCCACAAGGACGTGGCGATCGGCCAGGCGGTCCATTTGCTGGGAGTCGTGCTGTTCGTCCTGTCGCTCGTGGGAGGGGTCAGGACGGCCGTCGAGGAACGCCCCGAGGACTAGGCGAGCCGCATGCGCTCCAGCAGGCGGGCGAACCGCGGATCACCGCGGAGACCGTCGAGCAGAGGCTCCACCTTGAG